>CAIOAO010000014.1 GCA_903855985.1 uncultured Opitutia bacterium | reverse complement strand
GATCCCGTGCACCGACATGCGGTCGCGCGAGATGCCGAGGCTCGGGACGTATGGCTGGGACTCGAGCAGCTTCTGGTACTCGTAGGTCGTCGCGGCCGCGTGCCAGCCGCAGTGGCGGCCCATGATCTCGTGGATGATGAGCACGCGCGTGCTCGAGCTGTGCTCGGCCACCACGCGCTGGAACAACAGCGCACCCTCGCGCGCCGCGGTCAGCGCGCCGAGGCTCTGCCGGATGGGAATGATGTCGTTGTCGATCGTCTTCGGCAGGCCGATGACGGTCAGCTCGTGGCCCTCCTTCTTGAGGTAGGCGGCGAGGTCGGCGGCGGTCGTGTTGGTGTCGTCGCCCCCGATCGTGTGCAGCACATCCACGCCGTCCTTGCGGAGCTGTTCGGCGGCGACGGCCAGCGGATCCTGGCCTTCCTTCACCAGGCCGCGCTTCACGCAGTCCTTGATGTTGGTGAGCTTGACGCGGCTGTTGCCGATGGGACTGCCGCCGTAATGCCGGAGGATGCGGGCGGAGTCGCGCAGGTCATCCGCCACGGGAATCTTGTCGCCCATGAGCAAACCTTTGTAGCCGTTGCGGTAGCAAATGAGCTCAATCTCCGGCGCCAGGGCCGTGTAACGTTCGATCAACCCGCCGGTGGCGGCACTCAGGCAGGGCGCGAGCCCTCCGGCGGTAAGAATGGCAACTTTACGGGGAGGCATAATCACCTCTCAACAAGCAGTTCTTGGGCCGCGCGTCCAGCCTACCCGCCGGCGGCTTGGCAAAGGGGCCGGGTTTCTTCCAAATTGACCGGCCGGGGATTGCGTGGCGGGCTGGGTTCAACCCTTCCCAGCCATGAGCACCACGGAATCCTACGAGTACACCGCGCGGTACTACGATGCCGCTTACGAGGAGCTGTCGGCGCAACGCGCGGACATACCCTTTTACCAGAACCTGGCGGCGGAAACGGGCGGCCCTGTCCTGGAACTGGGCTGCGGCACCGGCCGTTCGCTCCTGCCGATCGCGGCCCGGGGCCTGGCCTGCACCGGACTGGATCTCTCCCCCGCCATGCTCGAGCAATTTCGCCGCAGGCCGGGGGCGGAAGCGGTGACGCTGGCTTGCGCCCGCATGGAGTCGTTCGACTTCGGTGCCCAGCGTTTCCGGCTGATCTTCTCCGCCTTCCGCGCCTTCCAGCACCTCGACACGGTGGAACAGCAGCTCGGCTGCCTGGCCCGCGTGCGCGCGCACCTCGCTCCCGGCGGACTGTTTGCATTCGATTTGTTCAACCCCCGGCTCGAGCGCATGGCGCTGGACAGCGAGCCGGAGACGCTCGACCTGAGTTTCAATTACGAGGGCCGGCCCACCCGGCGCTACGTCGGTGCGACCCGCGACCGGGTCAACCAAGTGATCCAGCTCACGATGCGCTACGTCGAGGAAACCGGCGCCGGCCCGGCCCGGGAATCGATCGTCCATCTCAGCATGCGCTGGTTCTGGCGCTACGAGATCGAGCACCTGATGCACCGCGCCGGTTTCACCGACGTGAAAATATACGGCGACTTCGACCGCAGTCCCGTCGGCCGGAACTCACCCGCGTTCGTGGTGCTGGCCCGCTGAGGAAAATGCCCAGGACAGGACTCGAACCTGCAAGCCTTGCGGCAACGGCTTCTAAGACCGTCGTGTCTGCCAATTCCACCACCCGGGCGTAGGATTTTCTAATTTGGATTTTCGAATTTCGATTCCCCGCACGCAAGCGGGGATTCTGGTCCGGCCGGGCGGACGGGCGTGCCTCCTTCCGCAATCGAAAGTCGAAAATCGAAAATTAGGGCGCCTCACCCAGCCGGTCGCCCATCCGCGCGTAGGTTTCGATCTGCTGCTCGCTCTGGGCCACGAGGTCGGCGTCGAAGGTCAGGCGGCCGGGTTGGAACAGCGTGATCACGCAGGAGCCGCCGAAGGCGAAGAAGCCTTTCTCGGCGCCTTTCGCCACGACGCGGCCGGGGACGTAGCTCTGGCGGATCGTGCCGACGTTCGTCGCGCCCACCTCGAGGATCGCCACGGTGCCGAACTGCGGCGACTCGACCAGCGTGACCTCGCGCTTGTTCTCCACGAGGCAGCGGACGTTGCGGCGCAGCGCGATCGGGCTGACGGAATAGAGCCAGCCATTGATCAGCCGCGACTCGCCCGGCACGCCGGCCACCGGGAAATGAAACCGGTGATAATCCACCGGGCACAGCCGCGAGATCAGCATCGACCCGCCCGCAAATTGTCCCGCCAAGGCGGCGTCACCGAGCAGCTCCACCAGCGTGAACTTCGCGCCTTTCACGTAGAAGCCGTCCGCCGTGTCCACGTTGGGAAACACCAGGTGGCGTCCGTCCGCCGGGAACACCGCCACCGTCTCACCGTCGGCAATGGGCCGCGCCGCGGGCTTGAGCGCGCGGTAGAAAAACTCGTTGAACGTCCGGTAGTCGAAGGCCGACTTGGCGAACTCGTCCACGTCGACGTTATACTTCGCGATGAACGGCAGGATGCGGTTCGAGCTGTTGCCCGCGCCGAACATGACACGCAGCAGCTTGACGAGGCCGGAAGCCTCCGCGCTCGCCTCCCCCTGGTTCATTTTCCAGCCATACCATTTCGAGAACCAAGCCCGGCGCGCCGCCAGCCAGACGGTCAGGCGGCCCGGCGCGGTCTCGTAGGCCCAGCGCAGCCACTTCTCGCCGTAGATCTGCTCGGTCTCGACGGTCTGTTTGTAGCGATCGAAGTAGCGGATGGGCTCGGCGGACATGCGGCTTGAGGGTCGCGCAAAGCCGCGCAGGCGCAAAGCAGAAAATCCCGGACCCGCCGCGGTCACTTCATCGCCAGCACCGCGTCGTTGACCGTGAATTCCACCTCGCCGGCTTCGGGCTCCGGCTGGCGCTCCAGCGCCTCGCGCCAGCTGACCGCCAGCTCCGCCTCGGGCTTCGCCCACAGTTCGCGGTGCAGGCGGCTCATCGAGTCGGCATCCAGCAGCAGGGCCAGCTTGTCGCGGGCCGTGAGCGCTGCCGGACCTTCGCGCAGCAGCCGTTCGCGCAACCCCGCGAACCGGGACTCGTTCGCCGGCGAGGGATCGTCCTTGGTGCGCAGTTGGGAAACGTGGATGGCGTTGACGTAGGGATCGGTCACCGCATCGCGGAGCCCGTCATCCGGGGCCGGCCCGGTTTCGCGGGTCAGGGCCAGCGCCGCCATGCGTTCCTCGAGCCGGACCAGTTCCGGCAACGGGGCGCTTTCCTCGGGCGTCCCCAGGATTTGCGCCCGCCGCAGCCCCCGCCCGGGCGCCAGGCCGCCCGTGAAATACGACACCGGGATCGACAGGATGAATCCGGCGAGGATCGGCGACATCCACTGCGCCAACGTCGGGTTGATCCACCACGCCAGCGCGAGCCAGGCCAGCCCCAGCACCGTGTGGCCAAAGTGCGTGCCCATGATTTCCCGCCAGCCGGCCCCGCCGTCGTAGCCGCGGCGCTGCGTCTTCCAGCCCACGCTCTGCCGGCACAGCGTCAATCCGATGAACCTGGTGTGAAACAACATCAGCACCGGCGCGAGCAGCGTGAACAGCACCGTCTCCAGCAGAATCCCCGCCCCCAGCCGCAGCCAGCCGCCAAACGCCGCGGCTTCCGCCGGGCGCGACCGCAGGTCCAGCAGCGCGAGAATCTTCGGGAGGAACAGCAGCCCGACCGTCAGGCCGAGCAGCAGCACCGCCTCCGTGCCAAACCGCCACGCCACGTGGTCCGAGAAACTGTCCACCGGCAGCGGCGTGAGCCCTGTCGCCTTGAAGCGCCACGCGATCGTCGTGGAGAGGACGAGGAACGCCAGCCAGAGCGGCGACGTGAGGTACGAGAGGATGCCGAGGGTAAAATGCCACCGGCTCAGCGGGTGAAAACCCGGGCCGACCACCAGCCGCGCATGCTGGAGGTTGCCCTGCAGCCAGCGGCGGTCGCGCTTCGCAAAATCAATCAGGTTCGCCGGGCATTCCTCGAAACTGCCCTCCACGTCCGCGGCCAGCCACACCTGCCAGCCGGCGCGCCGCATCAGCGCCGCCTCGACATAATCATGGCTCATGATGCGCCCGCCAAACGGGCCGTCCCCGGGCAGGTCGGGCAGCGAGCAGTGCTTGATGAACGGCGCCACGCGGATGATCGCGTTGTGCCCCCAGTAATTCGCCTCGCTGAGCTGCCAGTAATTGATGCCCGCGGTGAACACCGGGCCGTACAGCCGGCTGGCGAATTGCTGTAGCCGCGCAAAGACCGTCTCGCCGCTCACCAGGCGCGGCACCGCCTGGATCAGGCCCACGCCGGGATTGCGCTCCATCATCCGCGCGAGTGCCACGATCGCCCCGCCCGTCATGATGCTGTCCGCGTCCAGCACCACCATGTAGCGGTAGTGGCTGCCCCAGCGCCGGCAAAAGTCCGCGATATTGCCGGACTTCTTGTTCGTGTTCACCCGGCGCTTCCGGTAAAACAACCGCCCGCCGGCGCCGAGGTCGCGCACGAGCCCGGCCCAGGCCACTTCCTCGGCGATCCAGCAGTTCGGGTCGCTCGAGTCGCTCAGGATGAAAAAATCAAATTCCGGCAGCCGGCCGTCCGCCTCGAGCGATTCATAGATCGCCCGCACCCCGGCCATCACGCGGCCGGCATCTTCGTTGCAGACCGGCATGACCACCGCGAGGCGCACCGGCAGCGGTCCGTGGTCCCCGGCCCAGTCCACACTCGCGGAAATCTGGCAGGAGTCCCCGCCCTGCCGGCGCAGGATGAAGCCCAGCAGCGCCTGCAGCGCCCCGAGCGCCAGCAGGCTGAACAGCACGGCAAAAACCGCCAGGTGCGCGAGTTTCCACCCGTCGTAACCCGTCCGCTGGTGGAGATCCGCCATCAGCACCACCGCCGGCGCCGTGATCAGGAACACCATCAGCCCGACGAAGGCCCGCCGCTTGCGGACCATGCCGGGATCCAGCTGCTCAGGGTCAAAATTCAGGAGCTGCATGCGCGCTTTCTACCGGCCCGGGCCAAGCGCGGCGCCAAGCAGGGAAAGCACCACCATCAGGCCCGTCACGATGCGCAGGAACGGCCAGCGGTACGACCATTGCCACCGCAGCCGGCTGCCCGCCGCGACGGGGCCCGCGGCCGGCCGCGGGGCCATGTTGCTGAATTTGATTTCGGGCGCGCGACCGAGGTCCGTCTCGCGCATGACGCGCACCAGCTCCACCGGCAGGGCGCTTTCGCGCATGAAATATCCCGGCCAGCGCGCCGCCACGTCCCCCAGCGCCAGCGCCACGCGGCCGCGGACGCGGAGATCCGCGTCCCCCGGTTCGCCCGTCGGCAGCAACCGCGCAAACCAGGCGCCCAGACACGCGTCCATCGTCTCCATTGCGAGCGCCATCGGCTCCGCGTCCGCCCGCGCGCGCGCGCGGGCGATCCCGATGATGTCCGCCGTGAGCCGCGCGATCTGCCCGGGACTGGCCAGGCGGTGCGCCCTCAGGTAGCGTTCGACGCGCTCCGCCGCAGCCGCCCACCGGGCGTCGGCTTCGATCACTGGGCTAAATGCAGGCACGGGCTTCATGGCTTCCAGTCATAGACCCAGGTTTCGCTGATTGGTTGGGCGCCGGAGCGCAATTGGCAGCGGAACTTGACCGTTCCCCCGGCCGTAATCGCATCGACCTCAATCGCCACGCGCCAGCCGCCGATCTGGGGGTAGGCGCTGATCGCATGGTGGCGCACGCGCCCGCCTTCGCCGACCTCAATGTCCGCCTCGAGTGTCGCCGCATCGCGCGTGGCAAAATTCTCATCCGCAAAATCCACCCAGAACAACCGGCCGTGCGGCACGTTGGGCAAGTCTCCCTCGTGGGTGTTCACGACCCGGCCCAAACCCTCGCCGGGCGGTTCGCCCAGCGACCAGATGATGCGGTAGTTGTAGCGTACCGGCTGGCCGACGACGGGGCGGGCCGCGGGCACCCAGAAGGCCACGATGTTGTCGCCGTATTCGCTCCCGGCGGGCAGTTGCACGAGCCGGATCGAACCGTCGCCCCAGTCCCCCATCGGCTCGACCCACGCTGAGGGACGCTGTTCGTAGTGCGCCTCCAGGTCCTCGTAGCTCGTCATCCGGCGGTCGCGCTGCAGCAGGCCGAAGCGCGTAAACTTGTGCACCGTGGTGATCCCAATCTCGGGAGCAGAAGGATTGTGCAGTGGCTGCCAGAAATGACCGCCCGTGGCATCCTCCACCAAAAACCCGTCGGAGTCGTGGACCTCCTGCCGCATCTGCCCCGCGGGCCGCGCGGAGTTTTCCCCGTACCAAAACATGCTCGTGAGCGGGGCAATGCCGGGGACGCTGACTTCCCGGCGGAAAATCAGCTCGGAGCGGACGTCCACGATGGTGGCCTTGCCGGGCTGCACGATGAACTCATACGCCGCGGTTACGCTCGGCCCCTTAAGCAGGGCGTAGATCGTGAGTGTCAGGTCGCCCGCCGCCGGTTTGCCCACCCAGAATTCGGTGAAACGCGGAAACTCCTCCCGCTGGTCCGGCAGCCCGCAGTTGACCGCGAGCCCGCGGCTGGAGAGGCCGTAGACCTGCCCCGTCCCGATCGCCCGGAAGTAACTGGCGCCGAGAAATGCGATCAACTCGTCGTACACTTCGGGCCGGTTTAGCGGCGTGTGCACCCGGAAGCCGGCATAACCCAGCGAGGAATGCAGGGTGCCGAGATCCTTCGCCAGCTCGTAGCTGAAAAAATCCCGCACGAAGGGGATCACCTGTTCATGCGTCGCACTGAACTCGTGGATGGTCACCTTCTCGCGAAACAGCCCGCCGCGGTGGAAGAATTGCAGCTGGAACGGCAGCCGGTCGTCGCGCCACAGCGCCAGCGGCGGCCGGAACCGGATATTGCGGTAATCATCATACGTCAGCGCACCCAGCCGGGCCGGCAGGTCATCCACCCGCGCCTGGTATGGCGTCTTCACGTCCGTCTCCGCCAGGGCGCACACGTAATCGAACGTCACCGCCACCGGCTCGATCGCCCCCGACAGGGCGCCGCCAGCCAGGCCGAAAAGCACGGCCAGCCGGACAAACCAAAGCTTCATTTTTCCCACTGTGATCATGGACGGCGGCCAAGACCACCGGCCCTCCCGCCAGTTCCTGAAACCACGGGAGAATCCAGCCCAAACCCGCCCACCGGCCGGTTGCACTCCACCGTCAGCCCAAACCCGCTGCTTTGGTGGCGGATTTGGCGTTTTTGGGGAACCATCCCGCCCGGCGGGGGACGATCGTAGGTTAGATTCAGGGACGACTAGGTTCGCGTCACAATCCTGCGGCCGGCCACCCGGACCACGGCCGGGTTCGCCGCCAAAAATGAGCCGGCCGGATTGGCCTAGCCCTTCATCACCAACGCATCGTCCTTGACGGTAAACTTCACCTCGCTGCCCTCGGCGACCTGGCCGCCGATGAGCGCGCGGGCGAGTTTCGTCTCAATGTTGCGCTGCAGGAAGCGTTTGAGCGGCCGCGCCCCAAAAACCGGGTCGTAGCCTTTCTCCGCCGCCCACTCCTTCGCCTTGGTGTCGAGCACCACCGTCACCCGGCGGTCGGCCAGGCGCTTGTTCAGGTCCGTCAGCAGCAGGTCCACAATGCTCGTGATCTCCTCCAGCGTCAGCGGCTTGAACAGAATGGTCTCGTCAATGCGGTTAAGGAACTCCGGCCGGAACGCCTTGCGCAGCTCCGCCATCACGCTTTCGCGGACGCTCTCGGAAATCGTGTCACCCGTCACGCCTTCCAGCAGGAAGCGGGAGCCGAGGTTCGAGGTCATGATGATGACCGTGTTCTTGAAATCCACGGTGCGGCCCTGCGCGTCCGTGATGCGGCCGTCGTCCAGCACCTGCAGCAGCACATTGAACACGTCCGGGTGTGCCTTCTCGATCTCATCGAAGAGGATCACGGCGTAGGGCTTGCGCCGTACTGCCTCGGTCAGCTGCCCGCCTTCGTCGTAGCCGACGTAGCCCGGGGGCGCGCCGATCATCCGCGCGACGCTGTGCTTCTCCATGTACTCGGACATGTCGATGCGCACCAACGCGGCCTCGGTGTCGAAGAGGGTCTCGGCCAGCGCTTTCGCCAGCTCGGTCTTGCCCACGCCGGTGGGCCCGAGGAACAGGAAGCTGCCGACCGGGCGGCGCGGGTCCTTGATGCCGCTGCGGGCGCGCAGGATGGCCTCGGTCACCAGCGTAACCGCCTCGTCCTGGCCGATCACGCGCTCGTGCAGGACTTCCTCGAGGCGCAGGAGTTTTTCCTTCTCGCCCTCGACGAGTCGCGTGACCGGCACGCCACTCCACTTGGAGACCACCTCGGCGATCTCCTCCTCGGAAACCTCCTCCTTGAACAAAGTCGTGGTGTTGCCGGCCTTCTCGAGCTTCTTCAGCTCGGCCTCCATCTGGGGCAGCTTGCCGTGGCGGATCTCGGCGACCTTGTTGAGGTCGTACGCGCGCTCGGCCTTTTCCATTTCCAAGCGCAGCTGCTCGACGGACTCGCGGAGTTTGCGGGTCTTGTCCACGGAGCCCTTCTCCTTCTCCCAGTGCAGCTTGATGCCCTTGGCCTTCTCGCGGGCCTCGGCGAGTTCCTTGCGCAGGGATTCAAGGCGGCGCTTGCTGGCGTCGTCCTTCTCCTTCGCGAGGGCGGTTTCCTCAATCTCGAGGCGGAGCACCTTGCGGGTGAGCTCATCGAGCTCCTGCGGCATCGAGTCCATCTCGGTGCGGATCATCGCGCAGGCCTCGTCAATCAGGTCGATCGCCTTGTCGGGCAGGAAGCGGTCGGAAATGTAGCGGTTGGACAGCACGACGGCGCTGACGAGCGCGTTGTCCTGGATGCGCACGCCGTGGTGCAGCTCGAAGCGCTCCTTCAGGCCGCGCAGGATCGAGATCGCGTCCTCGACGGACGGCTGGTCCACCAGCACCGGCTGGAAGCGGCGCTCGAGCGCGGCGTCCTTCTCGATGTACTTGCGGTACTCGTCGAGCGTGGTGGCGCCGATGCAGTGCAGCTCGCCGCGGGCGAGCATGGGCTTGAGCAAATTGCCCGCGTCCATCGCGCCGTCGGTCTTGCCGGCGCCGACGATGTTGTGGAGCTCGTCAATGAACAGGATGATGCGGCCCTCGGCCTGCTTCACCTCGTTGAGGACGGCCTTCAGCCGCTCCTCGAACTCGCCGCGGTACTTCGCGCCGGCGACCAGCGCGCCCATATCGAGCGAGAAAATGATCTTGTCCTTCAACCCCTCCGGCACGTCGCCGCGCAGGATGCGCTGGGCGAGGCCCTCGACGATGGCGGTCTTGCCGACGCCGGGTTCGCCGATGAGCACGGGGTTGTTCTTCGTCTTGCGGGAAAGGATGCGGATGGTCCGGCGGATCTCCTCATCGCGGCCGATGACGGGATCCATCTTCCCCTTGCGCGCGAGCGCGACGAGGTCGATGCCGTACTTCTCGAGCGCGGCGTAGGTCGCCTCCGGGTTGTCGGTCGTCACGCGCTGGCTGCCGCGCATGTCCTTCAGCGCCTTGAGCAGCTTGCCCCGGTCGAGCCCGAAGCTCTTGAACAGTTTCTTCAGCGCGTCCGGCTTGCCGACCTCGAGCAACCCGAGGAACAGGTGCTCCACGGAGACATACTCGTCCTTCAGCGACTGCGCCTCGTCCTCGGCCTTGGTCAGCACCTCGTTCATCGCGGAGGTGACGTACACCTTCGAGGTGTCCACGTTGCCGGAAACCTTCGGCAGGCGCTCCAGTTCGCGATCCACGGCCAGCGCCATGGCACTGGGCGTGATGCTCATCTTGTCGAGCAGGCCGGGCACGATGCCGTTCTCCTGGCCGAGCAGCGCCGTCAGCAAATGCCACGTGTCCACCTCGTTGTGCTGGAGGCGGCGGGCGAGGGCCTGCGCGTCGGTGACGGCCTGCCGGGACATCTGGGTGAGTTTGTTGGAATCCATGGCGGTATTTACCCCGCATAAGCCGGGCCAGCCGGCACCCCGGATTTAGCCCGGGCCGGAGGTAAAACCGGGGCCAAATTGCGCCAGCGCTGGCGCGCCTTGTCACAGTCCCGCGCCAATGCGCCCGGTTCCCCGCCGGCGCCCCTGTTTGGCGATTTGACCTCAGCCAAGCCCCCACCCAGCCTGCCCGCCGTGAAGATTGTCGAAATCGAGACCCGCGTCTGCAACGCCCGGATGCGCAACTGGATCTTTGTGAAGGTCATCACCGACCAGCCCGGCCTCATCGGCTGGGGCGAGGCCACCCTCGAGTGGCACACCCGCTCGGTCATCGGGGCCATCCAGGACCTGCGCGAACTGCTGATCGGCGAGGACCCGACCCGGATCGAGCACCTCTGGCAGATGATGTACCGCCAGCACTTCTGGCACAGCAACGGCATCGTCCGCGGCACCGCCATGGCGGGCATCGATCTCGCGCTCTGGGATATCCTGGGCAAGAGCCTCAACGTTCCCTGCCACCAGCTCTGGGGCGGACGCGTCCGCGACTACATCCGGCTCTACTGCCATCTCGGCGGCGGCAAGATGGAGGATTTCTATTCGACGCCAGTGGAGGAGGCGAAGCGCTTCGGCGATCTCGCGCGCCAGGCCGTCGCGGATGGCTTCACCGCCTTCAAATCCATGGCCGTGCCCGAGCAGGTCATGATCGAGGGCGTGCAACCCGTGAAGAGCGCGGTGGCCTGCGTCGCCGCGATGCGCGAGGCGGTCGGCGATGACATTGACATCATGGTGGACTGCCACGCACGGCCCTCGCCGCGCATGGGCCTGCAGTTCGCGAAGGCGCTCGAGCCCTACAATCTCTACTTCTTCGAGGAGCCCTGCTGGCCCGAGCACCTGGAGGGCATGGCCGAAATCCAGCGCGCAGTGAAGACCCCGATCGCCACCGGTGAGCGCCTGACCTCGCTGCACGCCTTCAAGGAACTCTTTGAGCGCCGCGCCGCCAGCATCGTGCAGCCCGACATCACGCACTGCGGCGGTCTCAGCGAGGCGCGCCGCATCGCCACCATGGCCCACGCCCACGGCGTGGCCATCGCGCCGCACAATCCGCAGGGCCCGGTCAGCACCGCCGCCTCGATCGAGTTCGGTCTCGCCACGCCCAACTACCTCATTTGCGAGGCCGTTCACCAGGACGTCCCGTGGCGCGACGAGATCGTCAGCTGGGGCTTCCGCGTCGAGAAAAAGGGCCGCCTCGTCTATCCCGGCAGCCGTCCCGGCCTCGGCGTCGAAATCAACGAGGCCGCCATCGCCAAGCATCCCTTCGCCCAGGAACTCCCGCGCCGCAGCTTCGCCCGCGACGGCGCCGTCATCGATTGGTAACCATGGCCACCCCGCTTAAATCCACCCCCGCCACCCTGCTGTCCCTGCCCGACCTGGCGGGCAAGGTCGTCTTGGTCACCGGCGCCTCCGCCGGCATCGGCCGGGCCACGGCCGAATCCCTGCTCGCCAGCGGCGCCACCGTGCTGGGCATCGCGCGCTCGGCCCTGGCCTACCGCCATAAAAACTTGCATTCGCTCCGCTGCGACCTGGCCAGTGCCCCGGCGATCACCGCGCTCTTCAAGCAAATCGCGAAGCTGACCCCGCACCTCGACGGCATCGTCAACGTCGCCGGCATCGATCCCAAGATCGCCCTCGCCGATGGCGACGAGCACAAGTGGCGGGAGGTCGTGGACCTCAACCTGCGCGCCTATTACCTCGTGATCCGGGCCGGCGCCCCGTTCCTGCGCCGCGGACGCGGCCGCGCCATCGTCAACGTTTCCTCGATCAATTACCGCCTCGGCGTGCCCAAGCGCTCGATCTACTCGGCGACCAAGGCCGGCATCCTCGGCCTGACCACCGGCCTGGCCCGCGAGCTGGGCGCCGAGGGCATCCGCCTCAACACCGTCACCCCGGGCTGGATCTTCACCGAGCGCCAGGTGGACGAGTATTTTGTCGGCCCCAAGGCGAAGAAACACCTCGCCTACCTCGCCGGCGTGCAGTCGCTGCCGCTGAAGATCACGGCAACCGACATCGCCAACCACATTCTGTTCTACCTGAGCGACGCCAGTCGCGCCTCCACCGGCCACAACTGCGTCGTCGACGGCGGCTGGCTGCTGGAGTGAGTCCAACGCACCCGTCCCACCCCATGCCCGAAGTCACCTTGCTCATCCCCTCCCGCTGCACGCTCGGCGAAGGCCCGCTGTGGGATGAAACGAAGCGCGTGCTCTACTGGTCGGACATCGAAGCCGGCGAGTTGCACGCATGGACCGAGGCTACCGGCCAAACCCGGCGCATCTACTCCGGCCCGAAGGTCGGCGGCTTCACGCTCGAGGCCGACGGCGCGCTGGCGCTGTTCCGCGTGAACGACTACGTCCGCCTCGGCGGCGACGGGCAGTGCACGCAGTCCCGGCCCTTTCACGACGAGGGTTCCGAACGCTTCAACGACGTCACCGCCGACCCGCACGGCCGGGTGTTCGCCGGCACGATCGGGTTGAGCGCAACGTCCGGCGGCGTCTTTCGCTACGATCCCGACGGCTCGTCCCGGTTGCTTTTCCGGGGCACGGGCGTCTCCAACGGCATGGGCTTCTCGCCGGACCTGCGGACGTTCTACTGGACGTGTTCGACCACCGGCCGGATCTTCGCCTTCGATTACGCCGTGGAGACCGGGGAGATTTCCAACCGGCGCCTCATTCACCAGGCCCAGCCGGCAAACGACATTCCCGACGGACTTTGCATGGACACCAAGGGCGGCTTCTGGTCCGCGCGCTGGGACGGCTCCCGCATCGTGCATCACCAGGCGGACGGCACCGTGGACGGCGCGCTGGCGATTCCCGCGCTGCGGCCGACGTCGTGCTGCTTTGGCGGCGAGAAGTTCAACCAGCTCTTTGTGACCAGCGCCCGGGCCGATGAGGCGCCGAAGGAGCTGGTCGGCGGCGGCGTCTTCCTCGTGACCGGCGCCGGCCAGGGCGGACCGGTGAAACGCTCGCGGCTTTTTTGCTGAAGACCGCATGCAAGCCATCACGCCCGCCGCGCTCGTTTACACTCCGCACGCACCCCGCGCCGTAGTTGAGGTCCGCGGCGCGCAACAGCCCGAGGCCTGCCTCATGGGCGGCGAGACCTTGCTCCCCGCGGGGGCGTCGCTCGTGCTCGATTTTGGCGAGGAGCTCGTCGGCGTGCTCGAGCTCGAACTGACGGCCGACGCGGCCACGACGCTCGAGCTGGTCGAGGGCGAGGATCTGGAGGAGGCGCTGCTCAAGGAGCCGTTTCCGCCGGAGCACTGGTATCACCAGCCGCGCGACATCCTGAACCTGCCCGCCGGCCCGCAGACCGCGCGGAATCAGGGCCGGCGGGCGTTTCGTTTCGTCAACGTGATCGTGCACGGGCCGGGGGCGGTGCGCCTCCGCCGTGCAACGATGACGCTCGAGCACGCCCCGGTCGCGGAGCTGGGGACGTTTGTGTGCTCGGACACTTTGCTCAACGACGTGTGGGCAATCAGCCGGCGCACAACGAAGCTCTGCATGCAGGGCTTTTATGAGGACGGCATCAAGCGCGACGGCATGCTCTGGATCGGCGACTACCGCGTGGAATTCCTCTGCGCGCACCCGCTCTTCGCCGACGCGGCGCTGGCGCGGCGGAGCCTCGAGCTGTTCGCCCAGTGCCGGCACGAGAACGGCAGCCTGTCCGCCGTGGCCCTGCTGGCGGGCGGCCACATGTATCCGCGGATCAGCTATCTCGGCGACCTCGCGACGCCCGGCGGGCTGCACCAGTGGGTGCTGGACAACTACTGCGCGGATTTCGTCTGCAGCATCTGGGAATACGTCCTCCACACCGGCGACACCGCGCTCGCCCGCGAGCTCGCGCCCGTCGTCCACGGCGTGCTGGATTTCCTCGATAAGGTAGACCTTGCCGTCACGAAGGGCGGCAAGACCTTCATCACCGACAACCAGCCCGACGACAAGGACTGGTGGGGCAGCCGGTCCGCCCTCGCCTACCAGATCGCCGCGGCCTTTGCCGACGGCGCGAAACTCGCCGACCTGCTCGGCGACACCCCGAGGGCGGAAAGCTATCGTGCCAAACACCGGGCGCGACTCCCGCAGGCCGCCGCGAAGTTCGGCGATCCTGCCAAGGCGGGATGTCGCGACGATTTCGGGCCCGACGCCACCCGCAGCTGGCACGCGCACGCCGCGGCGTTCCTCGCCGGCGCCCTCACCCCAGCGGAGTTGCGCGCGATTTACCCCTTGCTGCAGCAGGATGCCAAGGTCCGCCGACCGATGGCGGGGTTCATGGAATTCTACCTCTTGCAGGCGTGGATGGATGCCGGGCTCGTGCGCGAGGCGTTGGAAGAAATGCGCTCCTACTACGGCCAGATGCTGCGCAGCGGGGCGACGACCACGTGGGAAATCGTGGACCGTCGCGAACCCGGCATTGACCACATCGTCCCCGCCGGTCGCAGCCACTGCCACGGCTGGTCCGCCGGCCCTGCTTATCTGCTCCCCGCCAAAATCCTCGGCGTCACCCCCACCGCGCCCGGCTACCGCGAAGTCTCGATCCGCCCGCAACTCGGCGACCTCACCTGGGCCAAGGGCGAAATTCCCACGCCCCACGGCCAGATCCGCGTCAGCCTCACCAGCCCCACCACTGGTGAAATCACCCTCCCCCCCGGGATCACCGGCACGCTGCAGTTGGACCATCGTCCCCCACTCGCCCTGGCCGGGGGCCAGACTCACGTTCTGTGCTGACCGCATTTATTCCGTCTTCCGCGGCCGGACAAAGCGGGCCGACCGGGAAAACTCATGGAAGGGTCGCTCGATGAGCAGGTAGAAAACCCAGGCCGCCATGATGGCCGTCACTGTCGCCAGCAACAGCAGCATGAGGCGCAGTGCGGGGTTGTCCGGCAGCCGTTGCGCCAGGTTGATGAGCTTGCCGCCAAACGGCACGTGGATGAGGTACAGCGAATAGGAGATGGTCCCGAGAAATAGCAGCAGCCGCGCCTTGATTGCTGGTAGCAGGAGGATGGCCAGCGCAGCCACCAGCCCGGCGCCGGAACTCAGCCAGTCGCTCTGCATCCCGTGCACCACCGCGGCCGCCACCAGCAAGCCGGCGCACTCACGCATCGTGATCAGCCGGTTCACCCGCATGAAGGTGTACACGCCCATGCCAAACAGCGCCGCGTAGGTCCAGACCGTGGCCGGTAGCGGACCAAGGCACGGCGCGAGCAGCCAGAGCGCCATCGCCGCATACCGCCGGCCGCGCTGCGCTGAGACCAGCCACGGAAACACCAGCCCGATAAGCAGGTAATACTGCAGCTCGATCGCGAGCGTCCAATACACCGGGTTGATCCACGGCGTGTGCAGCAAATCGGCGGTGAGCGTCAGGTTGCCCAGGCCTTGCACCAGCGTAAGGTGCGGCCGGCTCCCCCGAAAGGCGGGATGCAGCGAGCTTGCGTACCAGAGCGTCAAAACCAACAGCCCCGAGACCAGATAGGCCGGGAATAGGCGAAAAATGCGGCGCCTGATAAAAATCCCGTAGTCACCGACGCCATAGCCCGCCCGGTGCAGCGCCAGCGGAATCACAAAACCCGAGATAACGAAAAAAACATCAAAGCCCAGATAGCCGTGCGCGAGTATCCGAGTCCCGGTCCCATCCGGCAGAAATCCGCTGCCGGTGAAATGAAAAAGACAGACGAGCAGCGCCGCGAGCCCACGAAGCATATCCAGGTTATCTCGGCGAAGCGGGGACGGGGCGGGGAGTGACGGGGACATGGAATATTTCGCTCGACTGAAAAACACCGGGAGCAGAACAGCCCACCCCGCATTGGCAACCGCCGAGCCACCCGAGAGCGCCGGAGGGCAGGCTGCGCCACAAAAGCCGACGCAAACCTCATGCTGATCAACATCGAGCGGAATGGTCGTGTAATCTGTGGCCGTGGCAAAACACGGTGGGCGCGACAGGACTCACTGTATGTCACGGTTGAGCGCAGGCTGATGTGTTCCTAAGACGCGCTGCCAGGCGTTATTGAAAACTAGCCGATGGCGCCGAATTCCTTCACGGCTTCGTAGAGGACGTGAAGGTTGTCCATCCTGGTGCCGGGCAGCAGGTCGCCGGAGATCAGCGTGAGCGGCCCGCTCCGCTTCAGCGAGTCGGTGAGCAGTGATTTCACCGCGTCGCGCACATCGGCGGCGGTGCCCAGGTTGAGGATGCCGTCGGAGATCAGGACGATGAGGTGCGCGGCCGGGCCGACGTCGCGCCGGATGCGCTCGATGTCGAGCAGCGGATAGGTGAGCGCATGCAGGGTCTGCACCTGGAAGTGACGGCTGACGATCGGGAACAGGTGCTGGCCCCGGCCGCAGTGGTGGAAGAGCTGCGGCTCGCCGGTCCGGCCGCGGTTCTTTTCCAGCAGGATCGGCAGGATGAATTTCTCGTACATTGCGGGCGACAGCATGTCGATGCCGTGGTCGGTGAGCGGGAACGGCGCATTGCGGTCCGCCGGCGCGGCCCAGCGGCGCGTCAGGGCGTCGCTCCAGTCGGCCAGCTTGCGCAGGAACCGGTGCGCGAAGGCCTCGTCCTCATACATGTCCGACATGATGGCCTCGCCCCGGAGGTCGAGCGCGAGGCTGAAGAAACCGCTCGTGCCCATCCCGTTCTGGATCCGGTCCACCGGCTTGCCGAGGAAGACCAGCTTGTCCTGATACTGGCCGACCAGGTGCTCGTGAAACCGGCGGACGGTGCCGACAAAGCCGCCGTCCTCGACACTCGGCATGACCAGGGCATCGCACTCTTCGCGCGAGAGATGCCGCGAGCGGTTGGCGATCACGGTTTCCCGCCGGTACATCAGTTCGCAGTCGAACGCACCCGGCGCGACCGCCGGCCAGAGGTCCACGCCGGCGGTCCAGCTCTCCTGCGGCGGCGCCCCCAGGATGATGTCGTGCACCGGGAGCTCGCGCCGCCGCCGCGCGGCTTCCAGCTGCACCTGCAGCATCAGGTCGGGGTTCGTGTAATACTCGCGGTAATCGAGCCCGATCTCGTCGGCGTAAAAGCCGTGCTGCCCCACCCACTCGCTGCACTTGAAGAGCACCCGCGTCGGCCGGCCGGCGTCAAAGGCCGCCTGCGCGGCTTTGACCTGGTCGTTGTGCCGCCGGATCTCCGGAGCGTCGGGATCGACCGTGAAGGCGGAGCTCAGGTTCATGCCCGGGCATCCTAGCACTTCTGGCCGCACCAGGGAATGGCCAGCTTTACGAACCCATGTCAGAAATTACCGCCCCGTCACGGTCGGTCAGGCGCCCACGGCCGGAGCGGAGGCGGCGGGGGTTTCTTTCCGCGCGGCGAGCGCGGTCTTCACGCGGGTCATGAAATTCCGGTCGATGGGATAGCGCAGGGCGATCGGGATCACGAGTCCGGCGAACAGCGCGCCCAGTCCAAAGGTCAGCAGCACCAGCCAGCGCAGCGCGGCCGCGGTCTGGTGGTCGCTGCCGTTGACGAAGCCCACCCAGGCAAGGCAGGCGCTCGCGATGAAGACGGCCACGGACAGCACAAGCTTGGTCAGGAAGGCGAAGATCGCGGCGTAGCCACCGTCCTTGCGCACCCCCGACTCCAACTCGTTCACCTCGGCGACGTCCGCGATCATCGAGTTGGCCAGCGACGAATACAGGCCGACGCCGAACCAGTTGAGCATGTCGCAGCCCCCGAACACGATCACGCCGATGGGCACGTTGTGCCCGGCGATGACCCACGCGCTGGCGGGCTTGAGCAGCCCGGTGAGGAAGACCACGCCCGCGGTGAAGTCCGCCACCGCGGCGATGCCGGCGCCGATGCAGACGGCGTGTTTCTTGTCGAACGTGCGCTCGAGCCGCACGCCGACCAGCGCGCCCGTCCCACAGAGGATCATGCCGCCGCCGTGGATGATCGTCTTCTGCAGCGACGTCAGGTGCATGAAGTAAACGTAGAGATACATCTGCAGCGTCGCCACGAACACCGCGCCGATCAGCCCGATGCACACAAAGACGACGATGGGCTGGAGATTGCGGTCGCCGGCGATCTGGCGGAAGTCCCCGAGGAACGCCCCAAGGCTGTTGCCCGTGCCCGTGACCACGCCGCGCGTGTCCGTGATGTGGTGCCGCGTCGTCAGCACCACCACCAGGGTGAAGGCGATGGTGGCGATGGCAAAGGCGAGGCCCATGTGGAGGAAGTTCGACACCACGCTCGTCGCCTCCGGCGCGCCGGGCACCTTGGAGTCCTTGAAAAACAGCGACCAGGCCAGCGCCGGGCCGCCGAGGTTGGCGAGCATGTTGAACGCGATGCGCGCGCCCTGGAGCTGCGACCGCTGGTGGTAGTCGGTACAGATCTCGAAACCCAGCGCGACGTAGGGCACGCTGAAGAGCGCGAACGACGTCCGGATGAGCAGGTTGATCGTGAGCGCGTAGGCAAAGAGCAGCCCGTGCTGGCTGATGAACGCCGGCACCGCCCACAGGTAATAGAACGTCACGGCCAGCAGGATGCCGCCGATGAGGATATACGGCTGCCGCCGGCCCCAGCGCGTGTGCGTGTTGTCGCTCAGGTGGCCGACCGCCGGGTCCACGATGGCGTCCCAGAAACTCGCGACGGAAAAGGCGATGCCCGCCTGCGCAAAGGGCAGCCCCAGCGCCTGGGTGTAGTAGAGCATCGCGAACCCCGAGATGCCGTTCATGGTCAGCGACGAGGCGCCCTCGCCCGTCGCATAGCCCCAGATATCGCGCCAACTCGCCTTCGGCTTGTCGAAGTGCACGCCCCACTGCAACGACGCCACTGCCCCGCCGCAACCTAATAGGGAGCAAGATGATCCGTGCCTGGCTTACCGCGGCAAAACCAGGTTCGTCGACCCGCAGGGGATGGCGGTGCCGGGTTTTGGGCGCCTTTCGGAGTGAAGGCCCGCCTTCGCCGAGCCTACGGCGGGCAGCCTTCGCTGGGTGGGATCACACCAAAGGGATGGCCATAGCCTGGGACGCTTCCGGGGCTGGCCTGCCAGCCGTAGGCTTGGCGAAGGCTGGTGGACGCTACAGGACTCGAACCTGTGACCCCGTGCGTGTGAAGCACGTGCTCTAACCAACTGAGCTAAGCGTCCGACTGGGGGGCGAGAACGTGAAGAGGCCCCGCCAGCGAATCAATCCCGTTTTCTGACCGAAAATTGCCTCACCCTACTTCCGCGTTTTCACCGCCCGCTTGCGGGCGGGAAACAGCGTACGGCAAATCTCGCAGGTCGTGCCGTCGCAACTATGCGCGGTGCAGTGCTCCCGGCCGTAAAAGATGATCCGCAGGTGCAGCGCGTTCCAGTGTTCGCGCGGAAAGAGTTTCTTCAGGTCCGCCTCCGTCTGCACCACGTTCCGGCCGCTGGTCAGCTTCCAGCGCTGCGCCAGCCGGTGGATGTGCGTGTCCACCGGAAACGCCGGCACGCCGAACGCCTGCGCCATGACCACGCTGGCCGTCTTGTGGCCCACTCCGGGCAGGGCTTCGAGTTCCTCAAACGTGCGCGGCACCTCGCCGCCGTGTTTTTCGACGAGGAGGTTCGACAACCCGGCAATCGCCTTGGCCTTCTGCGGCGACAGCCCGCACGGCCGGATGATGCGCTGAATCTCCGCCACCGGGACCTTCGCCATCTTTTCCGGCGTGTCCGCCCGCGCCCACAGGTGCGGCGTCACGAGGTTCACGCGCTTGTCGGTGCACTGCGCCGACAGCAGCACCGCCACCAGGAGCGTGTACGGATCGCGGTGGTCCAGCGGCACCGGCGTCTCCGGATACAGCTCCGCCAGCCGCCGGTGGACATGGTCGGCGCGGACTTGGCGCAACCTGAAATCGGGAGTGGGAACTTTCATCTGAGCCGGAATTTTTAAAGGGGAAGCCAGGAAACCAGGAGGATACTTCGGAGATCCGCTTCATGGTTTCCTGGCTTCCCCCTTAAACCATCCGTTCCTTCCCAAACAGCCCCGCTTTCCGTCTCGAAACAAACCCTTAATTGCCCCGCCGCCGGCCAAATCGCGGTTGCGCGGCCTTCCTCCTCGCCTAGCGTTGGCGGATGCCGACGTCCCGCGACCTCCTTGCCCCCCAAGATACCTTTGCCCGCCGCCATACCGGCGACAATGCCGCCGATACCGCCGCCATGCTGCAGCAGCTGGGCTATGCGTCGCTCGACGCGCTGATTGACGCCGCCGTGCCCGCGCACATCCGCCGCGGCCCGCTCAATCTCCCCGCCGCCGCCGGCGAAAGCGCCGCCCTCGCCGAGCTCCGCGGGATGGCCGCCCAAAACCAGGTCTTTCGCAGCCTGATTGGCCTGGGTTACTCCGACACGTTCGTGCCCGGCGTCATCCAGCGGAACATCCTCGAGAACCCCGGCTGGTACACCGCCTACACCCCCTATCAGGCCGAGATTTCGCAGGGCCGACTCGAAGCGCTGCTCAACTTCCAGACCCTCATCTGCGACCTCACCGGCCTCGAGATCGCCAACGCCTCCATGCTCGACGAGGGCACCGCCGCCGCCGAGGCGATGATGATGTGCCACCGGCTCAAGGAGGGCGATGCCGCCGCCCACCACAGCTTCTTCGTCGATGCCGCCTGTCATCCGCAGACCATCGACATTGTGAAAACCCGCGCCCAGCCGCTCGGGATCTCGGTCACCGTCGGTGACTGGCGCACGTTCAAGGCCGGGGCCGGCTGCTTCGGCGTGCTCGTCCAGTACCCCGACACGACCGGCAGCGTGCAAGACTATGCGGATTTCTTCACCGCCGCCCACGCCGCCGGCGCTTTCACCATCGTCGCCGCCGATCTCCTCGCGCTGACGCTGCTCCGCGCCCCGGGCGGGTTCGGGGCGGATGTCGCGGTCGGCTCCGCGCAGCGCTTCGGCGTGCCGCTCGGCTTCGGCGGACCGCATGCCGGTTTCCTCGCCACGAAGGATGCCTTCAAGCGCCAGATGCCCGGCCGGCTCGTCGGCGTGTCGAAGGATGCCCAGGGCAACCCCGCCATGCGGCTGGCCCTCGGCACGCGCGAGCAACACATCCGCCGCGACAAGGCCACGTCCAACATCTGCACCGCACAGGTACTGCTCGCCGTCATGGCCTCGATGTATGCCGTTTACCACGGACCCGAGGGCCTCAGGAAAATCGCCCAGCGTGTGAAGCTGCTCACCGGCCTGCTCGCCAAGGGCCTCACCGCCCTCGGCGCGAAGGTCAACGCGGAGCCGGTCTTCGACACGCTCACCGTCACCAACGTCGGGGCCGAGCGCGTCCACGCCACCGCCGCCGCCAAAAAATTCAACCTCCGCCGGCGCGACGCCTACTCGGTCGGCATCTCCCTCGACGAGACCACCACCATCGAGGACGTGCAGCTGATCCTGTCCTTCTTCGGCGAGGCCCAACTTGCCGCGGCCGAGACCGTCCCCGTCGAATTCTCCGGCCCGCTCGCGCGCACCTCCCCGTTCCTGACCGCCGCGGTGTTCCACCGCTACCACACCGAGCATGAGATGCTCCGCTACATCCGCCGGCTCGAGGCAAAGGACCTCTCACTCTGCCACTCGATGATCTCGCTCGGCTCGTGCACGATGAAGCTGAACGCCACCAGCGAGATGCTGCCCGTCTCGTGGCCGGAGTTCAACCGGCTGCATCCCTTCGCCCCCCTCGAGCAGTCCCGTGGCTACCAGAAGCTCTTCCGCGACCTCGAAACCTGGCTCGCCGAGATCACCGGCTTCGCCGCCGTGTCGCTCCAGCCCAACGCCGGCTCGCAGGGTGAATACGCCGGCCTGCTCGCCATCCGGGCGTTTCACGAATCGCGCGGCGAGGGCCAGCGCAACATCTGCCTGATCCCGACCAGCGCCCACGGCACCAACCCCGCCAGCGCCACCATGGGCGGCTTCAAGGTCGTGCCCGTCGCCTGTGACGCCAACGGCAACATCGATGTCGCCGACCTGAACGCCAAGGCCGCCGCGCACCGCGAGCATCTCGCCGCGCTGATGGTCACCTACCCGTCCACGCACGGCGTGTTCGAGACGAGCATCAAGAACATCTGCGCCACGATCCACGCCCACGGCGGCCAGGTTTACATGGACGGCGCCAACATGAACGCGCAGGTCGGCCTGACCTCGCCCGGCTTCATCGGCGCCGACGTCTGCCACCTCAACCTCCACAAGACCTTCTGCATCCCGCACGGTGGCGGCGGCCCCGGCGTGGGCCCGATCGGCGTCGCGGCGCACCTCGCACCCTTCCTCCCCGGCCACGCGGTGGTTCCTCCCCAATCGAAAATCGAAAATCCCCAATCGAAAACTGGCGCCGTCTCCGCGGCGCCCTACGGTTCCGCCTCCATCCTGGTGATTTCCTGGATGTACATCCGCATGATGGGCGCCGCCGGGCTCACCGAGGCCACCAAGGTCGCCATTCTCAACGCCAACTACATCGCCCGGCGGCTCGAGGCTTGTTTTCCCGTGCTTTACCGCGGTGCCAACCAGCTCGTCGCGCACGAGTGCATCCTCGAGTTCCGTCCGTGGAAGAAGCACGGCCTCGAGGTCGAGGACGTCGCCAAGCGGCTCATTGATTACGGCTACCACGCGCCGACCATGTCCTTCCCCGTGCCCGGCACGCTCATGATCGAGCCGACCGAGAGCGAGGCGAAGTCCGAGCTCGACCGTTTCTGCGACGCCCTCATCGCCATCCACGGCGAGATGGCCGCGGTCGCCAGCGGCGAGTCCGACAAGGCCAACAACCCCCTGAAGCACGCGCCGCACACCGCCGCGGTGGTCTGCGCGACCGACTGGGACCACCCGTACACGCGCGAGACCGCCGCGTTCCCCGACGCCCACACCCGCGCCAGCAAATTCTGGCCCGCCGTCGGCCGCGTGGACAACGTCTACGGCGACCGGAACCTCATCTGCAGCTGCGTCGGCATGGAAGCCTTCGCCGAGGCGAAGGCGTAGCGATCAGTGGTTAGCTTTCAGTTTTCAGCCATTTGTCCTCTACGACCTATAAGTCATATGTCCGAAATAAAGCTGACAGCTGAGAGCTGATTGCCGACAGCTTGTCTTCCCTCCCCATGAAAATCATCCGCCACCTCACCCCGACCGGCCCGGCCTATGCCGCCCTGCAGCCCGATGGTTCCGCCCGCGCGATCGCCGGCGACATCCTCGGTGAGTTCAAGGTCACCGCCAACGTGGTCCAGCCGGGCAAGCTCCTCGCGCCCCTGGTGCCGGTCAGCATCCTTGCCATCGGCCTGAACTACAAGAAACACGCCGAGGAAGGCGGCAAGGGCGTGCCCGCGCAGCCGATGCTCTTCATGAAGAGCCTCAACTCGCTCCAGAATCCCGGCGACCCGATCGAAATCCCGGTCAAGATGGCCAGCACCGAGGTGGATTACGAATGCGAGCTCGCCGTTGTTATCGGCAAGCGCTGCAAGAACGTCACCAAGGCCGACGCCCTGAAGTATGTGCTCGGCTATACCTGCGCCAACGACGTCTCCGCCCGCGACTGGCAGATCAAGTGGGGCGGCGGCCAGTTCTGCCAGGGCAAGAGCTTCGACACCTTCTGCCCGCTCGGGCCGGTGATCACGACCCGCGACGAAATCCCCAACCCGAATGCGCTCGGCATCAAGACCATCCTCAACGGCACCGCGCTGCAGGACTGGAACACGAACGACATGTGCTTCGACGTGCCGACGCTGATCGAGTTCCTGAGCGCCAGCAAAACCCTCCTCCCCGGCACCGTGATTCTCACCGGCACGCCCCACGGCGTGGGGTTCGCCCGCAAGCCCCCCATCTTCATGAAGGCCGGAGACACCGTGAGCATCGTGATCGACAAGATCGGCACGCTCACGAACCCGGTCGTCAACGAGAAGGTCTGAGTCGAAATCGCCGAAGGCCCGGACCCGGAGATCGCGGAAACGCGGAGGAGCGGAAATACCGGGAATCCGAGGTTAGTTTCAGCGCTTCCGCACCTCTGCGTTTTCGCGATAATCTGATCCTCGCCCCATGAAAAAGGTCCACATCCCCGCCCTGCCCGAGGTGGAGCAGAAATCCCCCACGGGTAAGTTTCACTCCTTCTGCCGCAACCTCACGCTGGAGCTCAATGGCGGCATCCGCGCCGGCACCTGGGGCGGCGGCCATCCTTTCGACCTCCAGATCCGGCGCATCCCGCCCGGCGCCGCGGTCTGTCCGTTTCACTCCCACCTCGCCCAGTGGGAAATGTTCGTGGTCCAGTCCGGCACCGGCACGGTGCGCGCCGGCACCGAAACCCACCCGGTGCAGACCGGCGAGGTGTTTGTCCACCCGCCCGGCGAGCCCCACCAGTTGATCAATTCCGGCGCGACGGACCTCGTCGTGCTCATCGTCGCCGACAACCCGCCGCTCGACGCGTGTTATTACCCCGACTCCAACAAATGGGCGCTGCGTCCACCCGGGAAGGTCTTCCGCATGATCGAGACGGACTATTTCGACGGGGAGGAGGAATCCGGCGGAGCCTGGACGCTCCGACCCGTGCCGCAGGAAAAGTCCGCCCCCGGCCCAGCGGCTGCAGCCGCCTCCCAGCCCGCGCCCGCCCCGACGGAACCGGGGTTGACGCCGTTCGCCCAGCGCAAGGTCCACCCTGACACGCTGCCGTGGGGGCCGTGGTCATCGCCGAAAGGGAAATTCAGCGCCACCGGCAAGGAGCTTTCCATCGCCGTCGGCGCCCTGCGCAACACGCCGACCGGCCTCGGCGGCCATCCCTTCGACCTCGAGCTCGCCCGGTTGCCCGCGGGAAAAGCCGGGTGCCCGTTTCACTCCCATTCCTCGCAATGGGAACTCTATGTCATTCTCACCGGCACGGGCATAATTCGCGCCGACACCGAGTCCTACCCGGTCGAATCTGGCGACGTAATCGTGCATCCGCCCGGCGAAGCCCACCAGCTCACCAACACCGGTTCAACCGACCTCGAATACCTCCTCGTCGCCGACAACCCGCCCAATGAGTTCTGGCACTACCCCGATTCCAATAAATTTGGCTTCCGGGCGCCGCGGAAAATCTTCCGCGCGGCCGAGGTGGATTACCACGACGGCGAGGAGTGAGGTAAAGCGGGGGCGCTCACGCCGCCTGGCATATCCGCTTGGAGTACCGATAGAGCAGCGCCGTCGCACCCGCGAACAGCACCAGCCCGATGATGATGCCGGGTTTCTCAAAGCTGTCGCCGACGACCGCCAGCGGCGTGTCGGTGCCCGCCACCGCGACGACGCCGGCAAACGCCACGCCAAAGAGACTCTCGCCAACGATGAGCCCCGTGGCCACCAGCACGCCCATGCGCTTGGCAAACTCCGGATTCCCGCCGCGGTCGGCCCACTTGTCGTAGTAATGTCCGATCACGGCGCCCACGGGGATCAGCACCGTCAGCGCCATGGGCAGGTAGATGCCCATGCCGACACACAGCGGCGGCAGCCGCATCTTGCCCGTCTTGCGCAGCACCTCGTCGAGGATGATCGTGCCGACGCCGAGCAGTGCACCCCAGCCGATGAGGTTCCAGCTGATGTCGCCGCCCAGCACACCCTTGGCCAGCGCGGAGATGAGCGCGGCCTGCGGTGCGGCGAGCGCGTGTTCCCCCGCCCCGGGCGCGCCGGCGAAGCCGAAGGCCTTGTTGAGCAGGTCAAGCACCGGCGGAATCACCAGCGAGCCGAAGATCACGCCGTAGATCAGCGCCAGCTGCTGCCGCCACGGCGTCGCGCCGACCAGCTGGCCGGTCTTCAGGTCCTGCAGGTTGTCGTTCGCGATCGTCGCGATGGAAAAAACGATGCCGGTGGTGAACAGCGCATAGGCCACCAGCGCCCGGGTCTGCTCCGGGGTGCCGCCGTGTCCGTAAACGAGGACCAGCAGCAGGGACGCACCCAGCACAGACAGGATGCCCACACCCGAAACAGGACTGTTCGAGGCGCCGATCAGGCCGGCCATGTAGCCGCAGACCGACGCAATGATCGCCCCGACCACCACGACAAAGACCAGCGTACCGAGGATCACCGGGCCGATACCGGAGGCGATCGCCGTGCCGGAGCAGAAAACCCAGAGGAGCCCGGCGATCGGCACGAGCAGCGCGAGGATGGTGCCGCCGACAATGCCAATCGGCAGGTCGCGCTCGGTGAGCGGTAGCTCGGTCCCGGCCGAGCGGGCCTTGGATGCCGCCATCGCGGAGCGGATGCCCTTGGCGATCGGCCCGAGGATGCGGATGAGGCTCCAGAGGGCGGCGACGCCGATGGTCCCGGCGCCGATGAAACGCACCTCGCTGCGGAAAGTCGTGTTGACCAGCTGGTCCAGGTTGCCCGTCACGCCGTGAGCGGCCGTGAGCATCGGCACCAGCCCGACCCAGGCGATGAGCATGCCAAACAGCATCGCCACGCCGACTGAGAGTCCCACGAGATGCCCGACGCCGATGAGCGCCATGGACAGGCTCGTCGAGGCGGCCGTGGCGCCACGGAACAGCCGGAAGCTCACAGCGACGTCGGTCGCCGCGAGGCGCATCGCCGCCAGCAGCGCATAACCCGCCGAAACCACCGAGCCGACGATGATCATGCGCAGGCCCTTGGCGTTCTCCACCTTGCCCTCTGCGGAACCGAAGCCGACCTTCAGCACCTCGGCCGCCGCGACGCCCTCCGGGTACGGCAGGTCGGAACCCGTCACCAGCGCGCGCCGCAGCGGCACCGAGAACATCACGCCCAGGATTCCGCCGATCGCGCAGACCGCGACGGTGATCCAGTATGGAAAGCCCTGCCACCAGCCGACCATGATGAGGCCGGGCAACACGAAGATGATCGCGGCCAGTGTGCCGGCGGCGGAGGCGATCGTCTGGACGATGTTGTTTTCCAGGATGTTGGAATTCCCGACGAGGCGCAGCAGCGCCATCGAGATGACCGCCGCCGGGATCGAGGTCGCAAAAGTCAGGCCGACCTTCAACCCGAGGTAAACATTGGCGGCGGTGAACAGCAGCGTGATGACGCCACCGAGGATGACACTCCTGACCGTGAGTTCGCGGACGGACGGGGCGGATTGCATGCCGGAGGCTGTAAATGGACGGGCCCGGCATCAAGCCTCGGAATCCGGATTTGGACAGGAGGAAACAGAGAGAACAGAGAAATCCCAGACCGCGCTCCATTCTCTCCGTTACCTACTGTAAAATTGCCTGGGGTCGGCATTCGCGGTTAAAAATGCCTTGGCCGGTGCGCGACTTCCCCGCTAGCTATTTTCCTTCATGAAGCACGCCACGCACGTCGCCGACCCCGATGTCATCCTGATCGGCAGCGGCATCATGTCCGCCAATCTCGCCGCCCTCCTCAAGCGCCTCGAGCCCAAGCTCACCCTCCAGGTGTATGAGGTCACCGAGGAACTCGCCCAGGAGAGTTCCCACGGCTGGAACAACGCCGGCACCGGGCATGCGGGCATCTGCGAGCTGAGCTACACGCCCAAGCGCGAGGCCGACGGCACCGTCAACGTCACCAAGGCCATCGAAATCTTCGAGCAGTTCGAGCAATCCAAGCAGTTCTGGAGCTACGCCGTCGCGAGCGGGATGATGCAAAATCCCCGGGAGTTCATCAATCCCGTCAACCACATCAGCTTTGTGCACGGTCCGGAACAGGTGGATTTCCTGCGGGCCCGCCACGCCGGGATGTCCGCGCACCACTTTTTCTCGGAGATGGTCTACTCCACCGACCGTGCCACCATCGGCAGCTGGGCCCCGTTGCTGACCGAGGGCCGCGGCGAGGTCCCCATCGCCGCCACCAAGATGACCAGCGGCACCGATGTGAATTTCGGCGTGATCGCCCGCAAGCTCTTCGGCTGGCTCGCCCAGCAGCCCGGATGCGGCATCGCCAGCGGCCACCGCGTGGTGAATCTCACCAAGACCCCCGGCGGTTGGGACGTGGCGGCCCGGGATCTTGCCACCGGCGCCGTCCGCCACAATCACGCCAAGTTTGTCTTCGTCGGCGCCGGCGGTGGCAGCCTGCACCTCCTCCAGAAGTCCGGCATCCCGGAAGCCAAGGGTCTCGGCGGCTTCCCGATCGGCGGGCAGTGGCTGGTCTGCGACAACCCCGAGATCGTCAAGAAACACCAGGCCAAGGTCTACGGCCAGGCCCTCGATGCCGCCCCCACCATGGCGGTCCCGCATCTCGACACGCGCATCCTCGACGGCAGAAAGACACTGCTCTTCGGCCCGTTCGCCGCGTGGACGACCAAGTTCCTCCACAAGGAGGGCAGCTGGACCGACCTGCCCGGTTCCATCAAGCCCGACAACCTTCTCACCCTGCTCAAGATCGGCGCCAGCAACCTCCCGCTCGTCAAATACCTCGTCCAGCAGGGCACCCAGAGCATGGCCCACCGCATGGAGGTGCTGCACATTTTCTACCCGACGGCGCAGGCGAAGGACTGGAAGCTGATCGACGCCGGCATTCGCGTGCAGGCCATCAAGAAAACCGACGGCGAGGCCGGCATCGTCCACTACGGCACGGAGGTCATCACGAACTCCGACCGCAGCATCTCCGCCCTTCTCGGCGCGTCGCCGGGCGCATCCGTGTGCGTCAACATCGTCCTCGATGTGATCAAGCTCTGCTTCCCGCACCTGGTCGCCACCGCGGCCAGCCAGGCGCGCCTGAAGGAGATGATCCCCATCTATGGCGAGGACATCAAACTCCCCCAAAACGCCGACCGCTTCCGCACCGTACAACAAAAGGCCAACCAGCTCCTGCAGTTGGCCTAGGTTCTTTTTCGCCACAGAGCTCACCGAAGCAGCACAGAGTGCACAGAGTTCAGCCTCATTGACCTCAACCCCTCCCTCCGTGTCCAAGTTCCGAACCTCCGGCCTTCTTCCCTCTTAATTCTTCCTTCTTACTTCCCCCTCACCCCATGGCCTCCCCCATCTACTCCGCCGCCGTCGATCTCGGCGCCACCAGCGGCCGCGTCATCCTCGGCCAGTGGTCGAAAAACAAACTGACCCTCACCGAGGCACACCGCTTCCCCAACTCCTACCGGGAGCTCGGCGACCACGCCTACTGGGAGGTCGGCACGCTCTGGCACGAGGCGCTGACCGGCCTGCGCAAGGCCGTCGCCCTCCTGCCGAAGGGCGCAAAGCTGGCCTCCGTCGGCGTGGACACCTGGGGCTGCGACCACGTGCTGCTCAACGACGCCGGCCGGCTCGTGTTTCCCACCCACGCCTACCGCGACAACCGCACGCAGGCCGGCCTCGCCGCACTCGCGAAGCACGGCGCGGCACACCTCTACGCCGCCACCGGCATCCCGAATGTCTTCTACAACACCAGCCTCCAGCTGGGTGAAACCGTCGCGCGCTGCCCGGCCGTCACCGACCTCGCCACGCGCTGCCTCTTCCTGCCGGAATATTTCAATTACCTCCTGAGCGGGAAAATGGAAAACGAGCTCACCGTCGGCAGCACGTCGCAGCTGATCGATGTGCACAGCCGCGACTGGTCGCGCACCGCCCTCGAGCATTTCCACATCCCGCCGACGTGGTTCACCACCCCGGTCCTCTCCGGCAAAAAACTCGGTCCCGTCACCGCGCTGCCCGAACTCGCCCGGACCCAGGTCATCGCCGTCCCCGGCCACGACACCGCCTGCGCCTACGACGCCATGCCCGCCTCGCCCGAAGGCGGCGACCTCTTCCTCAGCTCCGGTACCTGGTCCCTCGTCGGCTTCGAGAACGCCACCCCCCTGCTCGACCCCGACGCCCTTGCCTCGCGCATTGCCAACGAGCGCACCGGCCTCGGCGGCTACCGCCCGCTGACCAATGTCCCCGGCCTCTTCCTCCTCGAGCAGACCCTGCAGGAATTCAACGCCCGCCCGGAAACCCCCAAGGCGTGGGACGCACTCATCACCGCCGCGGAAAAACTACCCGCCCCGGCGCTGCTGCTGGACACCACCGACGCCGCCTTCATGGCGCCGAAGTCCATGCGCGCCGCGATCGACGCGCAGTTGAAGCGGAAGAAAGCCGCGGTCCCGAAGAACCTCGCCGGCTACACGCGCCTGATCTGCGACTCCATCGCCCGCGGCCACGCGAACGCCGCGGCGAACTTCGAGCGGATGACCGGCAAGAAATTCCGCCGCGTCCTCATGGTCGGCGGCGGCTCGAAGAACCGCCTGCTCTGCCAGGCCACGGCCGACGCCACCGGCATCCCCGTGCTGTCGTTCAACCTCGAGGGCACCGCCGTCGGCAACATTGCCAGCCAGCTGATCGCGCTCGGCGCAGTCAAAGACCTCGCCACGTTCCGCCGCCTGCTCAGCGCCAATCTGAAGCAAAAGACCTACCAGCCGCGCGCTTGAGTGGTGGAGCGCGAGTCGGGCGACCCGGACTCCGCCCTACAGCTGCCGCCGCGTGAACGCCACGGCCTCGCGCACAAAGGCATCACCGTCGGGGCAGACGTTCTGAAACATCCCGCGCCGCCAGCCAAAGTCGCCGATTCCCGTGTTGTAACCCTCGAAACCGACGTACTCCGCCTTGGTCGTCTTGAGCGCGGCAAAGATTTCCGGCCAGGGCAGCAGCCCGCCACCCGGCACGCCCCGGTCGTTCTCGCAGGCGTGCAGGCCCCAGAGCCTGTCGCCCACCGACTTGATCGCCGCGGCGTAATCCCGCACCTCGGTGACAAGGTGATAGGTATCGAGCAGGAGGTGGAGGTTGGGCTGGTCCGCGAGCTCCAGCATCCGCAGCGCCTGCGCCGGCGTGTTGATCACATGGGAGCGAAACCGGCTCATCGGCTCGATCACGAGCTTCACGCCCGCCGACTGCGCGTACGCCGCGAGCGTGTGCAGGCCCTCGGCCGTGCGCGGAAATTCCTCCGCGGGCGGACGCCGCCGCAGCACCTTGCCCGGCCGGCCGTAAAGCGCGCCGGCATACGCCACCGCCCCCAGCTCCGCCGCCTGGTTGATAATCCCGCGGTGAAACTCGAGCGCCGCGCGCCGGTTCGCCGGATCGTCGTCCGACAGGTCCGCCCCCGCCGGCCACTCGCCCCCCGGCCCAACCAGCAGGCCGACACCCGCCGCTTCCGCCGCGCGCCGGGTCTGGACGGAGGAAAATTTTACATCCAGCCCGACTGATAGCTCAATCAGGTCGAGCCCGAGCCCGCGCGCGCGGTCGAACAGCCCGGTCTCCGCGTCGGACCAGCGCTCGGTCCAGAGGTAGATGTGGGCTCCGAGTTTCACCCGGGAAGTTTCAAGTACCAAGGAACCGGTAACAAGGTGGATTTCAGCGAAGCTGGCATGATCCTTGTCACCTGAAACTCGGCCCCTGTCACTTGCGCTGAGCGCCCTGCGCTCAGCGCAGGAACGCCTCGTGCAGGCCGCCGTCCACGGTGATGACCTGGCCGGTGGTCTTGCTGAGGCGCTGGCTCACGAGGAGGAAATACGCCTCGGCCTGGTCGGCCGGGGTGATCGGCGCCTTGGTCAGCGTCCGGTCGGCGTAGAACTGCGCGAGTTTCTTCACGAGCGACTCGGTCGCCTCGTCCTCGGTGAAGGGGATCGCGTACTTCGCGAGCGAGCCGATGACGCGGTCGCGCGGGAACATCGCGCTGCCCTGCACCACGGTCGCGGGCGCGACGCCGTTGACGCGCACCAGCGGCGCGAGCTCGATCGCGAGTTCGCGCACGAGGTGGTTCGCGGCGGCCTTCGAGGTGTCGTAGGCGATGCTGCCCTTCTTCGGCACCACGGCGTTGGCCGAGGTGGTGAGGACGAGCTGGCCCTTGAGGCCCTGCTCCTTCCAGGTCTTCGCGGCCTCGTCGCCGACGATGTAGCTGCCGGTGACGTTCACGTTGAAGGTGAAGAACCATTTGTCGTCCGGGATGTGCCCGGTCGTGTCGCTCGGCCAGAACACGCCGGCGGTCACGATGATCGAGTCGAAGCCGCCGTACGCGAGCGCGACCTGGTCGAGCATGGCGCGGACGCTGGCGCGGTCGGTGATGTTACCGACCAGGCCGACGGCCGGACCGCAGCCGGAAATGCCGGAACCGGCGACACCGATGCCCTGGCCCAGCTTGGCGGTGATTTCCTGGGCGGTGGCGTCCGCGGTTTCCTGCTTCATGTCCACGCACACGATGTGCGCGCCTTCCTTCGAGATGCGGTGGGCGGTCTCCTTGCCGATGCCGGAGCCGGCGCCGATGACGACGATGACCTGGCGGGCGAGTTCCTTCTCGGCGGGCATGCGCTTCAGCTTCGCCTCCTCCAGCAGCCAGTACTCGATGTCGAACGCCTCCTGCTGCGGCAGGGCGATGTAAGTGTCGATCGCCTCGGCGCCGCGCATGACCTCGACGGCGCAGTTGTAGAATTCCGCGGTGACGCGGGACTCGGACTTGTCCTTGCCCCAGGCGATCATGCCGAGGCCGGGGATGAGCACGACCGTCGGGTTGGCGTCGCGCATCGCGGGCGAGTTGGCGTGTTTGCACTTGGCGTAGTACGCCGCGTAGTCCTTGCGGTACGCCTCGAGTCCGGCCGCGAGCTTCTTCTTCAGCGCGGCGAGATCCTCGGTCTGCGGGTTGAAGTCCACGTAGAGCGGCTTGATCTTGGTGCGGAGGAAATGGTCGGGGCAGGAGGTGCCGAGCTCGGCGAGGCGGGCGGCGTCCTTCGAGTTCACGAAGCGGAGGATCTTCTCGTCCTCCTGGACGGTGCCGATGAAGCGCTTCTGGGACGAAACCTGGCCGCGCAGCCACGGGAGGATGCCGGCGAAGAGCGCGGCGCGCTTCTCGGGCGCGAGCGTGGAGTATTTCGCGCCGCCGAACGCCGCGGCGTCGCCGCCCTTGGCGGCGTACTTCTGCTCGATGTAGGCCGCGGCCTTCTCGATGCAGTCGAGGGTGTAGGTGTAGCAGGTCTTCTCGTCGTTGTCCCACGAGATGAAGCCGTGCTGGCCCATCATGATGGACTTCACGGCCGGGTTTTTCTGGCAGATCTCCTGCATGGCGAGGCCGAGCTCGAAGCCGGGCCGCATCCATTTCACGTAGGCCATCTCGCCGCCGAAGATCTCCTGGGTGATCTTCTGGCAATTGGCCGAGGCCGCGACCGAGATGATCGCGTTCGGGTGCATGTGGTCCACGAACTTCGCCGGGATGAAGCTGTGCAGCGGCGTGTCGATGGACGACGCGCGCGGGTTGAGGTTGAACGTCGCGTGGCTGGCCATCGCGACCATGTCGTCCTCCGCGGCGGACTTCAGGCCCTTGTCGGCACGGCCGAGGTAGAGCGCCTGCATGCCGATGAGTTTCGACTGGTAGAGGGACGAGAAATTCTCCCGCGTGCTGGTGCGGAGGTCGCCGCCGGAGCCCTTGACCCAGAGCACCTCGGTGCCCTGGCCGGTGAGCGGGTCCTTCTCCGTGATCTTCGACGACGTGTTGCCGCCGCCGGTGTTGGTGACGCGCAGGTCGCTCCCGAGCAGATTGGAGCGGTAGACGAGGCGGCCGACTTGATCGAGCGATGCCGCCTTGGCGTCATCCCAGAGGTAATTCACGTATTTGTAGGACTTCATGGTGGGAAAATTCAGCGGATCCCGAGCATCTTCTCGCGGTAGTGCTCGTCAGGGCGGCCGGCGATGCGCGCGCCGACGGCGGGCGACAGGAAGCGCACCGACCCCAGCGCATTGGCGCCGGTGAAGACCTCGGCGGCCTTCACGGCCATCAGCGTCGCGGCCAGCACCGCCTCCGGCGTGGCGCCGAGCGCGATCAGGCCGTGGTTCTCAAGGAGGATAACGCGCGGCGGGCGCGCGAGCCGCTTCACGTAGGCCGTGACGGCCGTGCGGATCGCCTGCGCGAGTTTCAGGCCGGGATCCACGTAGGGCACGAGCACGAACTCGGTGCCGCAACAGACGATCTCATCGGGGCACAGCCGCTTCGTCGCAAAGGTGCGCGCATGCCTGGTGGCCAGAATCTGGTTCACCGCCACCGGGTGCGTGTGGCCGACGAAATTCACGCCCGGCAGGGTGAGCAGCCACGCGTGAAACATCGCCTCGACCGAGGGCTTCTTCGCGGCCGGGTCCACCCGCGCCGCGAGCAGCGCCTGGTCCACTGCGGCATCGGCCAGCTTCTTCGTGTCGAGCAGCGGCAGCAGGCCGTTGAAACGGCACTCGGTCAGGTTGGCCGCGGCCAGCGTGGCCAGGTTCGAGCCGCTGGCCTTGACCAGAAAGCTGTTGTCCGAGACCCGCGCCGAGGTGTTGCCTTCACCCAGGATGGCGAGTTTGCGCTCTTCCCGGCCCAGCTGGTGGGAGAGGTCGAGCAGGCGCGGGAGCAGTTCGGATGAGGCCGGCATAAAGAAACAGGAAATGATAGATTTTGATAGATTTCCACCGAAATCTCTCAATGGGGTGTTGGGCCTGATTTTGACCACGGAAGGCCCGGGTTACACGGCTTGAATTCCCCCTCCTCCCCCGGAAGACGGTGGCGCGTTCCCCCAGCCCGCGGGTCCGGGAAAAATCGTCCCGGCCAGGCCCTGCCGCGATTCTATAAGAGCACGTTGTCGACCAGGCGCACCTCGTCGACCCAGGCCGCCAGGGCCAGCATGGTCTTCCCCGCCTTGGCCTCGCGTGCCGGCTCGAGCGTCACCGTGTCCACGATCGAGATGTAAATGATCCGCACGCGCCGGTGCTGGCTGAGGATGTGCGTCGCCTCGGCGATCAGCCGGTCGGGATTGCTCACGCCGGCGGCGGTCATCTCCTTCACCTTCGTCAGCGCCTTGCTCAGCGCGAGCGCCTCCCCCCGCTGGCTGGTCGTAAAGTTCCGGTTGCTCACGCCCGTGGCCAGTCCGTCCGCCTCGCGCACGGTCGGCACGACGACGATCTCCACGCCAAAGTGCAGGTCGTCCGCCATCTTCCGCACGATCGCCGCGCGCTGGGCGGTCTTCTGGCCGTAGAACGCGAAGTCCGGGTGGATGAGGTTGAAGAAATTCGCCATCATCGTCGTCACGCCGCGGAAATGCGCCGGCCGCGACAGCCCGCAGAGCGTCCGCGCGATGTGCTCCTCGCTGATGTAGGTCGAGTAGCCCTTGGGATAGATTTCCGCCACCGTGGGCAGGAACACGATCTGCGCCCCGCACGCCTCGCAGAGCGCCAGGTCCTCCGCCATGCTCCGCGGGTAGTTCGCCATCGTCTCGTTGGGGCCGAACTGCAGCGGGTTCACGAAGATTGAAACGATGACCACCTTCGCCTTCTGCCCCGCGGCGCGGATCAGCGCCGCCTGGCCCGCATGCAGCGCCCCCATGGTGGGCACGAGGGCGATGCTCTGCCCCGACGCCTTGAGTTGCGCCGCGACTGACCGCATTTCCGACACGGACTCGATTTTTTGCATGGGCCGACGCTCCGGAACCGAAACGTCGGGCTTGAACAAACGCGCTTCGCGGCCTTTGTTCAAGTTTTTCGGCCCTTCAACAGGGTCGCTTAACGCTCCCTTTACATCCCATGATCCGCATCAACGAGAACTACACCAAGCTCAAGGCCTCCTACCTCTTCACCGACATCGCGAAGCGCGTGAACGCCTTCGTCGCGGCCAACCCGGCCAAGCCGATCATCCGGCTGGGCATCGGCGATGTCACCGAGCCCCTCCCGCCCGTGTGCATCACGGCGCTGCATGCCGCCACCGACGAGATGGCGAAGCGCGAGACCTTCAAGGGCTACGGTCCCGAGCAGGGGTACGCCTTCCTCCGCGAGGCCATCACCGCCCATGACTACACCGCGCGCGGCTGCCCGATCGAGGCGGACGAGATCTTCGTTTCCGACGGTTCGAAGTGCGACTGCGGCAACATCCAGGAAATCTTCGGCTCCGACATCCGGCTCGCGATCCCCGACCCCGTCTATCCGGTCTACATCGACACCAACGTCATGGCCGGCCGCACCGGGATGAACGCCGACGGCCGCTACACCGGGGTCACCTACCTCGACAGCACCCCGGCCAATGGCTACGTGCCCGCGATTCCCAGTGCCGCCACCGACCTGATCTACCTCTGCTTCCCGAACAACCCCACCGGCGCCGTCGCCACGCGGGCCCAGCTCGCGGCGTGGGTCGCCTACGCGAAGCAGAACCAGGCGATCATCCTCTTTGACTCCGCCTACGAGGCCTACATCCGCGACCCGGCCATCCCCCACTCCATCTACGAGATCCCCGGCGCCCGCGACGTCGCCATCGAATTCCGCAGCTTCTCCAAGACCGCCGGCTTCACCGGCACGCGCTGCGCCTACACCGTGGTGCCGAAGTCGCTCCAGGCCTTCGACGCCGCCGGCCAGCCGCACTCCGTGCACGCCCTCTGGACCCGCCGCCACACCACCAAGTTCAACGGCGTCGCCTATCCCATCCAGAAGGCCGCCGCCGCCATCTTCACCGCCGCGGGCCAGCAGCAGACGCGGGCGATGACCGACTTCTACCTCGGCAACGCGAAGCTCATCCGCGACGCCATGGCCAAGCTCCGCCTGCCCTGCGTCGGCGGCGACAATGCGCCCTATATCTGGATCAACACCGGCCGCGACTCCTGGGAGTTCTTCGACCTGTTGCTGAACCAGGCCCAGGTCGTCTGCACGCCCGGCGCCGGTTTCGGCAAGTGCGGCGAGGGCCACGTGCGCATCAGCGCGTTCAACTCCCGCGCCAACGTCGAGGCCGCCCTCACCCGCATCGCCGCCGCGCTGAAGTAAGCGCGGCGACCCCGCCGGTCAGCGCTTCCCCGGCGAGCCCGCGGACCCAAGCAGGGTGACGATCCGCCCCGCCAGCCCGTCCACGGCCTCGCTCAGCTTGGCCGCGAGCTGGCCATAGCTGCCATCCCAGCCGGCGACCTCGATGACATAGGTGTCGCGCGCCCGCAGGTCCGCCCCGAGGCGGGGCGCATAAATTTCCACCACGGCGGAAAAGCGCGCCACTTTCGCGTCGCTGTCGCCCTCGCACCGGAGCACGCGCACCAGCACGTCAAAGTCCGGATCCTCGCCCGCCGACACCACCACATGGGCGATCTCACCGCGGCCCTCCAGGCTCTCGCGGAGGACCCGGCCCAGGCCGGCCTCGAGCGACTCGGCCCAGCGGGCTTCATCGGCGTAGTGGACCTCGTTGCCGGCGCTGCGCACCTGCATGGCCTTGCCCCGGAGGAAGCTCGGGACCTCGACCGTGCGCAGCGCGATGCGCCAGTGCGGACCCTCGGCCGCCGCCGCGGCGGGCTTGGCGGGGATAGTGGTCAGGACGTAGTAGCGGGTCGCATCCGGCTGCGAGGCCGGAATGACGTTGCAGCCCGCGCCGGCGAGGAGCCAGAGGACCGGGAGCAGCAGGGAAAGGAGGGAAAGAGGACGGGCTTTCATCGGGAGTTTCGGGTGGTTCGCGGACGCAATTTCAGCGCGCCGGGTGTTTGCCGCTGATCAGCGCCTGCGGGTTGCGCTCGAGAAATTCGGCCAGCCGCTGCACGGCCTCGGCGGCGTCGGCCAGCTGTGCCAGCGTGCGGCCCGTGTCGGAGCCCAGGCTGCCCTGCGCCGCGACGAACCGCCGCGCGGTTTCCGCCGCGGCGTTGAACGACGCCAGCGTGGCCTTCGTCTCCACCAGCGTCGCCTTCAGCTCGTTGCCATTGCTGTCCACCTGCTTGTCCAGCTTCGCCAGCACGGTGCGCAGGTCGGTGAGCGTGGCGTTGAGGTTGGTGATGGTCTGCTTCGTCTCCGGCGATCCGGCCAGCGCCTCGACGGAGGCGCCCGCCTTCTGCCATTGGACGGCCAGCGCCTTGAGATCGAGCCCGTCGAGCTGCTTGTGGGCGTCGCCGAGCAGCAGCTTCACCTCGCGGCCGATGCCGGCGAAATCCACCTTCTTGATGTCGTTCAGGATCTCCGTGAGGTTCGTCTGGAACTCCGAGATCGCGGAGGGCACGTAGGGCACCACGACGTATTTCAGCTCGGTGACGCGGTTGTCCGCCGGGTAGGCCTTGGGGTCGAGAAACTCGAGTTCCACGAACAGCAGGCCCGTCGCCAGGCCCTGGACGTCGAGCCGCGCGCGCAGGCCGTTGTCCACCAGCAGCTGGAGCTCGGCGCGGTCCGCGACGTTGATGGCCTGGCCCTTGGCGTCGGTGACCTTGTTCTTGCTGAACTCGCACACGACCGCGACAACCGAGTTGTGGGTGCCGCTGTCATAGTGGACATTGAGGTCCACCACGCGGCCCACCGGCACGCCGCGCAGCTGCACGGAGGAGCCGAGGTTGAGGCCGTGGACCGACTCGTCGAAATACACCACGAAGCGCTGCGGCTTCGCGAAGAAGTTCACCCCGCCGAACGTGAGCAGCGCGATGATGAGCAGCGCAAACGCCCCGATCACAAACATGCCGACGATGGCCGGGCTGACTTTGGTTTTCACGTGCGGGAAAGCGTAACGATGGGGGATTTGAGGGGAAGTCTATTGCGGGAGCAAGTCGCCGCGCCGGAGAAACTCCGCCACCCGGGGGTCGCGGCTGGTCTTCGCCAGCTCGCGCGGCGGGCCCGAGGCGATGATACCCTGCTCCGCGCGGTCGAGCATGATCACGCGGTCGGCAATGTCGAAGATTGACGCCAGCTCGTGCGACACGACGACGATCGTGGTACCGAAGGTCTCGCGGATCTGCAGGATGAGTTCGTCGAGCTTGCGCGAGGTCACCGGGTCCAGCCCCGCCGACGGCTCGTCGAAGAACACGATCGCCGGGTCCAGCGCCAGCGCGCGGGCCAGGCCGGCGCGCTTCTTCATGCCGCCGCTGATCTCCGACGGATAGTAATCCTCGAAGCCGCTGAGCCCGACTTGCGCGAGCTTCAGGGTCGCGATCTCCTCGATCTCACGCGGGGCCAACGTGGTGTATTCCTCCAGCGGCAGGGACACGTTTTTCCGCAGCGTGAGCGAGCTCCACAGCGCCCCGCTCTGGAACAGCATCCCAAAGGTCTTCAGCAGCCCGCGCCGCGTGACCGTGTCCGCCTCGGTGAAGGACTGGCCGAAGAATTTCACCGCGCCCGCGGTCGGTTGGTTCAGACCCACGAGGTTGCGCAGCAGCGTGCTTTTGCCGCAGCCCGAGCCGCCGATGATGAAAAAGATCTCCCCGCGGGCGATGGTGAAGGAGATGTTCTTTAACACCACCTTGCCATCATAGCCACAGTCGAGGTTGGCCACCTCGATGGCGGGGCCGCCGGCGGGCGGGGGATGCGGGAGGGTCGGGTCGGCCATGGTCCTAGATGCCAAGGGCGTTGAAGAGGACCGCGAAGATCGCGTCCGCAATGATGATGAGCAGGATCGCGGTCACCACCGCCGAGGTCGCCGCGCGGCCCACGCCGGCGGCGCTGCGGTCCGCCTGCAGGCCGCGCAGGCAGCCCGAGAGCCCGACGATCAACCCGAACGAGGTCGCCTTGATCACCCCGCTCATGATGTCCGACAGGTCCACGATCGTGAGCATCTCGACCCAGAAGGCCGCCGGGGGGATGCCGAGCAACCCAAAGGCCACGATGACCCCGCCGATGATGCCGAGCGCGTTGGCGTAGAGCGCCAGCAGCGGCATCATCACGCCCAGCGCGATCAGCCGCGGGAGCACGAGGAACTGTACCGCCGGGATGCCCAGCGTCTCCAGGGCGTCGATCTCCTCGTTGGCCTTCATGTTGCCCAGCGTGGCCGCAAAGGCGGCGCCGGTCCGGCCCGACAGCACCATGGCCGTCATCAATGCGCCCATTTCCCGCACCATCGAGAGTCCGATAAAATCCGCCACGTAGATGTCGCCGCCATACTGGCGCAGCACCACCGCGCCGATATACGCCAGCGTGACGCCGACCAGCAGGCTGACGAGGCTCACGATCGGGAGGGCCATCGCCCCGCACTGCTGCATCTCGTCCAGGCAGTCCCGCCAGCGGAACTTCTTCGGGTTGCGCACCAGCTGCTGCGCGCCGAGCACGCACTCGCCCACGAACTGGAAGATCGCGCGGCCCTTGGCCGCCACGTCCTGCGTCGCGAGGCCGACCGTCGTGATGAAATTCTCCGACCGGTCGAACGGCACGCTGGTCTCGTGCGAGGCCGAAAGCTGGCTGAGGAGCGTGCGGATTTTCTCCGGCAGCGCGTCCGTGTCGCAGTATGCGCCCGTCCCGCGGCACCACTGCTGCACCTCAAACAGGAAGAGCAGCAGCGAGCTGTCCCACTTCTCGACGTCCGCCACCACGAGCCGGACCCGGGCGGGGTTCTGGGTCCCGAGCAGTCCGGCCCACGACGGCCGCGACTCCGTCACCTGCCATGTGCCCGCCAATGCCACGGCCAGTGCGTCGCCCTCGGTGGTCAGCGCCACGCGCGCATTCAGGAGTCCGGGGCTGGCAGGCATGGCGCCACTTCACCCGTGACATGGCCCGCCGCCAAACCAAATCTCCACGGCTTCATGCGGCCCTGCTCTACCCTCCTGTTCGACCTCGATGGCACGCTGGTGGATGCGTTCACCACCATCCACCGCGCCTACCAGCACACCCTGCCGCTGTTCGGCCGGCCGGCCCCGACGATGGCGGAGGTCCGCCGCGCGGTCGGCGGCGGCATCGGGAAGGCGATGGCGCATTTTCTGCCGCCCGAGCTCATCCCGGCGGCGGTCCAAGCCCACACCGACTACACCAGCCGGATCCTGCTGGAGGATGTGATTCTCCTCCCCGGGGCGCTGGAGTTGGTGCGCGCCCAGCACACGCAAGGCCTGAAACTCGCCGTCTACACCAACAAGCACGCCGGCTATGCCCGCCGCATCTGCACGCACCTCGGGCTGGATCCGTTTCTGTCGGGCGTGTTTGGCGCGGGCGACACCCCGTGGCTCAAACCCTCGCGCGAGTTCTCCGCCCACGTGTTGCACGCGCTCGGCGCGGACGCCGCCACCACGCTGCTCATCGGCGACTCGCCGTTCGACGTCGCGACCGGCCACAACGCCGGTTTCCCCTGCTGGTGCGTCACGACCGGCACGCACGACGCGGCCCAACTGACCGCCGCCGGGGCCGACCGCGTGTTACCGGACCTGATTGCGGTCGCCCAGGAGTTAGCCTGAGGCCGGGGTGGCGGCTGAGCCCCCTTCAGCCTGCGGCGGGCACCAGCACCTTGCGCGCCGGAAAATCCAGATCGAAGGGCTCGTCGGCGCCGGGCGTGTGATACGTGCTGATGATGGCGTAGCGGTCCTTGCCCGCGGTATTACGCGTCGAGCCGTGCACGAGGCGGTCGGAAAAAACGATCACGGAGCCGCGCTTGATGTTGCAGGTGACGATGTCGCCGTCCCGCCACGTGCCATCGTTGATCTCGTATTGGAAATCCCCGCTCGGCAGGCCGATCTTCACCATGTTCCAGTCCCGCTTGTGGCTGCCGGGCACCACGGTGAGCGTGCCGTTCTCGGCCGTCGCGTCATCGAGCGGGATCCAGACCGAGAGCTTGGGCCGGGTGTTGCGCCAGTAGAAGAAGTCAATGTGCCACGGCGTCGCGAAGGTTTTGCTGGCGGACTTGTAGACAATCTTGTCGCTCAGGAACATCACGCCCTGCGGCATGACCTCCCCGAGGATGTCCACCACCCGCGGATCCTCCGCCAGGGCCCGGAAGGCCGGGCTCACGACGGCGACATGCACGTAGACCGACGCCCCGGGCTTCGCCTGCGTGTCGAGCACGTGGCGCGCCTCCGCCTTCAGCCGGTCGCACTCCTCGACGCTGAACAGGTCGGGCACGATGACAAAACCGTCGCGGTCGTAGCGCTCGGCAAGGGACAGGGCGGCGGTCTTTTTCATGCGGCGCGCCCAACGTAGCCGCACCGATGGTTGTGTGGAGCTTTTTCTGGTGGTCTCAAACCCGAACCTTGCCCGCGAAATGGGTGGATCAGCGCGCATTCCAAATCCGGAGTTCAAGCCGATTTACAGGAGGAAACCGAGAAAACAGAGCGGGGAAATCCTGGAGCGGAACCCCCTGTTTCCTTCGTTGCCTCCTGTAAAATTCCGGAAGGTTCCGGGGGTTGCATTCGCGTAACTTCGCGTGTTTCGCGGGCCGAAAAATCCGCTTCACTCTGCCGCGCCTTGCCCCAACGTACCCCGGTCACTTCCCCCGCCCCACCCCCGGCCGTTCTCCCTTTTTCATGACGCTGCACCCGCTCGATTGGATTATCATTGTGGGCTATGTCATCGGCTGTCTCTCGGCCGGACTGTGGATGCGGCGCTTCATCCGCGGCGTGGACGACTTCACCGTCGCGGGCCGCGAGGTGCACGTGAACCTCGGCATCGCCTCGCTGGCGGCGACCGAGATGGGCCTCGTCACCGTCATGTACACGGCGCAGCTCGGCTACTCGAAGGGGTTCGCCGGCGCGACCATCGGCGTGATCATGGCCGTCGGTTTCCTGTTCGTGGGCTACACCGGCTTTGTGATCAAGCCGCTGCGCAACGCCGGCGTGATGACCATTCCCGAGCTGTTCGAGAAACGCTTCAGCACGCGCGTGCGCTGGCTCGCCGGCGTGTTCGTCGCGCTCGGCGGCCTGCTCAACATGGGCATCTTCCTCCGGCTCGGCGGCGATTTCCTCGTCCACGCGACCGGCATGCCGGCCAGTTCGCTGGAACTGGTCATGACGCTCCTGCTCGTGCTCGTGCTGCTCTACACCGTCGTCGGCGGCATGCTCTCGGTGCTGATGACCGACTACCTGCAGTTCATCCTGGTCGGCGTCGGCATCGTCATCACCTCGGTCATGGTCGTCGCCCACATCGGCTGGACCAACCTGATCACCACGATGCAATCCACCTGGACCGCCAGCGGCGGCACCAGCCCGCATCCGTTCAACCCCGTGCATCCGACCAGCTTCGGCTGGGGTTACATCCTCTGGATGCTGGTCTTCCAACTCGCCGTCGTGACGACCTGGCAGACCACGATCAGCCGCGTGCTCGCGACCAAGGACTCCGCCACTGCAACGAAGATGTACCGCCGCGTGTCGTTTTATTTCGTCGGCCGGTTCCTGCTCCCCGGCCTGTGGGGCGCCGCGGCCTTCGTGTACTTCACGCAGCATGGCGGCCTGCCCGCGGGGCTCGATTCCATGACCGCCATGCCGCGCTACCTCGGCGTGGTGCTGCCGGTCGGCCTGATGGGCATCCTGGTGGCGTCCATGATCGCCGCCGAAATGTCCACCATCAGCGGCTACATGCTCACCTGGGCCACGGTGATCTATAACGACATCATCATGCCGTGCCTGAAAAACCCGCTCTCGAACAAAGGCCAGCTGCTGCTCACCCGGATGATCCTGCTGGGCATCGCCGTGTTTCTCCTGTTCTTCGGCCTCTGGTACCAGCTGCCGGGCTCGGCGTGGGACTTCCTCGCCGTCACCGGCAACATCTACCTCGCGAGCGTCTTCACCCTGCTCATCGCCGGCCTCTACTGGCCGCGCGCGAACTCCACCGGCGCTTACGCCGCCCTCATCCTCGGCGCCATCGGCCCGCTGACGTTCCTCATCGTCAACGCCCGGGCCACGCCGGAACACCAGATCGCCGCCGAGGTCGCCGGCGGCTCGTCCTTCGCCCTCGCCTTTCTCGGCATGATTGTCGGCTCGCTCGTTTCCCGCGCGCCGGCCAAAACCCTCCAACCCGTCCCGGCCCCCTAAATGAAAGACCCCTACGTCATCGCCTGGACCCTCCTGCTCTTCACCTCGATCGCGTGGTATGGCTTCCTCGTGTTCTTCATCGGGATCCGGGCCGGCCGGGAAATGAAGACCCTCATCAAGGACCTGACCGCCGCCCGCCCGCCGGACGGCAAATCCCCGGCGCCGTAGGCATTGCATCCGCCGCCCGGTCCACGATGCTCCGGCCACGTCACCCTTCCTTCCCATGAAAATCACCCGCCTCCTTGCCCTGCTGGCCGCCCTTGCGACCGGAGCCCTCGCCCAGACCACCTCCGCCGATCCCGCCAAGCTCGCCCTCGCCCGCGAGGTCATCGCCGTCATGAAGGCCGACAAGATGTTCGACGCCATGGCCGCACAGATGAAACAGAGCGCCGCCCAGATCACCGCCGTCCCGGCCACCGCCACCCCCGAGCAGCGCGCGAAGGCGACCGCCCTCCAGGACAAGATCTTTGACCTCTCCATGGCCGCCGCCCGGGAGATGATCACCAAGATGGACCAGATCTACGCCGACGTTTACACCGAGGCCGAACTCAAGGCCATGAAGACCTTCTTCTCGTCCCCCGAGGGCCAGTCGATGCTGGCGAAGCAGCCGCAGATCATGCAGCATGTCATGCCGCTCGTGCAGGAGATGCAGCGCACGCTGATCCCGAAGGTCCAGAAGCTGGTCGAGGACGCCCGGACCGCCGAGGTCTCGTTCCCCGCCCCCGCCCCGGCCGCCAAGTAAATCCCGGCCGCGGATTTTTTCCGTCATCCCGCCCGCCGGCCACCCCGGCGGGCTTTTTTGCGCCTGCGTTCCGCGCTTTCCTTCCGGGGTCCGCCGCATATCCGTTTAACCCGTGGCTTCCCCTCCGTCCGCATCGCTCACCGGCGTCCTCGAGCGCATCATCTTTTTCAACGAGGAGAATCATTACACCATCGCGGAATTCCGCCCGGAGGCGGTCAACCCGAAGGATGCCGAGGCCAAGGTCACCATTGTCGGCGCGCTGCCCGGCGTGGAATGCGGCGAGACCCTCCACCTCGCCGGCGAATGGACCCGCCACGCGCAGCACGGCGCGCAGTTCAAGGTCACCGGCTTCAAGTCCGAGCTGCCCGCGTCCGTCTACGGCATCCGCAAGTACCTCGGCAGCGGCCTCGTGCCCGGCATCGGCAAGGTGTACGCCAACAAGATCGTGGACGCGTTCGGCACCGACACGTTCCGCGTGCTGAGCGAGGAGTCGGGCCGGCTGCGCGACGTCGAGGGCATCGGCAAGAAGCGCGCGACCTCCATCAAGTCGGCGTGGGACGAGAAGCGCACCGAGCGCGAACTCTACATTTTTCTCCAGACCTACGGCGTCACCCCGTCGCAGTGCGTGAAGCTCGTCCACCACTTCGGCCCGCAGGCCAAGCAGGTGCTGATGAACGAGCCCTACCGCGTCGCCCGCGAGATTGACGGCATCGGCTTCAAGACCGCCGACCGCATCGCCATCAACCTCGGCTTCGCCAACGACGCCCCGCCTCGCCTCGACGCCGGGCTCATCTTCGCCCTCGAGACGCTGCAGGAGGAGGGCCACACCGCCTACCCCGAGGCCGGGCTCGTCGAGTATTCGTCCCACCAGCTCGAGACCGACTCCAAGCTCGTCGAGGCCCGCATCGCCGCCCTGATCGAGACGAAAGCCGTCATCCGCCACTGGCCCGCCGGGGTCGCCAACCCGCTCCCGGGCACCGCCCTGCTCCAGCTGCCGCACAACGACCGCGCCGAGCAGAAGATCGCCGACGTCGTCGCGCGGCTCAACCGCGTGGGCAGCGGCCTGCCGCCGATCAAGGCTGACGCCGCCGTGAAGTGGGCTGAGGACAAGGCCGGCTTCGCGTTTCACGAGCTGCAGCGCACCGCCGTGCGCCTCGCGCTCACGCACAAGTTCACGGTTCTCACCGGCGGCCCGGGCACCGGCAAAACCACGATCCTCCGCGCGCTCGTGGACATCCTGAAGGCCAAGAAAGTCCGCGTGCACCTCGCCGCACCCACCGGCCGCGCCGCCCAGCGCCTCGCGGAAACCACCGGCGGCTTCGCGTCCACCATCCACCGGCTGCTCAAGTACGACCCGGCCGGCGGCGGCTTCACGAGCAACGAGTCGCATCCGCTCGCCACGGATTTCCTCGTCGTGGACGAGGCCTCCATGCTCGATGCGCGGCTCGCCTCCGCCCTGCTGCAGGCGGTGCCCGCCAAGGCCCACCTCCTGCTCGTCGGCGACACCGACCAGCTCCCGAGCGTCGGCGCCGGCAATGTGCTGAAGGATCTCATCGCCGCCGGCGCGGGCCAGGGCACCACGCCGCTGATCCCCGTCACGCGCCTCTCCGTCATTTACCGCCAGAAGGACCAGAGCGGCATCGTCACCGCCGCGCACGCCATCAACTCCGGCGACCCCTCCCTCCCGCCGAGTGTGAACGAGCTCGCCGACATCCAGGCGTGGAGCGACCTCACGTTCGTGGTCGCGACCGACGCCGAGGACTGCCTGCGCAAGGTCACCGCGCTCTGCACCGAAGGCATCCCGCACCTCTGGAAATGGTTTGATCCGGTCAACGACGTGCAGGTGCTCGCGCCGATGCACAAGGGCGTGGCCGGAGTCGCCAACCTGAACGCCTCCCTCCAGGCCGCGCTCAACCCCCACGCGCGCGGGCTGCGCGGCCTCACCGCCGAGTACCGGCCGGGCGACAAGGTCATCCAGCTCCGCAACAACTACGACAAGAACCTCTTCAACGGCGACATCGGCACCGTCACCGCCATCGACGCCACCGCCGGCACGCTCGAGGCGGAGTTTGACGGCGAGCGCCACCCGTTCGACCGCGGCGAGTTCGGCGACCTCGCGCTCGCCTACGCCATCAGCATCCACAAGTCCCAGGGCAGCGAATATCCCGTCGTCGTCATCCCGCTGCTCAAGGGCCACTTCATGATGCTGCAGCGGAACCTGCTCTACACCGCGATCACCCGCGGCCGGAAAAAGGTCCTCATCGTCGGCGAACCCGCCGCCTACGCCATGGCCGTCCGCAACAGCGAGTCCAAGCAGCGCGTCACCCACCTGCAGCAGAAGGTCGGCGTGATTTCCGGAACGTGAGCGGGCGCGGCCTGTCCGCTCATCCCGGTCGCGGACCGGACGTCCCTCTTATCACGTTGCTCGTCGCATCCCGCTTGGCAAACGCCCCGCACCCGTCACCCTGTCCCCCTCTTCCACCACGCATGAAACTTAGATTTCTTCCTCTCCTGTCCGTCTTGCTGCTCCTCCCCGCGCTCCGCGCCCAGACCCCCGCCGACGTCCCGCCCCGCCCGCAGGCGCCCAACGACAGCTCCGAGTACCGCCGCTTCGTCCTCCCCAACGGCCTCAAGGTCCTCCTGCTCTCCGACCCCAAGCTCAACAAGTCCTCCGCGTCCCTCGACGTCGGCGCCGGGTCCTTCAGCGACCCGGCCAACCGCCAGGGCCTCGCCCATTTCCTCGAGCACATGCTCTTCCTCGGCACCGCGAAGTATCCCGGCGTCACCGACTACGGCAATTATCTCAAGACCAACGGCGGCTACAACAATGCCTTCACCGCCGGCAGCCACACCAACTACCTGCTGGAGATCCGGCACGAGGCCTTCGAGGGCGCCCTCGACCGGCTCGCCCAGTTCTTCATCGCCCCGCTCTTCACGCCGGAGTTCACCCAGCGCGAGCTGAACGCCGTCAATTCCGAGAACCAGAAGAACCTGGAGAACGACGGCTGGCGCAGCTACCAGCTCCACAACACCCTTTACCGCCCCGGCCACCCCGCGAATCACTTCAGCACCGGCAACCGCGAGACCCTCGGCGGCACCACGCATGACGAGCTGCTCGCGTTCTACCGCACGCACTACAGCGCCGACCGCATGGCCCTCGTCGCCATGGGCAAGGCCAGCCTCGACCAACTCGAGGCCTGGGTGCGCACGTCGTTTTCGCCGATCGAGAACCGCCACCTCGCGCCGATCACGTTCCCCGCCGATTACCTGCCGCCCAAGCCCGCCCTCCGGCTCGCGAAAATGGAGCCGCTGAAGGATCTCCGCCAGCTCTCCCTCGAGTTTCCCCTCCCCGCCCAGCGGCAGAATTATGCCGGCAAGCCGGACGAGCTCATCAGCTTCCTACTGGGCACCGAGGGCGAGGGCAGCCTGCTCTCCCAGCTCAAGGCCGAGGGCCTGGCCACCGGCCTGGGCGCCCACACCCAGTTTGATGCCGCGGAGTTCGGTTCCATGGAAGTCTCCGTCAGCCTGACCCCGGCCGGGCTCAAGCACTACCCGCGCGTGCTCGAACTCTTCTTCGCCACGGTCGAACGCCTCCGTACCGCCGGCTACCCGTCCTACCTCTTCCGCGAGCGCCAGGCGATGGCCCGCCTCGACGAGACCTACCAGGACAAGGGCGAGGGCGCGGAACGCGCCGTGGAACTGGCATCCCTCGTGAACCAGTACCCCTTCGAGGTCGCCGAGCGCGTCCCCTACCTCTGGATCAAGGAAGACCCCGTGGCCTTTAAGCTGATCCTCGACCAGCTGCGGCCCGACAACCTGCTCGCCACCCTCATCGCGAAGGGTCTGCCCACGGACAAGGTCGAGCCCTACTACGGCACGCACTACAGCTACAGCGAGGACTCCGGCCCGGCCTACACCGCCCTCCTGAAGCCCGCTGCCGTCGCCAGTATCCAGCTGCCGAAGCCCAATCCCTTCATCCCCGCCCGGGCCGCCCAGCTCCCGGCGCAACCGCTGCGCCTGATCGATGAGCCGGCCCTCAGCCTCTATTACTCGCAGGACACCGATTTCCTCCGCCCGATGGTCGCCGAGGTTTACCGCTTCCGTTTCCCCCGCGCGCTGGCCTCGGTCCAAACCGCCGTCCTGCTCCGCTTCTACGAGGCCTGCGTGAAGGAAGCCCTCAACGAGACCTCCTACACCGCACGCGAGGCCGGCCTGAACTTCAGCCTCAGCGCCGCGCTCGAGGGCGTGCAGATCTCCGTGGACGGCTACGACGAGTCCACCAACCGCCTGCTCGAGGCCATCGCGGCCAACCTCGTGAACTTCAAGCTCTCCCCCGAGCGCTTCGCGGCCATCAAGGACCGGTTCCTCCGCGAGCTCGGCAGCTTCCCGCGCGCCGATGCCTACCTGATTCTCACCGAGACGCGGCGCAGCGTCGTGCGCGAATTCTACTACCGCCCCGATGAGCAGCTGCCCGTCGCCCAGGGCGTAACGCTCGCCGCCGTGCAGGACTTCGCCCGCCAGCTTTATGCCCACGGCAAGCTGGAGGCGCTGGTGCATGGCAATGTCACCGCCGCCGCGGCCATCGCCGACGCCCGCCGGTTCGGGGCCGCGCTCCAGACCGCCCCGGTGCCCGACGCCGACCTCCTCCGCCGCCGCCTGCTCGTCGGGGCGCCCGGCGAGTCCATCCGCACCAGCGAGAAACTCGTGGTCAACAATTCCGCGTACCGCCGCGAGTACATGCTCGGCGACAGTTCGCCCGAGCTGCGCGCCGCCACGCTCGCCCTCGCCAACTTCATGGGCGAGCCGTTCTACGCCGAGATGCGCACGCACCAGCAGCTCGGTTACATCGTCTTCGGCGGCGCCGGCGACGAGGAGAAGATCAGCTTCGCCTATTTCATCATCCAGTCGGGCGATCATCCCGCCGATGAGGTCGAGGCGCGCGCCGACGAGTACATTGCGAAACTCCCCGGCCTGCTCGCCGGACAGACCGACGCCCAGTGGGCCACCCTCATGGGCGGCGTGCGCGCCGCGCTGCAGGAAAAGGACAAGGCCATCGCCGACCGCGCCGGGCGGTTCTTCGACCTCGCCTACAACCGCGACGCCAACTGGGGCCGCCGGGCCGAGACGCTCGCCGCGCTCGACCGGCTCACGAAGGCGCGCGTCGTGGAGATCCTCACCGCCGCGCTCGACCCGGCGAAGCGCCAGATGCGCACCTATCTCGGCTTCGCGCGTACGCACGAGCCGAAGACCCCGCCCGCCGTCACCTTCACCGACCGCGCCGCCTGGAAACAGACGCGGAAGTACCAGTAAGCTCCGCAGCCGCTGGTCCGGCCGACCGGATACCGGGCCGGGGCATCCGCGGGAAATGCACGGCGGCTGGGCTACGCCCAAAAAAAGAGCCGGGGCGGAGGATTGCTCCCCCACCCCGGCGTTGTTTGCTGGTTTACGCTGATGCGACCGGCTTGACGGCCGGACGCCACAGCGGCTGGCGAACGCGACGGCTCCACACCTGGGTCAGATGCTTTGCCGCCTGCGCCCAATTGCGCTGCGGGCTCTCGCATCGTTCGTCCGGCTTCTCCTCTTCGGGCAGATAGTCGTTCGCGCGCTGGTAGGGGTCTTCCCCCGAGTCCCAGCTGACGAACGCCATACCCGGGAAAACCCCCGGACTCATGACGTAGTGCTGTCTTGTCCTGTTTTTCATGATCGGAAGGAAGCTTCGCCGCGATATGCGGGACGCCTCCAGACCGACCAGGAAATGCCAAAGAACTGCGGCAAGCTGCCCCTGTAGACCCCGGCGTCAAGAAATTGGCTCGTCACAAATGAGCGACTGTGACGCTACCCACTGACAAAGGCCTACTTGCCCAGTTTTTTTAGGGCTTTATTGATCTTATCCAGATCGCAGGTCTCGGGGCTGTAATCCGGGCCCAGCCACTCCAGCCATTCGCGTCCGAGGTCGGTTTGGGGCTCCTTGATGCAGGCCAGCATATCGTGAAAGGCCTCCAGCCCGCCGCAGTCTTCCGGCGGTCCGGCGCGTTCGCCGGCCAGGCAGACCGGAAACGCCACGCCTTTCTCAATCACGCCGACCCGCTCGACCTTGAGCTCGACCTGCCAGCCGTCGCCGAAGTTGTAGTCGTAGGTGAAGCGGGCCCGGTGCTCGAGGTCGAGGTCCGCTAGCGAGACGTCGCGGTCGTCCTCGATGCTGAGTTCGTCGCGCTTGAGCGGGTTGCCATAACGCAGGTCGTCGAGATTGAACGCGTGCGTCTGGTAGTCGAACCAGTCGAAGAGGATCTGGATGCTGTCGTGCAGCCGCGAGAGCCACATGGATTCGCGCACGCTCAGCCGCCGCCAGATGCGCGGCGAGCAGCCGGCCACGGTAAGCCGCAGCGTGAAGAATCGCTCGGGTGGTTTCTTGGCGGGTGAGCCCTTGCCTTCGAGTAGCCCAATCATGCCCGGATTTTTACCACGAAAGCCCCGAAACACACGAAAACAAAACCGGCCGGATTATTGCCCACGGAACACACGGAACGATCGGACTAGATCCTCCTAGCCTACATATTCTGCTTCCGTGTGTTCCGTGGGCAGATGGATCGTGAGTTCGTTTTCGTGCTTTTCGTGTCTTTCGTGGTGAACCCTCAGAACTTGAACTTGAAATACCCTTCCAGCCGGAACGGCAGCTCGGGGAAGATCAGCTCACTGGGGTGTAGGCATCACCGTTGTGGATCCAGTTGCGCTGGCCGGTGAGGTTGAGGAGGTCGAGGTTGGCCGACCAGCGCTTCGCCTCGTAGAAGAGCGAGCCGTTGAGCGTGTACTGCGCGGGGAGGTGCCACTGGTTGTCGAGGTTGCCGCGCTGCCAGCTCTGCCACTGCGCATTGAGCCCGGCCCCAAACCCGCTCTCCAGCCGGTAACGCACACTGCCGTTGAGCATGACCTTGGAAAAACCGAGCAGCGCCCAATCTCCCGCCGGTACCTGGTTCGCATAGGGATCATATCCCGCCGTGCCCGTGCCGAGTCCGCCGGGCCCGCGGCCCAGCGCATACGCTTCGTAGATCGACCGGCCGCCCAATTGAAATGGGGACGAGTCCACGTAGTGGCCGTCCTGGAACGTCGCGTTGGCCGTGGCGTTGAACTGCGTGTTGGGCTGGTAAACCGCCTCCAACTCCAGACCGCGGATCAGGATGTCGCTGTGCTCACCGCCGACCTCGATCTTCGTCCGCCGCTGGTCAAACAGCGTCGCCGCCGCGTACAACTGGTGGTCCAGGAGCGAAAACTTCGCGCCGAGCTCAGCGAGATCGCTGCGGTTGCGGAAGTCATCGCGGTTCAATCCGCCCGTGCCGTCGCCGCGATCCGTGAGGATCAATCCGCCGCCGGCGAGGTTGCCCGTGACCGCGCGGATGCGCTGGTAGGTCGCATAGAGCGACGAGGTTGGCGTGGGACGGAAGACCAGGTTGGCCGTCGGTGAAACCGTGCCGACGTTGGCGTGATCGTGCCACGGCGTCGTGCCATCCGGCGGCAGCGGGTCGCGGGCGTCGCCCACGTACAGGTCGCCGCGCAGGCCCGCGATGAACGAGAGCTGTGAGGAAAATTTAACCTCGTGCTGCCAGAACGCCGCGGGATTCCAGAGCGTGCTGTTGTCCGTCTCCGGGCTGCCCCACGCCGCCGGGAAAAACGGCCGGCCCCCGGGCCCGGCAATGCCGGGATAATATGAGTTCGGGTATTGCTCCGCCTCGTTGAAGACCCGCGTCGGGTCGGTCAGGTCGAAGTTGTAGATGTATTCGTTGAAATAGTTCTCGTAGCTGAGCGTGTGCGCATAGCGGACGGTAAAGCCCGCGACCGCCGTCGACGGCAGCGCGGCGGCGCTCCAGTCGAGGTGCAGCTCCGTGCGGTTCTCGAAGGTGTGCTGGGTGACGTACTCCGCGTACTCGAACTGCTGGAACCGGCGGCGGTTCACGTACTCGAACAGCGTGCGGTTCACGAGGGTCAGCGCCGGGGAGAACACGTGCGTGGCGATGAGCTGCGTGCGCACGACGTTGGCGTTGGAGAAATCCCCCTTCGAGAAGAGCGACGCCTCCCACGGCAGCTGCACCACCCCGGTCGCGGGAATCGGGCCGGGGAACGGGTTATTGTCGGCGGATGCGCCGGTGTAATAGAGCCCGTGCCAGATGAGGTCCTGGTTGACGCGGTTGACGCCGAGCGTCTCCGGCGGGTTCTGCCAGAAATACTGCGCGCTGAAATCCAGCGTGGTCGCCGCGCCGGGCTTCCAGGTGACCGCGGCAAAAATATCCTGCCGGCTGTCCGGGGCGTCATTCTTGCGGAAGAACGTGTCGCCGCCCTTTGCTTCATAGCTCACGCGCCATGCAAGGTGGTCGTTGACCGGCGCGGTCGTGTCGATTTGCACCGAGCCGTTGAGAAATGAGGCCTGTCCCGGCGCCCACGTGCCGAGTCGCGTCGTCACGGTCGTCTCCGGTCCGGAAAACTTCGGCTGCTTCGTGACGTAGTTCACGTAGCCGCCGGTGAAATAGCCCGCGCCAAACACCGCGGAGCCCGGGCCGCGGACGAGATCCACGGCCTCGACGCCGTTGAACGACGGGAAATACCCGTAGTAATTGTAGCTGAGCCGCTGGCCGTTGAGGTAGGTTTCCGCGAGGTCGCCGCGCAGGTTCGGCATCGTGATGTTGCCGTACGCCGCGCCGACATACGCGCTCGGCGAATAGAGCAGGATTTCCTGCACCCCGTGGATCTGCCGCTCGTTGAACAGCGCCGTCGTGATCGTGCTCACGCCGCGCGGCGTATCGAGCGGGTCGCGCGCCTCGCCCATCACGGACGAAGTCTGGCGCGTGAGCGGGTTGACCGACTGCTCGACCGGCACGCCGGTGACGGTGAAGCGGGCCAGGGCCGGGATGTCCGCCGCCGGCTGAGCACTGGCGTCAGCCAGGAAAATCGCGCTGGAGGCGAGGAGAAGGAGTCGGGCCGGGAGTTTCATGGGAGGTGGTGTTACCTGCCCCAAACCGGACTCCCGACGAAAGCGGCGTTGTCTGCCCCTCGGCGCTGACAGCGCCTGCTGTTTCCTTCGTCGGCATGATCCGTTCAGGTTCGAAGGGTCGAGCGGTCGAGCGCACCGCAATCTCAGCCCTCCGCGGAGGGCACCCCTACAGGCAAGACCGGAGAAAGCGCGCCGCAGGGAGCAGCGCAAGCCAATCTTCTTGGCCCGACGTAGTCCCGCGGAAGCGGGACGAAGGCGGCTCGCCGCGCTAGCCATACCCGGAAAACACAAGAGCCGCCCCTTGCAGGGCGGCTCTTTGACCTAACACCAAACAAACCGTAAGAACTACAAACACGCACCGTCTTACCAGGACGATGTTGACTACACCGAGGTAGATGCGCGCGGGCGCATAACGTTCAAAAACCTTCAAAAATCTTTTGCGGTCTTTTTCCGCCCGACCCGCCTGGTCCGGAAACACAAGAGCCGCCCCCTTGCGGGAGCGGCTCGAGTGACCTAACACCAAGCAAACCGTAAGAACTACAAACAGTATCTGACTACATAGGGATAGACGGGGGACCCCGCGAAATGCTCAAAAAAAGTCCGGTTTTTTGTGAATAACTATCGTATTACATAACCCGTTGTTTGATAGCAATTACAGGATTGTGAATGACTTGGATTGGACAATTTGGCGCATCAGGCGGAGGGCTGGATGAGCCCAATTTCCCATGGAAAACCACTCCTCCCGTCCGCATCTGTTCGGCCTCCTCGCAGGCCTGTTTCTCGCCGCTGGCCTCTGTTTCGCCTCCATCGTGTTCACCCGCACCTGGACCCGTCTGCACGAATCCCAGGTCATTGACGTGACCGGCTCCGCGCGAAAAAACGTCCAGTCCGATCTCGTGGTCTGGCGCGCCAGCTTCGGCGTGGACGATGAGTCGCTCCTTTCGGCCCACGAAAAACTCAAGGCCGCCCTGGTGCAGGTGGACGCCTTCCTGCGCGCGAAGGGCGTGAAGGAATTCACCCTTCTGCCGGTGCAGATCCGCGAGATCACGGCGCGAGCGAAAGGCGACGATGATGAAACCGTGACGAGGCGCATCGGCTACCGGCTCAGCCAGCGCATTGAGATAAAGTCGGCCGACATCGCGACCACCACGCGCCTGGGCACCGAGTCCGCCGTGCTCCTGGAACAGGGCATCGCACTCGTATCCGAAGGACTCGAGTTCATCTACACCAAGGCGAGCGAGGCGAAGATTGAGATGATGGCCGAGGCGACGAAGGACGCCCGGGCCCGGGCCGAGCAGATCGCCGGCCAGGGCGGCCGCAAAATCAAGGAGCTGCGCACCGCCCGCATGGGTGTCGTGCAGATCAACCCGCTGTACTCGAGCGCGACGAGCTGGGAGGGCAACAATGACAACTCCTCGTTCGAGAAAACCATCACCACCACCGTCAGCGCGACGTTCTCGCTCGAATGAGCGGCGGAAAAACAAACCGTCCGGAAGTCATCGCAAAAGCGCGAAGAGGCGGGAACGCGAAATCAGAATCCTGGTTTCCGCGCTTTCGGTCTTCTGCGCTTTAGCGACCGGATCGAATCCGCATTGTCGTGCGGAGCGCGCCGACCACCTTGCCTTACGGCTGGCCGGTGGCCGCGGACCGCTCCGCCTGCACCTTCTCGGTCGCCACTACGTCGGCCGGGGCCTGGTCCGGCACCGGCGTGCTCTTGAGCGGATACACAAAGCGCTGGCCCTCATAATTGCGGAACACCACCTCGTCGTCGGTGATGCTTTCGACGTAGTCGGGGTTCACCGGCACCTTGCCGCCGCCGCCGGGGGCATCGATGACGTACTGCGGCACCGCATAGCCGGTCGTGTGGCCGCGCAGCGCCCGGATGATCTCGATGCCCTTGCGGACATCCACCTTGAAGTGCGCGCCTCCCGTGATGAGGTCCATCTGGTAGAGGTAATACGGCCGCACGCGCATCCGCAGCAAGCGGTGGACGAGGGCCTTCATCACGTCGGCGTCATCATTCACGCCCTTGAGCAGCACGCTCTGGTTGCCGAGCGGCACACCGGCGAACGACAGCCGCTCGCACGCGGCCTTCAGCTCCGCGGTGCACTCCTTCGGGTGGTTGACGTGGATGCTCATCCAGACCGGCCCGTACTTTTTGAAGATCTCGCAGAGCTCCGGCGTGATGCGCTGCGGCAGGAACACCGGGATGCGCGAGCCGATGCGGATGAACTCCACGTGCTTGATCGCGCGCAGCCGGCTGATCAGGTGCTCGAGCTTTTTGTCCGAGAGCAGCAGCGGGTCCCCGCCCGACAGCAGCACATCGCGCACCTCGGGATGGCCCTCAATGTAGCGGAGCGCCTGCTCGTATTCCGGGTGAAAATTATAGTCCTGCGCGTTGGAGACGAGGCGGCTCCGCGTGCAGTAGCGGCAATACGACGCGCACCGGTCCGTCACCAGGAACAGCACGCGGTCCGGATAGCGGTGCACCAACCCGGGCACCGGCGAATGCTCGTCCTCGCCCAGCGAATCGAGCTGCTCCTCGGCCGCGAGCTGCGTCTCCCCCGACCGCGGGATGACCTGCTTGCGGAGCGGGCAGTCCGGGTCGTTGCGGTCGATCAGGTTGAAAAAATACGGCGTGATCGCCAGCGAGAGCTTCTTGTCGGCGAAGTAGCACCCGGCCTTCTCGTCCGGCGTCAGCGTCATGAACTGCTCGAGCTGGGCGACGCTGGTGATCCGGTTCTTCAGCTGCCATGTCCAGTCCTGCCAGTCGCTCGCCGGGACGTGCTGCCAAAGCCCCTGCCCTTCGAACCAGGTGGAGCGGTCTTCAGTGTAGGGCATGAGTGAGGGGACAATTGGTAAGGGGGCTAACCAGTCCTGTCAAATGGCGGGGTAATATTGCCGGAAAAGCCGTGGTTTGCCCTTGGCAGACCCCAGCCGACGCCTTTTCGTCAGGCTTTAATGTCCACGCCGAAGCCCGCAATTCTTGCCCTTGAGGATGGTTCGATTTTCCGGGGCCTCGCCTTTGGTGCCGACGCCACCATCGCCGGCGAATGCGTCTTCAACACGTCGATGACCGGCTACCAGGAGATCCTCACCGATCCCTCCTACTTCGGCCAGATTGTCACGATGACCGCCGTCCAGATCGGCAACTATGGCGTGACCGCCGCCGACACCGAGGCCGCCACACCCAAGTGCTCCGGCTTCGTCGTCCGCGAGCTCTCCCCCGTCGTCAGCAACTGGCGCAGCCACGAGTCGCTCGGCGACTACCTTCGCAAATACGGCATCCCCGGCATCAGCGAGATCGACACCCGCGCCCTCACCAAAAAGCTCCGCGTCGAGGGCGCCATGAAGTGCTGCCTCAGCACCCTGCCGCTCAGCGACGAGGAGGCCGTTAAGCGCGCCCGCGCCTGGCGCGACATGGCCGGCGCCGACTACGTGAAGGACGTCACCTGCAAGGAGCCCTATCTCTGGCGCCTTGAGGATTCCGCGAACTTCAACACGCCCTACCTGCCCGTCGGCACCACGATGAACGCCCCGGGCATCCCGGCGAAAAAGTTCCGCGTGGCCGCCTTCGACTACGGCGCGAAGCACAGCATCTACCGCAAGCTCGTCCACCACGGCTTCGAGGTGCAGGTCTTCCCCGCCACCGCGACGCATGAACAGGTCCGCGAGCACAAGCCTGATGCCGTGTTCCTGTCCAACGGCCCCGGCGATCCCGCCGCGCTGCCCTACATCCACCGGACCGTCACCGGCCTGCTGCCGGATTACCCGATCTTCGGCATCTGCCTTGGCCACCAGATGATCACGCACGCGCTCGGCGGCACCACCTTCAAGCTCAAGTTCGGCCACCGCGGCGGCAACCAGCCGGTGAAAAACCTCGAGACCGGCAAGGTCTCCATCACCGCGCAAAACCACGGCTTCGCCACCGACCCGAAATCCATCGAGGGCCGCGGCGCCAAGGTCACCGAGATCAACCTCAACGACCAGACCGTCGAGGGCCTGCGCCACACGAAGCTCCCCGTTTTCTGCGTGCAATACCACCCCGAGGCCGCCCCCGGCCCGAACGACGCCGACCCGCTCTTCGTCGATTTCTACCGGATGGTCGAGCAGCGCAAGGCCGGGAAGATTTGATTCGGGTGGAGGGCGGGTCTTTGACCCGCCTTGGTTTGGGGATACTTTCCCGCGGATTACGCAGACGGACGCGGATTACCTGCACTCATCCGCGTCGATCCGCGATATCCGCGGAAAGGTTTGTAGAGGTTTGCCGGGGTCAGAGACCCCGCCCTACAACTGATCAGCGCGCCGGAATCTCCAACCCCTGCTCCCGCCCGAGGTGCGTGATCCGCACCGTCGCCGGCAGCGCCGACGCCGGCAGCACGGGTTTCGCCGTCACCCCGGCAAACGTCAGCTCGATCCCCAGCAGCCAGCGCGGCAGCGCGCACGCGACCAGGCCCTGGTCAGCCAGGAACGGCTCCGCGGCGATCAAATCATAGGATAGAAACGCCTTCGGGATCATCACATCCTCGACCACGGTCCGGCTCGGCTTGCCCTCGAAGTCCCAATAGTTGGAGCCCTCGACGAGTGAGGTCCGCGCGACCCGCGCCATGAATTTCCGCCAAGCGGCGATGGCCTCGTCCACGCGGCCCACTTTCACCAGCGCGCCGATCCACTGGTAGTTCCACGACGCCAGGCAGCCGCCGTTCATCGTCTCGCCGAAGCGCGTCACGTCCGCGTTGAACCGGCGCTTCATGAACGAAAATTCCTCGGCGTCGTGGAGGTTCGTCTGGATGGACCAGCAATTCTCCCATGCCGGCCCGAGCTCTTTCCGCCGCGCCAGCACTGCATCCACGACGCGCCGCGCCCGCTCCGGCGGCACCATGCCCGCACAGATCGCCATGAACTGCGGCGGCCCGTACAGGTAAAACCGCGGCACGCCTTCCGTATCAATCCAGTCGGCATAGTAGCCGCGCTCCTCACTCCAGAAATCGCGGTCGTATTTTGCGCGCACCACGTCGGCCTGCGCCGCGAGGGCGGGGATCTCGGCCTCATGTCCCAGCCACTGCGCCACCTCCGCCGCCGCGCGCAGCGCCATCCACGCCAGCACGTTCACGTACCCGATGTGGCCGTTGCGCGAAATCCAGTCCCAGTAGTCGTTCCCTTCCTCCTTGGCCGTGTAAATCATCCCACCGCCCTCCGCGATCTGCCGGTTGAGCTGGACCAGCGCGCGGCGCGCACCCCGCCAGAGTCGTTCACCCATGGCCCGGTCGCCCGTCAGCAGGAGCACGTCGCGCATGCACACGAGGTACGACGTGTACAAATCCAGCGAGGTCGTGCTCTGGTAGCCCGGTCCCACGGTGTCGTCCTGCACGAGGTGGTCCGCCATGCGGGTGACCTCGTCGATCAACACGCGCTGCAGGTCCGTGCTGTCCGGCCCCAGCGGACCGCGCGTCACGCCAAATTTCAGCATCTCGGCATGCATGTGCCGGCACAGCAGCGCCACGTAGCCTGACGGGGAGTTGCCAATGCGCCAGTCGTGCGTGTCCGCCATCAGCCCGCAGTTGGCATAGCTGTCGAAAAATCGCCGGTTGACCGCCGCCTCGGCTTGCAGCGGCCCGCGCAGGTTGACGTCGAGCGCGACGCCCGTCTCCGCCGTCACCAGTTCCAGCGTGAAGGTGGTTTCAATGACCTCGCCCGCGCGCATCAGGCGCGGCCCCGCCGCATCGCACCACGGGCTCTGCGCCAGCACGGAGGAGAAATTCTGGATCTCGCCCTTCTTCACGTGATGCGAGGTCGTCACGCGCCAGTCCCCGTTGGGACCCGCCCGCGAGAGCAGCTTGGCCATGCACCACCCACCGGCCGCGGTCCGCGTGTGCCGGGAAGTCAGTGTCTGGCACTCCGGTCCCAGGATGCTGCCCGACCCGTAGAATGCGTCCTTCGTCATGCCGCGCTCCCACAGCACAAACACCGTCGGTTCGCCCCACGGGGTTTGCGCCGAGAAAAACAGGCCCGGCGAAAACGCATCTGCCACTTCCGTTTCCTCCCGCCAGGTTTGGCGGATCGTCCAGACCAGCTTCGGCCCGTCCAACCGGAGGTGCCACCGTTCCGTCACCGCCCCGTAGTGGATGCCGTCAATTTCGACTTCCGTGCCGCTGATTACCCGCATCACCGCCGGAACCGAACTGGAGCTTAGCTGCCAGCTGCCGGCCGCATCCACGTAGCCGCTCTGGCCACCGCAGGGCCCCGTCAGCGGCAGGTGCGAGGCGCGGGGCGTGTCGGTCTTCAGCAGATTCGCCCCCCAGCGGGAGGCTCCCATGGCGTCGAAGCCCAGCGACGCCAGCTGGGGCCGCTCGGACTCCAGGCTGATCTGCCAGTAGGGGTTTTGCAGTCGGGTCGGCACGCGGGGTGCGTCAATCGGAGGCCGAATCCCCGCGGGTTCAAGTCCGCATCCGGGCCGGCTTGAAAATTGTCGCGGTTTTCCAGCGTCCCGGCGCTTGCCTCGACCCGGCTTTTCCCCGACACCGTCCCCCGTGAAAAAATTCCTTTTCTTCGCGGTGCTGGCGGTGGCGGGGTGGCTTTATTTTCACGAGCCGGCCGCGGCTTGGCGCGGCATGCCCGCCACCAAGGATCCCATCCAGGCCGCCTCGGACCTCCCGCCGCCGTTTCTTCACGCCGGCTACACCCTCACCCCGCTCGCCCGCTACTCCGTCACCGCGGTGGTGCTCAGCCGGGAGCGTTACCGCAACGACCACGAGGCCGATCTTTCCCCGGTGGACCTCGCGCTCGGCTGGGGCCCGATGTCGATCGCCGGCGTCATCAACGACCTCAAGATCAGCCAGTCGGGCCGCTGGTACGAATACCGTTACCCCGGCGAGCCGCCGCTCGACCCCGGCCAGATTGTAACCCATTCCGCCAACACGCACTGCCTGCCCGCCGACGATGTGCGCAGCGAATTGCTGGCCGTGAAACGCCACGAACTCGTCACGCTCGAGGGTTACCTCGTCGAGGTCTCCGGCGAGGGCGGCTACCACTGGAAATCCTCGCTGACCCGCGAGGACTCCGGGGCCCATGCCTGCGAGGTGATGTGGGTAACTTCCGTCAGCCACCGGAAACTGTAGAGTGGGTTCTCCAAACCCCACCCAGCCTCAGCAATCTTTCCCGCGAATATCGCGGATCGACGCGGATAAATTCGGATAATCCGCGTTCATCCGCGTAATCCGCGGGAAGGTATTCTCAAGACAATGGCGAGGTCCGGTGACCCCGCGTTACACTCCCAGCCACTGCTCGAACTTCACCGCGTCCTCCGGCGTGTCCACGCCGATGGTCGGGTCCTCCGTCACACCGCACGCGATGTCGTAGCCGTTTTCCAGCGCGCGCAGCTGCTCGAGTTTCTCGGCCTGCTCATAGCGACCCGGCGGGAGCTTGGTGAATTTCTCCAACAGGTCCGCCTGGTACGCATACAGGCCGAGGTGCTTGAAACACGGGTTCGCCTTCACCCAGGCGTCGTCCACCGCGGTGCCCCGCTCGCGCGGGAACGGGATGATGGCCCGGGAAAAATACAGCGCCCGGCCGTCCTGCCGCATCACCACCTTCACCTGGTTCGGGTTGGTAAAGTCCGCCGCGCGCTGAAACGCCGTCGCCAGGGTCGCCATCGGCGCCCCGCCCTCCAGCAACCCCGCCAGCGCCCGGATCTGCCCGCCCGTGACCAGCGGCTCGTCCGCCTGGACATTGATCACCCGCCGGGCGCGGAGCGTCCGGTTGGCCTCCGCGATGCGATCCGTGCCGCTTTGGTGCGCCGGGTCGGTCATAATCGCCTTAAATCCCTGCCCGGCGACGCAATCGCGCAAAAGTTCATGATCCACCGCGAAATACAGCGGAAACTCGGGTGCCTGCTGTGCAATGCGCTCCGCCACCCACAGCAAGAGTGGCCGGCCCTTGATCTTGTGTAAGAGCTTGCGGGGGAAGCGGCTGGATTCCAACCGGCATGGCACGATGATTGCAGTTGCGGTCATCATTCGCCACGATGCCAACTGGTTTTTAGGTTGCAAGCCGGGGTCTCATCCCGGATTTAGGCCGGCTCTCCCAGTACTCTCATGAACAAAAGCGACGCACCCTCTGCCCAGCCGCAGCTCACCAAGGAGCTTCTGGTACAGAACAAGATGGGCATTCACGCCCGTCCCGCCGCCATGATCGTGCGCATTACCAACAAGTTCAAAGCGGACGTATTTGTGGAGAAGGATGAGGAGCAGGTGAACGGCAAGAGCATCATGGGCCTCATGATGCTCGCCGCCGGCAAGGGCTCGAAGGTCAAGTTTCTCGCCACCGGCGACGACGCCCCGCAGATGCTCGAGGAACTCGAGCAGCTCTTCGCCCGCAAGTTCGACGAGGCCTGAGTGGTCACCACGAAAAACACGAAACCCACGAAAATCGGATCGGATTAGCGTGTTTCCGACGTTTCGTGTGTTTCGTGGTTACAATCCGAAGAACGTCCGCGCGTTCGCGGTCGTGACTGCCGCCAGCTCGTCGTAACCCACGCCGAAGACTTCCTTCGCCGCGAATTCCGCCGTGTGCCGGACAAACGCCGGCTCGTTCGGTTTGCCGCGGTGCGGCATCGGCGTGAGATACGGCGCATCCGTCTCGATCATCAGCCGCGCCAGCCCCTGCGCCTTCGCCGCGGCGCGGACATTCGGCGCGTTCTTGTAGGTCAGGATGCCCGTGAACGAGGCATAGCCGCCCCGTTCCCGGAGCACCGCCAGCTCGGCCTCGCCCTCGACGAAGCAGTGAAAAACGATCTTGTTCCAGTCCACGCCGCTCGCGTCGATCATCGCCACGCATTCCTCAAACGCGCCGCGCGAATGGATCACGACCGGGCCGCCGAGCTGCTTCGCCAGCTTCAGCCCCGCGGCAAACGCCGCGCGCTGCCGCGCAAAAACAGCCTCCGCCTCCGCCGGCTCCTTCGGCAGGTGAAACCGGTCGAGCCCGATCTCGCCCAGTGCGACGGGTTTGTTCTCTCCCGACCAAAACCCCGCCACCTGCGCCTGCGCACTTTCCCATTCCGCGGTGACCTCGCAGGGGTGCAGTCCGACCGTGTAATGGACAAAGCCCGGATGCGCCCGGGCATAACCCTGGTTCAGCGTCCAGTCATCGGGCGCCGTGCCGATGGCGATCATCGCCTCGACTCCCGCCGCGCGGGCCCGCGTCAGGACCGCGGGCAGCGTGCCGGCGCGGTCAAAACCGTCGAGGTGCGTGTGCGTGTCGATGAGTCCCATGGCTCACCGCAGGTATAACGCGCCGTAGCGTTCGCGCAAATAGCGCAGGAGGGACCGCGGCGAGAGTTCCTCGCCCGTCACGCGCCGGGCCAGCTCGAGCGCGTCATAGCGCCGGCCCTGGCTGTGGATGTTCTCCCGCAACCAGCCGAGCAGCCAGGTGAAATCCCCGCGCGCAAAGTCCTCCTCCAGCTGGGGCCGCAGCGCGAGCGCCCGGTACCACAGCTGTGCCGCCAGCATGTTGCCGAGGCAGTAACTCGGGAAATAGCCAAAGGCACCGCCGCTCCAGTGCACGTCCTGCAGCACGCCCTCGCGGTCGTTCGGCGGGGTGAGCCCCAGCAGCTCCGCCGCCGCGGTGCGCCACGCCCCGGGCAGGTCGGCCACGGCGAGTTCGCCGGTGAAGAGCTTTTTCTCGAGCTCGAAGCGCAGGATGATGTGCAGGTTGTAGGTCACCTCGTCGGCATCCACCCGGATCAGCGTCGGCGACACCGCGTTGATCGCGAGGTACAGTTCATCCGTCGAAACCCCCGCCGTCTGCGCGGGAAACACCGCCCGCAGGCGCGGCTCGAAGCATTGCCAGAAGCCGCGGCTGCGCGCGACCTGGTTTTCCCAGAGCCGGCTCTGCGACTCGTGCACCGCCATGCCCGCATGGATGCCGAGCGCCGTACCCAGCTGGTCCGCCGGCAGGCCCTGCTCGTACAGGCCGTGACCCGTCTCGTGGATCGAGCTGAAGAGCGAGTCCAGCGGCTCGTGTTCCTTGAACCGCGTCGTCATCCGCACGTCGGAGCCGGTGCCCGAGCAGAAGGGATGCAGTGACACGTCAATCCGGCCGCGGTTGTAGTCGAAGCCCAGCCGTTCCGTCACTTCGCGCAAAAACACCTGCTGTCCCTCGGTGGAAAAGCCCCGCAGCGCATCCGCCCGCGGCTTCACCTTCGACGCGGCGATTTCCCGCACGAGCGGCACAAGCTCGCGCTTGAGTTCGCCAAAGAGCCGCCCGATGACCTCCGCCGTCATGCCGGGGTCATGCTTGTCGATCATGTAGTCGTACTCGCGCCCGGCCCAGCCGAGATGGCCCGCCTCGCGCTTCACCAGCTCCAGGTTCTTCGCCAGCACCGGCGCATAGCCGGCAAAATCATCCGCCGCCCGCGCCTTCGCCCAGGCATGGTAGCCCCGGCTGTCCTGCGTCGCCTTCTCGCGGACAAACTCCGCCGGCAGCTTCGTCGCGCGGTCGTAGTCCTTGCGCGCATTCTTCACCACCGCGCGCTGGTCCGCGGTCAATCCGGCCGCCGCCTCCAGCTGGGTCAGCCAGCCGCCGAGCCGCGGATCGCTCGCCGCCGCATGCGCCGCCTCGGCCAGCGCCGCCTGCTGGCCGGCGCGCTGCTCGGCGGCACCGGGCGGCAGGTTCACCTGCTCGTCCCAGCCGAGTAATTCGCCCACGGTCCCGAGGGCATGCACGCGTTGGATCCAGCGGGTAAGCTCCGCATAGGTGGTTTCGGTCGACATGGCGTCATTCCAAACCGCGCGGCCCCGCGATGGCCAGTGTGATGTGGCCGGGGCAAAATCGCTTGCGACCTTTCCGCGTCGCCCGGAGCCTGCCCCCAGTGGACTCTCCCCCTTCCTCCCCCGCCGTGCCGCCCTCGCGGCTCTGGTCGCTCGATGTGATGCGCGGCGGTTGTGCGATGGCGGTCTTTCTCTGCCACTGGCACCTCTGGTCGGACTTTGCGCCGCAGGCCGGATTCGAGCACGGGGTGCGGCTGGTCGGAGAAAAGGCCTATGATCTTTTCACGACCCTCACCTGGCCCACCGGCGGGCATCATCCCGCCGTCATCGGTTTCTTCGTACTGAGCGGGTTTTGCATTCACTACCCCTTCGCCCAGCGCGCCCGCGCCGGCCTCCCCCAGCCCGGCTGGAAGGACTATTTCACCCGCCGGTTCCTGCGCATCATGCCCGTATTTTGGACCGCTTGTGTCTTCGGCCTGATTTTTATCCTCGCCGAAACCCACCGGCCCAGCGGCGACCTGCTGTTGTCCACCCATGCCGCGGGCTCGCCGGGCGAGATCGCCGTGCGGTTCGCCGCGCTGGCGGGACTCTATCCGCATGAAATCTTCGCGGGAAACTATCCGCTGATCACCGTCGCCGTGGAGCTCCTGATGTATGCCCTTTATCCCCTGGTCTACGCCCAGGCCGCCCGCGGGCGCTGGCTCGGACTCGGCCTGGGTTTTGTCTTTCTCCAGCTGGTCGCCGTCTGGCTGCTGCAGTACGTCACGCCCTACTGGGTGTTCAACAGCGTCCTGATGTTCGGCTTGTTCTGGTATGCGGGCGCCCTCGCCGCCCATCTCTATGTCAACCGGCACACGGTCGTCCGCGGCCACTGGTTGCTGGCCGCGTGGCTGGCATATCTCGCCCTCAAGGCGGCGCCACACTTTTACGGCATCACCCTGTTTAAGCAGGCCGCGTGGGCGCTGGTCTGCACCTTCGGTCTCCTCTGGGCCCTGCGCCGCGAGGCCCTGCACTCGGCCGCCCAGTCCCGTCCCGTCGTGGTGGCGCTGCGCTACTCGGGCCGGATCAGTTACAGCCTCTATGCCATGCACACGCCGGCCATCATGCTGGCCACGTGGGGGCTGCTGAGTTTCACCGGCAACCGGGACTACCTGGTGCAGCTGGCCGTCACGTTTACCGCCACCGCGGCCCTGACGCTGCTGACCTACTACGGCGTCGAACGGGTGTTTTACCGGCCGCGCGCCTGAGGTTCGGCGCGGCCGGATGGGGACGTTCAGCGGGTCTGGACGATGATGTCGCCGCCGCTGGAGCGGAGCTTCAGCAGGGAGCCGCCGCCGTTGACCTTGCCCGCCAGCCGGCTCCGGCCGGAGCCGCCGCGTTCAATCGTGATCGTGAGCCCGGTGGCGTCCACGTCGCCGCCGCTGGTGGAGGCGTCGAGGTCGAAGGCCGCGGCCCGGTCCACGGTCACCCGGACGCGGCCGCCCGAGGTCGCAAGCTTGCAGTCACCCTTGAACGGCCCGGCGATGCCGGCGCTCACGTCGCCGCCACTCGTCGCGGCGTGCAGCGTGTTTTCCACCGACTTGATGTCGATGTTGCCGCCCGAGGTGCCGAGATCCGTCGGGCCGACCGCCCGGCCCACGCGGATGTCACCGCCGGACGTGCCGAGCTTCACCTCGGCCGAGCCTTCCTCCAGGCGGACGTTGCCGCCGGACGTGCCACCGTCGATGTCGCCCGTGATCTTCCCGAGCGTGATATCACCCCCGGAGGTCCGCGCGTAAACCTTCCCGTTGAGGTTGCCCACGGTGATGTCCCCGCCGGACGTCTTGAGCTCGACGTGGTAGTTCACCGGCACCGTCACGGTAAAATCCACCTGCACCGGCGGCCAGGAGCCCCAGTGGAAACCCACCATTTTCTTTTCGTACTTCGCGGACGCGGACACCCCTTCGGGCGACTGGGCGATGTCCAGCGTGAGCTTCTTGAGGATCTCGTCCGCGTCCGCGTCGTTGCTGGCGCGGATGCGCTGGCGGGCCGTGACCTTGACGGTGGCGTCGGCCGAGGTCGAAACGCGGACATCGCCGCCCTGGGTTTCAATCCTGAGGACGCCGCCCGGCTGGACGGCAAAGGTCTTTTCAACGACGCGCTCGATCTTGGCGTGCGCGGCCAACGGGGTCATGGCCAGCAAGCCGGCCGTCACAAGCAGGGAGGGGAATTTCATGGGAAGGTATCCTCAAAAACCCGAACACGCCGAAAAAGTTACAGAAATCCGCCGGCCCCGGCGGCTCAGACCTTGGCGCTGTTGTCGCAGACGTAATGCACCTTGCTGCGGCGATAAGCATAATCCCGCGCCGCTGCGTCCTTCGCTCCATCCCGCGACTTGATCAAATGCCGCGCACCCGCCAGGGCCGCGGCTTCCTCCGCCGCAGCCAGGGCCGCCACGCAGAGCAGCGTTTCCGCCTTGGTTTCCAGCCGGCTCGCCGGGAAGCGGGCATGCGCACTGAGCCAGCGCACGGTGTCGCGAAGCGGGTCGGATGGGTTCATTGCTTCAACAGTGCCCTACTCCAGTCCGTTTCGTCAAAGCCGATCAGCGATTCCTTTCCGCCGGGCCCAAGGCCCCTTTCAAGCGGTCGCCGGGGCCGGCGGCTGCACCAGGCGCACACTCATGCGGGCGAGCCGCTGGAACATCACCTGCTCCTCCCGGAGCGGCCACCAGTCGTAGAGGAAAATTTCCAGGGGACGCCACATCGCGACCCAGCCCACGATGGCCAGGCCCTCCTTCCCCACCGCGGAGAAGGCCCCCAGCAGGTCGAGGCGGCCGATCGCCAGGCCCAGCAGGTAGCAGACACCCAGGAACAGCAGGCCGGCCAGCAGGCTCGTCCGGCCCCGGCGCAGCAACTGGCGCAGATCGCGGCCTTTCATTTCCCCGCGGCTGGCAAAATAACGCCGCACCGCATCCTCCGCGCCGGCCGCGCGGTCGGCCGGCGGCGCCACCGCCAAGTGCACCACCAGCTCAAATTCCCGGCCGGCGGGAAGCTCCCGCGCCCAGCCGAGGATGAATTCCTCGGCATCCTGGTCGAGGTCGCGGTCAATGAAGGGGGAAGGATCCATCGAGTTGAACAGCTGCGCCAGCTCGCGCAGGCGCAGTTCGATGTGGGCCGGTTCGCGGGTCGGGTTCATTTTTTCAACAGGGCGGACGTCCAGGCGGCCTCGTCAAACCCCACCAGCGCCACCTTTGCGCCCAGCAGGAACGGCCGTTTGACGAGGTTGCCGTTGCCGGCCAGCAGCGCCAGCGCCGCGGCCGGGGTCAGCGTCGGCAGCTTCTCGCCGAGCTTCTGTTCGCGGTAATCGCCGCCGGAGGTGTTGAAGAGCCGGCGCAACTCGCCGTCATACGCCGCCAGCATCGTGCGCAGCTCCGCCGGCGCCGGCGGCGTCTCCCGGATCGGGTGTTCGTCAAACGCGAGGCCGTGTGCTCCCAGCCATTTTACCGCCCGGCGGCAGGTATCGCAGTTCTTGTAGGTGTAGACCTTCAGGGTGCTCATGGCTCCCCTGTCATTGCGCCTCCGCCGCCGGCGAGGCAATCCCTCTTGCGCCAAGGCTCCGAACCCCCCGAAATTCACGGACGCCATGCAACCCATCCTCGACGTCACCGGCCTGCGCGTGGTCCGCGGGCGGACCACGATTTTGTCGGACGTCGCCTGGACGGTCCGCCCCGGCGAGCACTGGGTCATCCTTGGCGCCAACGGCTCCGGTAAAACCTCCCTGCTCAAGACGCTGACCGGCTTCCTCACGCCCACCGCCGGTGAGATCACCGTGCTCGGCCAGCAGTACGGCGACAGCGACTGGCGCGCCCTGCAGCTCCACATCGGCCTGGTCACCAGCGCGTTTGCCGCCGCCATCCCGCTCGCCGAGACCGCCCTCGACACCGTCATGAGCGGCAAATTCGCCCAGCTCGACCTCTGGAAAAAAACCAGCCGCGCCGACCGTGCCGCCGCCGCGCGCCTGTTGCGGCTCGTGGGCGCGGGCGGCCTGGCCTGCCGCGAGTGGGTGCACTTCTCGCAGGGCGAGCGCCAGCGCGTGCTCATCGCCCGCGCCCTCATGGCCCGGCCCCGCCTGCTGATCCTCGACGAACCCTGCGCCGGGCTCGATCCGGTCGCGCGCGAGCATTTCCTGAATTTCGTGGACCGGCTCGCCCGGCGGCGCGGCGCACCTGCGCTCGTCCTGGTCACACACCACGTCGAGGAGATCACCCCTGCGTTCACCCACGCCCTGCTGCTACGCCGGGGCCGCGTGGTCGCGGCCGGCCCGCGCGCCGCGCTGCTCACCTCGGCCCGGCTCTCCGCCGCCCTGGGCGCGCCGCTCAAGCTCATCCGCGCCGGCCGCCGCTACCGGCTCGGCTTCACCCGTCCGCCCGCGGTGAGCCCGTCGAATCCGTGAATCCCCTCGCCGAGTCCATTGACGGCCTGGGGCTCACCAGCGTGTGGACCTACCTCGGGCTGTTCCTCACCGCCTCCCTGCTGATGATCTGGCGGCTCGAGGCCCTCCTCGACCACGGCCTCGAGGGCACCGCGCTCGGCACGCTCGTGATGCCGTACTGCTCCGGCCTGGGCAACCTGGTCTTCGTCGCCATCGTCGTCAGCCGTCACGGCCCGGTGCAGGAGGTCCTGACCAACTGCCTCGTCAACAATGTCACCAACCTCACCCTCATCCTCGGCCTGCCCGCGCTGTTCTGGGGGCTGAGCCTGCGGTCCGAATCGAAGCTCAAAAAGAAACGCGGCGCCCGGGCCGCCAAGGGCGCGGCCTCCACCGAAACCGAGCAGAAGATCAACCGGCTCTCCCTGTTGCTCACGCTCGCCGCCGTGGTCTTTTTCAGCGGCGTCACCTGGGCGCTCGGCGCCGACGGACGGCTCGACGCCACCGACGGACTCGTGCTCATCGCGCTGTTCCTCTTCTGGCAGTGCTTCCAGGTGTTCGATGTCCTCAAGCACAACGTCCGCCAGCGGAAATCCTTCGGCCCGCTGTTCTACCTCGACCTGTTCATCGTCCTGGTCGCGGCCTACGGGATTTACGCCAGCACCGACTGGCTCGTGGACTGGATCTCGGCGCAAAAGGGCGGCTTCATCAGCGCCGCGCACCTCGGCTGGCTGAGCGGCTGGCTCATGGTCGTGCCCAACGCCCTGCTCGCGTTCTATTACGCCGCCAAACGCCGCGCCGACATTGCCTACGCCTCGCAGGTCGGCGACGGCCACATCTGCATCCCGCTCTGCATCGGACTCTGCGCCCTGGTCCAGCCGCTGCCCGTGCCGAATTTCTTCGAAACCGGCCTCGCCATCCTGATCGGCGCCGCCGTGCTGCACGCGGGTTGCGTGCTCTTCGCCGGCGGCCTGCCGCGCTGGATGGGCTGGCCGCTCCTCGCCGCCTACGGTTGGTTCGTGGCCACGGGCCTGATGGCCTGAACGGGTTCGCACCCGCGCAGGGGGCCATCAGCGCGGATTATCCGCCTCAGCGGTCCGGCTCAATACGTGCCGCGGCGGCCATTTCCTGCGGGCCTTCCCCCCGGGAAGCGGGTTGGCTGCGAACGTCAGTCTGCGTCCAGCCGGTCTGTCTTTCTCCCCTGTTGCCCGACCCCTCCTCGATGAACTCCAAAGAACGCGTCCTCACGGCCCTGGCCTGCCAACAGCCGGACCGCGTGCCCATCGACTACTTTGCCAACGAGGACATCGACCGCCGGTTGAAAGGGCACTTCGGGCTGAAGCCCACGGATGACGAGGGGCTCCGGCAGGCCCTGAATGTCGACTTCCGCGGCCTCTGGGCCCCGTACACCGGACCCAAGTTCCACGCCGACATCCCGGAGCGCGGGGTGAAGGTGGACGACTGGGGCATCCACCGGATGTGGGTCGAACACGCCTCGGGAGGTTACTGGGATTTCTGCGACTTCCCGCTGCAGGAGGCGACCGAGGAGCAGGTCGCGGCCTGGCCCATGCCCTCGCCCGATGACTTCGACTACTCCGCGATTTACGACCAGTGCCGGCAATACGCCCAGTTTGGCGTGTTCGCGGGCAACGCGGGCCTGCCCGATGTCATCAACGGCAACGGCATGCTCCGCTCCATGGAGCAGACACTCGTGGACCTGATCACCGACGATCCGGCCGGGCTGCTGCTGACGCGCCGCCGGTTCGAAATCCAATTCGAGATTTTGCGGCGGACGCTCGAGGCCGCGAAGGGCGGCATCGACTTTGTCTGGCTGGGCGAGGATCTCGGCACGCAGATCGGGCCCACAATCAGCCCCGAGCTGTACCGCCGGCATATCCGGCCGTTGCACCAGCAATTCACCGACCTGGCCAAGTCGTACGGCCTGCCCGCCATGATCCACTGCTGCGGCTCGAGCAGCTGGGCGTTCGAGGACTTCATCGCGGTCGGCATCAAGGCCGTCGACACCCTGCAGCCCGAGGCGAAGAACATGGAGCCCGCCTACCTGAAGGCGCATTTCGGCGGCCGGCTGGCTTTCCACGGCTGCATCAGCACGGCGGGCCCCGTGGCGTCGGGCACGGCGGAGGAAACCGCGGCGTATTGCCGGCGGACGCTCGAGATCATGATGCCGGGCGGCGGGTACTGTTTCTCCCCGACGCACCAGCTGCAGGATAACTCGCCGACCGAGAACGTCGTGGCGATGTACGCCACGGCCCGCGAGTGCGGCGGGTACGGTCCCGCGGCGCGCTAGGCCGGCACCGCGTTCTCCTCGTAGGTGCAGTGGCGCGCCTCGTCCGCGAAGGCCTCGAGCAGGCGGGTGTCCGCCGCGAAGAACTGGTCCGAGGGACACAGGATGTAACCGCCGTCGCGTCCGGCCGCGTCAAAACACCGCCGCACCTCCCGCCGGGTCTCCTCCGGGCTGCAACCGACGAAATTGTGATACTGGTCAAATCCGCCGATCATGCAGATGTCGCGCGGAATCCGCCGGCGCGCCTCGGCCAGGTCGGCGTCGCCGCCCATGGCCGGCGGCGTGAACGTCTCCATGGCGTCGGGTTTCATGGCGGCGATGCGCTCGAGCAGCGGCATCATCCCGCCGCAGGTGTGATAGGCGATGCGCTGGCCGCGCTGGTGGGCGATGCGAATCAGCTCCGCGTCGTAGGGGGCGACGAACTCGTCGAAGATTTTCGGGGAGATGACCGACGATGACGCGCTGCCGCCGCCCAGCTCGAGCAGGTCGAAGCGCGCCCCCGCCATGGAATCGAGGTGGGTTTTCTTCCGCCGCTGCAGGATGCCGAGGAACTCGTGCACCCAGGCCGGATCGTCGAACGTCGCCATGATCATCTCCTCGGTGCCCGCGAGGCACGTGGCGTCCTGCCACGTGCCCGGCTGGCCGAAGATGTCGAAGCAGCAGACATACGACCGCACCAGGCCGCGCTCGCCAAACTGTTCGGCCGCGCGGTTGACGGTCGCGACGTCGCACAGCGGGGCGGTGCAATATTCGCCGATGAGATCGATATCGCGCCGTTCCTTTACCAGCGGCTCGACCACCCACGCGCTGTAGCGGTCGGATTCCAGCACCATGCTCAGCGTGCCCTTGGGGGTGACAAAGCTCCAGCGGGTGGCCGGGTACTGGCGGCCGGAGATCTTCTCGCTGCGCACCCGCCACTGGTCGCTGGCCACGCGACGGCTCTCCAGAAACCCAATCTGCCCCTGGTCCGGGTCATGGTACTGGCCGAGGGCGGGGTCGGGCAGGTGCGGCGCCAGGTAGAGGATCGGGTCCAACCCGAAGCGGTCATAAAAATCCTGCTCCGCCAGCTGCACGACGTTCTGCAGGAAATAACCCGGCACCCAGTGGGTGGTGACGGGCAGCCGGTCCGGCCGACCGCCGGCCAGGGTCGTGAGAAACCGTTGCTTGGAGGTCATCATGGGGCGGGGTGCCTTTCGGGCCGCCCGTCATTCAGTCCGGGCGGTTGACCCAGACTGGCCGTTGGGACGGCCTTTGTCCATCCCCGGTCCGACCGGGCGGACCTAGACCGTCAGCGGGTCGACGCGGAATTTCTCGCTCAGGTCCACGAACGCCGCCTGCGCCTTCAACCACCGCGTATCGGCGCGGATCTCCGCCATGGATTTGGCGGTGTTGTTGCAGACCAGGTAGCTGTTGACGCCGAGCTTGAGCAGGACGTCGTGCCGCGTGCCGTCGCCCGAGTGGGTGAACTCGAAGTCGCCCGGCTCGAGCTTCAGCCCGCTCACCTGTGCGAGCAGGGGTTTGACGTCATCCGGCAGGCTCTTGCGGAACTCCTCCACCCGCGGACCGGTGTAGGCCAGGATGCCGCTTTGTTGCGACCCCGGCGCGAGGATGACCCACTCGTCGAACACCGGCGTGAAATAAAGCGCACGCATGCGTTCAAAGCTGGCGGTGATCTGCTGGCGGGCGGTCGCGAGGTCCATGACTGGTGAAGAAGGCAAAACTTCCGCCCGTGGCAAGCCGCCGGACGGTCCCGCCCGCAGGTTTATGCCTTTTTCGCGAAGATCTCGGCGAAGAAATCCGCCATGTGCTGCCACGAGCGGTGGTCCGCCGCGGCGTTGTAGCCAATCTTCCCCTGCATCCCGTTCGCCGCCGCCAGCCGGTCGGCCGACGGGCTCGTGAAGGCGTGGATCGCATGCGCGTAGCTGATGAACTGGTAGTCGAACTTCCCGGCATTCATCGCGTCGGTGAAGGCGTTGATGTCCTTCGCCGGGACAAACCCGTCGGCGCCGCCGTTGCAGACCAGGATCTTCGCCTTGGTTTTCGCCGCGGCGTCCGCCGGCACCGGGATCAGCCCGCCGTGAAAGCTCACGATGCCCGCCAGCGGTGCGCCGGAATACGCCAGCGCCTGCACCGTCGAGCCGCCAAAACAATAGCCAATGGCCGCGACCCGCGCCGGATCCACCAGCCCCGTCGCCAGCAACTGGTCGAGCCCCGCCTGCGCGCGCTGCGCCATCAGCGGCGAACCGTAAAATTGCCCGGCCCAGGCCCCGGCCTGCTTCGCCTCAGTCGTGCTCTGCCCGGCGCCATACATGTCGAGGGCGAACGCCACATAGCCCAGCTTCGCCAGCTGCTCGGCGCGGCTGCGCGCGTAATCATTGAGGCCCCACCATTCGTGGACGACGAGCACGCCGGGGAGCTTTCCGTGCACGGTCTGGCTGTCATCGTAGGCCAGGTAACCCACCAGCTTCACCCCGCCCTGCTCGTAGGCGACGGACCGGGTGACAAGTTTCGCCGACGCCGTCAGCGCCGCCAGGGAGAACAACAGAAGCGCAAGGGAGGTTTTCATCGGCCACAACGGTGGTGGGCCCCGCGCTTTCGTCAAACCGCCACCTTGTTTCCGTCTATTATAACTTTCCCCCGCTGTTCAAGGCCCTTGCCCCTTGCGCCAAACCGGGGGCTGGATAGCCTTGGGCCCATGAGCTTCGGTAAAATCCTCCTCGCCCTCGTCGGCGTCCTCGTCGTTCTCGCCGTCATCGTCGCCCTGTCCATCAGCGGCATCTACAACCGCCTCGTCACCCTCCAGCAGGGCACCGACGCGGCCTGGGCCCAGGTCCAGAACGTCTACCAGCGCCGCGCCGACCTCGTGCCCAATCTCGTCAACACCGTCGCCGGCGCCGCCAACTTCGAAAAGTCCACCCTCGCCGAGATCACCGCCGCCCGCGCGTCGGTCGGCCGGGTCCAGCTTCCCGCCGGCGGCGCGCCCACCGACCCGGCCAAGTTCGCCGAGTTCGAGCAGGCCCAGGCCCAGCTCGGCGGCGCGCTCTCGCGCCTGCTGGTCGTCTCGGAGCGCTACCCCAACCTCACCGCCACCGCCGGCTTCCGCGACCTGCAGGCCCAGCTGGAGGGCACGGAGAACCGCATCTCGGTCGAGCGCGGCCGCTTCAACGACGCCGTCCAGGCCTACAACACCGCGCTGAAGAGTTTTCCCGCCGTGATCTTCGCCGGCATGTTCGGCCATACGGCCCGCCCGTATTTCACCGCCACCGCCGGCTCCGACCGGCCGCCGGCGGTGCAGTTCGACTTCGGCGCCAAGCCCGCCCCGGCCAAGCCGTAAACGGACCCACCGGTCCGTTTTCCCACCCATGCGCTGGCGCGTGCTGCTTCCTCTGCTCGGCGCCTGGCTGCTGGGCAGCCTGGGCCTGCCCGCCGCCGAGGTCATCCCGCCCGCCCCGCGCAATCACTTCAACGACTACGCCGGCATCGTCCCCGCCGGCACGGTGCAGGCCCTCGACGCCGAGCTCACCCAGTTCGAGCGCGATACCTCCAACCAGCTTGTCGTCGCGATCTATCCGCATATGGCGTCGGACTCCGCCATCGAGGACTACACCGTGCGCGTCGCCCAGTCCTGGGGCGTCGGGCTGAAGGACAAAAAGAACGGCGCCGTCCTCTTCATCTTCAGCTCGGACCACAAGCTCTACCTCCAGGTCGGCTATGGGCTCGAGGGCGTGCTGCCCGACGCACTCTGCCAGCAGATCATCGCGAACGAAATCACCCCGAAATTCCGCACAGGCGACTACGCCGGTGGAGTGACCGCCGGCGTGCACGCAATGATCGCTGCCACACGCGGCGAATACAAAGGCACCGGCCGCAGTGTGGCCGACCGGCGCGGCAATTCCGGCAACCTGCCCCTGCCCGTCATCATCCTGTTGTTTGTCGTCTTCATTGGTTTTTCCGTCCTGATCCGGCGCGCCCGTGGCAGCGCCGTTTACGGCCGAAATGGCCGGACCATCTTCATCCCCGGTGGCGGCTGGGGTGGTGGCGGCGGCTCTTCCGGTGGCGGTGGTGGCGGAAGTTTCTCCGGCGGTGGCGGCAGCTTCGGCGGCGGCGGCGCGGGAGGGAGCTGGTAACATCATGAGCTTCTTCTCCCCTCTCCCCAAGATCGACCATTCGCGAGTCGTGGCCGCCATCGCCGCCGCGGAGTCACACACCTCCGGCGAAATCCGTGTCGTCATCGCCCGGCACCCGGCCGCCGATCCCGTGGCCGCCGCCCAGCGACAGTTCGAACGGCTCGGCATGACGCATACCAAGGCCCGCAACGGCGTGCTCATCTTCCTCGCCCCGCGCTCGCGCACGTTCGCCGTCATCGGCGACACCGCAGTGCATGAGAAATGCGGCGACGCGTTCTGGCGCCTGCTCACGGCCGCCATGACCCTGCATTTCAAGCGCGGCGATTTCACCGCGGGCCTGGTCCACGGGATCGAGCACGCCGGCCAGCTGCTGGCCGAACAGTTTCCGCGGGGTGCCGATGACCAGGACGAACTCCCCAACCGCGTCGAGGAGACCGACTGAACCCAGCCCACGCCGCCCATGAGCGGCGATCCATCGCGCCCCGGCCTGCCATCCAGTGTAACCCAATAGGTTACACT
>CAIOAO010000013.1 GCA_903855985.1 uncultured Opitutia bacterium | reverse complement strand
GTCCGCCCGCCGCGCGCCCGCTGCAGGGCGGCGAGTTCCGCGAGGAGGTGGGTCTTGCCCGATCCCGGTGCGCCGGTGAGCGCGATCAGCAGCGCCGGGGCGGGCGACGACTCGGGGGCGGGGCGGGGCATCGGGCGGTATTGTTTCGCCCGGGGGCGGGTCGGCAAGGTTTGTTTGCCCCGCTGGCTGCCACCGTTACACTGAACGTTCAATGCCACCTCCCGCCCAACCTCCGCCCGTGACGGTCCTCAGCGGCTTTCTGGGCGCGGGCAAGACGACCCTGCTGCGCCACCTGTTGTCGCAGGCCGGCGGCCGGCGCTGGGCGGCGGTGGTCAATGACCTGGCGTCGATCAACATCGATGCGCAGCTGGTGGCGCAGGCCGGGGCGCAGCGGGTGGTGGAGCTGGGCAACGGCTGCGTCTGCTGCTCGGTGCGCGACGACCTCGCCGAGGCGATCGTCGAATTGTGCGCCACCGGCACCTACGACCAGATCCTCGTGGAGACGACGGGCGTGGCCGAGCCGCGCGCGGTGGCGCGGATCTTTTCGCGGCGCAATGCGTTCGGCCGCAGCCCGGCCGATTTTGCGCGGCTCTCGGCGCTGGTGACCGTGATTGACGCCCGGAATTTTCTCACGGAACAGCGGCGGGCGTCGGCGGCGGCCGTGATCACCCCGCCGGCCACGCAAAAACCGATCTACGAACTGCTGGTCGAACAGGCCGAGTGCGCGGATGTGCTGGTCCTGAACAAGTGCGACACCGTCACCGCGGCCGAACTCGCCGACGTGGAGCAAACTCTCCGGGGCCTGAACCCGCGCGCCGAGCTCGTGCGCGCCGAACAGGGCCAGGTCCCCGCGGCGGTGCTGCTGGACCGGCCGCGCTTTGACCCCGAGGCCACCCTGCGGGGCGCGCGTTGGATCCGGGTGATGGATGCGGTGGCGGGCCGGGGCGTCGCGGCGCCGGCCACCCCGCGCCACGAGCACGACTACGGGATCACCAGCTTGGTCTTCCAGGCGCGCCAGCCGCTGGACGACGAAAAATTCCACGCCTTCCTCCTCGACCGGCTCCCGCCGGGCCTGTTGCGCGCGAAGGGGTTTTTCTGGCTGCGCGGGCGGCCGGCGGACATCGGGTTCCTGTCGATCGCCGGCAGCCAGGTGAAGCAGGACTTTGTCGGGACCTGGGCGGCGGAGCTGCGGGAGCGCGGGGTGATCACGGCGGAGGAGATTTCCGCGGACGCGCGGCGCCACTGGGCCGAGCCGCACGGTGACCGGCGGCAGGAACTGGTTTTTATCGGCCGGCAGCTGGACGAGGCGAAGTTGCGGGAGGATTTGGCCGGCTGTCTGACATAATCGGGGAAATTTGTTTGTGACTGGTTGAATTTTGAAACCCTTTGGTGGGGTATGCGTCGAAGGAGTGTGCTAAAAATTATTTCCAGGCCAGGTTGGTGGCGGAGAGCCGCCCTGTGGGCGGTGGCCGGGTGGCTGGCGGCCGTCGCCCCGGCCCGTGCGGACGTGGAAGCGACGGTTTTGCCGGGCAAACCGGCGGCGGCGACCCCTATGCCGGAGGCGGTCAAGTTTGACGTGCTGGTTTACAACGACGGCGACCGGATCCGCGGCCATCTCGTGGACCGTTCGGTGGACTCGTGGGTGTTTGTCTCGGAACGCTTCGGCCTGCTGCGCGTGCCGCTGGCCGATGCCAAGGTGATCCTCGGTACGCCGGAGGCGGCGCAGGCCATCGCCCGCGCCAAGGCCGATGAGGCCCGGCTCAAGGCGGAAGAAGCGGAAAACGCCTCCTTCCTGCGCTGGTCGCTGCTCTCGCCCCTGGCGCTGGCGCAGCAGCTGCGGGATTTCTTCGGGCCCTGGCACGGCCGGTTCGCCTTCTCGACGTCGATTATCACGAACACCAACGAGACCACGAACGAGACGGCGGAGGCGCACCTGACGCGCAAGTGGCCGCAAGACACGGTGCAGCTGAATGCGCGCTATGATTTCGCCGACACGAACCACGTTACCACGACCGATGTCATCCGGTCGGACGCCTCGTGGCGCCATGAACTGCCCGACCGGCTGTTCTCGGTCTACAGCCCGTCGGTGGAATGGAACCGGGCGTTCCTGCTCAACGGCGTGCCGAGCGACTACGTGCTGCTGCAACAGGAAATCGGCGTGGGCGTGAACCTGTTCGCCAAGCCGACCCGCAACCTGCGCGTGGGTGTGGCCGAGAATTTGTTCGACGTGTGGCAGACTTCCGACCCGATGTCGCACTCGGCGAGCACGGTGGAATCACTCTTTCTTGAGGCGGATTGGAAGCTGCCGTGGCGCATGACGGTGACCGAGCGTGGCGTGTGGTACTACGCCATCGCGTCGGGCCGGGACGGCTGGGAGAACAAGGTGGACCTGAACAAGAAGCTGACCGAGACGTTCACCGTCGGCATCCGCCACGAGACGCGCCACAACAACCCGGACGTGCGCGTGCAGGACTACACGCTGCTCAAGCTGCTGATGGGGATAGATTTTTAGTCAGCTTTAGGCGGCAAGCTGTAAGCGTTAAGCATCGACCTCGAAGTCGCTGAGCCACGTCAGGTTCCGTTCCGAATGCAGCCCGAATGAAGCTGATCGCTTACCGCTTTCTCAGCCCTCGCACTTGAGCACGTAGACGGCGCCCTTGGCGGAGCCGATGGCGAGCAGGGCGTCATCGGGTGACCACGCGAGTTTCGTCGCGGCCGCCGGCATGCGCACCGTGGCGCGCAGCGGCGACTTGCGCTCGGGACTCCAGAGCTGGACGACGCCGTCCTGCGACGCGGTGGCGAGCAGGCCGTGCGAGTGCTGGAAGGCGACGGCGCAGATCTTCGACTCGTGCGGCAGCATCGCGGGTTCGCGGCCCTCGGGGCCGGCGCCGGAACAATCCCAGACGCAGCACTCGGTGCCGCCACCCGTGGCAAGCCAGCGGCTGGTGTGGTCGTAGGCCAGTTCCTTCACCTTGCCCTCGTAGCCGCTCATCTGGAGCTCGACGTCCTCGGCGGGAATCCAGAGGTGCACGGAGGGATCCTGGTTGCCCGAGACAAGCCAGCGGCTGTCGGGCGACCAGACCAGCGCGTGGATGCCGTTGGCGTAGGGGAATTCCTTCTGCGGGAGAAAATCATCGGCGTCCCACAGGGTCACGCCGCCGAAGTAAGCCACCGCGGCGCATCCGCCCGCCGGCTGCCAGGCGAGTGCGGAGATCGTCTTGGGCGCGGGTTTGAACGCATGCACGACCGAGCCGTCGGCGCGCAGGGCGGAGAGGTTTTTGCCCGCGGCGGCGAGGAGGACGGCCGGTGTTCCGCCGGTCGGGCGCCACGCCAGGTGCTCGACCCAGGCGGACCCGAGGGCGGCGGTGGCTGTGTGCTGGCCCGCCGTGGCGTCCCAGAATTTCACCGCCCCGTCCTGCCCACCCGTGGCGAGAAGCAAGGCAGAAGGAAGAGGGAAGAGGGAAGAAGCCGGATCGGTCCTAGCTTCCGTTTGCACCACTTCTTCCTTCTTCCCTCCTCCTTCTGCCTTCGGCGCCAGCGGCGCCCAGGCCAGACAGTTCGTCCCGTTCTCGTGCCCGGGCAGGTCGTGGCGGCGGGCGCCGTCGGTGGCGGCGAACAGCGTCACGGGTCCGCTGGCGGCGGCGGCGGCGAGCAGGGTGCCGTCGGGCGACCAGGCGAGGTCGATGGCGTAATCTTCGAGGGTGGCGGCCCAGTGTTTGGTGAGTTGCACGCGGAGGGGAGAGACCAAGGCAACGCGGGCGGGAACTGATGGCAAGTCTGCGGACCCGGGAATGACCGCCCCGGGGACTTGGCGCCCGGGGCCGCGATTTTTTGTGGCGCCGCGTCGGCCGCCTCTGTCAGGTTGACGCCTGCTCCGGTCGGCCCGCCACGATCCACCCCACTTTGAAACGCGGATTCTTCATCTCCCTCGTCGTCCTGCTGCTCGCGACCGCGGCGTTGCACTGGACGGAGTCGGACCTGCGCCGGGACATCCCGGTGATCTACTGGAACACCCAGGACGATGAAAACAAGCGGGCGACGGTGGAGACCTTCCAGCAATGGCGGAAAGAGCAGGGGCTGCCGCCGGTCGAGCTGCGCATCGACAACACCAACCAGGAACCGACCAAGAAGCTGGTGCAGGGCCTGTCGGGCGTGGGCTCCGACATCATGGATCTTTACGCCTACGAGGCCGACCTGTTCCCCGCGACGGGGATGATCGCGGATGTGACCGAGGACGCGAAGCGCCTCGGTTTTTCCCTGGCGGCGACCTACCCGGCGCTCTCTGGCGACTTCATTTTCGACGGCCGGCAATACGGGTTTCCCCGCAACGCCGGGGTCAACCTCAACTGGGTCAACCGCGCCACGTTTGCGAAATACCACATCCCGGAGCCGCCCCAGCGCTGGTCCCTGGATGAGTTCGAGGCGCTCGGAAAAAAATTCGTCGCCGCGGCGAATCCGCCGGGCACGCGCGAGCGGGTCTTCTTCACCAACCTGGTGTCACGGGACGTGCTGCGCCGCGGCGTCGGCCTGGCCAACTACAACGAGACGGACACCCGCTGCACCCTCGACGACCCGCGCAACGTGCAGATCCTCGAGCGGGTGCGCCGCTGGACCGTGGAGGACCGCCTGATGCCCAGCCGGGAGGAAGGGGAGGCGATGTCAGCGGACATCAGTGGCTTTGGCAGCATGTTCTCGCATTTTGTGTCGGGCCGTTTCGGCATGATTTACGTCGGCCAGTGGGCGCTGATCATGCTCCGGCACCGCGGGGAGTTCCAGCTGCGCGCCGTCGAACCGGCGTTGGACGGCTTTCCCAACACCGAGATGGGCGGCGGTTCGGTGGGCGTGTACGCCGGATCAAAGCACCTGAAGGAGTCCGTGGAATTCCTGCAATACCTGGCCAGCGAGCCCTTCAACCGCCTGATCGTGCGCATCGCCGACGGGGCGCCGCCGGTGCCCAAATTCGCGGAGACGGAGGAATTCCTGCGCCCGGCCGCGCATCCCAACGAATGGGGCTCGGCCGCGGTCTTTGCCCAGGCCGCCCGCGAGACGGGCCTGACCGTGAGCAAGAGCCCGTTCGTCCTGCAGTCGATCCTCTTCCGGGAGGAGAAGGAGCTCACCGAGGCGATGATCTCCGGCCGCCTGACCGCGGCGCAGGCCTCCAAGGCCATGGGCGACCGGATCAATGCCGAGATCGCGCTCAGCGTGGACCGCAACCCGGAGCTGCGAAAGCTGTACGATGCGCGCATGCGGATCCAGCGGCAGATCGACGCCCGCCGCGCTGCGGGCCGGCCGGTGCCGGCCGCATGGATCAACGATCCGTTCCACCTGGCGTATTACCGCGCGCACGGCTGGCTGGAAAAGGAGACCGCGCCGTGAGCACGCTCGGCCAACGCGGCTCCCCCCGGCGCCGGCTGCTCGCCGGCCTCGCCTTCCTGCTGCCCAACATCCTCGGCTTCGCGGCGTTCACGCTCGTGCCGCTGGTGATGAGCTTCGGCATCGCGTTCACGGACTGGGACACCCTCCGGCACAATATTTTCCGGCACGAGTCGCTGCGCTTCGTGGGCTTCGAGAATTTCTCCTGGCTCTTCCACCATCCCGATTTCCTCCACTACCTCGGCAACACGTTCTTCATGATGCTGGGCCTGCCGTTTGCCATCGCGGGCAGCCTCGGGGCGGCGCTGCTGCTGACGCGCGTGAGCCACCGCCCGGTGGCGCGCCGCGGGGCGTTTATCGTGGCCACGCTCCTGCTGACCGGCAGCGGGCTGCTGCTGCGGCTGGGCGGCATGGGACAGACGGGGGTGTGGTGCATCTTCGGCGTGCTGGCCGCCGGGAGCCTGGTGGCCGGGGTGCTGACGGGCGGGTCCGTCTACCGGACGCTGTTCTACCTGCCGAACTTCACCGCGGGCGTCGCCACCTTTGTCCTCTGGAAAAAACTCTACAATCCCCAGACCGGGCCGATCAACGCGGGCCTCGCGCCGGTGCTCGACGGATTTGCGGCCGTGGTCGGGAGCGCCCCGGCGGTGTTCAGCTGGGGCCTGCCGCTGGCCTGCGCGGTGTTGGCCACCGCGGTGTCGCTCTGGCAACTCTGGCGGCTGCGGCAGCACTGGGATGACGCGAGTGCCGGCGCGGTGGCTGTGATCACCGGCCTCGCGATGCTGGCGCTGCCGCAGGTCTTCCAGTTGCACTGGCACGGCCTTTCGACCGGTCGGGCACTGGGCCTGGCCGCGGTCGGCGTAACCGTGGCGGCGGTCGTGATCCTGCGCCGCCCGCGCCGCTGGGGGCCGGTCTGTGCGCTCGACACCGGATTGAGCGCGGAGATCGCCCTCGCGCTCGGCCTGGTGCCGCTGCTGCTGCTGTTTGCCGTGGGTGTGGCCTGGGGGTCGGAGCTGCCGGCCGCCGCGGCCGCGGGGCTGACGCCGCCCAACTGGCTGGGCGACTATGACTGGGCGAAGCCGGCGATCATGGGCATGGGCCTGTGGGCCGCCATCGGCTCCAACAACATGATCCTTTACCTGGCCGGCCTGAGCAACATCCCGCCCGAGCTGTATGAGGCGGCCGACATGGACGGGGCCTCATCGTTGCAGCGCTTCTGGCACATCACGTGGCCGCAGTTGGCGCCGGTCACGTTTTTCATCGGCGTGATGGGGATCATCTACGGCTTGCAGGGCGGGTTCGAGATGGCGCGGGTCATGACGATGGGCGGCCCGGCGGGGTCCACCACGACGCTGAGCTATTTCATCTACATCGAGGGCTTTGAAACCGGCCGGCTGGGCTACGCCTCGGCGGCGGCCTGGGTGCTGTTCGCCCTCGTCTTCATTCTCTCGCTGCTGAACTTCCGCTTCGGCAACCGCTCCGCCAATGACTGAACCGGCCCGCAACTCCCCGCACCAGGCCCAGCGCTCGGGACCAGGTCTGTCCCTGTTGCTGGCGGTGCTCAGCCTGCTGATGATCGCGCCGTTCGTCTGGATGATGCTGACGAGCTTCAAGTCCCTGAGCGAATCGTCCGATCCCGAGTGGCTGCCAGGGGTCGTGCGCTGGAGCAACTACCCGGAGGTGTTCAAAGTCATCCCGTTCCTGCGCTTCGCGGCGAACAGCCTCGTGATCGCGGGGTGGGTGACGATCCTGCAGGTCTTCACGAGCGCGCTGGCGGCGTTCAGTTTCTCGCGGCTGGAGTGGCCGGGGCGCGACCGTGTGTTTTTCCTCTATCTCGGCACGATGATGCTGCCGGGGCTCGTGACCCTCATCCCGACCTTCCAGCTCATGGTACGGATGGACCTGGTGGACACGTACTCGGGACTCGTCCTGCCCGCGGCCTTCGGTGCGTTCGGCACCTTCCTCCTCCGGCAGTTCATGATGGGCATTCCGCGCGCGCTCGACGAGGCGGCGGAGATCGACGGGGCAAGCAAGTGGCAGATTTTCTGGGACGTGATCCTGCCGCTGAGCCGGCCGGGGCTGGTGACGCTGGCGATCTTCACCTACATGGGGAATTTCCAGAGCTTCTTCTGGCCGCTGGTGATGATGAAGTCGGTGGACAAGTTTCCACTGCCCGTGGGCCTGATGTTCTTCGACACGGAGCACGGCCAGGCGACGCACCTGCTGATGGCGGCGGTGACGATATCAGTCATCCCGCTGATCATCATCTTTGTGCTGCTGCAGAAGCAGCTGATCCGTGGCATCCAGCTCGGCGGCGTGAAAGGCTGAGCTCCCGGCGGGGAGGTCAGGGCTTTTTGGCCCGGATGACCTCGTCCCAGTCGTAGACGCCCTCGGTGATCGCGGCGGGCGGGACGGTGAGGTATTCCTTCGCGTCCCAGTTGCCCAGCAGGAGATTCTCAATGAGCCGGATGTCGCCCGGCAGCTCGACCATCTCCTTGCCCGCGGCCGCGGCTTTTTCGCGGAACTGCTGGGCGTAACCGAGGTGGCTGGTTTGGGGCAGCTCGATGAAGACGGCCTTGTCGTTGCCGTGGTCGGGGTGCATTTCGGCCCAGATATACTTGGCATCCTCTTCGCCGTATTTGGCCACGAGCGCCTGGTACGCGTCGCCGACCTGCACCTCGGGGGCGCCGTCGTCACTGGTACGCAGAAAATAATTGCCGCGCTCGATGTAGCCGGCCGACGAGAACGGCGTGCTGGGCGCACCGGCGAAGTGATCGGCGAATTTCTTGCGCGAACCCAGGAGGATGGTGCAGCAGTCGTGGGCACGGGGAATGACGAGATGGGTGCGGCGGGCCTGGAGCCCGATGGTGGCATTGCCGCACAGGCCGAAGAGCAGGAGGATCGCGTCGTAGGCTTTCCCCGAGGCCTCGGTGGCGTCGATTTTCGCCTGGATGATCTCACGCAAGCCCGCGCTGCGGACGTGCTCGCCGAGCTCGGTGTACTCGACATCGATCACGTGTGGTGAGCGCGCGATGCACCAGGAGGCCTCACGCTGGAAAACATTGCAGGAGATTAATTTCAACAGCATGGCGGCGAAGGATGTGGCGCCATCATAGGCGGTATGACGGCCCCTGTCGCCGCATATTTTGCCCGAAACCGTGCGTCCCTGCCGGATGCGATTAGGCCTTGAGCGGAGGGAAGTCACTGGGTTCGCTACGCCGGCATGCAACCACCCCCGGGAAACGAACCGATCTGGAAAACGCGCGCCATGGCGGGCGACCCGCTGTTCTTTGTGCAGGAGGCGGGTCAGGCGCAGGCCTCGGCGCGGCTGTTGTTCGTCCCGAAGGCGCTGCCGCGGCTGACCAAGGCCACCGGTGAGGTGAGTTACGAGGCCGGGCAGGACTTCACGTGGCAGCCAGGCAGCCGCGAAATCGTGCTCACGCCTCCGAGCCGCATTCCATTCCGGACGCAGGTCCTGCTGCCGCCCGGTTCGCCCGACTCGATTGCGGCGGCACGTGACGGGAAAAAGCACCTGCTGTATGGCGAGGGGCACTTCTATCATGACCAGCAGGTCCACGCGGCCTACGAGCCGGCGGAGGCGTGGTCCGGGCCGGTGCCCGCGGCCGACACGGCCGGCTTGGAGCTGACCATTGAGCGACTCAAGGCCAAGGAGTCCATCAAGGTGCTCGTGCTGGGCGACAGCATCTCCACCGGCGCGAATGCGTCGGGGACGGTGGGCGCGCCGCCGGGACTGATGGGTTATCCCAACCTCGTGGTGGACCGGCTCCGTCAGCGTTTCGGCGCTGCGGTGGAGCTGAAGAACCTCTCGGTCGGCGGCATGACTGCGCCCTGGGGCGTCGAGCAGATGACCATCGCGGCCGGCGAGAAGCCGGACCTGTTCCTGATCGCCTTCGGCATGAACGACGCGTCGGGCCGTTACCCGCCCTCGAAATACCGCAAGGACGTCGCGCGGATGGCCGCGGTGATGCGCGCCGCGTGTCCCGACTGCGACGTGATCTGCGTCGCCACCATGACCGCGAACGAGACCTGGCAATACTCCGCGCCGGACCTTTATCCCGCGTATCTGGAACAGTTGCTCACGCTCCGCCAGCCGGGCTTGGCCGTGGCTGATGTCACGTCCATCTGGACGTGGATCGTGGAGCGCAAAAAATTCCTCGACCTCACCGGCAACGGCGTGAACCACCCGAACGACTTCGGCCACCGGCTGTACGCGGATGTGATCCTGGCGCTGTTGGGCTGACGCCGATGCGTGCGCCGCCGAACCGGACTCCGCGCGCCGGCGGCGTGAGTGCCGCTGCGCTGGCAGTACTCCTGTTACTACTGGCTGGTCCCGCAATGGCACTGGGCCGACTGGGGCCGGGAATCGACTGGCGGCTCCTCGCGGGGGGAGTGCTGGCGATGTCATTTTTCACGTGGCTGTCGTACTGGAGCGACAAGCGCCGCGCGGAAGCGGGCGAGTGGCGCGTCCCGGAGGCGACGCTGCATGGGTTTGAACTGCTGGGCGGCTGGCCCGGCGCTTTCCTCGCCCAGCGCCAGTTCCGGCACAAGACAGCGAAGATCTCCTACCAGGTCGTGTTCTGGCTGATCGTGCTGCTGCACGAGTACGTCGCGCTCGATTTCCTGCTGGGGTGGAAACTGACCCGAGCCTTGGTGTAGCCGGGCAAGGCCCGGATCGCCTAAGGCGGATCCTACCGGACCTTGTGTGCCAGCGCAGCCCGAACCGGCTTCCGCCGTTTCACGGGGCGGATGAGCGGGGCGTAGGTGTCGGGGCGGCGGTCGTTGGCCATGTCGATCTTCCAGACCCAGTCGCCCATGCGGGTGAAGCACTGCGCGATGCGCGGGGCGGCGAGGTCGATCGTGGCCAGCGCGATGCCGGGGTGGTGGCCGGCGTCAGCGAGGATCATGGCGTCGGGGGCGATGATGCTGCTGCGGCCAAGGAGCATGCCGGGCATCCAGGATTTCTCCGGCGGGCAGCCGAAGCAGACCGGCGCGAAATGCACGCCGTTGTGGATTGCCGGGGCGCGGAGGAGGATGTCCATGAACTCGCCGCCCCAACCGCTCATCACGTGCGGCCAGAAAATGATCTCGGCGCCGTTCATCGTCAGGCACCGCGCGCTCTCGGGGAAGGACGTGTCGTGGCAGATCTGGATGCCGACCTTGGCCCCGCACAGTTCGAAGACCGGCCAGGTGTCACCGGGCACGACGCCATAGGCCTTCTCGTTCTCGATGCAGTGGACCTTGCAGTAGTGCCCGACCACGCGGCCCTTCGGATCGAACACAACCGCGACATTGCGCACGATGCCGTCCACGACGGCGAGGATCGGGGCGATGATGGCCATTTTGTGCCGGCGCGCGATCGGTGCGAAACGGCGGGTGGTGTCGGCCAGGGCGCGGCGGACGAGCGGAGGGACGTTGCGGCGGGTGAGCTTGGCGCCGAGGACGTTGAAGGTTTCGCCGATGCAGGCGATGTCGGCGCCGCGCCGGCCGGCATCATGGAGCCAGGTCTCGGCGAGGGCGAAGTTGGCGCGCTGCCGCGCGGCGTTGGACTTGCCGGGAGCGGAGGAGGGCAGCTGGACGGCGGCGAGGGTGAGCGGGCGTTTCATGGGAAGAGTTTTGCCCGCTAATCACGCGAAATTACGCGAATAAAACCAATCAAGGCAGGGATGGTTTTCATCCAATACGGGTTTTATTCGCGCAATTCGCGGGCAACGGGTGGGAGAATTTTACTTCTGCACCTGCAGTAATTCGAGGGTGGAGTCGTCGCGGCAGAGGAGCAGGCGGGCGCCGTCGAGGGCGAGCATGCGGCGGACGGAACCGGCGTGGGTGCTGCGCGGCTGCCAGGCGGCGTCGAGCGACTGGACGCCGCGGCGTGTCGCCACGATGAGGTCGCCGGCCGGGGTCTGGGCTACTCCGACCACGGGAGCACCGGCGTGCCAGTTGCGGATGACGCGGCCGTCGGCGAGATCCACCGCAGTGACAAACCCATCCGCACCGCCGGTGAGTGCGACAGCGCGCTGGTCCACGCGGCCGGTGCAGCAGGCGTTGAGGCTCATGCCGCCCTCGAGTTTCCAGAGCCAGTCCTTCCGGGCCGTGGACAGCACGCCGCAGCCGAGTTCGGTGGCGGCGAAGATGGCGCCGCCGGGTTCGCCGGAGGCCTCCGTCCATTCGTAGGCGAGCGAGCGGCCGTTGAGGAAGGGGATTACCCGGGCCAGCTTGCGGAACATCGGCTGCGGAAAGCCGCCGAAGCTGTGCACCACGCCACTGGGACCGGTGCCGGGCACACCCTCGTAATACTGGATGCCGTGGTTCCAACCGCAGCGGGCATAGATGTCGCCGGCGCCCGGGAGGGACTGGGGCGTGACGAGGATATTGTACATCCAGGGGCCGTCAGAAAACGCGTGGCCGGCGATGTGGCAGTCGGCGTCGAGAAACACGATGATCCCGTAGCCGCCCATCACGAGCGACCCGCGCCCGTCGGCGCCGCGATGCCAGATGGCGAGCCCGTGGATGGCGTTGAACCAGCCCATCAGGCAGTCCGTGCGGGCGCGGAACTCCTCGGCGAGCTTCAATGCGGCCCGGACGGAACCGTCGGGCTTGAACAGGTGCAGTTCGCCGCCGAGGAGGCCGACACAGAGCACGGGGGGACCCGAGGCGTCGAGCGGCTGGGCGGAAAGATGCGTGACGGGCACGGGCAGCGTGCGGCGCCAGAGTTCGCGGCCCGAGTCGTCGAGGACGAAGAGCTCGTTGGCGACGTTGACGGTGACGATCTCGGGGCGGCCGTCGCCGTTGAGGTCCGCGGCGATCCAGTGGAGAAGCGCGGGGGCGACCGCGCGGTCGCCCAGCACCTCGAGCCGGTTCAGCACAAACGGCCGGCCATCGGGCGGAGCAGGGATGCGGACGTGCAGGGTGCGGACGGTCTCGTTGACGGCCGCGGTGCGGACCTCGAGCCGGTTTTCGGCATCGCGGTAGCGCTTGTAACGGCGGTCGGGGGCGGGGCTGGCGGTGCCGGGGCGCCGGGCGCCGGCGACGGTTTCCGCCGCGACGGTGATGCCGTCGGGCAGCGGGTTGTACACGCGCAGCGACGGATCATCGATGCAGTCGCCAAGGATATTGAGCGCGGTCACGGCCCGCGGCGCGGGAAACGTGAGCGTCAGGTCGTAGTGCGCGGCCTTCGGCCACTGCGTCCAGATTTCACGCGAGTAGCCGTCGGGCATGACCGGATCAAGCAGCTGGTCGGGGGAGGCGTCGACGGGCAGGGGATTCGCGGTGACGCAGACCTGGCGCACGCGCTCGGGCCGGCGGCTGCCGCTGTCGTAGGTCCAGGCGCTGGTCCAGCCCGAGGCCGGACGAACCTCGGCCGCCGGCGCTGCGGCGGCGAGCACCGGCCGGAGCGTGCCCAGCCAGGCAGCCAGCGCACTCTGCAACGTGGCACACGCTGCGGTGGCGAGCGGAAGGGTGAGGCAGTCCGTGACGGTCACCTTGCTCACCGCGCCATCCAGCGTGAGTGAAACCTGGGCGGCGCTCGCGCCGGGCGCATCCAAGCGCACGGTCAAGGTGGCCGCGGACAAGTCGAGCAGGAGGGCAACCGGCTGGTCGCTCCGGATCTGCCAGCCGGTGGGAGCGAGAATGACGGAGGTGGCGCCGGCGAAGGCGAGCGACGTGGCCTCGGCCCAGGCGCTCGCGGCGCGGGCGCTGGCGCCCGGCAGCCAGGCGGTGCCGGCCGCGAGCTCGATGCCGCACCAGGCCGCGGGGACGCCGTTGCGCACGACGACGGCGGAACGTTCATCGAGCCGCTGGAGGTCGAGGGACTCGGCGCCGCCCTGGGCGCGGACGTAAAAGAGATTCTGAAATGTTGCCTCGTCCCCGGCGCGGTGCGGGCCGGCGCGGCGCTGGCGCAGCACGTATGGCTCGCAGGCGCCCTGGTCGGAATCCACCTCGCAGGTGGAGGAGACGTGGCTGCCGGCAACCAGCGTGAAGCGGTGCGTGCCCTGGTCGCTGACCCAGCGGCGGCCGTTTAACTCGGCGTAACCCGGCGTGCGCCACGAGCAGGTGAGCGAGTAGGGGCCGTCGGCCTGGAAGACGGTGCGGTCGATCACGACGACGTAGCCTTCGCGGGCCTTCGACCAGAAGATGTGCCGCGTCCACTCCGTGTGGTGATAGTCGGACAGCCGCGTGACAGTCAGCCCGACGGGCGCAAAATCCGCGATCGCGACCCGTTCCGCGATGGGCGGAAGCGGCGTGCCGTTGTGGCCGTCGCTGATGAAGAGGCCGTTTTTGTCGTGGTACGAGTGGCGCGAGGTGTTCTGGACGAGAAACACGTGGCCGGCCTGGAAAAACCGCACGAGGCAGTTGGCCGCCTGCATGTGGCCCTGCCAGCGGAAGCCGCCCTGGTAGCCCTGGATCATGAGGTAGGCGTCGCTCCGCTCGTAGCCGCCGCGCAGCACGATCTTGTCGAAGCCGCGCGCCTGCGGGAGCCGGTTGAGGGCGATGGCCTCGGCCAGCTGCCAGTTCTCGGGCGCGTTGACCATGTGGCCGGCGGGCTCGGAGTGCTCGGGCGGCTGGTTGCTGATGGCGAACTGGTGGTCGGTGACGGGCAGCACCTCGATCTGGCGGTCGGCGGCCGGCGGGACCGGGACCAGTTCGGGGCCGGTGGCGAAGTTCTGCACGAACACGGGTGCAAACTGCAGGAACGGGTAACGCTGCGGGCGGGCGAGGTTGGGCAGCTGGTGCAGGATCCACTTCAGGCGGCCGTCGCCGTAGTAAAACGCACTGGCCGCGGTCTGCACCGTCGCCTCCTGCTGGAGGTACATGCCCTGGCTCTCGCCATAGCCGCCCTGGCCGGCGCCGTTGCCGTTGTTGTCGTGCAGCGCCAGGCAGCGCGCCGCCACGAGCCGGGCGCTGCCGCTGGTGAAGAACGTGTGCCGCTCCTGGCCGAGGGCGTAGCGGTAGATGGTGGCGATGTTGTTGAGGCAGCTCTCGTCGTCCTGGTCGTCCACGCGCGCGGCGGCGAGGGTGTCGAGGAACAGGCAGCACTCGGCCATCCAGGTCTCGCAGAGCGCGCGCAGGGCGGGGCTCGGGCGGGCCTGGTCGCGCAGGTAACGCGCGATGAGCAGGAACTCGTAGGTGCCCTTGCCCTGGTGGCGGTGGCCCAGCGGCGGGTGGCCGACGCGGATGCGCCACCACTCGTTCTGGTTGCCGAGGGCGGTGAGCATCAGCAGGTGGTCCGTGCGGAGGATGTCGGCGTCGGTCAGCAGCCCGCTGGCAATCAGCAGCGGGATCGCGCGCATGAAGCGCTCGGCCAGGTAGTGCCAGTCGCCGTAGCCGTCGGTCATGCGCTCGTTGAGCGCGCGGAGCTGGTCGCGGGCGACCAAGGCGTAGCGCTCGTCGCCGGTGGCCGACCACATGTAGGTGTAGGCGCCGATGAGCCGGATTGGCTCGGTGATGAACATCAGCCCGCGGGAACGCGACGCCTGCAGGGCCGAGGAGTCGGCGAGCGAGGTGTAGGGCCAGTCGGCGAGCTGCGCGACTAGGGCGGGGTCCAGTTCCAGCTGCAGCAGGAAGGGCAGGGTGACGGTGGCGTCGGTGGCCGCGAGGGCGGCGAGCAGCCGCTCGACCGCGCGCTCGACGCCGCGGAGGGAACTGCCGCCGGCGAGGATGACATTGGTGCCGGTGCCGTAAGGATTGTGGAGCGTGCGGAGATCGTAGCCGTCGCCGCCGGGATAGGCCGCATCGGTCGAGCAGAGGTAGTCGGCGTACAGGGGCTGGAGCACGCGGTTGGTGTTCAGGTTACCCAGGAGCACGAGCGGCCGCTGCCGGTAGGCGGCGGGCAGCGGGATGTCGCGCGTGGGAATCAGCGCGGTGTCGGCGATGCATTCCGGGGCCGTGCCGCCGCGGGCGGTGATGGCGGTGGCGATGCTTTCCGCCAGCGCGCGGTAGCGCGGATGCGTGGCGGCATATATGATGGCGGCGTTCTGGCCCAGTCGGGTGGAGCGCTGGGGCGTGCGCGGCAGAACGTCGACGGCGGGGTCGCGAGGGGAGTGCATGGGGTAAAGCGGCGGCGAGTCGCCCTAGGACTAACCCTCCCGGCCTGGGCGGGACAAACCCTATTTGCGGCTTCAACCTGGGCGGCGGCAATTTTTGCGCGTGTTTCGGAATCGTGAAATCCCGCCGGGTCGCCACCCTCTTCAGACGCCATGCACACCTCCCGTACCCGCCTCGCCGCCGCCATGCGCCTGGAGCGCCCGGACCGCGTGCCGGTGATGTGCCAGCCGTCCCTGGGGTTTGTGCTGCGGCAGATGCCGGAGCTGGACCCGATTGACGTGTGGCATAACCACGGCGGCGCACTCGCCCGCGGCTTCTGCGAGATCAGCCGGCGCTTTGGTTTTGACGGCGTCCTGATCCCGGCGGTGGGTCTCGCCCCGCTCGACGAGCGGACGGTCCAGCGGATCGACCGCACGAACCCCGAGGGCCCGGTGGTGCATTTTCGCAACGGCGACTCGTGCCTTTACTGCCACAACGACCTGCCGCGGTACACGCACGCCGTCCCGCCGGAGCGCGAGATCGGCGACCTCGACCCGGCGGCGATCGCGGAGCAACTCAGCTACCATCCGCCCACGACGCGGTTGCGCATGCCGCTGGCCCAGGACGCGGCCGGCCGCGTGGCCGAGCTGACCCAGGCGCGGGTGATCGCCGGCCCGGACATGTCACTGCACGGCGCGCTCTACTCGCCGGAGGATTACCTGATCGACGCGCTTGGCGCGGATGGCGCGATGGAGGCGCTGCTGACGGAGCCGGAGCGCTGCCGCGCGCTGCTGGCGAAGTTTGCCCGGGCGGTGGTCGGCCATGCCCGCGAACAGATCGCGGCCGGGGCGGATGCGCTCAATGTCTCCGCGCCGTGGGCCGGGCAGAGTTTCATCTCACCCCAGTTGTACCGCGACCTGATCGCGCCGGCGCAGGCGGTGCTGGCGGCGGCGGCGCGGGCGGGCGGCGTGCCGAGCTACTGCCACACCTGCGGCGCGATTGGCGACCGGCTGGAGGCGATCATTGACACCGGGTTTGACGGCATCGAGTGCCTCGATCCGCCGCCGCTGGGCAATGTGGAGCTAGCTGACGCCGTGCGGCGCATCGGCCACCGGGCCTTCATCAAGGGCAACATCGACCCGGTGCACGTGCTGCTGCAGGGCACGCCGGAGCAGATCCGCGCCGATGTGATCCGGCGGCTGGAGATTGGGATGACGGCCCGCGGCTTCATCCTCAGCACGGCCTGCGCGATCGCGCCCGAGACACCGGCGGCCCACGTGGCACTCCTGCGCGAGACGGCGGACCGCCACGGGGTGTACTGACCCCGGCGCCGGTTCAGGCGAAGCAGGCCTGAAAGGCGGCGGTGAGGGCGGCGCGGTCGAGGTTGCGGCCGATGAAGACGAGGGTGTTGGTGCGCGGGTCGGCGTCCCATTCGCGGTCGAACTTGGCGTCGAAGAGCATGTGCACGCCCTGGAAAACCAGGCGCTTGGTCGAGCCCTTGACGCTGAGCACGCCCTTCATGCGGTAGATGTCACCACCCTTGGTGCGGAGCAGGCCGCTGATCCAGTCGTTGAGCTTCCGGCCGTCGAGGTCGCCGGGAAGGCTGATGCCGACGGAGGTGACGGCGTCGTTGTGGGTGTGCGCGGCGTGAAAATCCTGCTGCCAGTGCGGCTTCACGGGTTTGCCCTGGACCTGGATGTGCAGCGGGTCGTGGCCGCAGGACTCGAAGACGAGGTACGTGCCGGCGTGCTCCACCTTGAGCGGGTAGGTGCCGTTGCCCTCGGTGAGCAGCAGGCGCTGCAAGGTCGTGCCGGGGACGACGGTGTCGCCGGCCTTGAGCCGTGTTTCCCAGTCGGCAAACGCCCGCACGGCGACCTCGCGGGCGGCGGCGAGGGCGGGTTCGTCGGTGGATTTTACGGGCAGGATGACAACGTCGAGTTCGTTGGGATTGCCGTGGTGATGATGGTGGTGGCCGTCCTCGCCATGGTCGTGATCATGGTCGTGGCCCTCGTGCGAATGGCTGTGCCCGTGCATCTCTTCCTCGTGGCCGATGACGAGCTCGTGCGTGCCGACGGGCAGGGCGTAGGCGCCGGCCCATTCGAAGGGGTACTCGGGCTCGAGGAACTTGGGGTCGAGCTCGGTGGCGCGGCCGAGGTTGAAACCGCCGACCTCGAGCACACGGTCGAGGGGGACGTCGCAATTCTTGCTGCGGTGGATCTTCGCCACGGCATTGATGCGGCGGATGCGTTCCTCGAGCGCGTCGAGGTCGGCGGCGCTGACGAGGTCGGTCTTGTTGAGCAATATCACGTCGGCAAATGCGAGTTGCTTGATGGCCTCGTCATCCTGGTCGAGGTGCTGGAGGACATGCTTGGCGTCGACCACGGTGACGATGGCATCGAGCCGGAAGTTCTGCTTCATCTCGTCGTCCGTGAAAAACGTCTGCGCGACGGGCGCGGGGTTGGCGAGGCCGGTGGTCTCGATGAGGATGCCGTCGAGCCGGTCCTTGCGCTTGATGAGCCGGCCGAGGATGCGGATGAGGTCGCCGCGGACGGTGCAGCAGATGCAGCCGTTGTTCATCTCGAAGAGCTCCTCGTCGCTGGAGATGACGAGCTGGTTGTCCACGCCCACCTCGCCGAACTCGTTCTCGATGACGGCGAGCTTCTTGCCGTGCTGCTCGGTGAGGATGCGGTTGAGGAGGGTGGTCTTGCCGGCGCCGAGGAAGCCGGTGAGGACGGTGACGGGAATGGGGCCGGAGCTCATGGGAGTTTCGATTTTTGATTCTCGAATTTCGATTTTGGAATACGCAAGCGTGTGCTGGGCCGGGCGGATTGCAAATGCGGCCCGGGGAAGGCGTGGTCCCCGGCGCGGATCGGCCCGTGACGCGGCGAGCGGACCGTATCCCCATCAAGCCAGCGCGTGAGGGGCAACGCGCTGCACCCTCAGTCCTTGTCGTTGCCCTCGGGGAAGTCGAAGTCCACGTCGGTGAACGTCGTGCCGCGGATGGCGAGGGTCTTGATGACGCCGTCAAAGGTGTTGGTCGTCTTCAGCCAGTCGGCCTGGGTTTCGAACTGAGACGAGTCGCCGACGGTCTCACCGGTGGCGGGATTGGCCACGGCCCGCAGCGTCAGGGTTTTCATCTCGCCGTTGACCAGCACGGAGATCTCGAACGACGGTGCGGCGGAGCGGATGAAGTTTTCCATTTCGCCGTCGAGGACATAGGCCGAGAGCTTGCCGGTGCCGGCCTCGAGGACGAGTTCGACGTGGTAGGCATCGTCGCCGAGCACGACCGGCGTGCCCCCGTGGGGCGGATGGTGCTCGTGCTTTGCCGATGGGGGGACGGCGGCGGACGCCGGGGCTGATTTCGCGCAGCCGGTAAGCAGCACGACGGGCACCAGCAGGAGCAGAACGAGGAATTTGACCGGGTTCATGCGGCGGGTGGCGGGCTCAGGAAACCGGCGCAAGGTTGCCCGCGATGTCGGTGCGGTAGGCTTTCCACGCGGGCAGCAGGCCGCCCAGGGCGCAGAGGGCGATCATGCCGAGGGGCGCCCAGAGCATGACGGGGTTGTAGGCCCAGGTGTTGAGCAGGACGCCGGTCTGGTTGCGGATGACCGTGGCCACGCCGGTGAGGATCACGGCGTACGCGGCGAACGCGGCGATCATGCCGAGGAGGCCGATGGCGGCGGCTTCGAGGACGATGGCGCTGAAGATGGTGCGGCGGCGGGCGCCGAGTGCGCGCAGGATGGCGATGTCGCGGCGGCGGGCGGCCATGGAATTGTAGATGGCGACGAGCACGCCGCCGGCGGAGACGAGGGCGACGAGGTAGGAGATCAGGGTGAGCACCTGGTCGAACCAGCCGATCTTGTTGAAGAGCTCGGCCATGATGGCGCCGATGGGATACGCGAACGTGAGCCGGTTGCCCTGCTTGTTGTACATCATGTCGAGCATGAAGCCGGCGGTGGGCGAGCGGAGCTGGATCAGCACGGCGCTGACATCGGTGGCGGCGCGGGGATCGTGGCCCGCCATGGTCTGCAGGCCGTGAAGGGGAATCCAGATCACCTTGTCGGCGGGCGTGTTCGACGGCGCGAGGATGCCCGTCACGAGGTAGGATTCCGCGTGCTGGTTCTTCTCGTCGTAGATCAGGCCGTGGAAGGGATGGAACGTGTCACCTGCGTGCAGGCCGAGTTTGCGGGCCACGAAATCGCCCAGCACTGCCTCCTTCGCGGCGGGGTTGAAGAGCGTGCCGGTGGCCAAGGTGAATTTCCTCCCGGGCACGTATTCCACGTCGGAGAACAGCTCCGGCCCGGTGCCGACGATGCGGTAGCCCCGCAGGTTGTCGCCGACGGCGATGGGGATCGCGAGCTTCACGGCGGGGTGGCGGCGGATGAACTCGTAGTCGGAGTAGGCGAGGTTGCCGGGCGACGCCTCGAGGTGGAAAATGGCGTTGAGGACGAGCTGCAGCTTGGAGCCGCGGGCGCCAAGGACGGCGTCAAAGCCGGTGTTCACCTGGGTGAACGTGGTCTGCGACTGCACCTTTACGACCCAGACCGACATGAGCAGGCCGCCGGCGAGGGCGATGGACAGCGCGGTGATGGTCGTGGAGAGCAGGTGCTGGCGCAGGCTGCGGAGGATGATGAGCCCGATGGTTTTCATCGCGCCGCCTCCTGGTCCGCGCGGTTGAGCGCGGAGAAATCCTGCACCGCTTCAAACGACGCCAGGACGCCGGGGTCATGGCTGACGAGCAGCAGGGCGGCGCCGTTTTCGCGGCAGGTCTCGCGGATGAGCGCGAGGGATTCGCGGGCGTTCTTGTGGTCGAGGTTCCCGGTGGGCTCGTCGGCGAGGACGAGCTTGGGATGGTTGGCGAGGGCGCGGGCCACCGCCACGCGCTGCTGCTGGCCGGTGGAGAGCTGCCGTGGATAATGTTTCAGCCGGTGCGAGAGCCCGACGCGATCCAGCATGGCAGCGGCCCGGGTCTGATCGCTGCCGGCGCCGAACGCCATGCCGAGCATCACGTTCTCGAGGACAGAGTAACCCTGGAGCAGGTTGAAGGTCTGGAAAATGTAGCCGATGGACTCCGCGCGCAGCCGGTCGCGGCCGGATTCGCCGAGGGCGGCCATGTCGCGTCCATCAATGTGGATCGAGCCGGAATCCGCCGCGAGGATGCCCGCGATGAGGTGGAGGAAGGTGGTCTTACCCGAGCCGCTCTCGCCGCGCAGGGCCAGCTGCTGGCCGGCGGCGAGGGTGAAGGCGGGGACGTCCACGATGGTTTTCCGTTCCCCCTCGGGCGAGCGGAAGGACTTTTGGAGGGCGGTGATCGAAAGGAGCGACATGAGTCCGGCAATGGGACGCACGAAAGCGCCCATGGTTACTGCTAAGCTGCCGGGACCGGGCCGGAAAGCGTTAAAACCAAGCCGGCCGGCGGATCAAAGCCGGGCGTGGCGCAGGCGCAGGGCGTTGGTGATGACGGTCACCGAGCTGAGGCTCATGGCGACGCTGGCGAACATGGGGTTCAGCAGCCAGCCGGTGAAGGGGTAGAGGGCCCCGGCGGCGAGGGGCAGCCCGGCGGTATTGAATGCGAAGGCCCAGAAGAGGTTCTGCTTGATGTTGCGCAGGACGGCGCGGCTGAGGTGCACGGCGCGCACCAGCGCGGCCAGGTCGCCTTTCACCAGCACGAGCCCGGCGCTGTGGATGGCGACATCGGTGCCGGTGCCCATGGCGATGCCCACGTCGGCCGCGGCCAGGGCCGGCGCGTCGTTGAGGCCGTCGCCGGCGAAAACCACGCGTTCGCCGCGGGCCTGGTGCGCGCGCACCAGATCCTGCTTGCCCGCAGGCGTGACGCCGGCGGCATAACCGTCGAGGCCCAGCTGGGACGCCAACGCGCGGGCGGTGAGTTCGCGGTCACCGGTGACCATGCGCACCTGCAGCCCCAGCCGCTGCAGCTCGGTCACCGCGCGGGCTGACGTGCCCTTGAGCGGATCCGCGAGGGCGAGCAACCCGGCCCGCTGGCCGTCAACGGAGACAGCGACGAGGGTGGCTTCGGCATGGCTGGCGAGCACAAGGTCGGACGGGGCGCGTTCGACGCGGACCGCGCGTCCCCCGACCGTGGCGTGCACGCCGGCCCCGGGCTCGGCGGCAAACTCCGCCGCTGCCGGGTAAGCCAGGCTCCGGGCCCGGGCCTCATCGACGATCGCACGGGCGAGAGGATGTTCACTCGCCGACTCGGCGGCGGCCGCGAGGCCCAGCAGCGAGTCGGCGGTGAAGCCGGCGGCGGGCTCGACGGCGACGACGCGGGGGCGGCCCTCGGTGAGCGTGCCGGTCTTGTCGATCAGCAGCGTGTTGGCGCCTGCGAGGCGCTCAAGGGCGGCGGACTCCTTGACGAGCACGCCGGCGGCCGCGCCGCGGCCGATGCCGGTCACCAGGGAAACCGGCGTGGCCAGGCCGAGCGCGCATGGGCAGGCGATCACGAGGACGGAAATGGCGTTGATGAGTCCGTAGAGCCAGCCGCGGTCCGGGGCGAAGAGGCCCCAGGCAAGGAAAGTCACGCCGGCCAGCCCGAGTACCACGGGCACGAACCAAGCGGAGACGCGGTCGGCCAGCCGCGCAATGGGGGCCTCGCTCTCCACGGCCTGTTCGACGAGGCGGATGATCTGGGCGAGGAGCGTGTCGGCCCCGACGCGTTCGGCGCGGAAGACAAACGAACCCGTGGTGTTGAGCGTGCCGGCGCTGACCTTGCTGCCGGGCTGCTTGGCCACAGGCAGGGGTTCGCCGGTGAGCATGGCTTCATTGATTTCCGAGCTGCCCTCGAGCAGTTCGCCGTCAACCGGCAGGCTTTCCCCGGGGCGGACCCGCAGCCGGTCGCCGGGTTGGACGGCTCCGATGGCCACGTCCTCCTCGGTGCCGTCGGGCCGGAGCCGGTGGGCCTGGGTCGGGGCGAGGGACATGAGGGCACGAATGGCCGCGTCGGTGCGGGCATGGGCGCGCTGCTCGAGGATCTGGCCGAGCAGGACGATGCAGGTGATGAACGCGACGGCCTCGAAGTAGAGCGGTACGCCGTGCTCGCCGAGGTAGGCGGCGGGAAACCAGGGTGCGAGCAGCAGGGCGGCGAAGCTGAAACCGTAAGCCGCGCCGGTGCCCGTGACCGTGAGCGTGAACATGTTGGTGTCGCGCTCGCGGATGGACTTCCACCAGCGGCCGTTCAGCGGCGCGCCAGCCCAAAAGAAAATGGGCGTGGTGAGCGCGAACTGCAGCCAGCCGGAGAGGCCCGCGGGCAGCCGGTGAAAGGCGTGGGGCCAGATCATTCCGCCCATCGCCAGGACCAGCACCGGCAGCGCGAGCGCGCCGGCGACATACAGCCGCGGCCGCAGGTAACGCTCGTGCGGCAGGCCCATGTAAACCGGCTCATTGGCCGGCGGGAGCCCGGGGCTGGAGTCGGCGGACGCGGATGGGTGGTGGTGCATGGCTTTCCGGATCAGGCGGCGCGCGCCAGGTCCCGCTCGCGGAGCCAGGTGAAGATCACGGGGGTGACGATGAGGATGTGCACGAGGCTGGAAAGCATACCACCGATCACCGGAGTGGCGAGCGGTTGCATGATTTCAATGCCCGTCCGGTGGCTCCAGAAGATCGGGAGCAACGACGCGACGGTGGTGGCGACGGTCATGACCTTCGGGCGCAGCCGCAGCCGGGCGCCCTCCTTCACCGCGGCGACCAGTGCGGCGCGGTCCATGGGCGCGGCGCCCAGCTCGGCGCGCTTCCGCGCGACCGCTTCCTCGAGGTAGATGACCATGATCACGCCGGTTTGGATGGCGGTGCCGAAGAGCGCGATGTAGCCGACCCAGACGGCGACGCTGAAGTTGAAACCCATCCACGCCTGCAGGAGCACGCCGCCGGTCAGCGCGAACGGCACGGCGAGCAGCACGTGCGCGGCCTCGGGCACCGACTTGAACGTCATCGTCAGCAGGATGAAGATGATGACGATCACCGCGGGGAAGACGTAGAGCAGGGTCTGCCGGGCGCGGATCTGGTGCTCGTACTGGCCGGAGAACTCGAGCGTCATGCCGGGGTCGAGCTTCACCTCCGCGGCGAGGCGGGCCTTGATTTCATCCACGAAGCCACCCAGGTCGCGGTCGTTGACGTTGGCCTGCACAAAGACGCGCAGCCGGCCGTTCTCCGAGGCGATCTCGTTGGGCCCGACCACACGCGTGATGTCGGCGAGCTGGCCGAGCGGGACATGGCCGCCCGCGGGCACGGGGACGAGCAGTTCGCCGAGCCGGGTGATGTCCTCGCGGTCCGCCTGCTCGAGCCGCACCTGGATGGGCCAGCGCTCGCGGCCCTTCAGGGTCGTGCTGACGGTGGTGCCGCCGAGCCCGGTTTCCACGTAATCCAGCACGTCCTGCACCCGCAGGCCGTAGCGGCCGATGAGGTCGCGGCGCACGGCGATCTCGAGGTAGGGTTTGCCCTGCACGCGGGACGGCGCGACGCCGGTGGCGCCGCGCACGCGGTTGATCACGCGCTCGACCTCGAAGGCCTTCGCCTGGAGCGCGTCGAGGTTGTCGCCAAAGATCTTCACGCCGACCTGGGCGCGGATGCCGGTGCTGGTCATGAGCACGCGGTTCTCGATGGGCTGGAGGAAACCCGGCGCGTAGCCGGGGACGTTCATGAGCTTCGCCGAGAGATCGGCGACGATTTGCTGCTTCGTCATGCCCTTGGGCCACTCTTCCGGGGGCCGGAGCATGATCGTGGTCTCGATCATCTCGACGGGCGCGGGGTCGGTGGCGGTCTCGGCGCGGCCGAGCTTGCCGGCGACGGAAAGGACGGCGGGGTGCTGGCTGATGACCTTGTCCTGCCACGCCATGATGCGCTTCACCTCGGTGAGCGACGTGGCCGGGAGCAGCACGGGCATGAAGAGCAGGCTGCCTTCCTGCAGGGTGGGCATGAATTCGTTGCCGAAACCGGCCGTGTGCCGCGCGACGGCGGCGGGCAGGTGGGCGTTGACGGCGCGGGGGAGGCCGAACGCGACGACGAGGCTGAAGCCGAGGAGGGCGAACGCGAGGCCGAGCACGCTCCGGCGGTGGCCCAGCGCCCAATCGAGGACGGGGTCGTAGACCCGGAGCAGATTTTTCATCAGCCAGTTCTCACTCTCGGGCTTGAACGGGCCGCGCACCAGCAGGGTGCAGAACACCGGCACGGCCGTGATGGCCAGCAGGACGGCGCCGAGCAGCGCGAACGACTTGGTGTAGGCGAGCGGGTGGAAGAGCTTGCCCTCCTGGCCGGTGAGCAGGAACACCGGCACAAAGGCGAGGATGATGATCATCATCGAGAAGAACATCGGCCGGCCGACCTGCGTGGCGGCGGCGAGCGTCTCGCGAAACACCTCCGGCGGGGTCAGCCGGCGGCGCAACTCGTCCTCGGCCTTCTCGCAGTGCCGGATGACGTTTTCCGTCATCACGATGCCGGCGTCCACCAGGACGCCGATCGAGATGGCGATGCCCGTGAGCGACATGATGTGCGACGGGATGCCGAAGCGGTCCATCAGGATGAACGAGATCAGGATCGACGCGGGCAGCGGCAGCGTGACGACGAGGATGCTGCGGAAGTGGAACAGGAACAGGATGTGCATCAGCGTCACGAGGATGATTTCCTCGGTGAGCGCGTGCTTGAGCGTGTCGATGGCCCGGTCGATCAGACCGCTGCGGTCGTAGGTGGACGCGACCGAGACGCCCGGCGGGAGGCCGGGGGCGAGCGCGGCGAGGCGGGCCTTCACGTCGGCGATCACCTGGAAGGCGTTGCCGCCGTAGCGCATGATGACGATGCCGCCCACGACCTCGCGGCCGTTGACGTCGAGCGCGCCGCGCCGGAAATCGCCGCCGATCCGCACCGTGGCCAGGTCGCGCAGGTAGAGCGGTTTGCCGTTGCGGGCCTGGATCGGGATGCCCTCGAGGTCCGCCTCGCGGTGTACGAGGCCGAGGCCGCGGACGATGTACTCGGCGCCGTTTTCCTCGACGGTCTTGCCGCCGACGTTGCGGTTGCTGCGGGCGACGGCGTCCATCACGTCGCCGAGCGTTACGTTGAACTGCTTCAGCTTGAGCGAGGACACTTCGACCTGGTACTGCCGCACGAAGCCGCCGAGGCTGGCGACCTCCGCGACGCCGGGGACGGCCGCGAGCTGGTAGCGCACGAAGTTGTCCTGCAGCGCGCGCAGCGAGCCGAGGTCCTGCCGGCCGGAGTCATCCTTCAGGTAATATTGGTAAATCCATCCCAGGCCGGTGGCGTCGGGGCCGAGGCGCGCGGTGACGCTCTCGGGCAGGAGGTTGCCGAGGGAGTTGAGCCGCTCGAGCACGCGGGTGCGCGCGAAGTAGGTGTCAACCGAGTCCTCGAAAATGACGGTGAGGAACGAGAAGCCGAACATCGACGTGGCGCGCACGGTCTTCACGCCGGCGAGGCCCTGCAGTGAGACGCTGAGCGGGTAGGTAATCTGGTCCTCGACCTCCTGCGGCGAGCGCCCGGCCCAGTCGGCGTAAACGATGACCTGGTTCTCGGAGAGGTCGGGGATGGCGTCGATCGGCACGCGCTTCAGGGCGACGACGCCCCAGGCGCAGAGTGCGACGAAACCGCACAGCACCAGGAAGCGGTTGTTGAGGGACCAGCGGATAATGGCGGCGATCATGGCGGGTGCGGGTTACTTGATTTCGTCGCCGCATCCCGGCATGGCCGAGCCGAAGAACGGGTTGTGGACCTTGGCGTCGCGCTGGAGCCAGCGGCCGACACCGAGGACGGGCGACATCGGGCATTGCATGACGTGCAATTGTTCCCGGGCCGGCAGGCCGTGCTCGCGCGCGGTGTCGGCGAGTGCGGTGCTGAACACCTCGAACGCGCGTCGCGCGGTGCGGAGATCGGGCCCGTCCACCAGGGCGTCTCGGGAATCCGCGAGCGGCGTGCGGGTCGCGGGCTTGTAGCCGTCGAGGTAGGCGAGGAGGGCGGCCCGCACAGCAGGGGCGGCGTGCTGATAACCGGGCAGGTCGTCGTTCGCGAGGGACGTCGCGGCGTCGGCTGAGGCAAAGGCGAGGGCCTTGAGCAGGCCGTAGGCATGCGCATCGAGTGAGGCGGGCGCGGCATTGGTGACGACCGGGGTGACGGGGACCGAGGCGTCGTCGCCGCCGACGGCGGCGTGGGCGAGCTGGGCCTGGCCGTCGAGGAGCAGGCCGCCCTCAGTGACGACGCGGTCGCCGGCGGCGAGGCCGGCAATCACCTCGGCGTCCGTGTCACCCATGCGGCCGAGCTGTACATTGCGGGCCGCATAGGTGCCCTGGCCGCGGTCAACGAAGACCACGGGGCTGCCGCTGTGCCGGAGCACGGCGCTGCGCGGGACGAGCAGGACGTCGGGCGAGCCGGCGGACACGGCGCCATAGGCGGTGAGCTTGTGCAGGAGGGCGCGGTCGGGGTTTTCAAGCACGACGCGCACGCGCGCCGTGCGGGTGGCCTCAGTGAGGTTGGGGTCGATGAACGCGATGGGCGCGGTGAAGATGCGGCCGGGCTGCGAGGCGGTGGTGACGGCCACGGTCTGGCCGACACGGAGCCAGGCGAGGTCGGTTTCGTAGGCGTCGAAGATGAACCACATCTTCGAGAAATCCCCGACCTCGAAGAGCCGCGACGCGGACTCGGCCGGATCCTGGTTGATCTGCTGGCCCTCGTAAACGTGGCGGGCGACGACGGTGCCGGTCATGGGCGTGCGGATGGTCAGGAACGCGGAGGGCTCCTGCGTATGCTCCAGGACGACGACCTCCTCCTCGGTCAGCCCCATGTCGAGCAGCCGTTCGCGGGCCGCTGCACGGTCGGAGGCGGGGAAGGCCGCGCCGCCCTTGAGCCGCTCGATGTACTGGCGCTGGGCGGTGAGCATCTCGGGGCTGTAGACCGTGGCGAGCGGATCGCCCTCGCGCACCTCGGCGCCGACGTAGTTGACAAAGAGTTTCTCGATGCGGCCGGGGACCCGCGCCGTGAGGATGTGGTGGCGCGTGTCATCGTCCTCGATCACGCCGGCGACGCGCAGCGTGTGCACGAGCGCGCCACGGTGGACCTCGGACGTGCGGACATTGACAACGGCGGCGGCGGCGGGCGAAAGCACGACGAGGTTCGGGTCGACCGCGGCGTCACCCGGGGCGGCGGCGACGAGGTCCATGCCGCAGATGGTGCATTTGTCACCCGGCTTGTCGGATTTGATCCACGGGTGCATGGGGCACTGGTAGACGGTCGCGGTCGCGGCCGTCAGCCCCAGGGCGAAGGTCAGGAAAAGGCAGAGGAGGTGAAAAGGTTTCATGGCTGAGCGGGAAAGGCAGGGATACGGACAGGGGAATCAAACGCGCGCGCCGCAGCGCCCGCGGAAATAACCTGGGCGGGCCCGCCGGCACGGTCCGGGCAGAGCCGGGCCGATGGGCGGAGACACCGCGGGCCGGGACCTCAGATCAGGTAACTGCAATGCGCCGCAAACAGCGGCACATTCGCAGCACGCGTCACCCGCTCGGGCGCACGCGAGGCGGCCGGGACGGCCGCCGCTTCCACAAAAACCGCAAAAAACTTTTCATCCAGCCGGCGGACGGGCTCGGCCACGTGGCGGGCCTCGGTCACGATGACGCTGGCCGGCTGGCTGGCCGTGGGCAGGGTCCGGGCCGGAGCCGGGGGCAGGCAGCCGGGCATGCCGCAGGAGCCATCGCCGCCACAGCAGCAGCATTTCCGGTGGGTTGGGGACAGCGTCACCGGCTGAACCTGCGCAAGCGAGGTGCAGAAAACGGCGAGGAAGATCCAGACCAAGCGTTTCATTGGACGCGGTCAGGCTGGCCCGGGAGCGCCCGGCAGGCAAATGGATTCCCTGAGCCTAAATTGCGGAAAACCGTGCCGGAATTGCCCGGCTCACCGGCGCAGCAGCCGCAGCGCGTTTGCGACCACCAGCAGCGTGGCGCCGGTGTCCGCCATGATGGCGAGCCACAGGCTGGCGTGACCGAACAGGGTCAGGCCGAGGAAGAGGGCCTTCAGCGCGAGGGCGAAGATGATGTTGAACCGGATGATGCCGAGCGTGCGCCGGCCGAGCCGGACGGTTTCCGCGATTTTGCCGAGATCATCCGTCATCAGGGTGATGTCCGCGGTTTCGATCGCGGCGTCCGTGCCGGCGCCACCCATGGCGATGCCGACGGTCGCGGTGGCCATCGCCGGGGCGTCATTCACCCCGTCGCCGACCATGCCGACGGAGCCGTGGGTCGCGCGGAGGGCCTTGACGGCCGCGACCTTGTCCTCGGGCAGCAAGTCGCCGCGCGCCTCGTCGATGCCGACCTGCTGGGCGATGGAATCCGCCGTGCGCTGGTTGTCGCCGCTCAGCATCACGACCGTGGTGATGCCGGCGGCGTGCAGCGCGCGGATCGCGGCGGGGGCGGCGGGGCGCACGGTGTCGCCGACGGCGATGATCCCGAGCACCTCGCCCCGGCAGTCATCGTGGGGCCGGTGGCCGACCACGATCACCGACTGACCCCGGCTTTCGATGACGGCCAGGCGCCGCTCGATCTCGGGCGAACACACGCCCAGCTCATGGGTGAAACGGTGATTGCCGACAAAGTAGGCGTGGCCCTCGACGACCCCCTCGGCCCCGCGGCCGCTGCGGGCCTGGTAGTTTTCCGCGCGCGGAAAGGTGACGCCCTGTTTTTTCGCGTGCGCGACCACGGCCGCGGCGAGCGGGTGGGGCGAGTGGTCGTCGATGGCCGCGGCGATCCGCAGGATCTCCGGCTCGGTTTTCCCGTTGAGCGACTCGATGCCCAACACCTGGGGTTTCCCCTCGGTGATGGTGCCGGTCTTGTCCACGGCGAGGGCCCGGAGCTTGGCGACGGCTTCCAGGTGCGCGCCGCCTTTCACGAGCACGCCGCGCCGGGCGAGGGCGGTGAGGCCGGCGACGATGCTCACCGGCGTCGAGATGACGAGGGCGCACGGACAGGCGATGATGAGCAGCACGCAGGCGCGGTAGAGCCATTGCGACCATTCGCCGTGGAACAGCAGCGGGGGCACCAGAAAAATGAGCAGCGCCACCACGGTCACCGTGGGGGTGTAATAGCGGGCGAACCCATCCACGAAGCGCTGGGTGGGCGCCTTCTGCTCCTGCGCCTCCTTCACCAGGCGGATGATGCGGGCGAGGGTGGTGTCGCCGGCCGCCTTGGTGACGCGGATTTCGAGCGAACCCTCGCCGTTCACCGTACCGGCAAAGACCGGGTCGCCGGGCTTTTTGTCCACGGGCACAGACTCGCCCGTAATCGGCGCCTGGTTGACCGCGGATTCACCGGCAAGCACGACGCCGTCCAGCGGGATGTTCATGGCGGATTTCACGGCCACGGTTTCGTCCACCTGGACGTCGTCCACGGAGACTTCGGAAAACCGGCCCGCGCGTTTCACGAAGGCGGTCTTGGGGGCGATTTCGAGCAGGGCCTCGACGGCGTGCTGGGCGCGCCGGTCCGCCCAGCCCTCAAGCCATTCGGCCACGCCAAAGAGGAACACGACGGTGGCGGCCTCGGCCCATTCGCCGATGACGGATGCGCCCACGACAGCGATGACCATGAGCGAGCTGATGTTGGGGCGCAGCCCGCGCACGGCGGCCCAGGCCCCGGGCAGCAGCATCCAGCCGCCGAGGAGGATGGCGGCGACGAAGATCCCGGTCGCCAGGAGGGCCGGGCCGAGGTTGAGCCAGTGGAACAGGAGCCCAACGCCCACCAACAGTCCGGAGACGGCCAGGCTCAGGGTCCCGGCCCGGCTTTCGCTGTGCTCATGGTTGCAGCCCTCATGACCATGTCCGCGGCCGTCGTGGTCACCGTGCTCGTGGTCGTGGTCATGATCGTGGTCATGGTTATGGTCGCAGTGATGCCCATGGTCGGCGTGTTCCTGGTGGGAGTCTGCAGCCGGATCGTGTGCCATGGAGGGAGCCCTTACTTTTCAAAAAACATGACGAACAGACCGAGGGCACACAGCAGTCCGCCGAGCACGCCGCGATCGTAGCGCTCGATCCACTTGAGTTCCAGTTTCTCGAGGCCGATGAGGGTCAGCCAGGTGAACACCACCATGCCGAGGACGGAGCCGACGCAGAGCAGGGCGGTCAGCAGGGCGAACCCGCCCCAGCCGTAGCGCACGCCGGAGACATAGACCGGGATGAAGGCCTCGCAGGGGGAGAACGTGAGCAGGATCCAGAGGCTGATGATGGCGGCGCGGTCCGATTTGGCGGGGAGCGGTGGATTCAGCCCCGGTGCGTCCGGGTTTGACCCGCACTCCGCTTCGCCGAATGCGTGGGTGTGGCCGTGACCCAGGCCGGCAAATTGCCGGTAGAGGTAAAACAAGCCGAAGCCCAGCAGCGTGCCGCCGGCGATCCGCGGAAACCAGGCCCCGATCCGGTCGTTGAGGACAAAGCCGAGCCAGACCACGAGAAGCCCCAGGACGGCGGTGAACAACACGTGGCCCGAGCCGCACAGCGCCGTGACGAGCAGGGTTTTGCCCCGGCTCCATTTCTGCACCCGGCCGGTCAGCACGAACGGCAGCCAGTGCGTCGGGATCGCCGCATGGAGGAACGCCACGCTGAAGCCGGTGACGGAGATCGTGACGAGGACGGGTTGGTTCATGAAGAGCGGGCGTAATGCAGTGCCCCCGTCCATGCTGCAAGCAGGTCCGGATGCCGGCGATTAGGCCAACACTAGGGAGCAGAATGGCGCGATGACAAGCGGCAGGGTTTAAGACGTTCAGTCGGTCGTGGGGTTGTCGCGCGACAAGGCTGGCCAACGCTGCCGGAGAAAATGATCCGCCAGCCAGGCAAGGACCAGCGAGGCGGCCAGCAGGGGCAGGAAGGCGGCGAGGAGGAGGGTGCCGACGAAGACTGCCCGCGGCAGGGTCGCGTCGCTGGCGGGGGCGGCGAGCTGGCTGGCGGGGCGGCGCTGCCACCACATGGTGAGGCCGGTAACGGCGAGGAGCAGGACGCCGAGCGCGGCGAGGGTGCCGAGGAGCTGGTTGAGCAGGCCGAAGAGCTGGCCCTCGTGCGCAATGATCGCCCAGAGGGAAAATTTCGCGAGCCAGCCGAAATCACCGTAGCGGACCTCGGCGAGTACGCGGCCGGAGTAGCGGTCGAGGTGCAGATAGACGCGCGAGAAGGCGAGGTTGCGGTCGGTGAGGGCGCTGTACACGCCGGTGGGGCCGACCGGGAGGGCGATGGCGTAGGGTTGCGTCACGTGGTGTTCGGCGGCGATGGCAATCACCCGATCGAGGGAGAGGGACGGGATTTTCGAATTTCGATTTTCGAATTTCGATTCGGCTGACGCCCGGCGGTGCTCGGCGTGGGGGTCGTCGGCGGGCGGAGCGGAGACGAGGGCGTCGATTTTTTGGGCCAGGCCGGCCTGGAGGGGCGGGGACCAGCCGGTCAGCTCGGAGCGGTGGGCTCCGGCGTTGGACTCGCGTGGCGTGCCCTGGCCGACGGCTGCGGAAATCGTGCGATACCAGGTGCCGGCGGCCTTGGTCCACAGCAGTCCGGTGGTCAGAAGGAACAGCGTGGCGGCGGCGAGCCAGACGGCGGGCACGGCGTGCAGGTCACGCCAGAAAACGCGGCCCTTCGCGCGCAACCGGGGCAGCAGGAAGCCCCAGGCGGTGAAATGCGGGCGGGGCCACCAGAGGTACAGGCCGGTCAGGAAGAGGATGATGGCCCAGCTGGCGGCGAGCTCCACGACGTACTCGCCGGCGGAGCCGGCGAGGAGTGTACCGTGCAGGTCGTGGACGATCCGCATGAACCGGTCGGAGTCGGCCAGTTCGCCGGTGACGCGCGCCGTGGCGGGATCGACATAGACCGAAGTTTTTTCGCCGTCGCGCAGCCGCAAGACAGTCTCGCTCGTGCTACCGGGCGTGAACGCCGGCGTGAACGTGATCGCGGTGGCGTCGGGATGCGTGGCGGTGGCGGCGGCGAACTGGGCCGCGGCGGATTGGGTGACGGTGCCGACCGGAGCCGTGAGCAAAGCCCGGTAGCGCCACGCCTCATACTGCGGTTTCCAGAGGTAGATCGCGCCGGTGACGGAGAGCAGGATGGCCAGTGGCGCGACAAAGAGGCCGGCATAAAAGTGCCAGCGCCAGACCGCGCGGTAGAGCGCGGACTGCGATTCAGACGGCGGGGATGAGCCCGGGGAGAGCTGGTTCATGGGAAGGGCGGCTCAGAAGGCGTACTTCAGGTTCGCCACGGCGGTCCGCTGGGGGAACGGGTGGAACAGGAAATATTTCCGGTTGAGGACATTATCCAGACCCACGGACGTGGACCAGTGCTGGTCGATCCGGAAGTTCACGTGGACGTCGGCGACAAACCACGCGGCAAAACCCTGGTACGTGTTCGGGTTCACGTCGGAGTTGTCGAGGGTCGTCCAGAGCTTGTCGCTGTAGCGGCCACCGGCGGAAAACGCCCAGCGCTCATCCGGGCGGTAGGTCACGAGGAATCCCATGCGCCACTCTGGGATGTTGGGCAGGAACTTGCCGATGGCGGAACCGGCGGGCGCGGTGGCACTGGCGGCGCCGGAGATCGCGAGGGTGCGGGCGTTGAGGTAGGTCACGCTACCCGAGAACTCCAGACCGCGGACGAGCACATCGCGCCGCTCGACATAGAACTCCACGCCGCGTGCACGTACGTGGTCCACGTTGGCGAGGTAGGAGTAGAGCGTGGACGAGCCGGCAACGAGCGGCAGGAACTGCGAGATGATCGCGTCGTGAACGTCGTCCTGGAACAGGGACACGCGCGCCCGGCCCTGGGCGAAGGAACGCTCGAGGACGAGCTCGACGGAGAGGTTGTCGTCGGGCTTCAGGTTGGGGTTCGGCGAGGTGAACGTGGTGCCGGTGGACACGAGCTGATAAAGCTCGGCGGCGGTGGCATAACGGTAGGCCTGGCCGATGGAGGCGGTGACGGTCCATACGGGCGAGGCGGTCCAGACGAGCCGGACCTTGGGCGAAAGATTGGACGCGGTGACGGTGGGCTGGCGGACGCTGGTGACGCCATTGACGTTGTAGCCGTCGAAAGCGCGCCAGTCCTCGTAGCGCAGGCCGGTGGTGAGCTTCCACGCGGGGGCGATCTGCCAGGCATCCTGCGCCCAGAGTGCCTGCGTGCGGGTCTTGCCGTCGCCCTCGGTGGCCACGGACGAGTATGTGCTGCCGGAGGTCCAGTCAGGGGTGTTGTAGGTCGGGTTGAAGAGCCGGTACTGGTCGTGGTGCGCGCCGAACGTCACCGTGTGCGTGCCGGAAGTGCCGTCGGGGCGCCAGGTGCCCTTGAAATCGAGCGTGGACCAGCCGGTGCCATCGAGCACGGCGACGCGGCCGGCGGAGCCGAGGGCGAGTCCGCCCGCGTTGGTGGCGGACGCGGTGGTGGGCGTGCGCTGTTTGTCGTGGTCGTAGTGGTAGGCGCTGGCGTCGAGCTCGAAGTCCCAGTGACCCTTGGTGTCGGTCCGGAACGTGAGGCTGTGGGCCGAGTGCTGCTCGAACAAGCCGTAGGTGCCGCTGGCGAAGCCGGTCTGGCCGGCGTAGGTGGGCAGGCCGGCGGCGTTGGTGAGATAGGTCTGGGTCGTGGACTTGGCGTCGTTGCGCCAGAGGCCGAAGGTGTAGGCGACGCGCAGCCACGGGGTGAGGTCGTAGGCGGCCTTGAACCGGGCGTTGCTCATCTTGGTGTGGAGCAGGCCGCTGGCGCCGAGGACATTGGCGGGCGCGCCGAGCTTGTTGCGATCCGCGTAGCCGCCGGTGGTGCCCGCCGGGAAGGTCGCGGCGGTGACGAAGGTGAGCGGCTGGCTGTGGCTGTCCTGGAAATTACCGCTGATCCAGAACGAGAACTTGCCCGCGCGGTTACCGACAAGTGCGGCGGTCTGGTGGGTGTAAAAATCGCCCTTGGTGCCGTACAGGGCGAAGTTCTGCCAGGCCTCGGCCTGGACGAGGGAGGACTCGAACTTTTCCGGCTGGCGGGTGAAGATTTCCATGACGGCGCCCATGGAGTTGCCGGCGTAGGCGGCGGAGAACGGTCCGTACCTCACGTCGATGTGGTCGATCTCGGCGGGGGCGATAAGGCCCCAGCGCGGGGCGCCGATCGTATTGTTGTTGGCCACCAGCGCGGTGAGCAGCACGCCGTCGGCAAAGACCAGGCTGCGAGCGCTGGAGCTGACGCCCCAGGTGCGCGTGGCCATCACTGCCTGGGTGTCGCCGTAATTGCGCTTTCGCAGAAAGAGACTGGGCAGGTATTTCACGGCGTCCTCGGTGTCGATGAGGTTGACGGTTTCCTCGAGGCGCGGGGCGGTGATGCTGGCGGTGACCGGCAGGAGGGAATTGTCCCGTGTGGCCGGACCACCGCGGCCGGCGGTGACATCGATGCGGTCGAGGGAAACCGGCTGCGCGGGATCCCCGGAGCCGGGCACCTGCGCGGAAACCGCGCTGGTGAGGAGAAGGGAGAAAGTGAGGGAAAGAGGGAGACGGAAATTCATGGAAGAAGACGGTTGCTGGCGGGTGGGCGCGCGGGCGCGCGGAGGCACGGCCGGAAGGGCCGGGTGGGCGAAGGCCGCCGTGAAACGCGGGTCGGTGGCGTCCCGCCGAAGCAGGCGGAAACGCGGCACGCTCAGAAGCGCGGCGGCAGGTTCAGGCCAGCGTCCGCGGGGGCGGGAGCGGCGGGGCGGTGCGATCGGCGCTCCGGAGCGCCGACCCCGCGGGGACCAGGCCGGCGCACAGCGGCGCGGGCGAGGCGTACACGAGCACGCCGGGCGTGCTCACGAAAAAGATCTTCTCCGGTGCCTTGGAGCCGGGGGCTTTGGCGCCGGCGGCGTCCTGCTGCTGCTTCGCGTCCTGGACGACCACGCACACGCCGCAGAGGGTGTCGCCGGCGAGGGTTTTTTCCACCGCGCGCAACAGTGGCATGGACTGCGTGTAGGTCGCGATCATGCGGCCCCACCCGAAGGTCTGCACCAGGTCCCAATGGCTGCCCGTGGCGAGAAGCCACGCGGTCAGGGTCAGGAGGAGCGAGAGTTGGCGGCGCATGTCGCGGGCGAGCAAACGTGCCCCCGGACCCGGTTCAAGCCATTTGCGCGGCATCAGCCGGCCGGCGCTCATTTGGGCCCTTCGCGGCAAAATTCGCGGAAAACCTCCAGCATGTACTCATAGTGGGCGAGCGGCATGCCGGGAAAAATCGTGTTGGACGTGGAGAATATATACCCGCCACCCGGGCTGCCGTGCTCGAGACAATACCGGGCCGACCGGCGGATCGCCTCCCGCGGGCCATCCTGCAGCAGGTTGCACTGCACGTTGCCCATCAGCGCCATTTTGCCATGGGTGCGCTGTTTGACCACAGCCAGGTCCATGCCGGCCATCGGGTCGAGCGACTGGAGCGCATGCGGCCCGCAGTCCAGGATCTGGTCGAGCACGGACATGAGGTTGCCGTCGCTGTGAAAGAACGCGAGGGCGCCGCGCTGCTTCACGCGCGCGACGAGCCGGGCCAAGTACGGGGTGACGATCTCGCGGAAATCCTCCGGCGAGCAGAAGGTGCCGCCGTTGAAGGCCACGTCGTGCGGCAGATAGATGAAGTCCGCCCCGGCCTCCACCAACCGGTCAATCCGCCCGCACGCGTCGAGGCAGCGGCGCTCGGCCTCGGCGTGGATCAGGTCGCGGCGTTCGGCCAGGTCGGTGGCGAACTGTTCCCAGTCATCAATCTGGTCAATGCACCACAACCCTCCGCCCACCATGCCGCCGATGGCGATCTGCCCGCCGAATGCGCGCTGGGCGGCGCGCACGCCGGCGGGATCGCCCCACGGCCAGTACACGGCCAGGGCATCCCACTGGTAGCGCTCGACGATGTGCTGGTAGATCTCGACGCAGGTCCCGATCTTGCGGTCCCGGTCGGTGGCCCAGTCGTTCCGGTCGGGGAACTGCAACCCAAACGCCTCCCGTTCCAGCTCAAACATGGCCTCGAAATGCGGCGGCCGGTCCGGCGTCTCGAACCGCAGCGTTTTCAGAAATCGTTCCTTGCCGTTCATGCGGGCCAGGGCGGGAAAATTGGCGGGGTTTCAGGTCACCGTCCGCAGCTGCACGCTGTCGACCAGGCGGTCGAGCGAGAGGATGTCGGAGGCGAGGATGAGCTTGTCGCCGGGCGCGATGCGGCCGGCGCGGCGGAGCAGGGCGAGGGCGTTCTCGATCGTGGCATCGGGCTCGTCGGCCAGCGGCATCAGGTAGGGTTCGACCGCGCGCAGCAGGCGGAGCTGGCGCAGCAGCCCGAGGGCCGGCGTGATGGCCAGGATGGGCGCGTGCACCGGGCGCAGCGCGGCGAGGCCGTTGGCCATGAAGCCGTGGCGGGTGAAGGTGATGATCTTGGAGTGCGGGATCTCGTTCGCGAGCACGACGGCGGAGTGCAGCACCTTCATGCGGTCGCCGGTGAAGTTTGCGGGTTCGCGGTCGTCGAGGTCGTCCTCGGACTCAATCCGGCGGGCGATCTTGTCCAGCATCTGGACGCACTCGACCGGGTATTTGCCGACGGTGGTCTCGCCGGAGAGCATGACGCAGTCGGCGTATTCGTAGACGGCGTTGGCGACGTCCGTGATCTCCGCGCGGGTGGGCACGGGCTGGGTGATCATGGACTCGAGCATGTGGGTGGCGACGATGACCGGCCGGCCCTGGGCGAGGCAGGCGCGCACGGCGCGGCGCTGAATGACGGGCAGTTCCTCGAACGGGCACTCGATGCCCAGGTCGCCGCGGGCGACCATGAGGGCGTCGCAGGCGGCGACGATTTCGTCGAGGTGGGTGATGGCGGACTGGTCCTCGATCTTGGCGATGATGCGGACGGTGGATTTCTGCGCGGTGAGGAACTCGCGCAGCTGCAGCACGTCCTTCGCCTCGCGGACGAAGGAGAGCGCGACGAAATCAATGCCCTCGGCGAGGCCGACGAGGGTGTCGGCGCGGTCCTTCTCGGTGAAAGCGGGCAGGTTGACCTTCACGCCGGGGAGGTTGATGTGCCGGCGCGAGCTGAGCTGGCCGGCGATGAGGACGCGGCAGCGGATGTGGGCGTCGGATTTGGCCAGCACCTCGAGGCGCAGCAGGCCGTTGTCCACGAGCACGATGCTCCCGACGGAGATGTCGTTGACGAGGTTCTGGTAGTTGACGTCCACCGAGCGGATCTCCTCGGCCGAGTCGCGGGTGCCGGGCCGCACGGTGAAGTCGAAGATTTCGCCGGCCTTGAGCTCGAGGGGCGTGGCGAGGTCGCCGGTGCGGATCTCGGGGCCCTTGATGTCCATCATGATGGCCACCTCGCGGCCGACGCGGGCGCTGACGGTGCGGACGCGGCGGATGACCTCGCGGGTCCAGTCGTGGTGGGCGTGGGCCATGTTCAGGCGGACCACGTCGGCGCCGGCACGGATCATTTTCTCGAGCATTTCCTCGCTCTCGGTGGCGGGACCGAGCGTGAAGATGATCTTGGTACGGCGGAACGGGACGACGGCACTCATGCCCGGGACGCTGCGGGAAACGTGCCAGCCGCGCAAGCGTGCCGGCGGGTGTCGCGGGAAAGTCACGGGGCGGACGCGGCGCGGCGGATTTTCCGTGCATTCGCGGGAGTTCGGCTGGACGTTGGGCGCGGCCTCGCCTTTGCTGCGCCCGCCTCCTCCACGCTTCCCGCCATGTCGTCCCTCGGAATTGTCGCCATCTGCCTCATCACCGTCATCGGGGTTTATTTCTATAACAACCCCCTCAAGCACGGGCCGTGGTTCCTGAGCCGGCGCTTCATCAACTGGTTCCCGCTGGGGATGACGTACTCGTTCCTCTACATGGGGCGGTACAACCTGACGGTGGCGAAAAACGCCTTCGGCACGCTGATGTCGAACGAGGATTTCGGGCTGATCTTCGCGGCGGGCACGGGCGTCTATGCGTTTTCCTTCCTCGTGAACGGGCCGCTGGTGGACCGGATCGGCGGCAAGAAGGGCATTGTCATCGCGGCGCTCGGCGCGTCGCTGGCCAACATCGCGCTCGGCGTGATCACCTGGCTGGTGCTGACGGGGCGCACGTCGATCCCGCTGTTCTGGCCGTTTGTGGTGATCTACTCGCTGAACATGTATTTCCAGAGCTACGGCGCGGTCTCGATCATCAAGGTGAAGGCGAACTGGTTCCACGTGCGGGAGCGCGGCGTGTTTGGCGCCATCTTCGGCACGCTGATCTCGTTCGGCGTGTATTTCGCCTTCGAGTGGGGCCAGTCGATCGTGAACCTGACCAAGGTGGCGGCGGGCGCGGACAACCCGGTGTCCACGCTGCTGCGGTGGATCTTCGTGCCGGCGGGCGCGGCCCACGACGCGACCTGGGCGGTGTTTTTTGTCCCCGCGGCCATCCTCCTGGTCTGGCTGGTGCTGGACATGTGGCTGATCAAGGAGACGCCGGAGGACGCGGGTTTCCCGCACCTCGACACGCACGACGCGTCATCGGGCCACATGCACGAGACCTACTCGACGATGGATTTGCTGAAGAAGGTCTTCCTCAGCCCGCTCATGCTGCTGCTCGGCGGCGTGGAACTGACCGCCGGCGTGCTGCGCAACGGCATCATGCAGTGGTACACGATCTTTGCGAAGCAGGTGCCCCAGCCGGGGGCGGAGGGTATCATCGCCAACTGGGGCCTGCTGCTCTGCCTTTTCGGCATCGTCGGCGGCTTCGCGGGCGGGCTGGTCTCGGACAAGTTTTTCCAGTCCCGGCGCGGCCCGCCGGCGGCGATCTTCTCGATGTTCATGCTCATGATGGCGGCAATCATGGCGATGAACCTGTTCAAGTTTCCGTACATGGTCGGCATCGCCGCGCTGTTGATTGTCGCCGCGGTGACGGGCGTGCACTCGCTGATGTCGGGCACGGCGGCGGCGGATTTTGGCGGGCGCAAGGCGACGGCGACCTGCTCCGGCCTGATTGACGGCTGCGTCTACCTCGGCAGCAGCGTGCAGTCCGTGTGCGTCGGTTTTCTTACGGGCACGAGCTGGCAGGGTCACAACTGGCAGTGGTGGCCGATCTTCCTCATGCCCTTCGCACTGGCGGGCGGCATCATCGCGTACCGGATTTGGAACGAGCTGCCGGCCGCGACCCGCAAATACATCAGCGAGCACGAGACGAAGCAGGCGCCGGCCGGTCACTCGAAGTCGTAAAACGGCGTGCCTTCACCGGCGCCGACCACGGCGAACTGGCATGCCTGCAGCGTGGCGCGCACCTCCGCGAGGGCATGCTCGACGGCGGCGGGGGAATTGCAGTCGCGCGAGAGGTGCGTGAGGTAGACGCGGCGCCAGCGCGGGCTGGCGACGGCGGCGAGCAGTTCGCGGGCACCCTCGTTGGAGAGGTGGCCGTGCCGGCCGCTGATGCGCTGCTTGGTGGACCACGGGCGCTTCGGGTCGGCCTTGAGCAATTCGGGGCAGTGGTTGGCCTCCACGACGAGGACCTCGCAGTCGCGGATGTGCTCGCGGATGTGCTGCGGCGCGTGCCCGAGGTCGGTCAGGAAGGCGAGGGAGCGGCGCGGGGCGAACAGGTCGCCCTCCGCGCCGCTGCTGAAGCGGTAGCCGACCGGCTCCTGGGCATCGTGCGGCACGGTGAAGCTCTCGACGTCGAGGTCGCGGAAGCGGAAGCGGGCGCCGGTCTCGAAGATCTGCCAGTCGGGTTTATGGGAGAGGCCGGCCTGGACGGCGCGGGCGGTGGCGGCGTTGGCGAAGACGCGGATATGGGGGAATTTCTTCAAGCCCTCGAGGCCCGCGGCGTGGTCGCCGTGCTCGTGCGTGAGGAAGATGGCGTCAATCCGCCCGAGTTCCTCGCCCGCCGCGGCGAGCAGCGCGGCCAGTTTGCGCGCCGAAAACCCGGCATCGACCAGCACGCGCGCGCCCTCGGTGTGGAGCAGGGCGCTGTTGCCCGAACTGCCGCTGCCGAGGATGCAAAAGCGCATGGCCATGATGGTTGCCAGCAAGCGCGCCCCGGCGAGGTCCTCAATGCAATTCCGCCGTGACGGCGCAAACCCCCGTGACGCATTGACCCGAGGCATTTTATGCGTACCTCTGTCCGGCCATGCCTGCCTCCCCCCGCCGCCGCCAGACATCCGCTCACCGCGCCCCGCGCGTGCTCACCGGCACCGTGTTCATCACCCGGCAGGTACATTTCAACTCCGCGCACCGGCTGCACAACCCGGCGAAGAGCCAGAAGTGGAACACCGAGAAATACGGGCTCTGCACCAACCCGCACTGGCACGGCCACAATTACGTGTTGGAGGTCACCCTCCGCGGCCAGCCCGACCCGGAGACCGGCTACGTCATGGACCTCGGCGAGTTGAAGCGCATCCTGCACCGCGCGGTGGTGGACAAGTGCGACCATCACAACCTCAACGAGGAGGTGGACTTCCTCCGCGGCATCAATCCCTCGACCGAGAACCTCGTGATTGCGTTCTGGAACGAGATCGAGCCGTTCATCACCGCCGGCCGGCTGCATTGCGTGCGACTCTACGAAACCCCGCGCAATTTCGCCGAGTATCGCGGACCCGACGCCTCCTAAGATTTACGGCCAGCCAAGGTTATCGTCACAACCGCCTGGCCGTTTGAAACGTACAAAAACGACATGAAGCACAAACCGATGTATCTCCACCGCTCCGCGGACGGCACCGCCGCGCGGATCAAGCACACCTACGACGCGGCGTTCCGCGCCACCCCCGCCTACGTGGCGACGCTGCCCGACATGATGGAGGCCTCGCCGACGGCGCTGCAGGGCGCGCGCGTGCCGATCCAGCAGGTCGGCATCCACAATTTCCGCCTCCCGCTGAAATACCGCACCAAGGCCGGCAAGACGCTCACCCTCGAGAGCCGCGTGACCGGCACCGTCTCGCTCGAGGCCGAGCTGAAGGGCATCAACATGAGCCGCATCATGCGCTCGTTCTACGATCACAAGGAGGGCGTGATCACCGGCGAGTGGATGGGCAAGATCCTGAAGGCCTACATGCGCAAGGTGGACAGCAAGGCCGCGCGGCTGCAGGTGGCGTTTTCGTACCCGATGCTCCAGCCGAGCCTGCGCAGCGGGCTGGAGGGCTGGCAGTACTACGAGGTGGCCTTCGAGGGCGTGATGACGCGCGCCGGGCGCTACCGCCGCTTCATCCACTTTGACTTCGTCTATTCCTCCGCGTGCCCGTGCTCGGCGGAGCTGAACGAGCACGCGCGGGACAAGCGCGGCAAGTACGGCGTGCCGCACTCGCAGCGCAGCAAGGCGCGCGTGACCATCGAGGAGCGCGAGGGCAAAAAGATCTGGATCGAGGACGTCCGCGCCCACTGCCTCAACGCGCTCCAGACGGAGACGCAGGTGATGGTGAAGCGCGAGGACGAGCAGGCGTTCGCCGAGCTGAACGGGGCGAACCTGAAGTTCGTGGAGGACGCCGCCCGGCTGCTCTACCGCGAGTTCAACGGCGACCGGCGCATTAAGGATTTCCAAATCGCGTGCTCGCACCAGGAGTCGCTGCACTCGCACGACGCCGTGAGCGTGATTTGCAAGGGCGTGAAGGGCGGCTTCAGCGCCGACTTCATGGATTTCAGCTCACTGCGGTGCTGAAAAAATACGCTCGATCCTTTCCGCGGAGGGCGCGGATGAACGCGGATAAATGCCGATGATTCACGAGGATCTGAGCGGAAAGGCGATCTGAGCAGCCATGGCCGTATTGAATGAACTTGGGCCGGGGCTGGACGAGAAACTCTACGAACGGGCACTGGTGATTGAGTTGAAGAAGAGGGGTCATGCAGTGGAGCAGCAGAAGTTCTTCACGGTTTATTATTCCGGGAAACAGATCGGCGCGTTGATACCGGATGCTATCATCGATGGCCTGGTTATTGCCGATCCCAAGGTCGTCGAGACATTCAGTGAAACGCACCTGCGCCAAATGATTGGTTATCTGGCCATCACCAAACTGAAGCTGGCTCTCCTGCTGAATTTCAAACATGCCAAACTCCAATGGAAACGAGTGATCCGAGAATCCGATGAGTAATCCGCGTTCATCCGCGTCATCCGCGGAAAAAATCAAGCCGGTTGTGCTGGTGACCGGCTCCTCGCAGGGCATTGGCGAGGCCATTGCGAAGGTCTTTGCGCAGCAAATCAAGGGCGTGCGCCTCGCGCTCGTGGCGCGCAATGCCAAGAACCTGGCCACCGTCGCCCGCGCCTGCGCGAAGCTCGGCGCCACCGTGGAGATCTTCCCCTGTGACGTGGCCGACGAGGCCTCGGTCGCGGCGATGGCGAAGGCCGTGGCCAAGCGTTTCGGCACCGTGGACGTACTCATCAACAACGCCGGCAAGTTTGCCGGCGCGCCGCTGATCGCGATGAGCGTGGCGGAGTTTGACCAGCAGATCGCGGCCAACCTGCGCAGCGTGTTCCTCGTCTCACGGGCGTTTCTGCCCGCGATGATCAAGCGCGGCCGCGGCGACGTCTTCAACATGGGCTCGATCGCCGGACTGAGCGCCTACCCGGGCGGTACGGGGTACAGTTCCGCCAAATTCGGCCTCACCGGGCTGTCGAAGGTCATGCGCGCCGAGCTGAAGGACAAGGGCGTGCGCGTTTGCTGCGTGTATCCCGGCGCGACGGCGTCGCCCTCGTGGAAGGGTAGCGGCGTGTCCGAGACGCGAATGATGCCGGCCGAGGACGTGGCGCGGGCGTTCCTGGACATTTACCGGCTCTCCCGCCGCACCGTGGTGGAGGAGATCATCCTCCGCCCGCAGCTGGGTGACTTATGACCGGGTAAAGTAGCGCCGGACGTACAGCAGGTAGCCGAGAAAAGCCCCCATGCTGAGCAGGCTGAGCCACAGGAGCGTGCCGTTCAGGAAGAGGGGGTTTCCGGCCATGTGCGCGAGTTGACGTTCGGGCATCCCCATCTGCCGGTAGAACTCAATCAGGCCGATGTGTTGGAAGGTCAGCAGGGACGAGGCCCACAGCACGGTCGCGCCCACGGCGTAGACCCACCAGGCCTGCCGATCCAGCCGGTAGAAACCCCACGCCGCATACGCCATGAAAACAATCACGAGGAGCCAGCACAGCCGGGCCACGCCGCCGTGCACGACCAGGCCGGCGAGCGGGAAGACGCTGCCATAGACGGGAAGAATCAGCAGCACGGTCACGGCGCCGAAGCTTTTCAGCAGGACCAGCGCCAGCACGGGCAGCGGTCGGTCCAGCGCTCGACGGGGTCGCGCACCTCGCAGGTATGCTTCACGTGGGGGCTGCGGTAAAACAGCACGGCGACACCGGGGATCACGATGTAGATCACAAACGTCGTCGCGATCGCGAAAAACTTGATGAGGGCGAGCGTACCGGGCGGCACGGCCTGGCCCTGCGCCCGCAGGGTTTCGCCGATGGAATTCATCGCCAGGTACACGGCGGGCATGGCGAGCAGGCCGATGATCAGTCCCAGCCAGCCGAGGCAGAGCAGCAGCGCCCGGGCCCAGCGCCGCGCGAGAATGGAGCCCACGCCCAGCCAGATCATCACGACGGCAATCAGGCCATACAGGCCTGCGCTGATGAAGGCGGCCGAGGCATCGAACTCCGTGCCAAAGCGCCGGGCCACCATCATCTGGCTCACAAACGCCAGGGGCACAAACAGGGCGCAGGCGCCGCCGATGAGGAGGGCGAAAATACCGAAGACGATCAGGCCGGTCCGGCGGTCCTTGAAGACCGGCGGGACCGGGGGTGGGGTGGAAGCGTCCATTCGCACCGGCATAAACGCCGTCCCGGCGAAGCCAAGGCAGATTCACCGGCGGGACGGGAGTTGAAAGTTCCAACCCGCCCGGGACGATTTGATGTTGTCGCGGGCCGCGCGGTCGGCATCGCTTGCCCCGCTTACCTTATGAAATCCCGTAAATTCCGCGTTGGTCTCATCGGCGGGGGCGGCATCGCCCAGGCCGTGCACATCCCCGGCTGGAAGAATCTTCCGGACGTCGAAATCGTCGGCATCGCCGACGTTTCGGAGGCCACGGCGGCCAAGGCCGCGGCGGCCGCGGGCGGGGTGAAGACCTTCTCCGACTACCGCGACCTGCTGAAGCTCGATCTCGACGCGGTGGACATCTGCACGCCGAACAAGGTGCACACGCCTGCCGCCCTCGCCGCGCTGGGCGCCGGGGTGAACGTCATCTGCGAAAAACCCCTGGCGGTCTCGACCGCGGAGGTGCGCGCGATGGGCAAGCTGGCGGACAAGAACAAGCTCAAGCTCATGACCGCGCAGCACCAGCGCTTCACCTCGAGCGCGGTGGCCGCCAAGGCCTGGGTGGACGGCGGCAACATGGGCGAGGCCTACCACGCCCGCGTCCGCGCGATGCGCCGTGCCTGGCTGCCGCCTTCCCCGGGTTTCATCGACGCCAAGCTCGCCGGCGGCGGCCCGTGCATGGACATCGGCGTGCATGCGCTCGACCTCTGCCTGTGGCTGATGGATTTCCCAAAGCCCGTGCGCGTGTCCGGCACGTCGAAGACCGTCTTCGCCAAGGGCCACGACATGCCCAACCAGTGGGGCGAGTGGGACCGTGAGCGTTACTCCGTCGAGGATTTTGCCACGGGCATCGTGCACTTTGACAACGGCGCCACGCTCCTCCTCGAGGCGGCGTGGATGTGCCACCAGGTCGAGGATGAGGAGCTGCTGGCCCAGATTTTTGGCAAAAAGGGCGGCCTGAAATGGCCCAGCGCGGACTTTGCGACGGTGACGAACGGCGCGTTCGCGCAGGGCACGCTGAAGAGCCCGGGGCACGTGCCGCACCCGCACTGGAACGAGATCGCGGCGTTCGTGGACTGCGTGCAGAACGGCAAACCCTCGCCGGTGCCGTGGACCGAGACGATCAAGGTCATCGGCATCCTCGAGGCGATCTACGCCTCGTCGGCCCAGGGCAAGGAAATCGCGCTCAAGCTCTGACCTACAGGAGCGACCCCTGGTCGCCGCCAAGGGGCTTCAGGCCGACGGCGGCGTAGCCCTTGGCGGTGAGGAGGCGGCCCTGGGGGGTGCGCTGGAGGTAGCCTTCCTGGATGAGGAAGGGTTCGTGGACTTCCTCGAGCGTCTCGGACTCCTCGCCGACGGCGACGGCGATCGTGCTCATGCCGACGGGCTTGCCGCCGTAGTTCTCGGCCATCACGCGCAGCATGCGCTTGTCCATCTCGTCGAGGCCGGCGGCGTCAATCTCGAGCAGCTCGAGCGCGGCGGCGGCGACGGGCTGGGTGATGATCCCCTTCGCGCGTTCCTGGGCGAAGTCGCGGACGAAGTTGATGAGATTGTTGGCCACGCGGGGCGTGCCGCGGGCGCGGGTGGCGATTTCCTTCGCCCCGCCGTCGTCGATCTGGACCTTGAGCAGGCTGCAGCTGCGGCGGACGATGCCCTCGAGTGTCGGGTGATCGTAGTAGTCGAGGCGCGTCTGGAGCGTAAACCGCGAGCGGAGCGGCGCGGTGAGCAGGCCGCTGCGGGTGGTGGCGCCGATGAGCGTGAAGCGCGGGATCGAGAGGCGGACGCTGCGGGCGTTGGGGCCCTGGTCGATCATGATGTCCAAGCGGAAGTCCTCCATCGCGGAGTAGAGGTACTCCTCGACGGTCTTCGGGATGCGGTGGATCTCGTCGATGAAGAGGATGTCGCCCTCCTCGAGGCTCGTGAGCAGGCCGGCAAGGTCACCGGCCTTTTCGATGACGGGGCCGGAGGTGACACGGACGCTCTTGCCCAACTCGTGGCCGAGGATGAAGGCGAGGGTGGTCTTGCCGAGTCCGGGCGGACCGGAGAAGAGGATGTGATTGAGCGCCTCGCCGCGCTTTTTGGCGGCGCCGACCATGACCTGCAGGCGCTCGACGGTCTTCAGCTGGCCGGTGAAATCGGAGAAGGAGAGCGGCCGCAGCGCAGCCTCGGCCGGGGAGAGCGGGGCGGCCAATGCCGTGCTGATGAATCCTAGGCCTTTGCTGGAGTCAGGGGATGGCATGAGGTCTATTTTTAACCACGAAGGGCACGAAGGTCACGAAGCGAAATCCTCGATCCGACCGCAGATTGTTTTTTCTCTGGCTTCGTGAGCTTCGTGGTTAAATCCGGAATCACTTCCACTCCACTTCGGCGCCGAGGCTGCGGAGGTTTTCGACGAAGTTCGGGTGGGCGCGCTTGATGGTGTCGGCGTTTTTCACGACCGAGCGGCCCGGGATGCTGGCGGCGACCATGTAGAGCGCGACGGCGGCGCGGATGATGTAGGGGGCGTCCACGGTGGCGGGGCGCAACGGGCGGTCGCCGAAGACGATGATGCGGTGCGGGTCGCTGACCACGACATGCGCGCCGAACTTCGAGAGCTCGGGGATCCAGGTGAAGCCGCCCTCGTAGACCTTGTTCCAAAACTGGATGGCGCCCTTCGCGCGGACCGACAGTGCGATCATGCACGGCAGCAGGTCCACGGGGAAATACGGCCACGGGGCGGCCTCGATCTTCGGGAGGAGGTTGCTCGTGTAGGGCGACTCGATGACGAGTTTCTGGCCGCGGCGGACGATGGCGGTGTCGCCCTGGTGCTCGATGACGACGCCGAGCTTCTCGAACGAGCGCGTGATGAGGTCGAAGTGGTGCGGCAGCGAGTGGCGCACCCGGACCTCGCCGCCGGTGATGGCGCCGAGGGCGAGAAAGGTCACGACCTCGTGGTAGTCGGTGTTGATGGTGAACGTGCCGCCCTTGAGGCGCTTCACGCCCTCGACGGTGAGCTGGCTGGTGCCGAGGCCGGAGATTTTCGCGCCCATGCCGACGAGGACGGCACAGAGGTCCTGCACGTGCGGCTCGCTGGCGGCGTTGATGATGACGGAGGTGCCCTCGGCGAGGGCGGCGGCCATGACGAAATTCTCCGTGGCGGTGACGGACATGTAGTCCGGCCAGTGGCGGGCGCCCTGGAAGCGATCCTTGAGCGTCATCGTCAGCGACTTCCGGTGGGAAATCCGGGCGCCGAGTTTTTCGAGGATCTCAAGGTGCGGGTCGAGCTCCCGGATGCCGAGGGAGCAGCCCTTGGCGTTGGTCGGGATGGCGATCTTCTTCAGACGCTGGAGCAGCGGGGCGAACAGCAGCACGGACGAACGCATGCCGGACGGCAGTTCGCCCTGGAGGCGGGCGCCGTCAAAGGACGAGTGGTCGAGCGTCATCGTGCCCGTGGCCTTGTCCCAGGTGATCTTCGAGCCCTGCTCGGAGAAAAACGAGACGAGCTTGTCGACGTCGGTGATGGCGGGGACGTTCAGCAGCCGCACAGGCGCGTCGGTCAGGAGCGTGGCGCAGAGGATGGGCAGCGCGGAGTTCTTGTTGCCCGACGGCGTGATGGTGCCGGAGAGGGCTTTGCCGCCGTTGACGATGAGATCGGGCATTGCGGGAGGTTGAAGGTGGAAAGGTGAAAGTGGAAAGCCTGAATCACCGTGAGGCGGCGGGGAGAGCCGCAGCAATTCTTTTCCCGGGAGCGAGAGGAGATAAGACGGATAGGACCTATGGGACGCATGGGACTTATGGCCTGAATTCCGTCCGGGCACAAAAAAGGCGCCCGGGTGAGCGGGCGCCTTGGAATGATGGGAGCGGGTGGGGCGCTTAGATCGCGCCGCCGCCCTGCTGGCCCTCGGGACGAGGGCCGCCGCGATCATCGCGGTTGCGGCCCCGGCCGCCACGGCTGCGACGGCGACCGCCGCCACCTTCGTGACGGTGTTCGCCCTGGTGTTCGCCACGGGGCTCGCCGCCCTGGGAAGACGGTTCATCCCGGGGATCACGCGGCTGTTCGCGCGGGCCACGGTTGTCACCGTTGTAACCACCCCGGCCGCGTCCGCCGCGGTGGCGGCGGCGGTTGTGCCGGGGCTGGCCGTCGCGGCCAAATTCGTCGCGCTCACCGCGTCCGTCGGTCCGGGTCTCGGTCGCAGCGGGTTTCTCGGAGAAGAGGCTCTTGAGCCAGCCGAAGAAGCCGCCGGACTTTTTTGCGGGGGCGGCGGCGGGGGCCGGGCGCTCGGAACGCGAAAAATCGCGCTGACCGTCACGCTGACCGTCGCGGGGGGAGGAGCTGCGCTCGGGGCGTTCGCCACCGGCGGCGGGTTCGCGGCGCGGTTCCCGCGGCTCGAACGGACGGGGCTCGCGGCCTTCGCGGCGGCCGGGGCTGAACGTCGGGCGTTCGTCGCGGCGGTCGCCGTTGTGGCTGGAGGCGCTTTCACCCCAGCTGACGGCCGGACGCTTCACTTCCTCGGTGGGGAGGATGTTGAGCTCGACCTTCGCGGCGGGGGCGGCGGGTTTCCGCTCGGGCGCCGAGGTCGGCGTGAACGGGAACAGCTCGGACTCGGACGTCGAGGCGGCAACGGGAGCCGGAGCGGCGACCGGGGCCGAGGCCACGACAGGCTGAGCCACGGGGGTCGGGGCCGGGGCGGCGACAGGCGCGCGCTCGATCACGACAACCGGGGCAGGAGCAGGAGCGGCCTGCGGGGCAGGCTCGTTGACAACAGGCGAGGGCACGGACGTCTCGCCCGTGAACGGGTTCTTGTACTCGCTCGCAGGCCGGAGGACCTCGATGGTGCTGGGCTGATAGCCGCTGGCAGCGGCGGACGGGGCGGCGGAAGCCGCGGCGGGCGTGGGTCGTTTGCCGCGCAGGAGGCCGGAGCCCTTGGCGGTGCCGAACGAACCGATCGGCGCGGGAGTGCCGGCGGCCGGGGAGGCCGAAGCGGCGGTCGCGGCGGAAGCCCCGAGGGGGTCGCCGGACGATACTGGATCTGACATGTGGTTATTTCTTTCCTGAACGCTCATGCCGCAAAGCGGCAGAACGGATGTGTTGATGAGAGCCTACGGAGCGCAGAAACTGCGGCTCGACGCGGGCGTGAAGGGCTCAAAGTCGCCCAACCGCCCTCCCGGGGCAACTTCAAATTAGGGCTGGGCACGCAACTTACGCACCAAGGCGGGCTTGCCAGAGCCGGGCGGGCTTCGCAGCCTCGCCCATCATGGACAAACTCGAGGAAATCTTCCGCATGCAGAACGCCTTAAATGCCCGGATTGGCGTGAACCTGCCGCCCCCGACCGACGAGGAAAAGGCCAAGTGGATCCTCAACTACACGCGCGCCATGCAGCAGGAGACGGCCGAGCTGATCGACAGCGTGCCGTGGAAATGGTGGGCGAAGTACCAGAAGTTCGACGAGCAGAATGCGAAGGTCGAGGTCGTGGACCTGTTTCACTTTCTCGTCTCGCTGGCGCAGACGCTCGGCATGACGGCCGACGATGTCTACCAGGCCTACCTCAAGAAGAACGCGGTGAACCACCAGCGCCAGGAAACCGGCTACGTCAAAAAGGACGAGTCGGACTCGAAGCATATCTGAGCCGCGCGAAGCGCGGCGGCGGTAAGCGATAAGCCTTAAGCTTCAGACATCCGAAGCATTTGGCTTAAGGCTGAGTGCTTATAGCTTCCAGCTACCTCGTCACCACGAAGGCGGCGGTCACGTCCACGGCGACGGCGCCGTCCTCGACCACGGAGGCCTTGAGCTTCAGCTTGGCCTTGCCGTAACGGTGGAGGGCCTCCTTGAACTCCGCGATGGCCGCCTGGGCGGGGCGCTCGCAGATGGCGCGCAGGTCGCCGATCACGGGCCGGCGGTAGGCCGCGCGGCTTTCCTTCACGACGATGTGCCAGATGGGTTTGTCGGCGCCCTTTTCATTGCGCATCAGCTCCCACACGACGCCGTAGCCGGCGAGGGTGGCGAGGGAAACGAGGCTGCCGCCAAAAGCGGTGTTGAGCGAATTCTTGTTCTGCTCCTTGGGGGCGGTCAGGACCAGCGCGCGATCATCGCTGACCTCCACGCCGACGCCCATCGCCTTCGCGAGCGGGATCATCTCGTGCAGGAAAAGCTCCAGAGCGGGGACCTTGACCGGTTTCATTCGTGGCGGACGTTGGAGCATTAATCGGTCCACGTCAAAGCCCGTGCGGTCCGAAGACACGATAGTAGCCAGCCTCGCCCGGCTTGACCTGCGGGGGCGGCCGGGCTCATTCCTAAACCATGATTTTCGCCGGTCAAAAGATTGATACCCAATTCCAGCTCAAGGTCTTCCGTGACGGCGAGGCCACAACCGCGGGCTTTGCCGACCTGCTTACCCGGCGCACCATTGTGTCGGTCTACATGCGTAATAATACACCGGGCTGCGACCGTCAGAATGACAGCCTGGCGGCGCATGCGGCGGAATTTTCCCGCGCCGGGTACAACCTGATCGCGGTCAGCCGCGACACCTGCGGCTCGCATGCGAAGTACGCGGCGAAGAAAAAGATCAGTTACACGCTGGCCAGTGATCCGGAGGATTTGTTCGCCCAGGCGGCGGACTCCGTGGTCGAGAAATCAATGTACGGCCGGAAGTTCCGCGGCCCGGCGCGCGCCGCCTATGTGCTGGACCGCGATGGCACGGTGCTCGCCGTGGTGGAAAAAGTGGACACGGCGGACCACGCCGCGCAGCTGCGGAAAGTGCTGGCCGCGCTGAAGTAATTTTTCTGCTGCGGGGTTGCCGCGACCCGCACATCGCGCATGTTTCCGGCATGAAACCTTCTCCGCGTCAGCGCCGCTGGTTGATCGCGGCGGCCATCGTCCTTGGGCTGTTCACCGTGACGGGATTTTTCATCCTGCCGCCCATCGTCAAGGCGCAGGCCGAGCAGCGCATTTCCGCCGAGCTGGGCCGCAAGGTGACGATCGGGAAGATCCGGATGAATCCCTACGCGGTCTCGATGACGATCGAGCAGTTCAACATCGAGCTCAAGGACGGCACCGGCTCCTTCCTCGGCTGGGACCGGCTGTACGTGAACGTGGACGTCCTCGGCTCGCTCTTCGGGGAATGGGTGGTGAGTGATATCGAGCTCGACGGCGCCCACCTCGGCGTCGAGATCCTGCCCAATGGCGCGCTGAATTTTGCCGACGTGATCGCCAAGGCGACCGCACTCGCCGCCGTCCCGGCCGGCGCGCCGCCGCCGAAGCCGATGCGCCCGATCCGGGTGGGCAGCCTCACGGTGAATTCCGCCCGCCTGGAATTCAAGGACCTCTCCCGGTCCCAGCCGTTTCAGACGGAGCTGGGCCCGGTGACCTTTGCCCTGTCCCAGTTCCGCACGGTGGGCTCGAGCGGCGCGCCCTACCAGTTCGCGGCGACGACGGAAGCCGGCGAGAAACTCACCTGGAGTGGCACGCTGTCCGCCAGCCCGCTGGAATCGCACGGCGAATTTGCCCTCGAGAACCTCATCCTGAAAAAATATGCGCCGTATTTTGCCGACAAGATCCGCGCCGACCTCACCGCCGGCAAACTGACCGTGAGCGGTCGCTACGAGGCCGGCTGGCAGCCGAATAAACTCACGATGAAACTCGCGGCCGGGGAGGTCCACCTGCGCGAGCTGCAGCTCAACGAACGCGCCAACGGCGAGCCGGCGGTCGAGCTGCCGGTGCTGGATGTCATGGGCATTGATGCCGATGCCGTGACGCTCAAGGCCAGGGTGGCGAGCGTCACCGTCACCGGCGGTCATGTCGCGGTCCGGCGCGAAAAGGATGGATCGCTGAACCTGCTGACAATGCTGCTGCCCGAGCCCGGGCCGGTTTCCACCCCGCCCGCGACGCCCGCCGCCCCGGCGGCGCTCCCGGATGCCACGGTGGGCGTGGTCACGGTGAAAAATTTCAAGATCGACGTCACCGACAACGCCGCGCCGCGGCCGGCGCAGCTCGGGTTGAGCGACCTGCAGTTCTCGCTGAAGAACGCCACGCTTGCCCCGGGGGCTGTGATGCCGCTGGAACTCTCGTTTGCCTGGGCGCCGCAGGGCACGGTCAACGTGTCGGGCAGCGTCACGCTCAAACCGGAAATCACCGCCAACCTGAAGAGCGACGTCACCGCCCTGGCGATCCTGCCGCTCAGCCCGTACCTCGAGCAATTCGTCAACGCCCGCATCACCTCGGGCACCGTCACCACCGCGAACACCGTGTCGGCCGCGTTGCCCGCCGCGGGCGGAATGCCGGCGATCACGTTCGCGGGCGACATTGCGGTGGATAAATTCGGGCTGGTGGACGGGCTGAACAGCGAGCCGCTCGCCGGGTTTGCCGGACTCACGCTCCAGGGCCTCAAGGCCGGTACGAGCCCGCAACTCGCCGTTTCCCTCGACGCGGTGACCGTAACCTCGCCCTATGCGCGGATCATCATCAGCGGCGATCCCGCCAAGCCCTACCTGGAGCAGCTGAAGGAGGCGGACAAACACATCAACCTTCTGGCCGCACTCCGGCCCCTCGCATCGGCACCGGCTCAAACCACCCCGGCCGCTCCCGTGGTCACCGTCACGATCCCGGCGCCCGCGGTTCCCGCCCAGGCGGAACCCAAGATCGAGGTGGGCAAGGTTGTCATCACCGGCGGAGACTTCAGTTTTTCCGACCGGGCCATCCAACCCAACGTCCAGCTGGCGATCACCCAGTTTGGCGGCAGCATCTCCGGCCTGTCGTCGGAAAACCCGGCCAAGGCCGAATTGGAGCTCAAGGGCACGGTGAACGGCGCCGGACTGGTGGCGGTCAGCGGTAAGCTCGACCCGTTCGGCGCGGTGCGCTCGATCGACCTCAAGATTGACTTCAAGAACGTGGATCTGCTGCCGATCAGCCCGTACACGGGAAAATTCGCCGGCTACGAGCTCGCGCGCGGCCAGCTCGTGGTGGACACGAAGGTCACGGTCGCGGACCGGAAGCTCGACTCGACCACCGTCGTCACGCTGAACCAGTTCACGTTTGGCGGCGCGACGAACAGCCCGGAGGCGACGGGCCTGCCCGTGCGCCTGGGCGTGGCGCTGCTGAAGGACGGCGACGGACGGATCGTCATCGATCTCCCGGTGCAGGGCAACCTGGACGACCCCAATTTCCGCTACGGCAAGGTCGTGATGCGCGTGATCGTCAACCTGCTCACGAAGGCCGCCACCTCGCCGTTCTCCCTGCTCGGCTCGATGTTCGGCGGTGGCGGCGACGAGCTGGCGTTCCAGGAGTTCCTGCCCGGGACCAGCGACCTGCAGGCGGCGGAACTGCCGAAGCTCGACATCCTGATCAAGGCGCTCACGAACCGGCCCGCCCTCAGCCTGGGCATCGAGGGTGGCTATGATGCCGCCGCCGACACCTTTGTGCTGAAGCGCACGAAGCTGGCCAGCCTGGTCCGCCGTCAGGTTTGGGAGGCGCAGCGGGCGGCCAATCCGAACCTCCTGCCGCCGGACCAGCTGGTCATATCACCGGAGGATGAAGCCGCGATGATCCGAAAGCTCTTCAACGAGAAATTCCCACCCGGTACGAAGTTCGGCGCGCCGCTCGCCGAGGCGCCGGTGGTTGCCGCCGCGCCGCCGCCCCCGCCGCCCGGGTTGTTCAAACGGGTGGTCAACATCATCACCTTTTCGGGGCCGCGGGAAAGGAGCGCGGCGAAGAAGGCCGAGGCCCAGCGCGCCGCCGAGCGGGAGCAAGCGCTCGAGGTCGCGGCCCAGACCGGACTGCCGCTGGCCGAGATGACCGGGCGGCTCGCGGAGGCGATGCCCGTGGATGACAACGATCTGCGCGCCCTCGCCACCGCCCGCGCCCAGCGGGTGCGGGACCAGCTGATCACGGTCGGCCACATTGGCACCGAGCGCCTGTTTCTCTCCGCGAGCAAGGACGCCACGAAGACAAACAAAGGTCCGCGCGTCTTCCTCAGCCTGCAATAACATGGACTGCCGGACCGGCTGCGGGGCGTGTTGCATCGCGCCCTCGATCACCTCGCCGATCCCCGGCATGCCGCACGGCAAGCCCGCGGGCATTCCCTGCGTGCAGCTCCGGGACGATTATCGCTGCGCGCTGTTCGGGCTGCCGGAACGCCCCGCCTTCTGCGCGAGCCTCCGGCCGGCCGAGGAAATGTGCGGCGCGGACCGGGGCGCCGCGCTGGCTTTCCTGACGCGGCTGGAGATCGCCACCCGCTAGGCGCAGGCGCCGGGCAACCGGCCATCATAGAGGTTCGCCTCGGGGAACGGAAACGGTTCAACTCGGGCCATGCCCTCCCGCGTTCTGCTGCTATGGTCGCTCGCACTCGGCCACGTGCTTTCGGCCGCCCCGGCGCCGGAGGCGGCGCGGATGGATGAGGTGGCGCAAGGCTTCACGGCGAACAACCAGTTCATGGGTTGCATCCTGGTTGCCCGGGGCGACGAGGTCCTGATCAGCCGGGGCTACGGTTCGGCCAATCTGGAGTGGCGCATCGCCAACACACCGGCGACGCGGTTTCGCCTCGCCTCGATCACCAAGCAATTCACGGCGGCCTCGATCCTGCTGCTCGAGGAGCGCGGGAAGCTGAAGTTGGACGATCCGATCGGCAACTACCTGCCGGACGTCCCGGCCGCCTGGGAGAAGATCACCTTTTTCCATCTCCTGACGCACACGTCGGGCATCGGGGATTTGAACTCCTTTCCCGAGCTGGCTCCCGTCAAGCTGGTCCACAGCACGCCCGAGTCCCTGGTGGGGAAGATTCGCGACAAACCGCTGCTGTTCGCCCCGGGTGCCGGTTATCGCTACAGCAACCCCGGCTACATCCTGCTCGGCTATCTCCTCGAGCGGATCACGGGCGAATCCTATGCGACGTTTGTCCGGAAGAATCTCTTCGACCCGCTGGGGATGATAGATTCGGGCTACGATGCCAACGCCGAGATCCTCGCCCGCCGCGCCGCCGGCTACACCCGCGGCCGGACGGGTCTCGCGAACGCGCCCTTCATTGACATGAGCGTGCCCTTTGCGGCCGGCGGCCTGTACTCGACCACGGAGGACCTGCTGAAATGGGAGCGCGGACTGTTTGGCGGGCGGGTGCTCTCGGCCGAATCGTGGCGGCAGATGACCACGCCGCACCAGGGTGGCTACGGTCTCGGCGTGGTGGTTGGCACCGGCAACGGCCGCCGGCTGATCAGTCACCAAGGCTCGATCGAAGGCTTCAACACCTACCTTGGCTATTATCCGGACGAGCAGGTGACGGTCGTGGTCCTGGGAAATCTCGCCGGCCAGGCGCCGGAGGCGCTGGGCTATTACCTGGGCGAGCTGGCCCATCACGCGTCCGTCCGGCTGCCATGGGAGCGGAAGGAAATTACGATGTCACCGCCGGACTTGCAGCCGTACGTCGGCACCTACGTCATGGAAAACGGCGAACGCAACCAGGTGACGCTCGAAGGCGACCACCTCGCCGCGCAGATCACGGGCCGCCCGAAGTTCCAGCTGCTGCCGGAGGCCCCGGACAGGTTTTTCCTCAAGGAGCTGGACCGCCAGTACGAGTTTGGCCGCGACGCCGGGGGCGCCGTGACAACGATGGTGCTTCGCCAGGGTGCGACCGCGCTGTCGGCCCGGCGGCAGTAGGGCGGGCCGCGCAACGCGTCACGCGGCGGATTGGTCCGCCGGGCCGGTTGGGTTCAAGAGGTGCCCGCCCAGCCGGGCGGCAATGAACATCGCGGCGCAGGACGCGCCGACGAGGCCGGCGTGGAGCAGCCAGAAATTCGTGCCCGACATGTGCTCGAGCAGCCCGCCCAGCTTGCCGACGAGGTTGTTGCAGAGGAACAGGTGCAGCATGTAGACGCCGACCATGGTGCCCACCATCGCCTTGGGTGAGGCCCGCGCGTAGAGCGCGAGGCCCACGGGGAAGATGTTCGCGAAGCCCATGCTGTTGAGCAGCTCGAAGCCGAGCACCCAGCCGATGCCGGCCTTCTGGCCGGAGGCGGAGCTCACGGCCGCCATGGCGAGACAGCCCATGGCGGCCGTGCAGAGCGCCAGGCCGAGGGTGATCTTGTTCACCTCGCTCGGCTCCGGGAAACGTTTGGCCCACAGCCGCCAGAAGGCGACGGCGGCGACGAGGCAGGACACGCTTACGATGGCGTCCAAGGTGACCAGCCAGGTGGTCGGCATCGTCTGGCCGAAGAACACGAGACTGACGTGATCCGGCACCCAGAGCATGTAGGCGTTGAATATCTGCTGGTTGCCCACGGCCCCGAGGGCGAGCACGGGGACCAGGGCGACCAGCAGCATCATGGCTTTGCGCTCATCGCGGGTGAGCGGGACCCGCGGGGCGGATGCCTTGCTGGTGCGCGTAGGCTCGGGCGGCAGCCACTTTTTCCCCGACCGGTAGATGACCAAGCCGAGAATCATCCCGACGCCGGCGGCGCCGAAACCGTAGTGCCAGCCCATTTTTTCGCCCATGGTGCCGGTCACGAGGGGCGCGATGATGACGGCCGCATTGATGAACAGGTAATAGATCTGAAACGCATCGGCACGGCGCAAATCCCCCGGCGCGTAGAGCGCGCCGATCTGGCTCGCGAGGTTGCCCTTGAAACAGCCGACGCCCAGCAGCAGGCAAAGCAGCGCGACGAGAAACGAAACATCGAAGGCCATCAGGAAATGTCCCGCGGTCATCAACAGCGCGCCGAGCGTGATGGTGCGCGTCCGGCCCAGCCAGCGATCCGCGATGAAGCCGCCGGCGATGGGCGTCAGGTAAACCAAACTCGTGTAGACGCCGAAGATAGCCGACGCGAGGGCGATGGTGGACATCGCCCCACCGTCACCGTAAATCCGCGCGACGAAGGGCCGGAACCAGCTGAAGCCGGCGATCTGTTCGACATGGCCGGGCAACAGCAGCTGCCGCGTCATGTAGAGCACGAGCAGCGTCTGCATGCCGTAGTAGGAAAATCGTTCCCACGCCTCGGTGAAGGCGAGGAAACCGAGGCCGCGGGGATGGCCGAGAAAAGCCCGGTCGGCCGCCGAGCCGGCTCCGGTGGATGGGGGTGGGGTGCTCAAGTCCCCATCCTCAGCCGGCGGTTCCGGCGCTGGCAAGTCGGCAGCTCGACGTCGGGCTCAGGCCGGCGGAACCAGGCGGGGCCGCGCGTCGAGCTCGGCGGCCAGCGCCTCAAACCACGCCGCGGCGGCGGCGCGCTTGGCGGGAATGTCCTCCGGCGCCGCGACGTACATCAGGCCCTGCAGCCGGGCAGCGTCGGCGGGCGGCAGCGTGAGATGCAGATAGCGGTTGCCCCAGTTGTGACGGAGGGGGTCGTGCTTGATGCGCAGCAGCTCAACGAGTGGCGCCAGCGCAAGGCCGGAATAGAAATGCAGCGCGTCAATGGGGTTCCCCCGCCAGGTTTCCTTCTCCACCAGCACCTGGAACATGGCGCAGCGCGTGCGCAGCGCCGCGATCCGTCCGCGCAGCCGCACTTCGAGTGCGGGGCGGTCCACGCGGACGACGTTGCGGCCGAACAGCCCCGAGCGGTCGAAGAGTATGCCGGCGGCCCCGTGAATCTCGGGCTGGTTGAATTTGTCCGCCGAACTGCGCTTCATCACGCAGAAGTCGAGTTGCAGCCAGGGGTCGGCGTTGGCGAAGCGGTAGAACCGCTGGCTGTGGCCGTGCCAGGCGGGCTCCGGGACCGCGAAGCAGAGCGAGATTTCGGCGACGCGTCGGAGGCCGGCCTCGACGGCGGCGAACGTATCGGCGACGCGATCGTCCTCCACCTCGCATTGCAGGTCCACGTCGCTCCAGGCGTCGGCGCGGCTGAAGCCGGTGGATCCGCCCTCCCAGAGGCAGTGCACGAAGGCCTGCGGTTCGAGGGCGCCGCGCACGGCGGCGATAAGGGCCGGGCGCTGGAGGGGCGGATGTTCCATGGGCGGAGGGGCGGGCGGCAACGGGACGTGCCGCAAGGGAAGTCCCGGAGCTTGCGGCGCGTCAACCGTGCGTTTGAGTGGAGGACATGGCCAAACCCGACGAGCCGAAGATCATCTTCTCGATGCTGGGCGTCTCGAAGAAAATCGAGCGCAAGGAAATCCTCCGCGACATCTCGCTGTCGTTTTACTACGGCGCGAAGATCGGCGTGCTCGGCCTCAACGGCTCCGGCAAGTCCTCTCTGCTGCGCATCCTCGCCGGGCGCGACACCGACATCGACGGCCGCGTACACTTCGAGCCCGGTTATCCGATCGGCTTCCTTGAGCAGGAGCCGCATCTCACGCCCGGCTCGACGGTCCGCGCCTGCGTCGAGGAGGGCGTGAAACACCTCACCGATCTCACCACGGCCTACGACGCGACCTGGGACGAGCTCAGCGCTGCGACCGACGACGCGGAAAAGGACAAGATCAGCGAGAAACAGGGCGCGCTGCAGGAGAAGATCGACGCGCTCGGCGCGTGGGATGTCGGCCCGCAGGTGGAGATGGCGATGGATGCCCTGCGCTGTCCGCCGCCCGACCAGCCCGTGGAGAAACTCTCCGGCGGTGAACGCCGGCGAGTGGCCCTGGCGCGTTTGCTCCTGCAGAAGCCGTCAATCCTCCTGCTCGACGAGCCGACCAATCACCTCGACGCCGAAAGCGTGCAGTGGCTCGAGCAGCATCTGGCCCGCTACGACGGCACGGTGATCGCGGTGACGCACGACCGGTATTTCCTGGATAACGTCGCGCAGTGGATCCTCGAGCTGGCGCACGGCCACGGCACGCCGTGGAAGGGCAACTATTCGTCGTGGCTGGAGCAGAAACAGGCGCGGCTGGCGGTGGAGCAGCGGACAGAGGATCGCCGGCAGAAGGCGATGGCGCGCGAACTCGCGTGGATCCGCCAGTCCGCGAAGGCGCGGGTCGCCAAGTCGCAGGCCCGCATCAGCGCCTACGAGAACATGCTGAAGCAGAACGTAGCTGAGCGGGATAAGGAGTTCGAACTCATCATCCCGCCGGGCCCGCGGCTCGGCGCGCTCGTGGTCGAGGCGAAGGACCTGACGATGAGTTACGGGGACAACGTCTTGTTCGAGAAGGTGAATTTCTCGCTGCCCCCGGGCGGCATCGTCGGCGTGATCGGCCCCAATGGCGCGGGCAAGACCACGCTGTTCCGGCTGATCGTCGGCGCGGAGAAACCCACCGCCGGCACGCTTCGCGTCGGCGAGACGGTGCTCATCGCGCACGTGGACCAATCCCGCGACTCACTGCCGGACCAGGAGACGATCTGGCAGGCGATCAGCGGCGGGGAGGAGATCATGAAACTCGCCGGCCGCGAGCTCAACAGCCGGGCCTATTGCGCGCAGTTTGGGTTCACGGGCCCGGACCAGAGCAAAAAGGTCGGCGTGCTGTCGGGCGGCGAACGCAACCGGGTGCACCTCGCACGCCTGCTGAAAAGCGGCGCGAACCTGATCCTGCTCGACGAGCCGACGAACGACCTCGACGTGAACTCGATCCGCGCGCTGGAGGAAGGCCTGGAGAATTTCGCCGGCTGCGCCGTGGTGGTGTCGCACGACCGCTGGTTCCTCGACCGCGTGGCGACGCACATCCTGGCGTTCGAAGGCGACAGCTACGTGCACTGGTTCAACGGGAATTTCTCGAGCTACCAGGAGGACCTCCGCCGTCGGAAGGGCAAGGAGGCCGACCAGCCCCACCGGATCAAGTACCGGAAACTGGCGCGGTGAGGTCTCGGGGTCTCGCGCAGAGGCGCAGAGCCGCGGAGAATTTCCCGGATCGGAAGCTCAGCGGCTTTGCGTCTCTGCGTGAAAAATTCGGTCAGCTGCAGGCCGCGAGCGCCCACGTGGCGGTGAACGTACGCTCGACTTTAACCTGCTTCCCCGCACCTCCAGCAAGGGTTGCATCGAGGTGTAGCGTGAGCGGCACGGGACTTTCCAGCGTGTAGTGCAGACCGGCGGCATCCTTGGTCCAGGAGACTTGGAGGACGTGATTCGTGCCGGCGACGGGGACCCGGCCGGAGACTTTGGTCAATGAACCGGTGGCGAGGGTGACGTCGAAGTTCATCGCGCCGAGGTCGAAGCGCGGGCGCAGACCGAGGAGGGCGCGTGACAGTTGCCACGTCGGGCAGCCGGACCACTGGTGGCAGTGGCTCCACCGCGTGTCGAAGACCTCGAGCCACGTCGTGCGGCCGTCGCCGAGCGACCAACCCCAGCAGGTGCGGTACTGGCCGAGGACGAAGTCCATGTCGCCGTTCTCAATGAGCTCCGGCAGTGCGAAGTGTCCAAAATAGGGCGTGATGAGCTGCGGGTTGTTCGCGGCGGGATCGCTGAGCCGCGGACCCGCGGGATTGTTGGGGAAGCAGCGCAGCATGTGCTCCTTCAGGAAGGCGCGACCGGCTTTTGCCTGCGCGGCGTCGAAGAAGCCCAGGCGCAGTCCCAGAGCGGCGCGGTGGTAGCCAATGCGCGACCAGACGTCGCCACCGGCCGCAAACTCCCCGGCGAAATAGCGCGCGATGATGGCGCCCAGGCGGTCGGCCAGGGCCTGGTGTTTCGCGGCGCGGTCGGCGTGGCCGAGCGCCGTGCACCAGCGGGCCATGTCGCGGATAGCGGCGAGGACGTGCAGGTTCACGGCCATGTCGCTCGGGCCGGGATTGCGCACGTAACCCCAGTCCACGAAGCCCCAGCCCATGTCGTCCTTCAGGCCATCGGGGGTGAGGTTTTTCGCGAAGGCGCCGACATTGCGCTCGGCATGGTCGAGCATCTCCTCGAGCAGCGCGCGGTCGCCCGTCAGTTCCCAATAGTGCAGGCACGCGGTGATCCACTGCGCGGCATAGGTGGTGAGGTAGCCGCAGTCGCCGGGGCAGAGGCCGGCCACGAGGCCGTCCTCGCGGGCGCACTGCGCGCATTGCACGAGTCCACGGCGGCACATGCGCAGGTCGGAGAATGCCACGGCGGCAATGTCCATGCCGACGGTGACGACATCGCCGGCCCACTCGGCGCGCTCGCGGGTGGGGCAGTCGGTGAGCGCGTCCTCGGCGCAGGCGCGGTGCGTCTCGACGCCGACGGACCAGACCTGGTCCAACAGGGCGTCGCCCGTGCTGAGCGACCCGGCGGCCGCGTCGTAGTACACGCGCTCCAGCACGCCCTCGCGGTGGAACTTCACCGCGCTGACGGGGGCGAAGATGTGCAGCTCGATGAACCGGCCGCCGCGGGGCGTGAGCGGGAAGAACTCCTGCCGGCCGCCGCGCGCGACGTAGTGGTCCATGTTGCAGGAGGAGCTGGTGGACAGCGTGATCCACGGGCTCACGCGGCCCTCGATGAGTGATTCGGAGTAGGCGAACTCGACGATGGTCCCGGCGGGCAGCTCGAGTTCGAAGTGCGGGCGCATCAGGCGCACGCGGCCGAGGTCATAGCGGCGCCAGATGCCCTGCGGAGGCTGCTCCTTGGGGGCGAGGTTGCGCAGGTAAAACCGGGCGGGCGGGTCATCGCGGTCATAGCTGAACCGCTCGACGAGATCGCCCGTGGCGAGGAGCTTGATGTCGTGGGGGATCGCATGGGTGTTGCCGCTGGGGAGCGGCTTGAGCGGGCCGAGGGGGCGGGTGACGGGCACAGGCGCGATCCAGGCCTGGTCGTCAAACGCGGCGGGCCGCCACTCGGGAATTTCGCGGGTGTCGCACCACTCGATGAAACCCAGCGTGAAGTTGATGAAGCGCACCGCGGGCGAGTACCCGGTGAGCCGGAGGCATTTCCAGCGGATCGGCAGCTCGCGGCCGCCGGCGTGGGCGGTGCAGCCGAGGAACGGGTCGATGGGCATCAGGCTGCGGGTGGGGGCGCCGAGATGGCGGACCTGGATCGCCAGCACGTGCCGGCCGGCGCCGAGTTTTTCCACGTAGGTCTGGAATTCGGGGAAGGCGTGGGGAAAGCGCGCCGGGCCCTCGCAGAAGTATTTGCCGTCGATCCAGCCGGTGAACCAGGAGGCGCCGAAGAGCCGGAAGGAAACCTCGCCGCCGGCGGGCAGCTCGAACTCCCCGCGGAAGGCAACGTAGGTGTCCTTGTCGTCCGGCTTGTGGTCCGGGTGCCAGAATAACGGCAGTTGCGGGGCGGCGGCAGCGGGGGAGGCGGCGGGCATGGGGAAGGCTGGATGGAACAGCAACGCCCGGTTGATTCGAGCCGATTCGCGTGCGCGGGTCTGGCCTTGGCAGCGCTTCGTCCTGTCACCAATTTCGGCGCTCCCATGAGCCAAGACCGCAACCCCCAGGCCGAGCAGATGGCCGACGAGTCGATGATCCGCAACCTGACCGCGCAGGCGAATGCGATCTGGCCGCAGGAGCGGGCGCTGTTTGCGCGCTACAATCTGCCGGCCGACTGCCGCATCGCCGACATCGGGTGCGGCAGCGGCGAAATCACCTCGCGGCTGGCGGCGCTGTATCCGCGGGCGGAGATCGTCGGCATCGACATTCTGGCGCACACGGTGGAGCTGGCCCGGGGCCGGTATGCGTCGCTGGCGCCGCGGGTGCAGTTCCAGCAAGGTGATGCGTTCGAGCTGAAGCTGCCCTCGGCGCATTACGACCTCGTGGTCTGCCGCCATGTGACGCAGTCCATCCCCGAACCCGAGCGCGTACTCGCGGAGATGAAGCGCATCGCCCGGCCGGGTGGCTGGCTGCATGTGCTGAGCGAGGACTACCGCATGCTGCATTTCATGCCGGGTCACCTGGATCCCGACCGTCTCTGGCAGGAGCTGGTGCCGGCGGCGTGCAAGGGCATGGGGGTGGACGAGCGCATCGGCCGGCGCACGTGGACGCTGTTGCGCGCCCTGGGGCTGGAGCAGCTGGCCGTGGACTATGTGACGGTGGACACGCTGCGGGTGCCGCGCGAAACGTTCGCCGCGATCATCGAGGCATGGCGCGATGGCTACACCGGGGTGATCAGCCAGTCGGCCGGGCGGAGCGAGGCGGAAGTCCGCGCGTATTTCGACGCCATGATCACCAACATCCTCCACCCGGAGGAATACGCGGTCTGGCAGGTACCGGTGCTGGGTGGGCGGAAGCCGGCGGGTTGAAAGGGGCAGGTTGATGGTTGATCGACCGGATGGCGGGAAATGAATCCAGCCGGCCGGGTTGCGCGTATTGGCTTTCAACCTTCACTCCGTGACGATCAACGGTGCCGGGGAATAATTACCCGGCGCCCCGCTCATATCCGCATGAAACGCCTCGCTTTGCTTCTTTCCCTCTTTGGGCTTTCCTTTTCCGCCATGACTGCTGCCAAAACTCCCCCGGTTAAGACTGAATCCGTCGTCCTCGGCGGCGGCTGCTTCTGGTGCACCGATGCCGCCTACAAGCTCCTGCCCGGCGTGACCCACGTCACCTGCGGCTATGCGGGCGGGGCGGAGCGCAATCCGACCTATGAGGACATCTGCGCGCACACCACGGGCCATGCCGAGGTGGTCAAGGTGGATTTCGACCCCAAGGTCGTGACGCTCGACGCGGTCATCGAATATTTCTGGTCCATCCACAACCCGACGCAGGTCGGTGGCCAGGGCCATGACATGGGCCCGCAGTACCGCTCGATCATCCTCTACGCCGATGCCGCCCAGAAGGCCGCGGCGGAGAAGTCGCGCGCCGAGGCCTCGAAAGTCTTCCGCGATCCCATCACGACCCAGATCGTACCGCTCACGGTGTTCTGGCCGGCCGAGGAGTACCATCAGGACTATTTCGCCAAGAATCCGGACGCGGGCTACTGCCAGTTCGTGATCGCGCCGAAGGTGAAGAAGCTGAAGGACCACCTGTCGGTGGGGAAGTGATCCGGGTAGGACGGGTCTTCGACCCGGCAAACCACCGAAAACCTTTCCGCGGATTTCGCGGATCAACGCGGATGAATGCCAGCAATCCGCTGACATCTCCATGAAGCGCGGGAAAGTATTCCCGCAGCCAGGGCGGGTCGAAGACCCGCCCTACCTCGGAAAGAGGCTGGCCCACTTTACTTCGAGGAAATTTGGGCGACCTTGTAGGCTATGTCCGACCTGATTCCCGTGCCCAACAATGCCGACCTCGGCCTGGAGGTGCGCACCTACTTTGTGCGCAACCGCAATGTGCTGCTCGCCCGCGCCGAGCTGAGCGAGCTGTACGTGGATTACTACCTGCACCTCGGGGCGCAGCGGATGAAGCCGTCCACCGAGGCGACGGCGATGTTTAAGCGCGCGCTCGCGGGCTTCGTGCTGCACAACGCCTCGCGGCCGCGGAACGAGCTCACGGCGTGGACGATCAACTGCCAGTCCCCGCTGGTGAACCTCTTCCTCACCGGGGACAACGAACTCGGCATGGTGACGGGCCAGGTCTTCGAGGAGGACGTGAAGGAGCTGCCGGAGAACCTGTTCTACTCCGATATCGTCCGCCGCGGGCAGCCGAAGCGGCGCAGCACCGTGACCTTCGCGGGCAACGACCCCCTGGTCGCGGCGGAGAACTTCTACAACCAGAGCGAGCAGCGGCTGGCGCGCTACTTCCAGCTGGCCGAGGAGGAATTTGCCCTCATCACCGAGCATCCGGATGCGGACCTCGCGTGGGTGCGCGGGCTCACGCCCGGCGCCGTGCGCGACCTGGACAAGACCGAGACCCTCGTGCTGATGGAGAAGCGCGTCTGCCGCTGGCACTGCGGCTGCAACCACACGCGGATGCTCGAGGTGCTCGGGCCCACGATGCGGCAGGACCCGCGCGTGCTGTTCGGTGACGGCGAGAAGCTTGAGATCCGCTGCCCGCGCTGCGGGGCGCGCCACGCGGTCACCCGCGAAGCGATGGAGGCGTTTGTCGCCGACACCAAGTGAGCGGCAGGAATTTGGGCCACAGGGGCCACAGAGGGATTGCCTCGTAGCGCTGCTCCTCGCAATGACATGCCGGAAATGAGCAGCTGGGAAATCATCGGCACGGTTCTCGGGGTCATCGGCGTCTGGCTGATGATCCGGCAGAACGTCTGGGGCTGGCCGGTGGGGCTCGTCCAGGTAGCGGTGTACGCGTGGGTGTTTTTTGACGCGAAGCTGTACTCGGACACGATCCTGCAGGGGGCGTTTTTCCTCATTCAGGCCTACGGCTGGGGGCATTGGCTGCGGGGCGGCAAAAACCGTGCGGGATCAGCACCAGCGGTGCTTCCGGTCACGCGACTAGCGGGTGCGACTGTGGCCGCCTGGATTGCGGCCGGTGCGGTGCTCACGGTGGCCTGGGGATTTTTCATGCACCGGACGACGGATGCGGCACTGCCATGGTGGGACGCATTCATTTTGGTTTTCAGCCTGATCGCGCAATGGCTGCAGGCCCGGAAGAACATTGAAAACTGGCCCGCGTGGCTGGTGGTGAACACGGTTGCGATCGGCGTGTATTGGGCGAAGGACCTGCGGCTGACGAGCGGACTCTACCTGATCTTCTGGGTGATGGCGCTGTGGGGCTGGCGTGCCTGGGCGAGGACGATGGCGGAGGCCAAGATGCATGCCTGACGCCGGCCCCAAACGCGTCGTGGTCTTCGGCACGGAGTCCACCGGCAAGACGACGCTGGCCCAGGCGCTCGCCGCGCACTTTGGCGAGCCCTGGTCGCCGGAGTTCGTGCGCGAGTTCTGGGACGTGCATGGCGGTAAAATCACGCCCGTGGACCTCGGCACGATTGCGCTGGGTCAGATGGCCAACGAGGATCGCGCCGTGGCGCAGGCGCGGCGGGTGGCGTTCCTCGATACCGATCTCATCACGTGCACGCTCTGGGACGACGTGCTGTTTCCTGGTGCGTGTCCGCCCTGGGTGCGGGCGGAGGCGGAGCAGCGGGCGAAGGGCGTCGCGCTGTGGCTGCTGTGTGACACGGACATTCCCTTTGTGCCGGACCCGCAGCGCAGTTTTCCTGATGCCGCGGGCCGGGTCCGGGGACGCCAGCTTTGGCGCGAGGCGTTGGAGCAACGCGGTCTGCCCTGCGTTGAAATCCGGGGCGACGGCGAACAGCGGAACCGCCTGGCGGTTGACGCCGTCACGCGCCTGCTGGCGCGGTCGGCCGCCGGGTTGACTCAGACATAGCTGCGGTAGGTGGGCTCGTACATCTCGGCCTGCACGACGGCGGGGAGGTCAGCCGGGCAGGGCGCCGGGGTGAGCTGGCGCGCGAACGCGACCCGGGCCACGGCGACGGCGATGGCGGCGGAGACTTCGCGGATGCGCTGCAGCGCGGGGAAGATCCGGCCGGCGGCGAGATCCTGCTCGGTCACGAGGCTCGCGAGCACCTTGGCGGCGACGAAGAACATCTCGTCTGTCACGCGGCGGGACTGGCTGACGATGACGCCGAGACCCACCCCGGGGAAAACGTAGGAGTTGTTGCTCTGGCCCGGCGAGAACGTCCGGCCGTTGAGTGTGACATCCGGGAACGGGCTGCCGCTGGCAAACACCACCCGGCCGCCGGTCCAGGTGTAGGCCTGCTCCGCGGTGCACTCCGCCCGCGAGGTGGGGTTGGAGAGCGCGAAGATGACCGGGAGGGCGTTCAGCTTCGCCATGGCGCGGACCACGGGCTCGGTGAAGGTCGCGGGTGTGCCGGACACGCCGATGAGCATGGTGGGCTTCAGCGTCTCGATCTCACCCAGCAGCGTGCCACTGCCCGGTTGGTCATGGGCGAAGGGTTTCTGGTGGGCGGCGAGATCCGTGCGGCTGGCCGAGACGAGGCCGTTGGCGTCCACGTACCAGCACTGGCGGCGGGCGGCGGCCTCGGTGACACCCTCGGACTTGAGGGCCTCGACGATGAGTTCGCCGATGCCGATGCCGGCCTCGCCGGCGCCGAGGAAAAGGAAACGCTGGTCCGCGAGTTTGCCCTTTGTGAGGCGCAGGGCCGAGTAAACGCCGGCGAGGGCGACCGAGGCGGTGCCCTGGATGTCGTCGTTGAACGTGCAGATCCGGTCCCGGTACTGGCGGAGGAGCCGGAAGGCGTTGGCGTTGCCGAAATCCTCGAGCTGGAGGCAGGCGCGGGGGAACACCTCCTGCACGGCGGTGATGAATTCCGCGACGAGCGCGTCGTAGGCCGCGCCACGTTCGCGCGGCTGGTTGGTGCCGATGTAATGCGGGTCCTGGCGCATGGCCGCGTTGTCGGTGCCGACGTCGAGCATGACGGGCAGGCACTGGTCGGGCGGGACGCCGGCGCAGGCGGTGTAGAGGGAGAGTTTGCCGACGGGGATGCCCATGCCGTTCGAGCCGAGGTCGCCGAGGCCGAGGATGCGCTCGCCGTCGGTGACGACGATCATGCGGACGTCGCGGTGGGCCCAGTTTTGCAGTACCTGCTTCACGCTGCCGCGATAGCGCAGGCTGATGTACAGGCCGCGCGGCCGTCGGAAAATCAAGGCGTAGCGCTGGCAGGCGAGGCCGACGGTGGGCGTGTAGATGAGCGGCATCATCTCGGCGACGTGGTCGGTGATGAGACGGTAGAACAGCGTCTCATTCCGCTCCTGCAGCGACACGAGGTAGATGTATTTTTCGAGGTCGGTGGACTTGCGGCGGACGGTCTCCAGGACGCGGGCGGTCTGGGACTCCAGGGTGGCGACGTGGGGCGGCACGAGGCCGCGCAGGCCGAGCGCGTCGCGCTCCGCCTCGGTGAAGGCGGTGCCCTTGTTGAGGAGCGGGTCGTGGAGGAGATCGGCGCCGCGTTTCCCGTGGAGGTCTGGTTTCGCGTTCATGGCTGGGTTGAGGGAGAGGCCCGATACGGGCCCCTGCATGGGCCGGAGGCTAGCGGCCAAGGGGAGCGGTCAGAAGCGATAAACCCCGTGCCCCAGCATTCATCACGGAACGGATGACCTTGGGCTGCGCGTGCTAATGACAAGATATGCGGAAGAATGCGGCACGGGAGGGCGGAAATTTTTGGGATGGCGCCGCGCGCGGTGCCGGGTACGAGTGCCGGCGTGAACGAGGACTATCTCCAGCGCTTCGGCGGCATCGGGCGGCTCTACGGAGCCGCGGCCCTGCCGCGGCTGCAGGCGGCGCACGTGTGCGTCGTGGGCGTCGGCGGCGTGGGCTCGTGGACGGTCGAAGGGCTGGCCCGTAGCGGGATCGGCGCGCTGACGCTGGTGGACCTCGACGACGTGTGCGTGACGAACATCAACCGGCAGTTGCCCGCGCTCGACGGCCAGATTGGCCGGCCGAAGGTCGCGGTGCTGGCGGAGCGCGTGGCGGCGATCAACCCGGCGTGCAAAGTGACGACGGTGCAGGAATTTTTCACGAAGGCGTCGGCGGACCGGCTGCTCGCGGCGCCGTTTGACTATGTCGTGGATGCCATTGACCGCATGTCCAACAAGGCGCTGCTGATTGCGGAGAGCCGGGCACTCGGCAAGCGGGTGCTGACGGTCGGCGTGGCGGGCGGCAAGCGCGACGCCACGAAGATTCAAACGGGGGACCTCGGCGAGGCGTTCAGCGACGAGCTGCTGCGACAGGTGCGAAAAAAACTGCGGCGCGATTACGGCTTCACGCACGGCACGACCAAGAAGATCGCGAAGCTCGACGTGCGCTGCGTGTGGTCGACCGAGCCGCCGATCTATCCCTGGGCGGACGGCACGTGTGCCGCGGTGCCGGAGCCGGGCAGCAACCTGATGATGGATTGCGAGACAGGCTTTGGCTCGGCGGTATTCGTGACCGGGGCGTTCGGGCTGATCGCCGCGGGCGAGGTGGTCAAAGATATCACGCAGAGCCGCTGAGCCGGAGAGTCGGAACAGAGAGGCTCTCTTCGATCGATACTCGGCGACTTTGCGCCTCTGCGTGCGAATCCGATTTCAGGAACCGAAGAGGCGGAGGAAGTTTTTCTCCACCTGGGGAGTGAGGGCTTCGACCGTGGTGCCGCGGAGGTCGGCGAGGGCGGCGTATGTCGCGGTGAGATTGGCTGGGTGGTTGACGTGGCGACCGTCGGCGGTGGCCGGCAGCGTGAATTCCTCCTGCGCGGCGGGCGGACGGATGGACGGGGCGTCGGTTTCCACGAGCAGGCGGTCAGCGGGAACCGTGGCATAGACCTCGCGCAGACGGGCGCGGCGGGCGTCGAGGAAGTTGGCGTTGAAGGAAAAATAGGCGCCGAGCTTCGCCAAGCTGGCGACCATCTCCGTGGATCCGCCGTAGGAGTGGAGCAGGAACCCGCGGGCGGGACGCTTCGCAGCGCGGAGCAAGTCGTGGAGCAGGCCGTGGGCGTCCACGCAGTGGATGGTGGAGGGGAGGTTGCGCTCGGCGGCGAGGGCGAACTGCCAGAGAAAAACCTCGGTTTGCTCCTCGATGGGGGCGCGGCGCAGGCCGGCAAGGCGCGGGTCGCCGGGTTTGGCGCGCGTGAGAATCCAGCGGTCGAGCCCGATCTCGCCGACGGCGGCGCCCGGGTGGGCGTCGAGGTGGGCGAGGAGGTTTTCCTGCCAGGCGGGTGAGCGGTTGCCGGCGTCCCACGGGTGCAGGCCGAAGCTCGGCAGCACGACGGGATGCTCGGCGGCGAGGGCGGCGACGGCGGGCCAATCGGCCTCGCTGGAGCCGTTGGTGACGACGCGTTTCACTCCGACGGCGGCGAGATCGCAGAATACGCGCGCGTAATGGGGCACGAGTTCGGCGTCCTGCAGGTGGGCGTGGGCGTCGTAGAGGTTCATTTTTTAACCACGAAGGGCACGAAGCTCACGAAGCCCAAGCCCTGGCGGTTTGTTTCCGATCTTGGTGCGCTTCGTGCCCTTCGTGGTTAATTCATGGTTTGGGCCAACTCCCGGATCCGAGCCCGGACGGCGGCGAGGCCGTTGACGCGGGTGGGGGAGAGATTGCGCAGCAGGCCGAGAGATTCGATGGGGTCGGCCGTGCCCGCGGTGATCGCGGCGGGCGTGGCGCCGGAATAAAACTCGCAGAGAAACGCCACCAGGCCCTTCACGAGGGGCCCGTCGGCATCGCAGCGAAAGAAACAGTGTCCATCGCGGAGTTCGCCCAGAACCCAGACCTGCGAAATGCAGCCCGTCACGCGGTTTGGCTCGGTTTTATCTGCGGCGGGCAGAGGCGGGAGCCGCTTCGCCTTATCCACCACGGCGCCGAGCCGCTCTTGCGCGTCCTCGATGAAGAGGAGGTCGTCCAAGAGCTGCTGTTGGCGATCGGTCGGGGTCACACTTGAAAACGTGGGGCGGGTTCGCCCGGGTTTCAACTCCAGGGCTTACACGGCTGGCGGCTTCATGAACTGGCGGCTGAAAGCTGATTGCTGACAGCTACGCCGCGCTGCGCGCGGCGTCAGAACTCCACGTCCCGGCACTTGAGCTCGAGCTGGCGGGCGATGTGGTCGATCTGGAGGTCGTTGAGCAGGCCGGGGCGGTTGCGAACGAGGCCGGGAATCGCGCTCGGAGACACGACCGACACATCGACGCCAGCGGCCGTGGTCGTCACGTTCCAGCCGGGAAAGGTGAGGACGGGGACGGGCAACACGGGTTCGCCAGCGGTGTCGCGCAGCCAGGTGCCGAGCCATGCGGCGTGCTGCCGGGCCTGCTCGAGTCCGTAAATGTCCTGGCCCCACGGGAAAATCAGCAGCGCGCCATCAAACGTGATCTCGTCGGGCCGGCGGCCGGGCTCAGCGCGGCCGGCGCGGCGGGTCTTGGTCTCGATCGCGAAAACGCCGGTCGGGCCGACAATGACATGGTCGAGGTTGAACCCGGCGGCGGGGACGTCGTGGAAAATCTTGCAGCCCTCGGCGGTGAGCGGCTGGATCGCCTCGGCGACGATTTTTTCGCCGAGCAGGCCGAGGTGGCAGTCCCGGCGGAGGGTGAATTTGTCGAGCATCCAGCGTCCGCAGAAATACAGCGTGACGAGGAACAGTGCGAACGCGCCGAACATGATGGCGTCGCGTTCCCGCGCATTGGGGTTGTTCAGCGCGAGCATGAGCCCGCCGACGAAGACGCCCATCGGCAGGAACGCGGCGCCGAAGGCGTGGAGCAGGAGGACGTCGTCGAGCCGCTGCAGCCGCCAGCGGAGCGACTCGCCGGGTCCGCGGAGGAGCTTGGGGGCGACGGGCGGGCGCTCGCGGCGGCGGTTGGTGCGGAAGAGCCAGAGGGCGGCCAGGCACAGGGCATAGGCGGCGAGGTAGAGCGCGAGGGCCAGGAGCATGACCGAGCATCAACGCAGCGGCGCGCCCGAGGCAAACGCTTTGACGCACGGCCTATTTCGCGGCGGCGGGTTTCAGGTGCAGGCCGGCGAGCGGTTTGAGCTCGAGCACCAGTTCGAACGGGGTGTCCCCGGATCTTCCCTTCAGCCTGAGCCGCTGCGGGCCCGGCGTCATGGGGAAGAACAGACTGCCGGCGACGGATTTTCCAGGCGGGAGGGTCAGTGGCAGCGACAGGCGGCGCCGGTTAAATTCCTCCTGCACCTTGACCTTGTTGTTGTGATTCATGACCGCCACGACGGCGATGTCCACCACGGCGACCACCGGGATGACGTCGACGATCACCACCGCGCCGGTCGTGGCTCCGCCGGCCAGAAACGAACTTAACGCGGCGGCCTCGACCGCCACGCCGTACAGCATCAAGGCGCCCGCCCCGGCCAGCAGCTTGACCCCTTTCTTCCCGTATTTGTCCCAATTGGTGTAACTCAACTGTTCGAGCGCCCACGGTTCGGTGCCGGGAAACTGCGGGGTGCCCTGCAGGTCGGTCAGGGCCGCGGTGTCCACCATGGCGGGCTGGTCGCCGTGGTTGGCGAGCTGCACGCGGTATTCATCCCAGCGGGCCTCGCGCTTCCATGAACCCGGGCCCTTGAAGATGATCACCGTCTGGAGGGTGAGTTCCACGGGCGGCGTCTCGGCCTGCCAATTCAGCAATTTTGCGGGCGGGGTATTGGGCTTGGCCAGGCGGTATTTCTTGGCAGTGACGCAGCCGGTGAGGACCAGCAGCGCGGGCATCAGGATCACCAGACGCCAGCCGCACCGGCGTGCGGAACGGGAGGTGGGGCCAGGGGTTGTCACGGCGAGGTGTCCGGCCGGTCGCGTTCGTCCGAATCGAAGACCACCAACGTGACGAGGAGGGCAAGGATGAGCAGGCAGAAGATCATGGCGGGCGGGGGTTGTAAGGCGGTTTAGGCAGCACGTTGCAGGTGTCGGGCGGATGAATTTGGGCGGTACTCGGCGAGCCAGGCGGGACCGGGCCCCTGGCCGCGGACGGCGGTGTCGACGCGGTGTTTCACCCCGGTGAGGCCCTCGATCACGGCCTCCGTGCGCGCCCAAAAGTCCACGCGCTCCAGCACGGGATTCACGAAGTTGGTGATGGGGCAGTAGTACGTGTTCTTGGGATCGGAGTGATGGACGCCGTGATGGCGCGGGGTTTGGAGCACATGCCAGTCCTGGAGAGCGGAGATGATCCGGCCGTTCTCCTGGCGGGTGCGATGGGACCATTTGTGGATCTCGTTGGCGTTGACGCTGAGGGCCACGAACAGCCCGAGCGGCCAGCCCAGAAGGCCGAGCGGCCACGCGGCGAGGAGGACAAGGGCACCCACGAGGGCGAGGTCCCACGAACTCTGCCACCACGTGAGATGCGTGAAGAAACGCGGATGGTGGTGATGGACGATATTGGGCCGGATGAAGAGCGGACCCACGACCGGGGTGGTTTCCGTGAAGTAGGCATCCTCGGCCCAGTGGATGGTGCCGGCCAGGAAGTCGGCGAGGGCGATGACGAGGATGATCCGGAAGACGATGCGGAGGGTGAGGAGGACGAAGGCCATGGGAGAGGAGGTGGTTTCTGTGGCGTCCCGCCGGACTTGGCCGGGACGTGATCAGAATATCGGAAACGCGGCGGGGGCGTGAGTTGATAAGTTTGATGGCGGGCATCGTTTTTGGTGATGGGGGTCCGCTGGGGCGGCAGGCGATAGGTGCTGGGTGAGGGGCGATGGGTTGAGGCAGGCCGTGGATGGGCTAGCGCTGAGGTGGGGGGAGAACGGCTTGCACTGCCGGCGAGGGTGGGATTTTTTAGCGGGGCGTGAACGTGCACCATCTCGAGCTGTTCTATTACGTGGCGAAGCACGGGGGCATCAGTGCGGCGGTGCGGCGGATTCCGTACGGCATCCAGCAGCCGGCGGTGAGCGGCCAGATGGGCAAGCTGGAGGAGGAAGTCGGGGCGAAGCTGTTCGAGCGGAGCCCGTTCCGGTTGACGCCCGCGGGGGAGAAGCTCTTCGCGCACGTGCAGCCCTTTTTCGCGAACCTGGGAAGCGTGGCATCAGGCCTGCGCGAGGATGCGGATCCGGAACTGCGGATTGGCGGGGCGGAACTGGTGTTGCGCGATCACATGCCGATTGTGATGCAGCGCGTGCGGGCGTTGCACCCGCGCATGCGACTGAGCCTGCAATCGGGACATCAGGCGCAGCTTGCGACGTGGCTGCAGGACGGGCTCATCGACCTCGCGGTCGGACCGGTAGACGCCCGGGCGCCGGCCCGGCTGCGCCAGTTGCGCCTGGCGTGCGTGCCTCTGGTGCTGCTCGTGCCGCGGGACCGGCCGTGGAAGGACGTCGCCGAAATCTGGGCAAAGAAGCGACCCGCGGAGCCACTCATCGGCCTGCCGGCCGCGACGAGTGTCATGCAAAATTTTCAAAGGGACCTGAAGCGGCTGGGCGTGGCCTGGCCCCAGGCCGTGGAGGCGACTTCGGTCGAACTCGTCACGCGCTACGTGGCGAACGGTGACGGCTGCGGGGTGAACCTAGGGATTCCCGCGATCATCCGGCACCGCAACGTGCGGGCGCTGCCCTTGGCTGGCTTTGCGCCGCTGACGATGGGACTGATGTGGCGGGGTGGGGCCTCGCTGCTGGTGCGCGCGGTGATCGAGGCCGTGCGCAATTATTCGCACGACACCTGGCCGGACTGGGCGGTGGCGGACAAAGTGCCCTGACCTGCGGGCCGTGTCTGGGTGGGCCCGTGGCCGGCTCGCAAGATTTTCGCTAGCCGACAGGCGTCAGCCGGATTTCGGAAAACTGGATGCCGCCGTCGGAGAAGAGGGTCTTGTTTTTCTTCGCGAGATTCAGCCGGGTGGCCTGGAGCCGGAGGGTGAAAGTGCCGGCGTGCTCGAAAGTGATCCGGCCGAAGTGCGTCGCGATCTGGGGAAAATAGGCGGAGCGCAAGCCGGGCAGGACGCGCTCGCGCGTAGTCTTGCGGCGCAGCGTGCGGCCGGCGCAGTCCACGCGCAGGGTGTGGCCGCCGCTCCAGGGTTCGAGATGCTGGTGGGTCGTGACCACGGTGAGGTCGTAGGCGCCGGGCTGCAGCACGGTGAAACGCCACTGGAGCCAGTCGGAAGTCGTGCGCCAGTTTTCGGTCAGTCCATTGCCGCCCATGCGCATGGTGGCTACTTTTGCGTCGGTGCCGACGCGGGCCAGCGGGCCGATCAACGTGACGGCGTGGTCCGGCTGCTGGAGGGTGAGCGGCTCGACGGCGGGCGGGGCGGCGAGTTGCACGGCGACCACGGTCACGGGTGCGGAAAAACGGAGCCCGGTCAGGTCGAGCGCGAGAAGAGGGGTGCCCGTCGCGACCGCGGTGGTTTGACGGAAGAGGAATTTTTTCCGCGGGGCGGCGAGGGCGGCGACCGAGGTGACGCGCGTCTTCAAGCCGTGGAGGCGGAAGAGCCGCGGCGGTTTCGCGAAGAAATGAAAATAGAGCGTGCGGTCCTTGGTCGTGATGCGGCCCCAGGGAAACTCATAGCGGAACGGGCTGGGCGCGGCGCCATGGATGGCGGTGCCGTTCACGCGCAGCCAGGCGCCGATGGCGCGGAGCCGCTGGACGCTCGGCGCGGGAACGCGGCCGTCGGCGTCGGGACCGATGTTGAGGAGGTAGTTCGAGCCCTTGCTTGTGAGATCCACCAGCGTGGTGATGAGGTTGGCGGCGGACTTCCACTCGTGGTCGTGCTTTTTGAAACCCCAGGTGTGGTTGAGCGTGGCGCAGGTCTCCCAGTCGCCCTCGAGGCGGCCGGGCGGGAGGAAGTTGTCGCGCGGCAGGCTGTAGTCGCCGAGCCCGTGGCCGATGCGGCCGGAGACGAGACAGTGCGGCTGCAGGCGTTTCACGTGGCGGCGGATCGAGGCGCTCTGGTCGCGCGCCAGCGTGAGCGGCGTGTCGAACCAGACCATGCAGACGGGGCCGTAGCGCGTGAGCAGCTCGGTGAGCTGCGGGAGGACTTTTTCGCGCAGATAGCGGTCGGGGTTTTTCGTTTCCTTCGCGTAGTCCCAGGTGTTCCACGCGCCGTCGGGGTGGTGCCAGTCGAGATCCTGCGAGTAATAGAAACACAGGCGGATGCCCTGGCGGCGGCATTCGCGGGCGAGATCGGCGATGGGGTCGTGGTGCCACGGGGTGGCGTCGACGACGTTGTACGGGCTGACGGTCGAGCGGTACATCGCGAAGCCGTCGTGATGCTTCGTGGTGACGACGAGATAGCCCATGCCGGCCTCGCGGGCGAGGCGCACGATGGCGGCGGCGTCCCAGTGACGCGGGTGGAACTTCGCGGCGAGCGGCGCGTAGGTGGCGACGGGAATTTTTTCGCGAAACATCAGCCACTCGCCGATGTAGGGCACGCGCTGGCCGCGCCAGACGCCGGCGGGAATCGCGTACAGGCCCCAGTGGATGAAGAGGCCGAAGCGCGCCTCGCGCCACCAGGCGAGTTCGTCGCGACCGGCGGCCCGGCGGCGGGTGGGACGTTTGACGGCGGAGATGTCGACGGCGCGCATGGGTGGCGTCCATGGACGGCGACCGGGCGCGGCCGGGCAACGGTTTTCTAGCGAATGTTCAAGCGACCCCAAGACGGGGCCGGCGGTGGTGCCGGCGTTACGCGGCCGCGAGCAGCGGCGGCATCGGGCAGTCGAGGGCGGCGGCGATGGCGCGGAGCAATTCCGCCTCGGCGATCAGAATCGTGCCGTCGGCGCCGACCACGTGGGCGCTGGCGAACAGGAGGCGCTGCTTGATCGGGCCGCTGGCGTTGGCGAGCTTGTCGAGGGCGGCGTCGAGCCGGACGAAGTCGCTGGCGGCGGGCGGGAGCAGGGCCAGCTTGCCCTCGAGCAGTTTCAACTGGTCGGCCCCGGCGGCAAAGGCCCCGGCGGCGTCCAATCCGCCATTGCTCGCCGTGTAGGCGAGGGCGGAGAGCACGACGCTGATCTCGTTGGCGACGGCGTTGAACGAATAGACCTGGACGACGGCGGCGCCGGGTTTTTCCCCGAGGGCGAGGGAGCGCGTGAGGAGTTTTTGCAGCGCGAACTCGAAGGTGGAAACCTTGCCGTCCGCGTGGACCAGTTCGTCGAGGGTGTCGAGGAAAGGGACGAGTGAGGCCGGCGGCAGGTTGCGAAGAGCGGGCACCGCCAGCTGGAGGAGGGGGAGCTTGTGCTCGGGCCCGAGCGAGCCGAGGGCGGGCTCGAGTTCGCCGAGCAGGCGCCGTGACTCGGCGCCGGCCTTGGTGGCGACGAGGGAGCGCTGGCGTTCGCGCATCGTCTCATTGCCGTCGAGCAGCAGCCCGTACAGCAGGATGGCTGACTCGGTGGGCGAGCGGGCGGCATCGCGGAGGCGGGGCGGCACCGAGGCGAGCAATGTCTCGGCGTGGGCGATGTTGGCGGGGGCGAGCGTGCCGATGGTGGCGATGATGGCGACGGGCGAGGGCCGCGGGGCGGCGGGACGCTTGAGGGTGGAATGGTCGAGGGCGCCGGGGGCGAAACCCGCCTTGGCGAAGGATTCCTGGCTGACGTCCACAACCTCCGGCGGGTCGAACATCTTCCCGTCGAACTGCGGGTCGATGGCGCGGATGCGCGAGTCGAGGGTCGGGTGCGTGGCCCAGAGTCCGCCGAAACTCGACTCGAAGGCCTGGGCAAAAAAGAAATGGCCGATGGTCGAGCTCTTGTTCGACTCGAGTGAGGAGCCGAGGGCGAAGCCGCCGATCTTTTTCAGCGCGCCGGTGATGCCGCCGGGGTTGCGCGTGAACTGGACGGAAGAGGCGTCGGCGAGGTACTCGCGCTGGCGCGAGACGGCGGCCTGGATGAGCTTGCCGAAAAAATACCCGACGTAGCCGAGGATGAGCAGGGCGAGGCCGACGGCGGCGATGGCGATGACGGCGCCGCCGGAGTTCTTGCCGTCGCCGCGGATGCGGCCGCGGGTCATGGCCCAGAGGATGCCGCGGCCGGCGAGGCCGATGACGAGGATGCCGAAGAGCAGGGCGCTGAGTTGGAGGTTGAGCCGCATGTCGCCATTGAGGATGTGGCTGAACTCATGGCCGATGACGCCCTGGAGCTCGTCGCGGGTGAGCTTGTCGAGTGTGCCGCGCGTGACGGTGACGACGGCATCGCTGGTGGTGAGGCCGGCGGCGAAGGCGTTGATGGCGGGTTCCTGATCGAGCACGTACACCGCGGGCATGGGGATGCCGGAGGCGATGGCCATTTCCTCGACGACGTTGAGGAGCCTGCGCTCGCGCAGGTCGGTGGTGTGCGGGTTGATCGGCCGGCCGCCGACGCTCTCGGCGACGGCGGAACCGCCGGCGGAGAACTCCTGCCATTTGACGAGCGAGGCGATGCCGACGACGAGGAGCGTGCCAACCGTGACCGTCAGGAACACCTGTGGCTGCCAGAGCTGAACCGGCGTCGTCTCGATGTTGGACGACTGATAGTACCGGTGGCGGCTGGTGCGGGTCGGGCTGTAGGCCAGCAGGAAGATCGTCGCAAAATAACCGCCCAGGATGGTGCCGATCACGGCGACCATGAAAAGTGCGACGAGCCGCCCGGTGCGTTGCTTGGCGCGGGCCTGGGCTTCGAAGAAATCCATGTCGGGTTGGGCGGTCGAGGAGGCGGGATACGAGGAATCGGTGCACCGCCGCGGCCGGCGGGGATCAGCCGGGGGTGACGACGACAGCGGTGCCGTAGCACAGCACCTCGGTCACGCCAGGGGAGATCTCGGTGGCGTCGTAGCGCAGGCCAAGAATGGCGTTGGCGCCGCGGGCGGTGGCCTCGCGACACATCCGCTCAAAGGCGTCCTGGCGGGCATGCTCGCAGAGCTCGGTGTAGAGTGTGATGTCGCCGCCGAACAGCGTCTGGATGCTCGCGCCGATGTTGCCGACCACGGAGCGGGAGCGGACGACGATGCCGCGGACGGTCCCGAGTTCCGAGGAGACGCGGAACCCGGTGAGCGAAAAGCCGGTGGTATTATGCACGGCGGGAGCGGCCCGGGGCTTCAGGTGAAGCTGACTTTGGGCGCGTTGCGCTCGGTCGGGTCGTCGATCTTGAACAACTCGGCGGGCAGGAAGCCGAACATGCCGGCGAAGATCACGTTGGGGAACGTCTCGCGCGTCGTGTTGTAGCCCATGACGCTGTCGTTGTACGCCTGGCGGGCAAAGGAGACCTTGTTTTCCGTGGAGGTGAGCTCCTCGGTGAGCTGCATCATGTTCTGGTTGGCCTTGAGGTCGGGGTATTGCTCGGAGACGACCATCAGGCGGGAGAGGGCGCCACCCAGGCCGGACTCGGCGGCACCGAGGCTCTTCATGGCGTTGGCGTCAGCCGGGTTGGCGGCGGCGGACTGGGCGGCGGCGAGGGCGAGGTTGCGGGCCTTGATGACGGCCTCGAGGGTGGAGCTCTCGTGCTTCATGTAGCCCTTGGCGGTCTCGACCAAGTTGGGAATGAGGTCGTAGCGGCGCTTGAGCTGGACGTCGATCTGCGCGAACGCGTTCTTGAAGCGGTTGCGGAGGGCGACAAGGGAGTTGTAGATGCCCGTGACCCAGAGGCCGAGGACAACGAGGACGGCGAGAAGGCCGACGAGGACGATAAGTGCGATGCTCATGATGGGATGAATTGAAGGGGAAAACTGACGCCGGTGAGTGTGCCGAGGGAACCCGGGCGCGCCAGAAGGAACTGATTACAACGCGGTTGATTGTTTCCATGGGGCGCAGCAACTTAGCCGCGTTCGCATGCGATTCCGAATCCTCCCCGTCCTCCTGCTGGCCACGGCCACGGTCCTGCGCGCGCAGGCGCCGCTCTTCGCCCCGGTCCCGCTCGTGGCGGCAACCCGCGCGGCTTCGCCGGGAGACAAGGCCCTGACCCTGGCGGCTGCCGACCGGGCGGCCGAGATGGGTTTTCCCGCCGTGGCGGCGGAGTTGTACCGCGGGCTGCTGGCGGCGCCGGATGGCGATCGCGCGCGACTGACCCTCCGGCTGGCCACGGCGCTGCTGGACGACGGCCGGGCGGCCGAGGCGGAGCAGGCGCTGCAGGCGTACATTGGCTGGCGCGGCGCGGCCTGGCATCTGCGCGCGGCACTCGCGGCGCTGCAGCAGCGCAAGGTGGATGCGGCGCGGGGCGAACTCGCGGCGATCAAGGCGGACGAGGTGGCGGCGACCGACCGGGCCTGGTATTTCTACCTGCAGGGGCTGCTGGCGGACGCGGCGAACGACGTGAACGGGGCCAAGGATTTCTACCAGCAGGCGGAGGGCGCGGCCGGGACCAATTTTTCCCGGGCGCGTTTCATCCTCGCGCGGGAGCAGGCGCGGCTGCGGCTCGGACCGGTGACGGACGCCGAGGCGGAGACACAGCGGAAGAACCTCGAACAATTTCAAGGCCGCAAAATCGGCTACGGCATTGCGCGGACGTACGCAGCCATGCTCGACGCCCTCGGCCGGAAGAGCGAGGCCATCGCACTGCTGCAACGGCAGCTCGCCATCATGCCGGCGGAGGAACGGGACGAGCTGGACAGCACGCGGCTCGTGCTGGGCCTGATCGCCGGCGCCGATGAAGGTGCGGGCCGCACCGCGCTCAACGAACTGCTGCGCGAGGGCGCCGACCGCGACAAGCAGCGCATCGCCCTCCAGCTGCTCGCCCGGGCGTCCGACCGCGATCCGGCGCGGGCGGAGTTCCGCAAGAAACTCGATGGGCTCATCGGCCTGCCGGCGGCGCATCCGATCCTGGAGGATCTGCTGCTGTTCCGGGCCGAACTGGCGCTGGCGGATCGGAATTACGCCCAAGCCGAGGACGATGCGCACGCGCTGCTGCAGAAGTTTCCCGGCTCGCCGCTCAAGGCCCACGCCCTCGGCGTGCTGACCGGCTCGGCGTGGGCGCAGCTGCGCTACCGCACGGCGGCCGACAACGCAGCCAAGGCGCGTGCGGAACTTGCTGCTGGGCCGGAACATGCGCAGCTCGGAGTGCTTGTGGCCGAGGCGTGGTTCCGGGCGCGGGATTTTCGCAGCGCGGCCGACGCCTACGCGGCGACGCTGGCCGAGCCACCGGCGGGTGTGCCGCCGGGCAACCTGATGTTTCAACGCGTACTCGCCGAAATGGAGGCCGGCTCGCTGGACACGGCGCAGACGGTGCTCGACGACCTGGCTAAGAATCCGGCCTTCGACGCGGTGAATCGCTGGCAGGCGGAGTGGAACCTGGCGCGCGCGCTCCAGACGCATGACCAGACGAAGGACGCGTACGACCGGGTGAACCGGCTGCTCGCGTTTCCGCGGCAGTCGCCGGGTTCGTTGCCGCCGGAGCTGCAGGCCCGGATGGCCTGGCTGCAGGCCCGGCTGTCACTCGAGGCGGGCCAGCCGGAGCAGACGCTCAAGCTGGTGGACGCGCTGCCGGCGAAGCTGGAAGGCGTGGCGCCGGCGCTGAAGAGCGAGATGGAAAGCACGGGGGCGCTGCTGAAGGGCGAGGCGAGCTTTGCCCTCGGGCGCGAGGCGGATGCGCTGGAGCTGCTGAAAAAACTGCGCGCGGATTTCCCGCGGTCGGACGCCGCGGTGTATTCCTACTTTGTCGAAGCCGAGCACTACGAGAAGCAGGACAAGACCGTGGAGGCCCAGCAGCTGTTCACAAAGCTCGCCGACGAATTCCCGGACAACACCTACGCGCCCTATGCGCTCTACCAGGCGGCGCTGCAGGCGGAACGGCGCGGCCAGGACGCCAATTTTGCCGAGGCCAACCGGCTGATCGAGGACCTGGTGAAGAGGTATCAGCAGAGCGACCTGGTGTTCTACGCCCGGCTCAAGCAGGGCGACTTGCTGCGGAAACTGAACCAGTTTCCGCAGGCCCAGCAGGTTTACGAAACGCTCGTGAACAACTACGTGGCGCACAAGGACGTGATCCTCGCACAGCTCGCGCTGGCGGAGTGTCACAACGCGCAATCCGCCAGCGACCCGAGCCAGGCGGAGCGCGCCATCGTCCTGTTCGAGCACCTGCGCGACCGCGTGGACGCGCCGGTGGATGTGCGGGTCGAGGCCGGGTTCAATCTCGGCTATCTGTTTGCGCGCCGGGGCGACGCCGCCCGGGCCGAGGAGGTGTGGTGGAAGGACGTGGTGCACGAGTTCCTGGTCAAGGATCCCGCGCTCGCGGCGCAGCTGGGGGCGAAGGGCCGCTACTGGATGGCGCGCACGCTCCTTGAACTCGGCACGCTGTTCGAATCGCAGGAAAAACTCGAGCAGGCCAAGGAGGCCTGGCTGCTGATCCTGAAGGCCCGGCTGAGCCCGGGCGAGGACCTGGCGAAGGCGCGGCTGGCCCGCTTCAATCTCCCGGAGACGAAACCCTGAGCGCGCCGCCCGCATGCTTTCGGATTTACGCCACGGAATGAACCCAGTCTAACTCCCGCTCACGATGTCCGTTTTTGACTTCAGCCTTTTCGCCAAGGGCGGCCCGATGATGTGGGTGCTGCTCGCGCTCGGCCTGCTCTGCCTCATGCTCGTGATCGAGCGCACCCTTTACCTGCACCGCGGGCAGATCCGCTCCACGGCCTTCATCGGCGGCATCAAGAACATCCTCGCCAAGCGCCGCATCGTCGAGGCGCTGACGGTGTGCGAGGAAACCCCCGGCCCGGTGGCGGCAGTGGTGAAGGCGGCGCTGCTGCACGCGGACGACGGCGCCGACGCGATGCGCTTCCATGTGCAGGAGGCCGCGATCGTCGAGCTGCCCGTGCTGGAGCGGCGGCTCGGCAGCATCGCGGCGATCGCCCAGGTTGCGCCGCTCGTCGGCCTGCTGGGCACGGTCCTGGGCTTTGTCACCACGTTTCTCGCCTTCGAGCGGGACTACGCCACGGCCAGCGTGCTCGCCAAGGGCATGTGGCAGGCGCTGCTGTGCACGGCGGGGGGCCTGATGCTCGCGATCCCGGCGCATCTGGCGCACCATTTCCTGAGCGGCCGCGTCCGCGCCATCGTGCGCGACGTGGAGTGGGCGGGGAATGAGATCATGAAATACCTGCAGACGGACTACCGGGGCGTGGCGCCGGGCACCGGGCCTGCCGGCGAGGGTGGGGCGGGGGATAAAAAATGATCACGCGCCCGCTGGATCTCGCCGCCAAGCTGCGGGCGCAGCCGCGGAACCTCGACGCCCTGTTCTATGTGAACGTGGGCATGCTGGTGCTTTTCTTCTTTGTGTTCGGCTCCCGCTTCGTGCTCGCACCGGGTCTGGGGGTGGATTTTGAGCTGCCAAAACTGCCGGGCGCGGTGAGCAACGCCGTGACCACAACGAGCACTATCAGCGTCAAGAACTCCGGGCAGATCTTTGCCGACGGCCTGCTCAGCCTGCCGCAGCTGCGCGAATGGCTGAAAACCGAGGCGAAGAAAAACAAGCACCCCTCGCTGCTGGTACGCATGAGCGCCGGCGTCCCCGTGTCGGTGCAGAATGAAATTGTCAGCGCCGCCCGGGAGGCGGGCTTTGGTTCCAACATCACCCTCGCGGCGGAAGAGCCGGCGGCCTACCCGGCACCGGGTCGCTGACGACGATGAAGACCGCGACGGGCCGGCAATACCGGTGGGTGTATGCGGTGGCCGGCGCCGTGGTCGTGCTGGTCGCGTTTTTCCTGCTCTTCCGGGCGCCGGGTGGCACCCGGGTGCGGCCCCTGCAGCCGGTAAAAACACCCGGAAGCGCCGTCAGACTGGTGAGTCTGAAGCCCAATGAGGCGGCCCTGACCGATCCGACCCCGCTGTTTTTGCCGACCGAATGGAATTCCGGCCAAAATGCCCTGCCGGCGAACACCCAGCGCGAGCCGGGCGGCTCTTTTCAGGGTTATCCCGCCAAACTGGCGTTTGCGGAAACGGAGCTCAATTTGAACTTTCCCGCGGCCATCAAGGTACCGGCGCGCCCGGCGGATGCCCTGGCGGCGGATCGGTCCGGGCAGTCATTCCTGGGGCTGGGTCAGTCGGATCAACCGGCTACTCAACTAATTGTAAGAAAAGCTTTTATAGAGATACTGGCGGCGGTCAATGGCCAGCGACTTCTGGCCCAACCCTTGGCCAATGCCAATCCCCCGGGCGGGGCCTGGCAGCCATTGGAGTTCCTCGTGGCGGTCGATGCGATGGGCCTGGTGGGTCCGCCCACGCTGACCGAAAGCTCACGGGTGGCGGCTGTGGACGGATATTTCCAAAATTACCTCGTAAAAACGCTTCATGCCGGTCAGCGACTGGCTCCCGGTTTCTATCGCATCTGCATCGGCCCGTAGTTTTTTCGGAGAAAGTGTAGTTTGCTGTTGACGGTCCATTTTACGGCCTGCACTTTCTACCCTCTTTTTCGTTTTTTGACCCTCCCTTGGTCTGCCCAGATAGCTCAGTTGGCAGAGCACGTCCTTGGTAAGGACGAGGTCGCCGGTTCGAATCCGGTTCTGGGCTCCAGGTCAACGTCGCACGACTTCTGCGACGTAAAAATAGAGGTCAAATTCATCGTTTAACCCGTTAACGCTCAAACTCCACATGGCTAAAGCAACATTCGAACGCAACAAACCGCACGTCAACGTCGGCACCATCGGTCACGTCGACCATGGTAAAACCACCACGACGACGGCAATCCTCGCCGTCCAGGCCCGCAAAGGTCTGGCCGAGGTCAAATCCTACGCGGACATCGCGAAGGGTGGCACCGTGCGCGATGCCTCCAAGATCGTCACGATCTCCGTGGCCCACGTGGAGTACCAGACCGAGAAGCGTCACTACGCCCACGTCGACTGCCCCGGCCACGCCGACTTCGTGAAGAACATGATCACCGGTGCCGCCCAGATGGACGGTGCGATCCTCGTCGTCTCGGCCGCCGACGGCCCGATGCCGCAGACCCGTGAGCACATCCTCCTCGCCCGCCAGGTCGGCGTGCCGAAGATCGTGGTGTTCCTCAACAAGGTCGACCTCATCGACGACAAGGAACTCCTCGACCTCGTCGAGATGGAGATCCGCGAACTCCTCACCAAGTACCAGTTTGACGGCGACAAGGCCATCATCGTCCGTGGTTCCGCCACGGCCGCGCTCGAGGGCAAGCCCGAGGGCGAAGCCGCCATCACCGAGCTGATGAACGCGATCGACGCCGAAATCCCGGAGCCGGCCCGCGAGTTGGACAAGCCCTTCCTGATGTCCGTTGAGGACGTCTTCTCGATCACCGGCCGCGGCACCGTCGCGACCGGCCGTATCGAGCGTGGCATCGTCAAGGTGAACGACACCGTCGAGATCATCGGCCTCAAGGACACGTCCTCGACCGTCGTGACCGGCATCGAAATGTTCCGCAAGCTGCTCGATAGCGGCCAGGCGGGCGACAACGTCGGCATCCTCCTCCGTGGTATCGAAAAGGAAGGCATTGAGCGCGGCCAGGTCCTCGCGGCCCCGAAGTCGATCACCCCGCACAAGAAGGCCAAGGCCGAGATCTACGTCCTCTCGAAGGACGAGGGTGGCCGCCACACGCCGTTCTTCAACGGTTACCGTCCCCAGTTCTACTTCCGCACGACGGACGTGACGGGTATCGTCAACCTGCCGAAGGGCGTCGAGATGATCATGCCGGGTGACAACATCTCGGTTGAGATCGACCTCATCGTCCCGATTGCCATGGAGAAGACCCAGAAATTCGCCATCCGCGAGGGCGGCCGCACCATCGGTGCCGGTCGTATCACCGAGATCATCGAGTAAGTCTCCATCAACCGTTTAACTCGGCGACGCCGAGGCCCTTTCGGGGGCCTCGGCTGCGTCGTCTAAGAAAGCCCATTACAGGCGTGTAGCTCAATTGGTAGAGTAGCGGTCTCCAAAACCGTTGGTTGGGGGTTCGATTCCCTCCGCGCCTGCCAAATTCCAGCCCATGAAAAACCCGTTCAGCAGCACCCGCATCTTTGTCGTCGAGATGATCGACGAACTCAAGAAGGCCACCTGGCCGACTTGGACCGAGCTGCGTGACTCGACCGTCGTGGTCATCCTCGCCGCGGTCATCCTGGGTGTGTTCACCTCCATCAGCGATTTTGCCCTCTATAACTTCGTCGACCTGTTCACGAGGTTGGTCAGCTAACCGCGCCATGTCCACTTCCAGCCCCACCGCTCCCGCCACCGCCCAGTGGTTTGCCCTGCACACGCTCTCCGGCCAGGAGAACAAGGTGAAGAACTACATCGAGAAGTTCAAAAAGGCCGAGGAGCTCGACGACGCCATCTTCGAGGTGCTGCTCCCGACCGAGGTCGTTTCCGAGGTCAAGAACGGCAAGAAGAGCACGAAGGTCCGCAAGCTCTACCCGGGTTACGTCTTCATCCAGATGGTGCTCTTCGGCGAGGACAAGAAGCTCATCAACAAGCCGTGGTACTTCGTGAAGGAAGTCTCCGGCGTGATCGGCTTTGTCGGCGGCGAGGCCCCCGCGGCCCTGCGCCAGTCCGAGATCGACGAGATTCGCTCCCGCATCGAGGCGGCCAACGGCAAGGAAGTGCCGAAGGTCCAGTACAGCATCGGCGAGGAAGTGAAGATCAACGACGGCGCGTTCGCCAGCCTCACCGGCCGGATCGATGAAATCGATCCCGACCGCGGCAAGCTCAAGGTTTCCGTCTCCATTTTCGGCCGCTTCACCCCGGTCGAGCTCGAATACTGGCAGGTTTCCCGCGTCACCGAGTGACCTGCCGCCCCCGCTCCCAACTTTTTAACTAAACACCACCTCTTATGGCCAAGAAGATCCAAGGTTACATCCGCCTCCAGTTGCCCGCCGGCGCCGCGAATCCCGCGCCCCCGGTCGGTCCCGCGCTCGGCGCGCAGGGCGTCAACATCATGGCGTTCTGCAAAGACTTCAACGCCCGCACCAAGGACCAGAACGGCATGATCCTGCCGGTGGTCATCACGGTGTTCTCGGACAAGAGCTTCACGTTCATCCTCAAGTCGCCCCCGGCGTCGGTCCTCCTCAAGAAGGCCGCCAACATCGCCAGCGGCTCCGCCAAGCCCAACCAGGACAAGGTCGGCAAGGTCACGAAGAAGCAGCTGGCCGAGATCTGGAAGCTGAAGAAGGCCGACATGAATGCCAAGGACGAGGCCGCCGGCATCAAGATCATCGCCGGTACCGCCCGCAACATGGGCATCGACGTCATCGACTGATTTTTCCACCCGACAACCCAACTCAACGCGGGAGTTCCACCCGGAACGTTCGCACCGCAAGGAGTCCCTAATGCCCAAAGCCCATAGCAAACGATACACCAGCGCCCTCAAGGTCGCTGATCTCACCAAGGATTACCCGCTGGCGGAAGCCGTCGAGCTCCTCACGAAATTCCCGAAGGCCAAGTTCGACGAGACCGTCGAGCTGTCCTTCTGCCTCGGGGTCGACGCGACCGCCGGCGAGCAGATGGTGCGCGGCACCACGCCGCTCCCGAACGGTTCCGGCAAGAAGGTCCGCGTGCTCGTCTTCACCGACGACGCGCCCAAGGCGATCGCCGCCGGGGCCGACCACGCCGGTCTTCAGGACATGATGGCCAAGATCAACGAGGGCTGGCTCGACTTCGACGTCGCGATCGCGACGACCGAGGCGATGAAGACCGTCCGCACGATCGCCCGCGTCCTCGGCCCGAAGGGCCTGATGCCCAACCCGAAGTCCGGCACCGTGACCGATGACATCCCTGCCGGCATCAAGGCCGTCAAGGCCGGCCGCGTGGAGTTCAAGATGGACAAGGCCTGCAACATCGGCGTCGGCATCGGCAAGCGCTCGTTCACCGCCGCCCAGATCCTCGAGAACGCCAACGTCGTCATCGAGGCCGTCGGCAAGGCCAAGCCCTCCACCTTCAAGGGCAGCAACTACATCAAGACCGTCGCCCTCTCATCCAGCATGAGCCCCGGCGTCCATGTCGCCGCCACCGAGTTCAGCAAATATTAAACGGAGTCCCAACCATGAGAGCCGAAAAAAATTACCTGATCGCCGAGGTTGAGACCCACCTCAAGAAATCCGACTACGTCATCCTGACCAACTTCACGAAGGTCACGGTCGCCGATGTGGCCGAGCTGCGCAAGCGCCTCGACACCGAGAAGGCCGAGTTTCACGTCGTCAAGAACAGCTCCCTCCGCGTCGCGGCCAAGGCCCTGGGCCTGCCCGAGTTCGAGAGCGCCCTGACCGGCCCGACGGCCGTCGTCGTGGGTGGCAAGAACTCCGCCGGCGTCGCGAAGATCCTGAAGAAGTTCTTCGAGGACAAACAGAAGCTCGAGGTGAAGGTGGGCGTGATGGAGAAGAAAATCGTCTCCGCCGCCGACCTCGCCAAGATTGCGGACCTGCCCTCGTTCGAGGCGCTGCGCTCGCAACTGCTCGGCCTGTTCACCCAGAACGCCGCGGCCTTCGTCCGCGTGCTCGACGCCAAGGTCAAGAAGGAGTCGCCCGCGGCTCCCGAGGCCCCGGCGGCTCCCGCCGCCCCGGCCGCCTAATCCACCCCTCATCCATCCAACCCAATTTTTCCGGCGTCAGCCGGGGAAGCAATAAATCCACCGGAGCAGGCTAGGGGATACGTCTCTTAAACGCGTTTCACTTCCCGAAACCGCTAGTCCACTCCAAGGAGCAGTCACCATGAGCAACATCACCAAAGACCAAGTCATCGAATGGCTCTCGAGCCAGCCCGTCCTCGAACTCGCGACCCTCGTGAAGGATCTCGAGGGCAAGTGGGGCGTGTCCGCCGCCGCTGCCGTCGCCGCCGCTCCCGCGGGCGCCGCCGCCGCCGGGGCTCCCGCCGCCGAGGCGCAGACCGAGTTCACCGTCGTCCTCAAGGAGGCCGGCGCGAACAAGATCGGCGTCATCAAGGAAGTCCGTGCGATCACGGGCCTCGGCCTCAAGGAGGCCAAGGACCTCGTCGAGGCGGCCCCCAAGAACGTCAAGGAGAACGTCGCCAAAGCCGAGGCCGAGGAGCTCAAGAAGAAGCTCGAGGCCGCCGGCGCCAAGGTCGAACTCAAGTAAGACCGCTTGGCGATTTCATCCGCATCCCGTCCGTTTTCAGTCGGACAGGCCGGGTTCACCCCCGGCCTGTCCTTTGCCTTTTCCGTTATTGTTCTTTCGTTGGTTCTCCGCGCCGCACGCTGAGTCCGGCGCCTTTCCTTTTTTCGTCTCCTAACCCTCATCGGGAACTCTCATGGCCGACCGCACACACTCCGAACGCATCAACTTCGGCAAACTCCGCGAAGTCCTTCAGCCGCCGAATCTGATCGAGATTCAGATCACGTCCTACCTGGACTTCCTCCAGAAGGGCACGCCCGAGAAGCAGCGCAAGCCCCAGGGCCTCGAGGCGGTCTTCCGCGAGGTGTTCCCCATCCAGTCCTACGACGAGCGCCTGACGCTCGAATACGTCTCCTACACGCTGGGCGACCCGAAGAACAACGAGCTCGAGTGCCTGCGCGAGGGCATCACCTACTCGGTGCCGCTCTACGTGAAGCTCCGCCTCCGCGAGGAAGACTTCATCAAGGACGAGGAAATCTACATGGGTGAGATCCCGATGGTGACCGAGCGCGGCTCGTTCATCGTCAACGGCGCCGAGCGCGTCGTCGTCTCCCAGCTCCACCGCTCCCCCGGCATCGCCTTCGAGGTCGCCCCGCACCCGAACGGCAAGCTGCTCCACTCCTTCCGCATCATCCCCGACCGCGGCACCTGGCTCGAGGTCCAGTTCGACAACAACGACCTGCTGTACGTCTACCTCGACCGCCGCCGCCGCCGCCGGAAATTCCTCATCACGACGCTGCTCCGCGCCGTCGGCTTCTCGAGCGACCTCGACCTGCTGAACCTGTTCTACGACATCAAGGACCTGAAGGTCGCCAAGGCCCTCGACCTCGAGAACGTCTCGTCGCTCGTCCTCGTGGAAGACGCCATCGACGCCCAGAAGGGCGTCGTCCTCGCCCGCGCCTTCGAGCCCCTCACCAAGGCCATCGTCCGCACCTTCGAAAAGCACGACATCACCTCCATCCGCGTGATCGACACCGCGGTTGACGAGGGCGCCATCATCCGCGCGCTCAAGAAGGACCCGACCCGCAACGAGGAGGAAGCCCTCAAGGAAATCTACAAGCGCCTCCGCCCCGGCGAGCCGCCGACCACCGCGAATGCCAAGGCCCTGCTCAAGCGCCTGTTCTTCGACCCGAAGCGCTACGACCTCGGCCGCGTCGGCCGCTACAAGATCAACCAGAAGCTCGGCCTCAAGGCCGAGATCGAGCAGCGCGTGCTTGAGAGCGCCGACATCGTCGCCGCCACGAAGTACCTCGTCCGCCTGAAGAAGGGTGAGGGCGTTGTGGACGACATCGATCATCTCGGTTCCCGCCGCGTCCGCACCGTCGGCGAGCTCCTCGCCAACCAGTGCCGCGTCGGCCTCAGCCGCACCGAGCGCCTCGTCCGCGAGCGCATGACGATGTACGACCAGAGCGTCGACTCCATCACGCCGCAGAAGCTCATCAACCCGAAGGCGCTGACGACCGTCATCCGCGATTTCTTCGCGCGCAGCCAGCTGTCGCAGTTCATGGACCAGATCAACCCGCTCGCCGAGGTCACGCACAAGCGCCGCCTCTCCGCGCTCGGGCCGGGCGGTCTTAACCGCGAACGCGCCGGCTTCGAGGTCCGCGACGTCCATCCGTCGCACTACGGCCGCATCTGCCCGATCGAAACCCCCGAGGGTCCGAACATCGGTCTGATCAACTCCCTCTCCACCTACGCCCGCGTGAACGAGTTCGGCTTCATCGAGACGCCGTACCGCCTCGCGAAGGACGGCAAGGTCACCGACAAGATCGAGTACCTCACCGCCGACCAGGAAGAGGGCAAGGTCATCGCCCAGGCCAACGCCGAGATCGATGACAAGAACCACTTCGTCGGCAAGGTCACCGTCCGCCAGGACGGCAACTTCCTCGAGGTTCCCGCCGGCGAAGTCCACCTGATGGACGTCTCGCCCAAGCAGGTCATCTCGATCGCCGCCGGCATGATTCCCTTCCTCGAGCACGACGACGCGAATCGCGCGCTCATGGGCGCCAACATGCAGCGCCAGGGCGTGCCGCTTCTCCAGGCTGAGTCGCCGTTCGTCGGCACCGGCATCGAGGAGCGCGTCGCCCGCGACTCCAAGATCGTCGTGGTCGCCGAGGAGTCCGGTGTTGTCGCCTCCGTCGACGCCAAGCGCATCGTCATCACCAAGGACGGCGAGCTGCCGCGCACGGTGAAGCACGACCCGAAGAACCACACCTACGTCTACGAGCTCCGCAAGTTCATGCGCTCGAACGCCGGCACGTGTTTCAACCAGAAGCCCATCGTCAAGGCCGGCCAGAAGATCAAGACCGGCCAGATCATCGCGGACGGTCCTTCGACCGACCAGGGCGAGATGGCCCTCGGCCGCAACGTGCTCGTCGCGTTCATGCCGTGGAACGGCTACAACTTCGAGGACGCCATCCTCATCTCCGAGAAGGTGCTCCGTGAGGACATCTTCACCTCGATCCACATCCAGGAATTCGAGGTCACCGCGCGCGACACCAAGCTCGGGCCGGAAGAGATCACGCGGGACATCCCGAACGTGGGCGAAGAGGCCCTCAAGAACCTCGACCACAACGGCGTCATCCGCATCGGTGCGGAGGTGAAGCCCGGCGACATCCTCGTCGGCAAGATCACCCCGAAGTCCGAGACCGAGCTCGCGCCCGAGGAAAAGCTCCTCCGCGCCATCTTCGGTGAGAAGGCCGCCGACGTGAAGGACACGTCCCTCGTCGTCCCGTCCGGCGCCGCCGGCATCATCATGGACGTCAAGGTCTCCAGCCGCGTCGACTTCGAGAAGGAGCGGCTCTCGCCCTCCGATCGCCGCCGCCAGGCCAAGCAGATCCAGGAAGAATACAAGACGCAGATGGACAAGCTCCGCGAGGGGCTGACCGAGGCGCTCTCGAACATCCTCCTCGGTGAGAAGATCCCGCTCGACGTCATCAACGGCGAGTCCGGCGAAATCATCATCCCGGCCAACCGCAAGATCACCAAGACGCTCCTGCGCAAGCTCGCCGCCGTCTCCAAGCATGTCCAGATCGACCCGTCCCCGGTTCGCATCAAGATCATGGAGATCATCGGCTCGTACCAGACGAAGTTCGACGAGCTCGAGGGCGACCGCGAACGCAAGATCTCGTCCATCGAGGCCGGCGAAGACAACGGCGACGGCTCCATCAAGCAGGTCAAGGTCTACATCGCCACGAAGCAAAAGCTCGAGGTCGGTGACAAGATGGCCGGCCGCCACGGCAACAAGGGCGTGGTCGCCAAGATCGTGCCCGAGGAAGACATGCCGTTCCTCCCGGACGGCACCCCGATCGAGATCTGCCTCAACCCGCTGGGCGTGCCTTCGCGCATGAACATCGGCCAGGTGCTCGAGACGCATCTCGGCTGGGCCTGCAAAAAGCTCGGCATCAAGATCGCCACGCCCGTGTTCGACGGCATTCCGGAAAAGAAAATCCGCGAATACCTCAAGGACGCCAAGCTCCCGCCCTCGGGCAAGAGCATGCTCCTCGACGGCCGCACCGGTGAGAAACTCGATCAGGAGGTCGTCGTCGGCTACATCTACATGATGAAGCTGAACCATCTCGTGTCGCACAAGATCCACGCCCGCGCGGTCGGTCCTTACTCCCTCGTCACGCAGCAGCCGCTGGGTGGCAAGGCCCAGTACGGCGGTCAGCGCTTCGGCGAAATGGAAGTGTGGGCCCTCGAGGCCTACGGCGCCGCGCACACCCTGCAGGAACTGCTCACCGTCAAGTCCGACGACGTGCAGGGCCGCACCAAGATCTACGAGTCGCTCGTCAAGGGCGACAACACGCTGCAGGCCGGCACCCCCGAGTCCTTCAACGTCCTGATCAAGGAAATCCAGTCCCTCGGCTTGGACATCAAGCTCAACAAACGCGATTCCCTCGGCTTCGGCACCTGAGCCGCCCGGGGTTTCGCTTCTCCGCCTTCAACGTTCACCAGGAAGAAAAAATTAAATGAGCATCCAACCTGCAGACACCGCCGCGTCCTCCCGCGATGAGACCCGTTCCGTCCTCGGCCTCGAGGAGAGCGCGTTCGACTGCGTGTCCATCACCGTCGCCTCCCCCGAAACCATCCGCAAATGGTCGAAGGGTGAGGTCAAGAATCCGGAAACGATCAACTACCGCACCTTCAAGCCCGAGCCGGGCGGCCTCTTCTGCCAGAAGATCTTCGGCCCCGTCCGCGACTACGAGTGCGCCTGCGGCAAGTACAAGCGCATCAAGTACAAGGACGTCGTCTGCGATCGTTGCGGCGTCGAGGTGACCATCGCGCGCGTTCGCCGCGAGCGCATGGGCCACATTGAGCTCGCCGTGCCGGTTTCGCACATCTGGTTCCTCAAGAGCATGCCCAGCCGCCTCGGCCTGCTGCTCGACATGACCGCCCGTTCGCTCGAGCGCGTCATCTACTACGAGAACTTCATGGTCATCGACCCGGGCAAGACCCCGCTCGAGCCGCACCAGCTCCTCACCGACACCGAGTATCGCCAGGCGATCGACGAGTACGGTGACGATTCCTTCGTCGCCAAGATGGGCGCCGAGGCCGTCCGCGATGCGCTCACGAAGACCGACATGGAAGCCACCGTCGTCGAGCTCCAGGAGCAGATGCGCGCGACCAAGTCGAAGCAGATCAAGAAAAAGCTCTCGAAGCGCCTGAAGGTCATCCAGGGCTTCATCCACTCGCGCTCCCGTCCGGAATGGATGGTCCTCGAAGTTTTGCCTGTCATCCCGCCGGACCTGCGCCCGCTCGTCCCGCTCGAGGGCGGCCGCTTCGCGACTTCCGACCTGAACGATCTCT
>CAIOAO010000012.1 GCA_903855985.1 uncultured Opitutia bacterium | reverse complement strand
TTATCTCCACAGTTTAATTAAAACTTTCACAAAACAACAAAAGCAATGCTTTCCGTATTATAAAAACAAGTATAACTTTGGTGCTATCCATAGACAAATCATGAGTTGACTTTACTTTACTTATATCCACTCATCACTGGGGATAAGATCAATCATAACTCTCTCTCCCGCCTGTATACCTTCACAAGCAACTGGCAAAACGATATAACAATTCGCTTCGCTTAATGATTTCATGATATTTGAACCTTGCTTGCCTGATGACGCGACAAAAAAATTACCGACGGCATCTTGCGTCAGTATGCCACGTTGGTATTCTTGTCTGCCGGGTGCTTTTTTAAGTGTTGATGTACAAATCGCAGCGAGTTTTATAGTTTTTGTCTCTGTCGCACCCAATAAGTGCTTAAGAGCTGGAGAAACTATATACTGAAAAGTCACTATTACAGCAACAGGATTACCCGGCAAGCCAAAAAAATAACAGTCTCCTATTTTTCCAAAAGCTAATGGTTTTCCCGGTTTAATTGCAATTTTCCAAAAATTGACTTCACCACAACGACTAAGTATTTCTTTAACATAATCAGCCTCACCTACCGATACTCCACCAGTTGTAATGAACACATCATGATTTTTTGCAGCCTCAATAAACCTTTCTTCTAGTAATTGCTTGTCATCTCCAATTACTCCCATATCTGTTGCTATATAATTGATATCATTCAATAATCCATGCAAAGCATATCGATTACTGTCATATATTTGTCCAGAGAACAAAGGCTTGCCTAATTCAGTTAATTCATCACCTGTTGAAAAAAAGGCTATTTTTACCGGCCTATTAACCGACACTTCACAAACACCGGCAGAGGCTAATAAACCCAGATCAATGGCATTCAGTTTTTTAGGTGAAGCAAGTAATAAACAACCTTGCCGCATATCTTCACCTACTTCTCGAATATGTTGGCCTCCGATGGTATCAATTGGAAAATGAATCCATTGTCCATCGCTCTCAACGTGTTCCTGCATAATAATGGAGTCGGCTTCAGACGGCACTACTGCGCCAGTAAAAACTCGAATGCATTGCCCAGCTTGCAGTACCCCTTTGAATGGCCTGCCCGCCCAAGAAGTGCCAATTAAATTAAGACTAAACTCGCGTCCTTTAGTGATCTCTGCACTGGAAAAAGCATATCCATCCATAGCAGAATTTGTTTCATTAGGGCTATTAATTGGCGCATATACTGCTTCTGATAATATCCTTCCCAAGGCATCTTTTAAAAGAACTGTTTCTGAGGCTTTAAGCGGATGTATAGTGTTTTTAATTCTTGCCAGTGCATCCTCTATAGGTAACATTGGGCTAGATTCTTGGCTACACAAATCAATCATAGGCGCCCCATCATTTGCTTTAAAATAAATTTTGCTATCATTTCAGGATCATTTATATCTAATAAAATAAGATTGTCTGGTAGTGTCATAACAGTATCAGTTGCAATGGCAATGATGTTTTGATCATTGGGATAAAGCAAAGGTTTGTTAAGTGAAGAACGGTGTAATTCAATTTTTGGAAATTGCTCTGTTTTGAATCCTTCGACTAAAATCAAATCAAGTCCGGATTGATCTAACAACTTCAATTCATTATCAAGATTGGGTTCTCTTGTTGGTGAAATCTCGCTAATAATGGCACGACGATGAGATGAGATGAGCATGACCGTTGCTGCCCCTGCCTCACGCAAGCGAAAACTATCTTTGCCTGGATGGTCTATTTGGAATTCATGATGACTATGCTTGATTAAACCAATACGCAAATCATGATGCTTTAAAATTGGAATTAACCGTATCAATAAGGTAGTTTTACCGGTGCCGCTAAAAGCAGAGAACCCTAATATTGGGACAAGAGCATGTTGCATAATAAGCGAATCATATAACCGTTATCGTGAGTTTCCTTATTCTAAGGTATTATTGTTTCAAGATCATCAATTCTGGAGAAAGTATTGATTCAAATTTATTTAATTTTATTTTTGCTTATCATTATCTACTTTGCTGGTAGAACATTTCTAAAAACATCTCCGGCACTATTCGCAAAATATACAAAAATCATAATCTTCAGCATTATTGGCTTTTTGGTTCTCCTTTTAACGGCCACTGGACGCTTAAATTGGTTGTTTGCGCTCATTGGTTTAGCTGTCGCTTTTCTAATGCGACTCATACCGATGCTGCTAAATTATGCACCGCACATACAAAGGTTGTGGCACTCTTTTTCCGGCTCTAAAAAGAGCTCATCACAACGCAAAGAAAATAATAGCAATAAAGGAAAAATGTCAGTCGAAGAGGCTTATGAAGTATTAGGCTTAAAACCTGGCGCTTCAAAAGATAGCATCATAGCTGCTCATCGTAAATTAATACAAAAAAATCATCCAGACCGAGGCGGGTCTGATTATTTAGCGTCAAAAATAAATTTAGCAAAAAATATTTTAATTAACAAATAAGACCCACACTATTTTCCTTCAATCTTCAATCTTCAATCTTCAATCACCGGGTTCGGATTCGCGTCCTTTCGCGTGATTCGCGGGCACCGGTTTGGTTGGGCGCACCTTGGTTAGTAAAAATGCCTTTGCCTGTCTCAGGGGTGGGCCGTATCGCGCTGTCGTGGCATTGGCGCGCTTTCTTGGGCAGGACCTGGTGGTGGCGTTGGGGAAACTCGACGCCGGCCGCGTCTTGGGCCCGTGGCGCGGGACCCGGCCGCAGGACCGGCGGCACAAGATGCGGTTTTCACCGGTGCTCTACGGCGAGGACCACGCGCACGACCACGCCGAGCTCTGCCTGCTGCTCGAGGGACGCTGCCGGTTCAGTTTCGAGCACACGGGCTGCGTGCTGCAGGCGGGTGACCTGGTCGTGCTGCCGGCGGGACTGCCGCACGCCGAGGCCTACGTCCGGCCCGGCGAGGGCTACCGGCTGGCGTGGTGGAGCCTCAACGAGGCGGAACCGCGGCTGCACGTCACCCGCTACGCCCGTCGCGGCGGCTTCGCGATGGAGCACCTGATGAATTTGGCGCTCCTGCCGGCGGATGCGCGGGAAAAACTGGCGGTGCTGCGCGGACTGGCGGCGTCGCCCCGCCGGCCGGACCCGGAGGTGCTGCGCGAGGCGATGCTCTCACTCACGCTGGCGTTGTACCGCCGCGTGCTGGACGGCGGTGAGGCCCAGCTCGACACACGGGCACAGCTCGTGCGGCGCGCGGCGGACCATGTGCGGGCAAACACCGGCCGGGCGCTCACGCTCGCGGAGGTGGCGCAGGCGGTGCACGTGTCGCCGAATTATCTCACGAGCCTGTTTCGCGCCGAGACGGGTACGCCGCTCGGGCGCTTTATCCTCGTGGAGCGCGTCGCGCTGGCCCAGCGCCGGCTGCGTCAGCCGGAGGCGAGCGTGAAGGCGGTGGCGTTGGAGCTGGGGTTTGCGGATCCGTTCACGTTCAGCCGGGCGTTCAAGCGGGTGACAGGCCGCTCGCCGCGGGCGTGGCTGGCGAAATCCCCTTGAGCTGCACCCGGCACCCGCCCAAATCCATTTTTATGCCCCCCGTCTTCGAACGCCCTTTTCCCGCCCTGACCCCGGCCCAGCGCTATCACTTTGAAGTGTTTGGCTACGTGGTCGTGCCCGGCGTGCTGAGCCACGATGAGTGCGAGACGATCAAGTCCGCGCTGCAGCAGCTGAAGCGCGACCTGCGGGCGCGGCCCAAGGGCTACCAGCCGAGTCCGTCCGAGCCCTATTTCCTCATCGACAAGCCGCACCACGTTTTCATGGCGACGATCCGCGAGGCGGATCCCGTCATCGCGGCCTACGCGGCGCATCCGCGGCTGGTGGGCATGGCGGAGGAGGTCATCGGCGGCGAGGCGCGGATGGTGGAGCTCAACGCGCACATCAACAGCCGGAACCCCGACGACAAGTTCGAGGCCAACCCCAAGTTTGACCTGCACCTCGGCATGGACGTGCCGTACGGCACGCACACGAAGAACGGGCTGTTTCACTGCAGCTTTGTGAAGACGCTGACGAATCTGACCGAGCTCGGGCCGGACGACGGCGGCACGGTGGTCATCGCGGGCAGCCACAAGCTGGATATCCCGCACGACGACATGATTGCGTGCGCGTACGCGGACCGCTCGCTGATCCACCAGGTGATCGCGCCGGCGGGATCGACGCTGCTGTTTGCCGAGACGCTGATGCATGCGACGGGTCGGATCAAAAGCGACCGCGAGCGGGCCATCATCGTGTGCGGCTATGGCACCCGGCAGTTCCCGTACTGGGATGGCGGCGATCTGAGCCCGGAGTTCAAGGCGCAGATCCCGGAACACCTGCAGACGCTTTTCTACGGCAAGGCACATTGGACGCGCGCGCCGAAGTACCGCACGCTGGTGGAGCCGGTGGATCCGCGGAAATTCACGCTCGGGGATGCCTGGCAGCCGAAGAAGGCAAAGGCGGCGAAGGCGAAGAAGAAAAAGTAGGTTCAGGGCAGGGCTGCCGAACCTCGGGATACCTTCCCGCGGATTGCGCGGATAGGCGCGGATTCCAATCCGTCAACCGCGGGTAGATTTTTCAGCCCCAGCGCTGTTCGGGCGGGTCGAAGACGAAGCCGTGGAATAATTTCCGGCGCGCGGGGGAGAGGCGCTGGTTGTAGAATTCCTTCGAGTAGCCCCAGTGTTCCTGGGACGCAACCATCCAGGGATGCTCGTAGCAGTAATAGAGCATCGTGCGGCCGCGCTCGGGGCCGGAGTAGGGCGCGGCGGTGTGCCAGAGGGCGTTGTGAAACAGCACCATCGTGCCGGCCGGTGCGCAGACCTGGTGGACACCGGGGAAGAAATCGCGGCGCTGGCGGTCAGCCTCGGTCGGGGCGAGCCGGCTTTTGTGACTGCCGGGCAGGACCGCGAGGTTGCCCTGCCAGGGCGCGGTCATGTCGGAGAGGTAGTAGCCGACCTTGAGCTGGAGGAGCGGGATGGGGACCCCGAGGTTGCGGAAGCCGTCGTCGTGCCCGTCGATGTGCCACTCGCCCTTGCGGTCCATGAAGTCGGCCCCGTGCTCGACGATCACGTCGGAGGCGCAATGGTGCGGCATCTTGTTTAGCAGGCCGTGGACGTACGGCATGATGGCGGGCCAATCGAGGAGTTCGAGGAAGGCGGGGTCGTCGTCGAGGATGTAGAACAGCCGCGTGCTCTTCTCGCTCTTCGCGTGGGTGAATCCGGTCTGCTTTTGGTTGGTGCGGACCAGTTCACGGCGACGGGCGATGGCGCGGTGGGTGGCGTCGGTCAGGCGGGCGACGTGGTCCGGCGTGAGGAAGTTTTCGACGACGAGAAAGCCGTCTGTCTCAAAGGCGAAACGCTGCGCGTCGGTCAGAGCCGGCGCCGCGGAGGGGGTGGGTGTAGCGGAGACAACCATGGGGGTGGGGTCAGGGACTGGAGGTGGGGAGTACTCAACCCCAGCGCTGTTCCGGCGGGTCGAAGACGAAGCCGTGAAAAAGTTTCCGCTGCGCGGGGGAGAGGCGCTGGTTGTAGAATTCCTTGGTGTAGCCCCAGTGCTCCTGCGAGCCGACCATCCACGGGTGCTCGTAGGCAGTATAGATCATCGTGCGTCCGCGCTCCGGACCGGAATAGGGCGCGGCGGTGTGCCAGAGGGCGTTGTGGAACAGGATCGCGGTGCCGGCGGGGGCGCAGACCTGCACGGCGCCGGGGAAGAAGTCACGGCGCTGGCGGTCCGCCTCGGTGGGCTCGAGCCGGGCCTTGTGGCTGCCGGGCACGACGGTGAGGTTGCCCTGCCACGGCGCGGTCATGTCCGAGATATAAAAGCCGACCTTGAGCTGCAGGAGCGGAATCGGGTACCCGAGGTTGCGGTAGCCGTTGTCATGGCCGTCCAGGTGCCATTCGCCCTGGCGGTTCATGAAGTCGCCGCCGTGTTCAACGATCACGTCGGAGCCGTGGTGGTGCGGCTTCGGGTTGATCAGCGCGTGCACGTAGGGCATCAGCGCGGGCCAGTCCAGCAGTTCGAGAAAGAGGGGATCGTCGTCGAGGATGTAGAAGAAGCGCGTGCTCTTCTCGCTCTTGGTCTGGGTGAATCCGGTCTGCGGCGCGCCAGTGCGGACGAGTTCACGGCGGCGCGCGACAGCCCGGTGGATGGCGGCGGTGAGGCGGGCGACGTGATCGGGCGTCAGGAAATTCTCGAGGACGAGGTAGCCCTGGTTGTCGAAGGTGAATTTCTCGGCGGCCGTGGGGACGGCGGCTTCGACCGGGGCGGGGCGGGGAGCGGTTTCAGCCATGGGGGGGGGGGGGGGAGGGAAAGCTGCGGGACGTTGCGGGAAATTGCCGGGGACAGAAAGCGGATTCGGGTTGCGGGGTCATTTTGGTGCCAAACTTCCTGAATTTTCACCGCGGATAACACGGATGCACACGGATCTATCTTCCGAACCTTCGGAAGCTGAATTTGCACAGGAGGTAACGGTGGAAACGAAGCGACGCTGGTCAGCTTCGTTGTTCGTTCCCTTTGTTACCTCCTGTAAGAAATCCGGGTTTGTGGATCGGAGCTCTGCATCCGTGTAAATCCGTGCAATCCGTGGTCAAATCAGGTCCGGCGGCTTCCGTAAGTTTCGACATGGCTTCGTAGCGACGGCCATTGCCCAGATGAGGGGCAACTGGTAGGGTAGGGGATGAGCACTACCCTTGCCCCCGCTGCCACGAAACTCGCCCTGCTGGGCGGCACCCCCGTCGGGAAGGTCACCTTGCCGAAATTTCCCACCTTCACCGAGAAGGCGATCGGGCGCGCCGCCGATATGCTGCGCCAGGGCAAACTCTACGGGCTCGGCCGCAAGCATGTGCCGGAGATCGGCGAAGCCGAGGGCGTCATCTCGAAGTACCACGGCAACCGCCACGTGCTCGCGACGAGCTCGGGCCACGCCGCCTTGCAGTCCGCGCTGGCGGGTCTTGAGATTTGCTGCGGCGACGAGGTCATCACGACGCCGTACACTTGGGGCGCGTCCATTTCCTGTATTCTGCACCAGAACGCCATCCCGGTGTTCGTGGACGTCATGCGCGACACCGGCCTGATCGATCCCGAGCAAATCGAGTCGGCGATCACGCCCCGCACCAAGGCGATTCTCGCGGTGCACCTGTTCGGCCAGCCGGCGAACCTCAAGCGTCTCCGCGCCATCGCGGACAAGCACAAGATCATGCTGATCGAGGACGGCAGCCAGGCGCACGGCGCCGAGTTCGAGGGCATCCGCGTCGGCACGGTCGGCGACGCCGCGGGCTTCTCCTGCATGGGCGGCAAGGTCCTCGCGACGACCGAGGCCGGCTACATGGTCACGCCGCACGAGCGGGTTTACTGGAAGGGCGCGATGATCGGCCAGCACATGGGCCGCTCGACGGACGAGGGCATGCCGGACGACCTGAAGCCGTATCTCGATTCGCTCGTCTACACTTATCGCGTCACGCCGTTTAACGTGGTGCTGCTCACCGAGCAGTTCGCCAAGCTCGACGCCGAGTTGTCCGAGCGCCGCCGCCACGCCGATCTCCTGCGCTCGCACCTCGCCTCGGCCAAATACCTGAAGATGCCGGTCTTCGCGCCGGGCTCAAAGCCCTCGTTCCACCTGATGTCGTTCACTTTTGACTCCGACGCCGCGGGCATCACGCGCGACACGTTTGCCGCGGCGATCAAGGCGGAGGGGCTGTTCTGCATGGGTTATGTACCGTCGGTCATCTCGGACTGGAAGCGCCTGCACTGGCAGGATTACCGGGGCCCGCGCGTCAACTGGCTGTCGGCGCTTGAGGCGGCCAAGGTGGACTACCGCAACCAGGCGCTGCCGAACGCGCGCTGGCGCGTCGCCCATGCGGTGGAGATGCTCTTTGACATGGTGGCGCCGAACGAGGCCATGGTGGCCCGCATGGCCGAGATCATTCTCAAGGTGGAGGCAAACGTCGACGCGCTGCGGGATCACGAGCGCACGGCGGGACCCGCCGCCACGGTCCTTCGGAAATGAAAGCCGGTTTCGCCGCGGCCGACATCACCCCGCGCCTGGGCCTCCAACTGGCCGGTTACGGTCCGTATCGGAACCGGGCGGCGAATAAAATCCTCGCGCCGCTCTGTGCCCGTGCGCTGGCGGTGACGGACGGGAAGCGCCGCGCGATCCTCGTCAACGTCGAGCTCTGCGGCACGCCGCGGCCGCTCGCGATCAAGATCCGGGACGCAGTGGCCGCGCGTACGGGCTGCCGGCCGGCCGAGGTGTTTGTGACGTCCACCCACACGCACAGCGGCCCGTCCACGGGCGGCATGCTGGGTTGGGGCGAGGCGGATGCGATTTATTGCGAGACCCTGCCGGCGCGGATCGCGGACGCCGCGGCGAAGGCGTGCGCGGCGCAGCAGACGGTGACGTGGCGCTACGCTGAGGTGCCCTGCGAGGGCATTGCGATCAACCGCGAGACGGACCGGGGCGGATGGATGTTTGACCCGATCGGCGTGCGGCTCGCCCCAAACTGGCGGCCGGCGCGGCCGCAGGACACGGATCCGACGCTCCGCGTGCTCGCGGCCTATGCCGGCAAGAAGCTGGTCGGCCTGCTGCATCATTTCGGCTGCCACGCGGTGCTCGGCAGCGAGCAGACCTTTGACGTGCACGGGGATTTTGTCGGGCTGGCTTCGGCGCAGATCGAGCGCGCGTTTCCCGGCGCGACGGCGATTTTCCTCCCTGGGGCGATGGGCGACATCAACCCGCCGGTCTGTCACCGGGGGAAGAAGGAAACGCACCGCGCGCTGCGCGTGCTGACCGGCAAGTATGCGGCCGCGATCAGGCGCGGGATCAAGGCGGCGCACCCAATGGCCGCCAGCGGCGTGCGGATTGTGCAGCATGATGTGACCTTTTCGCGGAAGCCCTGGACGCAGGCGGGGATCCGGAAGCGGATCGCGCAACTGGAGAAGATTTTCAGCGCGCCGGGGGTCACGGACATCACGACGGTTGGCGAAAAGCCGCTCCAGACCAACGGCCTGAACATGGTGCGGCTCGAGGGCCTGCGCATGGTGCTGGCCCAATTCAAGGGTGGTCGCGGACCAAATCCCCCGGTGACGGTGCACGGCCTGCGGATCGGGCCCGTGGCGTTGCTAGGCGTCGGACTGGAAGTTTTTCACAGCCTGCAGGCACCGGTTCTGGAGGGGAGTTCGCATCCGCACACCTGGCTGGTGAGCCTGGCCGGGGGCATCGGCTACGCGCCGGATGCGCGGGCCTGCGCACAAAAAGGCTACACGGATGACCTCGTGCCGGCGATCCTCGGGGAGCGGCCGTATGCGAAGATTTACGCCGAGGTGCCGCGCGAGCTGGTCAAGCTGGCCCGGCAGTTGGCGGATTAGTCACCACGAAAAACACGAAACACACGAAATCGGCCTGGAAACCCGACCTCCGATTTCGTGTGTTTCGTGTTTTTCGTGGTAAAAATCGGCTTCAGTCGAACGAGACGGGATTGCCGCTGGCGGAGGACGCGTAGATGGCGTCGGCGATGCGCGCGAAGAGGAGGGCGTCCTGGAGCGTGGTCTCGGGCTTGCGCTTTTGGAGGATGGCGTCGGCGAAGTCGTTGACGACGCCGTCGTGCTCGGACGACGAGGCGGTCTCGTCGCCTTCCCAGAGTACGCGGGTGCGGGTGCCCTTGGCGGCGTCGGGCTCGGTGAGGACGATGTTGGCGGACTTGGCCTTGAGCATCTGCAGCGTGAGCGTGCCGCGGTCGCCGGTGATCTGCCAGCGGTTGTCCGGCGGCAGCGTCGTGAACTCGGCGCGCTCGTAATTGAGCACGCAGCCCTCGGCGAAGGTGATGAGCGCGGTGACGTGCGTCTCGGCATCGGAGCCCGGTGCCGCGTACGCGGCATAGGCCGCGGGGACCTGCCAGGTGCGGGCCAGCGCCGATTGCGGGGTCAATTTGAAGTCGAGCAGGCCGAGGAGGTAGTCGAGGTCGTAGCAGCCCCAGTTGACGAAGATGCCGCCGCCGTTGAGGTCCTTGCGCAGCCGCCAGGCTGGCGGCGGGTTCTGCGGCGGGGCGCCGGCGGGGCTGATGCCGCGGCAGGTGATGGTGCGGATCTTCCCGAGTGCGCCGCTGCGGAGGAAATCCCGGGCGGCGCGGGCGGAGTCGAAGTGACGGTAACGCGAGGAGCACACGGCGCCGACGCGGTCGCCCTGGGCGGCGATCATGGTGCGCACCTCGTTGGCATTCATGGCGACGGGCTTTTCGGTGAGGACATGCTTGCCGTGCCGAAACGCCTCAAGCGCGAGGGCGGTGCGGAGACTGGCGGGCAGGGCGAGGATGACGGCGTCGATCGCCGGGTCGGCGAACAGCTCGCTGGCGCTGGCGGTCCAGCGCGGGATGTTAAACTCCGCAGCGGTTTTCTGGGCGACGTCGGTGCGCACGTCGCAGACGGCGGCGGCGCGGGCGGTCTTCAGCTTGGCCAAGGCGCGGAGGTGGTACTGGGCAATGACGCCGCAGCCGATGATCGCGATGTTCAGCATAAAAATTCCAATCCGTTGCCCGCGATTCACGCGAAATGACGCGAATTACGGAGAGGTTTCCGAACCTTTCGCGTCATTTCGCGTGAATCGCGGGCAAAACTCCGGGTTGTTTTACAGCCCGAGGTACTTGTCGCGGCCGGCGACGAGGGCCTCGACCTTGCGGTCGGCGATGCTGCGCTTGAGCATCCAGAAGCCGCAGTCGGGGTGGACCCAGCGCACGCGGCCGGGACCGACCTTCTTCTCGACGGCCTCGATGCGGGACGCGACCTCGTCGGCGGTCTCGATGTGGTTCACCTTGATGTCGATCACGCCGATGCCGAGGGAGATCTTCTTGTCGATCTGCTTGAGGGCATCGATGTCGCTCTTCGGGCGGTGGGCGAGCTCGAGGACGAGGTGGTCGCAGTGGAGCGCGTTGAGGAACTCAATCAGCTTCGCCCAGTTGCCCTTCTGAATGGTCTGGCCGCCGTAGTTGCCGAAGCAGAAGTGCACGGCGCGTTCGCCCTCGATGCGGTCGAGGAGGAGGTTCATGGACGCGGCGGCAAGTGGGGCGTCGGCGGGGTTGCCGGGGATATTGGCCTCGTCGACCTGGATGCAGGGCGCGGGCAGGCCGGGCATCTGCGCGGCGAGGACCTCACCGAGGGCCATGGTGAGCTTGGCGAAGCTGCCGTAGTGGTGGTCAAGGAGCGTGCGGGCGAGCATGTAGGGGCTCGTGACGGTGAACTTGAACGGGCCGCCCGCGACGGCGGCGGCGCGCTGGCAGTCGGCGAGCAGGTTCAGCGAACCCTCGCCGAGCTTGCCGGTGACGACGCCGGCCGGCTTGCGGCGGAAGCCCATCGGGTGGTGCTGGGAAAATTCCTCGGTGACGGAGCGGCCGACGACGGACGAGATGCCGGCCATCGGGCGGATGAAGTACTCGATCATGCCATTCGTGTCGGGGTGGTTGACGTCGAAGCGGTAGAGCTCGCCGTCCGTCGGCAGGTCGATGCCGGCCTGGCGCTGGAGGTCGAACACGACGCGCGTGGCGTCGATCACGGCCTGCTCGCTCGGGAGGGCGGCCAGCCAGTCCGGCACCGGGTAGGAACCGACGGTGGTGGTGAGGATGCGGGGTTTGGAGGGAATTTTAGACATGAAGTTGAAGTGGTAAGAGGGTGAAGCATGGGAAATCCGGGCTCGGGGTGGCGAGGGAGAAACACCTGATATTTCACCGGGGCCCAGGCCGGCCGGGGGCCGCCCCGGGCACAAAACCATTGTCGCGCCCCCCGGCGGGCGGCAGTTTGCCACCAGATCCAGATGACCCGGCAAAAAATGAATCGAATCACCGCGATGGGGCTGCTGCTTGGGCTTGGCAGCGCGCTGGCCATTTACCTGACGGCTGCGCCGGAGGTGGCGGATCCTTTGCTGGGTGACCGTTTTGCCCAGAAGAAGTACCTGCGGGAAATGCGGACGCTGGGCGGGCAGGGGAACGTGGACGCGGCGGAGTTTAACGAGTGGCTTGCCGGGTTATGGCACGGTCAGGCGCTGGCTGGCACGGTGGCGGTGTTCACGGTCGGTGCCGTGCTGGTTTTCCGGTTCATCGCCACGCATCCGGGAGTACCGGTGTCGCCGCCGGATGAAAAGACCCCGCTGGAGGGTTGAAGCTAGGCGCAGAAGCTGCTTTTGAGCGCGCTTTATTGCCGCGCCCCATTTCCATCGGAAGCCGTCCATGCCTGGTCACATCCCCTCACCGCCCTCGAACCACGAGGCAGCCCGAATCGCCCGTTTCGTTTTTTTGGCGCTGGTCGCCGGGCTGGTCCTGCCCGGATCAGTTCGGGCTGAGGCGGCGTCAACGGCTTTAGCCACGCCGGCGACTTCCGACGCCAGCGTCACCACGCTCGACAAGTTCATCGTGAAGGGTGTGGCGGCGGAGGACCAGATCATGCCGACGGTCCGGCCGATCTCGAGCGTGCTGGGCGATGCGCGCAGCGTGCTGGACACGCCCCGGTCGGTTTCGTCCATCAGCAAGGAGTTGATGGAGCAGGTGCGCATCAAGTCGGTCACTGATTTTTCCCAGTTCTCGCCCGGCGTCTACACCGCGGCGCGCTACGGCCTGGCCAGCACGCCGATGGTGCGCGGCGACCTGGCGGAGATCTACCTCAACGGCCAGCGCGCCAAGTACAGCCGCAACAGCGTCATGCCCAGCTTCAACGGCGTCGAGGCGCTCGACATCATCAAGGGCCCCGGCTCCGCGGTCTACGGCCCGCAGAGCAATGGTGCCGCGGGTTACACCAACTTGGTCACGAAACAGCCATTCTTCGACCGGTCGCACACCGAACTCTCGCTCAGTTACAACGCCCTCACTGCCGACCGCGCGAATTCCAACGTGGAGTGGCAGGTGGACACCGGCGGTCCGTTGAGCGCGGACACGGCCTACCGCATCAGCTACCTCGGCCGGGCGGGCCAGACCTACTATCGAAACACGGCAGATGACACCCAGGATCTGTACGCGGCGCTGACGCACAAATTCAGCCCGTCGCTGACGCTCCAATGGTGGGTCCAGGGCTCCCATCAGGTCTACGGCGAGGTGGCGGGCATCAACCGGGTCACCCAGGCCCTCATTGATGACCGGACTTACGTCGCGGGTGCGTCCACGTACAATTCGGCCAACAACACCTACGTGATCGCCAATCCGCACCTGATCACGATCCCGGCGCATGATTCCTTTGTCGGGACGGACGACATCGCCAAGGCGAACCGCTACCAGACGCAGTTGATGTTGGAGAAGGTGTTCAGTGCGGCGTCGTCCTTGAAGAACTCGACGTACCTGGAGAGCCGTGATTCGAGCAAGTATCAGCCCAGCATCATCTACTCCGAATTCGTGCCGACCGACTGGAATCTGCAGAATCGCACGGAGTATCACGCGGCGTTCGAGACCGGCGGCGTCGGCCACAGCGTCATCACCGGCGTGGACCTCAAGCTGGAGCGGCTCGTGAGCTACCAGTCGTTTTTCGCCGAGCAATATAATCGCACCGACCTGTCCCAGCCCTCGAGCACCTGGTCCAATCCCGTGACCAACATCTACATCTTCGGGGTGCCGGGTCACACGCGGTTCGGGACGGACGTGCCGTTCGGCAACTATGGCGGCAACCAGGACTCGAAGATCGGCGACGTGGCCGCGTTCTACCAGCACGACGTCCGGCCGACCTCACAGCTTTCCTTCATCGGCGGCGGGCGCCTCGACCACATCCACGCGGAATCGCAAAGCCCGGAGTTCATTGACCTCGGCGGCTTCGGGTCGCCCGGCACGGCCCACCGGGCCGGGGAGATTTACCACCTGGGCACCACGGTCAACGACGTCTCCTGGTTTCTCAGCACCCTGTACAAGCTGAACGACACCAGCTCGGCCTACGTGACCTACAACCGCGTCAACGCGCTCCTGGGGAGCGTGAACTTCGGCGGCATCGCCACCCCGGACAAAACCGAGGCCGGGTTCAAGACCGCGCTTCGGTCCCGCGCGACGCTGTTTGAAGTGGGCTACAAGGTCGTGCTGCTGGACCACACGTTCTATAACACCCTCGCGTGGTTTCGCCAGGTGCGCGCCGACCCGGACAAGTTCGGCCACATCCGGGGGCGCATTGCGAGCGGCGTCGAGTATGAGGCGGTTTATCAGCCCAACCCGCACTTCAACCTCCTCGGCAATTTCACCTACCAGGATGTCTTTCGCAACGGCGCGACGGGCATCTTCCAGTTGAACACCGACTACTACAAACTGCAGCCCAACGGCAGCTATGCGGCGACCGGGGCGGGCACCGTGGTGATGCCTTACTACCGCCGCTATCCGGGCACGCCCAATTGGATGGCCAACCTGCGCGCCTCGTACCGGTTCGACAGCGGGCTCAGCTTCGGCGTCGGGCCGCAAGCCACGGGCGCCCAAACGGCCAACCCGCAGGGCACGCTCACGATTCCCACCCAGTACAAGCTCAACGCGGTCGTTGCCTACACCCGGCGCAGCTGGGACTTTCAGGTGAACGTGGACAACGTCACCAACCAGCACAACTGGACGGTCGGCGACCCGGACTTCACCGGGAACACGATCATCTACCAGGAAAAGCCCCTGACGGTTGGCTTCACCGTGCGCCGCCGCTTCTGAGGCCGGCCGCCTGAAACGCTGAGGACGGGTATTTCGTGGTGACCCACTTCCGATCCGAATCAAGGCCACCGTATCAATCGGTCCGCTCGAAGACAAACAGGTGGTTCAGGCCGGCTTGAAACCGGCTTTGCTGCAGGAGCCTGAAGCCGGGTGCGGAGAAAATCTTCAGGGTGTCCGCCGGTTCGAAGCCGTAGTGTTCCTCGAGTGACATCCCATCGATCAGGCGCAGGAAACGCAGCGTCGCGAGGATGTGGTCCACGGCCTTGGCCGGCACGGTGATGATCACCCGGCCGCCCGGCTTGAGCAGGGCATGGCAGGCGGCCGCCAGGGCGGGTTGCTCGCGGGTGGGGACGTGCTCCAGGACCGCCAGCATCGTCACGGCGTCCCAGCCGGCGTCCGCGGGGCGCACGGCCGGAAAGAAACCCGGCACGACCGTGAAGTTGGTTTCCACCCGCGGCGTTTGGCGCAGCGGCTCGATGCCGTAACCCTCGCCCAAATTTTTTCCCAGCGCGTGGAACAGCTCCCCTTCGTGCGCCCCGACGTCGATCACCCGGGCCCCGGCGCGGATGAAACGCATCGCCTGGCGCATGCGCCAGCGTTGGATGAATCGGTCCAGGGCCTTCATGCCAGTGCCGCTGTCGCCCCTGGCGGGCAGCGCGGGGGAGTGCCGGCGAGGGCGAGGATCGGGGTGATGGGGTTTGGCATCGGATCAGGGCGTCGGCTTGAGGAACTGCCCCGCGTGAGCCCGGCTCGTCAACTTGCCATCCGCCCAGACGGTCCCGCCGCGCACGTAGGTGTGCGTCACCCGCACGTGGCTCTTGCGTCCGAGGTAGGCACTCATCGGATGCCGCGTCCACAACTCGCCCGCCGTGATGGGCTGCTCCTTTTCGTGGAGGCGCAGCAGGGAGAAATCGGCGTCCAACCCGACGGCCAGACGGCCCTTGCGGTCGTCCAGCCGGAAGCGGCGGGCGACATTACGCGCCAGCACCGCGGCGAGCACGGGCAGGTCCTGCGCGGCGGTCTTGGTGCCGGCGTTGAACAGCAGCTCGAAACCATGCTGCACGCCGGCAATGCCACTCCAGTTCGCGAAGAAATCCTCCGCCGCCTTCATTTCGGGCAGGGCGGGGGAGTGGCCGGAGGCGACCGTTTGAATGTGGCCCGCGCGCAGTTCCGTCCACAGGCCGAGCCGGCGTTTCTCGTCGCGGATCGGCGGCGCGCACTTCGCCGGCGCGCCGATTTTAATGACATCCTTTTCGTTCAGCAGCAGATAATGCGGGGACGTCTCCGCGGTCACGTCGACACGCGCGGCCCGCGCCGCCGTGATGAGCGCGACGGCCTCGGGGCTGCTGACGTGCACAAGGTGCAGCGCACAGCCGGTCTCGCCGGCCAACTCGAGGGCTTGCGTGATGGCGGCGAGTTCAACTTCGACGGGGCGCGACGCGAGATAGGCCTTGGCGTCGTGTGCCCCGCGGGCCTTTTGCGCGGCGGTGAATTTTGCGACGAGGGCCTCGTCTTCCGCGTGCACCGCCACCAACAGGCCCAGCTGGGCCGCCCGCTTCATGCCTTCGTGGAGCGACTTGGCGTCCACGCGGGGAAAACTGGCCGTTCCGCTGTCACACATGAACGCCTTTACGCCTATCGCGCCGGCGGCTTTCAGGCCGGCCAGCTGGTTGAGATTGCCCGGGACGAGTCCGCCCCAGAGCGCGAAGTCCGTGCAGGCCCGCTCCTCGGCCAGCGCCCGCTTCACGCGCAGGCCGGCGGCATCGAGCACGGGTGGCTCGGAGTTGAGCGGCAGATCGAAGAAACACGTGCCGCCACCCGCCGCGAGGGCGGCGGAGCCCGACGCGAGGCCTTCCCAATCGGTGCGGCCGGGTTCGTTGAATTGCACGTGGGCGTCGATGATGCCGGGGAAAACATGGCAACCGGACGCGTCGAGGGTGGCTTCGCCGTCTTCACTGATTTCCGGTGCGATCTGCACGATCTTGCCGCGCAGGACGCCAAAGTCCGCACGCTCCACGCCGTCCGGCGTGACCAGCTTGCCGCCCCGGACGACGAGATCGAGGCGTTCAGGGATGACTGGAGGCAGCTTTTGTTTGAGGGACACGGGTACCTGCTGATCGCCATGCCCGGGGCAAAGGTCAAGAGGCGGCCACGTTTTCCCGCGGACGCGGCCGGCGTTAGGGCGCATGGCGCTCGTCCCGGGGGATGGCCGGGATCACGCGATAACGCGATTCGCGAACTATAAGAGATGCCGCCTGGCGAATGTCCGGCCTGAACCGCTCTTTAGGTATTTCTCAAAGGCCCGGGCCTTACCGTCGCTCGGAAAACTGACATAAGCTGCCAGATTCCACGGGCGGTTGGCAGCGGTCGAAGGATTCTTGCCTGAGTTGTGATGAGCGAAGCGTGCTTTCAGGTCGGAGGTGTAGCCAACGTAGTGGTGGGTTGGATTGGGCGAGCTCTCCAAGAGATAGACGTAGTGCATGCTGCAAACGGGGGCTCTGGTGGCTGTTTTTTCGCCTTCGCCGAACACTCAACGAACAAGGCAGCGTTAGGAAACCGTAACGACAATGAGCCTGTTTTTTCGGAACGTAGGCCCTCCTCCGCCGAGCCTGCGGCGGGCATCCTTCGCTTTCGTGGGATGAAATCCCTGACATGGCCGCAGCCTCAGGTGTTTCTGGGGGAGGGCCTGCCAGCCGTAGGCTTGGCGAAGGATGGCGGAGAGGGGGGGATTCGAACCCCCGGTAGGCTTGCGCCTACACGCGCTTTCCAAGCGCGCGCATTCGACCACTCTGCCACCTCTCCAGGTGTCCAAACCGCCATGTTTCCATGGCCTGTCTGACGGGCGAAGGGTAGAGGAAGGGCGAAGCTTTCGGACGGGTCAACGGCAAATCCTCCGCAGGCATTGGCCATGCTGGGGAGGATAGAAATTTTTCCAAAAGCTCCTTGCGCGACGGGTTGGGCAACCTAACCCTGCGCTTGAATTTTCGTTTCTCCACCCATCACCGCCACCATGGTCACGACCAACACCGAGATCGCCTACAACAGCAAGATTGAGGGCGAGGTCATCGTCTCCCGGATGGATTCGGTCATCAATTGGATCCGGACCAACTCGATGTGGCCGATGCCCATGGGCCTGGCCTGCTGCGCCATCGAGCTGATGGGCACGGCGTCGTCCCGGTTCGACATCGCGCGCTTCGGCGCCGAGGTCATGCGCTTCTCCCCCCGCCAGTCCGACTGCATGATCGTCGCCGGCACCGTCACCTACAAGATGGCCTCCGCCGTCCGCCGCATCTACGACCAGATGGCCGAGCCGAAGTGGGTCATCGCCATGGGCGCCTGCGCCAGCACCGGCGGCATGTACCGCAGCTATGCGACCCTGCAGGGCGTGGACCGCATCGTGCCGGTGGACGTCTATATCAGCGGCTGTCCCCCGCGCCCGGAGGCGCTGCTCGACGCCCTGATGAAACTGCAGGCCAAGGTCCGCCGCGAACCCTCGGCCGCCAACCTCCGCCGCGCCTAACCCGGATTCCCCGCGCATGTCCGCCACCGTCGACGTCCCCGCAGTCCTCAAGGAAAAATTCCCCGCGGCGACGCCGCGCCCCAGTCTCGACCACCCGGCGGTCAATCTGCCGGCCGCCGACGTCCCGGCGGCGTTGAAGTTCCTCCGCGACGAGCAGGGCTTCGACTTTCTGGTGGATCTCACCGCCATCGACTGGGCCGAGGGCGTTTCGCCGCGGTTTACGGTCGTCTACCACCTCCTTTCCACCGTGCGGCACGACTACGTCCGCGTCGCCATGGACTGCCCCAGCGACGAGACGCCGGCCGTGGCGAGCGTGACCAGCCTGTGGGCCGGCGCCAACTGGCACGAGCGCGAGGTCTACGACATGTTCGGCATCACCTTCACGGGCCACCCCGACCTGCGCCGCATCCTGATGTGGGACGGCTATCCGCATCACCCGCTGCGCAAGGAGTTCCCGCTCGCCGGCATTGATACGCCGCTGCCGGACGCCGAGATCATGGCCGAGACGGGCGCGCGCGTGATCGCCGCCCCGATGGCGGGCGGTCCCTTCGTGGCCTCGCCGGGCGAGATCAACCTGACCGAGGCCGAGCCGCGCGCCAAGGACGAGAGCTGGAACGAACGCCGCGCCAAACCCGACGCCTGAACCATGGCCACTGAATTTTCCTTTCCTGACAGCGCGGCGAAGGCCGCCACGGCCGAGTTCGAGTCCGAGAAGATGTCGCTCTCGATGGGCCCGTCCCACCCGTCCACCCACGGCGTGCTGCGCCTGCAGATGGAGCTCGATGGCGAGCTCCTGACGAAGTGCGACCCGGTCATCGGCTACCTGCACCGCGGCGACGAGAAGATCGCCGAGAACATGACCTACAACCAGTTCGTGCCGTACACGGACCGGCTGGATTACATCGCCCCGCTCGCCAACAACATGGCCTATGCCATCGCGGTGGAGCGGCTCGCCAAGCTCGAGGTGCCCGCCCGCTGCCAGGCAATCCGCGTGATCACGGCGGAGATGGCACGCATTTCGTCGCATTTGCTCGGCCTCGGCGCCTTCGGCATCGATACCGGCGCCTGGACGGTGTTCATGTACGCGTTCACCGAGCGCGAGAAGCTCTACAAGCTGTTCGAGGAGCTCACCGGCGCGCGTTTCACCACGAGCTACTCCCGCATCGGCGGCCTGCAGCGCGACGTGCCCGAGGGCTGGACCGGCCGGGTGGATGCGTTCTGCGACCAGTTCCTGCCGAACCTGGAGATGATTCTCGGCCTGCTGACGCGCAACAAGATCTTCATGGACCGCACGGTCGGCGTCGGCGTGATCTCGCGGGAGGATGCCATTGCGTACGGCGTGACCGGTCCGAACCTCCGCGGCTCGGGCGTCGGCCTCGACCTGCGCAAGGACAAGCCCTACTCGGGCTACGAGCAGTATGAGTTCGACGTGCCGGTGGGCACGAAGGGCGACAGCTACGACCGCTACCTCGTGCGCGGCGAGGAGATGCGCCAGTCGGTGCGCATCATCAAGCAGGCCATCGCGAAATTCCCCGGCGGCCCGTGGTACGCGCAGGATGCGCGGCGGATCTTCGCGCCGCCGAAGGACAAGATCCTCACCTCGATGGAGGAGCTGATCCAGAATTTCATGATCGTGACCGAGGGCCCGCAGATGCCGGCCGGCGAGGTCTACTTCGAGGCGGAAAACCCGAAGGGCGCGCTCGGTTTCTACGTCGTCAGCAAGGGTGGTGGCGTCCCGTGGCGCCTGAAGATCCGTTCCCCCTCGTTCTGCAACCTTTCCATCCTCCCGAAGCTCTGCGTCGGCTGCCTGATCTCCGACGTCGTTTCCATCCTCGGCTCGCTCGACTTCGTCATGGGCGAGTGCGACCGCTGATTTTGCCCCGCCGATGAATCTCACGCCCGCCACCCTCTCCCGCATCGACGAGGTCATTCCGCACTACCCGACCAAGCGGAGCGCCACGCTGCCGCTGCTGCACCTCATCCAGGAGGAGGTCGGTTACATCTCGAACGAGGCGATCGAGTGGGTCGCGGCGAAACTCGAGCTGCAGCCGATCAACGTGTACGAGGTCGTCACCTTCTACCCGATGTTCCGCCAGAAGCCGATCGGCCGGCGGCACATCAAGGTCTGCCGCACGCTCTCCTGCGCGCTGCTGGGCGGCTACAAGACCTGCGCCAGTTTCGAAAAGGAATTCAACACGCACCTCGGCGAGGTCTCGCCCGACGGCGAGGTCACCGTCGAGTTCGTCGAGTGCCTCGCGAGCTGCGGCACCGCGCCGGTGGTGATGATCGACGACGAGCTCCACGAGAAGGTGGACGCCGCCAAAGCCAAGCAGCTGAGCGACCAGATCAAAGCCGAGGCCAAGGCGCGCAAATAACCGGGTCCCACCATCGAAAATCGAAATTCGAGAATCGAAAATTCCGCCATGCCTGCCCCCGCCCAACGCCGCATCATCTTCCAGCACATTGACGAGCCGGGTTACTCCAATGACCTCGCCTGCTATGTGAAGCACGGCGGCTACGAGGTGATGAAGCGCGCCTACGCCCGGCCGCCGGCGGAGCTGGTGGAAGAGGTCAAGAAGTCCGGCCTGCGTGGCCGCGGCGGCGCCGGTTTCCCCTGCGGCGTGAAGTGGTCGCTGCTCGACCGCAAGAGCGGCAAGCCCATCTACCTGGTGGTCAACGCCGACGAGTCCGAGCCCGGCACGTTCAAGGACCGCTACATCATGCACCAGGATCCGCACCAGCTGATCGAGGGCATCATGATCACGTGCTTCGCGAACAACGTGAAGCAGGCCTACATTTACATCCGCGGCGAGTTCCCGCACGGCGCCCGCATCCTCGAAAAGGCCATCGCCGAGGCCCGCGCCGCGAACTTCGTCGGCCCGAACGTCCTCGGCTCCGGCTACGGCTGCGAAATCTACGTCCACCGCGGCGCCGGCGCCTATATCTGCGGCGAGGAGACGGGCCTGATCGAGTCGCTCGAGGGCAAGCGCCCGTACCCGCGCATCAAGCCGCCGTATTTTCCGGCCGTCCTCGGCCTCTACCAGTGCCCGACGATCGTGAACAACGTCGAGACGCTCTGCCATGTGAAGTACATCGCGGAGGTCGGCGGCGAGGCGTTTGCCAGGATCGGCACGCCCAACAACACCGGCACCCGCATCCTCTGCGTCAGCGGCCACGTGCAGAAACCCGGTTACTACGAGTTCGAGGTCGGCAAGATCACCATGGGCCAGCTGCTCAACGAGGTCTGCGGCGGCCCGCTGCCCGGCCGGACCTTCAAGGCCGTCATCCCCGGCGGCTCGTCGGCGAAAATTTTGAAGTTCGGCGAGCGCTTCAAGGGCAAGCGCAAGGTCGGCACTGAGATGGTGGACTATGACTGGGCGGTCGAGGACGTGCCGATGGACTTCGATTCGCTCGGCATGATCGGCACGATGGGCGGCTCCGGCGGCGTCATCGTGATGGATGACACCGTCAACATGGTCGAGGCCCTGGCCAACATCAACGCGTTCTACGCCCACGAGAGCTGCGGCCAGTGCACGCCGTGCCGCGAGGGCTCGCTGTGGATGAAGAAGATTTCCTCCCGCATGGTCCACGGCGACGCCCGGCCCGAGGACGGCCAGCTGCTCAAGTCCGTCGCCGACCAGATCGCCGGCCGCACCATCTGCGCGTTCGGCGAGGCCTGCGCCTGGCCGACCCAGAGCTACGTCGCGAAGTTCGGCGACGAGTTCAAGGGCTACGCCGACGCCAAGAAAACCGCCCAGCCCGCCGCCACCACTCTCGTCTGATTTCCCGTTTATTTCGTGGTTTAAATCCCTCTCCGCAATGATCGCCCCCGCCAAACCTGAGCTCGTCACCGTCAACATCGACGGCAAGGAGATCGCCGTGCCGAAGGGCATGAACGTGATCGAGGCCGCCCGGCAGGTGGGCGTGGACGTGCCGCATTATTGCTACCACCCGAAGCTCACGATCGTGGGCAACTGCCGCATGTGCCTGATCGAAATGGGCATGCCCGCCGTTGATCCCGCCACCAAGGCGCCGGTGATGGACCCGGCCACGGGCAAGCAGAAGATCAACTGGATCCCGCGCCCCCAGATCGGCTGCGCGACCAACGCCAGCGCCGGCCTGCACATCCGCACGCAGACGCCCCAGGTGAAGGACTGCCGCGAGGGCGTGATGGAGTTCCTCCTCATCAACCACCCGCTCGACTGCCCGATCTGCGACCAGGCCGGCGAGTGCAAGCTGCAGGAGCAGTCCACCGGCTACGGCCGCGGTTACTCGCGCTTCATCGAGCAGAAGAACGTGAAGCCGAAGCGCACGCTGCTCGGGCCGCGCGTCATGCTCGACGACGAGCGCTGCATCCTCTGCTCGCGCTGCATCCGCTTCGCCAAGGAGATCGCGAAGGACGACGTCCTCGGCTTCATCGACCGCGGCAGCTACTCCACGCTGACCTGCTACCCGGGCAAGAAGCTGGAGAACAACTACTCGCTCAACACCGTCGACATCTGCCCCGTCGGCGCGCTCACGAGCACGGATTTCCGCTTCAAGATGCGCGTCTGGTTCCTCAAACAGACGAACTCGATCGACCCCGAGTCCAGCGTCGGCGCCAACACCGTCGCCTGGTCCCGCGAGGGCGTCATCTACCGCCTCACGCCGCGCCGCAACGATGAGGTGAACGACACCTGGATGGCCGACAGCGGCCGCGTGCTCTACAAGGCGGTCACGGCCGCCGACCGGCTCACCGCCGTGAAGGTCAACGGCGCCGACAGCGCGCTGGACATCGCGGTCCACGCCGCGGGCGAACTCTTCAAGTCCGCCGCGGGTGCCGTCGCCATCGTCGGCTCGGGCCGCAGCTCGGTCGAGGAACAGTTCCTCACCAAGAAACTCGCCACCGCGCTTTCCGCCTCGACGCACCTCGTGAGCCGGGTGGGGCCGGGTGACAAGATCCTCGTCTCCGCCGACCGCAACCCGAACGTCCGCGGCGCGCTCGTCACCGGGCTCATCCCGGCCCTCCCCGCGGCCCAGCTCACCGCCCTCGGCGCCGCCATCGATGCCGGCAAGGTCAAGACGATCATCTCCGTCGGCGAGGACCTCTTCGCCGCCGGCCTGAACGCGACGCAGCTCGCGAAGGTCGCCGTCGTTTATCTCGGCACGCAGGCCAACGCCACCAGCGAGGCCGCCAAGGTCGTGCTGCCCACGCTGACGGTCTTCGAAAAGAGCGGCACGTTCGTGAACCAGCAGTTCCGCCTCCAGAAATTCCTCAAGGTCGTCCCGGGCGCCAGCGGCGCGACGGACGACCTGGTCGTGCTGGCGAAGCTGGTCGCGGCCACCGGCGGCACCGTCCCGTCGGACCTCAACCCGCTTTGGAAAGTCCTTGCTGCTGAAGTCCCGGCCCTGGGCCCGGTGACCTTCGCGAACCTCCCCGAGACCGGCCTGCTGCTCGACGCCACGCCGTGGGCCGCGCTGCCGTTCGTCGAGGGCGAGACCCTGCACTTCAAACCCGCGGCCCAGCCGGCCGCCGTGACCGCCTGACCTGACGCGCGCCATGTTCGATTTTTTCTTCAACCTCCACCCGGTCATCCAGGGCCTCCTCAAGGGCCTCGCGGTGATCCTGGTCATCTTCCCGCTCGCCGGCGCGTGCTCGCTCGCCGAGCGCAAGGTGTCCGCCTGGATGCAGGGCCGCCCCGGCCCCAACCGCGCCATCGTGCCGTGGTTCGCCTACATACCCTTCCTCGGCACGTTCCTGCAGCGGCTCGGCGTGTTCCACCTGATGGCCGACGGCGCGAAGTTCCTCTTCAAGGAGGAGCCGGTGCCCGGCCATGTGAACAAGCTCTACTTTGTCCTCGCGCCCGCGCTCGCGATGATGCCCGCGTTCACGACGGTCACGGTCGTGCCGTTCGGCGCGTACTTTGACGGCGCCGGCCAAGTCATCCCGCTGGCCCTCGCCAACGTGGATGTCGGCCTGCTCGCGGTTTTCGCGGTGTCGTCGCTCGGCGTCTACTCGCTCATCCTCGCCGGCTGGGCCTCCAATTCGAAGTACCCGTTCCTCGGCAGCGTCCGCGCCTCGGCGCAGCTGATCTCGTATGAGCTCTCGATGACGCTCTCCGTGGTGCCGGTGTTCCTCTGGATCAACGCCCCCGGCACGCCCGGCACGATGAGCCTCGCGAAGGCGGTCGAGTTCCAGAGCCTGCCCGGCTTCTGGGGCGGCACCTGGTTCATTTTCCTGATGCCGCTCTCGGCCGCGATCTTCCTGATCTCGCTCTTCGCCGAGACGAACCGCCAGCCGTTCGACATGCCGGAGTCCGAGGCCGACCTCGTCGGTGGCTTCCACACGGAATACGGCGCGTTCAAGTGGTCCCTGTTCTTCGTCGCGGAGTACTCGCACATGCTGGTGGGCTCGGGGGTGTTCACGCTCCTGTTCCTTGGCGGCTGGAATCCGCTGCCGTGGCTCCCGCTCGCGGACTTCGTCGCCTGGCTGCACAGCCTCGGGGGCGCGGCGTTTGTGGTGCACCCGCTGTTTGTCGGCGTGCTCTCGATCGCACTCTTCCTCGGCAAGGTCCTCGTCCTGATCTTCATCTTCATGTGGGTGCGCTGGACCGTCCCGCGTTTCCGCTACGACCAGGTCATGAAGCTCGGCTGGCAGAAGCTCCTGCCGCTCGCCATCGCCAACCTCATCTTCTACGCGCTCGCCATCGCGTTCATCCAGAAATGAGCTGATCGCTCCCCATCCCATGGCCATCATCCCTCTCGAACGTAAACCCCTCTCGCTGGCCGAACGCACGTATCTGCCCGCGATCCTCAGCGGGCTGAAGACGACGTTCGCGCGCCTCCTCCGGCCCATCGAGACGATGGAGTATCCCGAGCAGCGCCCGGCCATCCCGCCCGGCTACCGCGGCGTGCCGACGCTCGTGAAGGACCCGAACGGCCGCGAGAAGTGCGTCTCCTGCCAGCTCTGCGAGTTCGTCTGCCCGCCCAAGGCCATCCGCATCACGCCCGGCGAGATTCCCGCCGACGCGCCCACCGCGCAGGTCGAGAAGGCCCCGCAGGCCTTCGACATCGACATGCTCCGCTGCATCTACTGCGGCCTGTGCCAGGAGGTCTGTCCCGAGGAGGCGATTTTCCTGCAGAACCAGTACTCGATGTCCGGCTACACCCGCGCCGAGATGGTCAACCACAAGGACCGCCTCTACGAGCTGGGGGGCACGCTGCCCGACCCGCACCTCAAGTGGGACAAGAAAAAAGCCGCCGCCGAGCACGGCAACACGCACTGACCCATGGGCTCCTTCCTCTTCGATTTCTTCGCGATCTTCACGGTCATCTGCGCCGTGGGCACCGTCGTGAACAAGAACGCCGTCAACGCGGCGATGTGCTTCCTGCTCTGCCTCGTCGGCGTGGCGGGGCTCTTCGTCCAGCTCGACGCCTACCTCCTGGCCTTCCTGCTGCTGCTGGTCTACGCGGGCGCGGTCGTCGCGCTGTTCCTCTTCATCATCATGCTGCTCGACGTGCAGGGGAAGTCGGCGGTCAGCTTCAAGCGCCTCTCCACCGTGGCCGCGGTCATCGCCGCCGGCCTGCTCGCGGTCGGCCTCTGCTCCTTTGCCACCCGCGGCCACCTCGACGCCCCCAACCCCAACTACGCCTCCGGGGTCGGCGCCGCGCTCAAGCCCTACGCCTACCAGCTCTTCACCACCTACCTGCTGCCGGTGCAGATCATGGGTTTCCTGCTCCTGATCGCCATGCTCGGCGTGATCGTGCTCAGCAAAAAGGTCGAACCCACGGAGGCCGCCAAATGATCCACGCCGGTCTCAACACCTACGTCCTGCTCAGCGCGCTGCTGTTCGCCATCGGCTTCTTTGGCGTGCTGCTGCGGAAGAACACCCTCGTGATCTTCATGGGCCTCGAGCTCATGCTCGTCGCCTCGACCCTCGCGCTGGTCGCGTTCTCCCGCTTCAACGGCACCCTCGATGGCAACGTCTTCGTGTTCTTCATCCTCACCATCGCCGCCGCCGAGGTCGCGGTCGGCCTCGCCATCATCGTGGCGCTCTTCCGCTCGCGCCGCACGGTGCAGGTGGACGAGCTCAACGCGCTGAAACACTGACCTGTTGTCCATGCTCCAGCACGCCATCCTCATCCTCCTGTTGCCGCTGCTGTCCGCCGCGGTCATCGCGCTCTTCCTGCGCCGGCAGGGCGGAATCGCCGCCATCGTCTCGACCCTCACCGCGGCGTCCATTGCGGCCATTGCCCTGATCCTCGCGCTGCACGGCGGCCGGGGCGAAGACCATGTGGACTGGCTGACGCTCGGCACGTTTACCCTGTCACTCGGCGTCAAGTTTGACGACCTCGCCGCCCTGATGCTGGTGATCGTCGGCATCGTCGGCCTGTGCGTGCACGTTTTCTCGCTCGGCTACATGCATGACGACGGAGCCAAGGCCCGTTATTTCGGCGGCCTGTCCATCTTCATGTTCTCGATGATCGGCATCGTCCTCGCCGACAACCTGTTCATGATTTTCATCTTCTGGGAGCTCGTCGGTTTCAGCTCCTGGGTGCTGATCAACCACTGGCACGAGAAGACGTCCGCGAGCGACGCCTCGAAGAAGGCCTTCATCACCAACCGCGTCGGCGACTTCGGTTTCCTGCTCGGCATCATCTGGTGTTACTGGGCCAACGGCACCGTCAACCTCACGCAGCTGGGCGAGCACCACGTGTTCAGCACCGCGATCGCGCTGCTCCTGTTCTGCGGCGCTGTCGGCAAGTCCGCCCAGCTTCCGCTGCAGGTCTGGCTCCCCGACGCGATGGAGGGCCCGACGCCCGTCTCCGCCCTGATCCACGCCGCGACGATGGTCGCCGCCGGTATCTACATGCTTTGCCGCATCCACGTGCTGATGGTCCCGGACGCGCTCACCGTTATCATGTGGACCGGCGCCGCCACGGCGCTCTATGCCGCCTGCTGCGCGATCGTGCAGAGCGACATCAAGAAGGTTTTGGCTTACTCCACGCTTTCGCAGCTCGGCTACATGGTCGCGGCGTTTGGGTTGGGCTCCCTCGCGACGGAGGAGAACGGCGCCAAGGTTGTCATCGCCGCCGGCGTGGGCGCCGCGATGTTCCACCTGACGACGCACGCCTTCTTCAAGGCGCTGCTCTTCCTCGGCTCCGGCTCGGTCATCCACGGCTGCCATCACGAGCAGAACATCTTCAAGATGGGCGGGCTGCGCACGAAGATGCCGCTGACCTTCTGGACGTTCACGCTCGGCGTTGCCGCCATCATCGGCCTGCCGGGCCTCGCGGGTTTTTTCTCGAAGGACGCGATCCTCTACCTCGCTTTCGCCAACAACAAGGCAGTCTTCGCCATCCTCGCCTTCACCGCCGTCCTGACCGCGCTCTACATGACGCGCGTCTGGCGGATCACCTTCTTCGGGGCTGCGCGCAGCGAGTCCGCTGCGCATGCGCATGAGGGTGGGCTGACGCTGACGCTCCCGCTCATCGTCCTCGCCGTGCTCGCGGTCATCGGCGGCTACGTCGGAATCTACCCGAAGGTCTTCACCGGAGTGTTCGAGCTCATCCCCGAGGCCCATGGCGCCGATCACACCACCATCCTGATCACCAGCCTCGTGGTCCTGATCCTCGGTGCAGGCACCGCGTTGCTGTTCTACAAACCCTCGGCGACCGATGCGCTCGAGGAGCGCTCGCCGGGTCTGTTCCGCCTGCTGGCCTCGAAGCTCTGGTTCGATGAGATCTACCAGTGGTACATCGACAAGGTGCAGCAGCGTTTCGCCCTGCTGCTCAACTTCCTCGAGCAGATCTTCCTCGCGGGCTTTATCGTCCGCGGTGGCGCGGGTCTCGTCGGCCTTTTCGGGCTCGGCGCCCGGGCGCTCCACGTGGGCAAGCTCAACGTCTACCTCTACTGGTTCCTGGCCGGCGTCGTCGTCCTCTGGCTGTTCGCCACCGGTGTCCTCTAATCTGCAATGAGCAACCTGCCATTCGACCCCCTTCTCCTGGCCATCGCGATCCCGCTCGCGGTGGCGGTCGCCATTGCCTGCGGCCTGCCCAAGCGCTGGTCCATCCGCCTCGCCTACGTCGGCTTCGCCGCCCCGGCGCTGATGGCGCTGCACACCTGGTTCTATTTTGCCGGGCAGACGCAGGTCCACGGCTACGCCTACCTGACCAATTATTCGACCGGACTCGATGGCATCGACGGTCTCGGCATCAGCCTGAAGCTCGGCCTCAACGGCATCTCGCTCCCGCTCTTCGTGCTGGCCGGCCTCGTCGGTCTCGCCGCCGGCCTCTACGCGATCCAGTCCACCGCCGAGCGCCTCAAGATCTACCTCATGCTGCTGCTCGTCATGCAGGCCGGCCTGATGGGCGTGTTCGCCAGCGTGGACGTCGTGTTTTTCTACCTCTTCCACGAACTCGCGCTGATCCCGACCTTCATCATGATCGGCATCTGGGGTGGACGCGACCGCAGCTACGCGGCGATGAAGGTGACCATTTACCTCACGGCCGGCGCGATGCTGTCGCTGATCGGCCTGATCGCGCTCTACGTGAAGAGTGGGGCGCCGTCCTTCGACCTCATCACGCTCCGCCAGATCATCGCGGCCCGGCCGCTCGGTGAGACGGTGCAGAACAACATCTTCGCCCTGCTGATGTTCGGTTTCGGCATCCTCGTCTCGCTCTGGCCGCTGCACACCTGGGCGCCCCTCGGCTACGGCCAGGCCCCGAGCTCCGCCGCGATGCTCCACGCCGGCGTACTCAAGAAATTCGGCCTCTACGGCCTCATCCAGATCGCACTGCCGCTGCTGCCCCACGGCGCGGCGCACTGGAGCCACACCCTCGCGGCGCTCGCGGCGGTGGGCAACGTCCTGATCGTCGGCTTCATCACGATGGCCCAGCGCGACCTCAAGCAGGTCATCGGTTACAGCTCGGTGATGCACATGGGTTATGCCTTCCTCGGCATCGCCTGCTACTCGGTGCTCGGTGCCGGCGGTGTCGTGCTGCTGATGGTCGCGCACGGCCTGTCCGTGGCGCTGCTCTTCCTGCTGGCGACGAGCATCTTTCACCGCACGCACACCTTTGAGCTCACGGAAATGGGCGGACTCGCCCAGAAGACGCCGGTCCTCGCGGCCTTCTTCGTCGCCGCGACTTTCGCCAGCATCGGCCTGCCGGGCTTCGCGAACTTCTGGGGTGAACTCACGATCTTCGTCGCGCTGTGGCAGTTCTCGCACTGCCTCACGGTCATCGCCGTCTCCGGCGTGGTCATCTCGGCGGTCTACGGCCTGCGCGCTGCCGCGAAGGTGTTCTTCGGCCCGCCCACCGAGGCGTTCGCCCGCGTCGCCGCCCAGCATCCGCCGTCCGACCTGAGCTGGCGGGAGAAAATCCCCGCCCTGATCCTGCTGGCCGCGCTGCTCTTCATCGGCTTCTGGCCGAAGTCCCTGTCCACGCCGCTCGACGCCACCCTGCGCGCGGTTTACGCCGCCCCCGCCGCCGTCTCGGGCAAATAATGCCGCCATGGATATCGCTTCCCTCCAAACCCTCGCCGCGAACAACGACTGGCTGGCCATCATGCCCGAGCTGTTGCTCGGCTGTATCGCGCTGGCGCTGCTGGCCCTCGAGATCATTTTGCCCGCCAAGCTGCACTCGCGGCTCCCCGCCGTGGCGCTGCTGGGAGTGCTGGCCCTGCTGGTGTTCCAGCTGCTCGGTTTCACGGCCGGTTTTGTGGAGTCGGAGAGTTTCAACGGCCTGCTCGTCCACTCGCGCGAGGGCCAGGTGATGCGGGTGTTTTTCCTGCTGGCCGCGCTGCTGGTCGGCGTGATCGGCACCATCAGCCTCGCCAAGCAGAAGCTGCCGCACACGGAGTTTTACCACATCCTGCTCGTGGTCACCGCGGCGATGATGCTCCTCGTGCAGAGCAACCACTTCGTGATGCTGTTCGTGGCGCTCGAGACGGTGACGATCGGCCTGTATATCCTGGTTAGTTACTTCCGCAGCAGCCCCCTCACGCTCGAGGCCGGCCTGAAGCACCTCATCATGGGTGCGCTGAGCTCCTCGATTTTGCTGTTTGGCATCGTGCTGCTCTACGGCGTGGCCGGTAACCCGGAGCTGACGGGCCACACGGCCTCGGCGATGAACCTGGACTCACTCCATGCCTTCCTCGCGGCCAACCGCCACAACTTCCTCGCCAGTGTCGGCATCGTGCTCGTGCTCTCGGGCGTGGCCTTCAAGATCGCGGCGTTTCCCTTCCAGATTTGGGTGCCGGATGTCTATCAGGGTGCGCCCACGCCGGTGACGGCCTTCCTGGCGGTGGCCTCCAAGGGCGCGGGATTCCTGGTGCTGCTGGTGCTCGCCCGGACGTTTTCGCCCTACGCCTGGCTCCTGGCGCCGGTGCTCACGCTGATGGCGGCGGCGACGCTGCTGTTCGGCAGCCTGGGCGCGCTAACCCAGCACAACGTCAAGCGCCTGATGGGCCTCTCCGGCGTCTCGCACGCGGGTTTCCTGCTGATGGGCGTCGTCGCCGCCGGCACGCAGTCGATGGCGATCGGCGCGATTTATTTCTACCTCTTTGCCTACCTGCTCGCATCCTTTGCCGTGTTCGGGGTGATGGCGCTGGTGGCCGGCCCCGATGACGCGGACCAGGAAATCAGCCACTATGCCGGTCTCGCCAAGGACCGCCCGTTCCTCGCGCTGGTGCTCGCCATCGGTCTCGGCTCGCTGGCCGGTATCCCGCCGCTGGCGGGGTTCATGGGCAAGCTCTTCATCTTCATCGCCGCCTTCAAGGCCGGCCTCTACGGCCTGCTGACGGTCGCCATCATCGGCGTCGTGATCTCGATCTACTACTATTTCAGCTGGATCCGGGCGGCCGTCTTCTCGAGTTCGACCTTGCCGGACGGCGACGCGACCGCGCGGCCGGCCCTCACCCCTGTGAGCTTCACCGTAGGCCTTGTGCTGGGCCTGCTGGCGTTCGGCACGGTGCTGCTGGGACTGTACCAGGGTGTGCTCGGCCAGTGGCTGAACACCCGCTGAGCCGGCTGCCGGTCGTAAAAAAGCCCGGGCCAGAGGCCCGGGCGGGAAGAATCAGCTTCGCCGGCCTTAGCGCCAGCTGCCCTCGATGAACACGTAGGAGTTGCCGCGGCGTTCATAGCGCGGGGCATTCCACTTGCCCTGACCATGCGGCGGGCGGTCCCAGCGGCCGGGCACCCACTCATAACGCCGCCCGTGCCAGGCCCAGTAGCCTTCAATCCAGACGTAGTCCCGACCCGGCCGGTAGCCCGGATGCTCGCGGCGCAGCTACGGCGGGGCTTCCATGATGACAACCGGGGCCGGGGGTGGCGGCGGGGCGAGTTCCCAATGGCTCTCGATCCAGTTGCGGGAGCGTTCGTCCCAGCGGCCTGCGACATAAATGGTGTTGGGCTGCGGCGGCCGGACCCAGGTGCCCGGGAACCAGGTCCACCGGCCGTTCACCCAGGAGTTGTGCCCGGGAATCCAGACAAAGCCGGGACCGGGGGCGCTATACTGCCGCTCCACGATGACCGGGCGCGGCGGCGCCTCGCGCACGACGATGGGCGGGGGCGGCCCGAGCCGGAGGCCCAGATCGATGCTGACATGGGTTTCCGCCCGGGCCGTGACGGCCAGGGCTGCGGCACAAGCCGCGGCGAGAAGGGTAAACTTGGAGGGCTTCATGGCGGGAGTGGGGAGGGTGGAGTGGTGCATGCTAAACAGACGTCTGCGTCCGGGCCGGGTTACCAAGGCTGCAGGCACGGTGGGCACAGACCGGTCGAAAAGACATTTGTTTCCGGCCGCGAATGCTGCCTCAGTGGCGTTGCTGCATGAAAGTAACCGGCCTCGCCCTCGTCCCGCCCCCGACCGCCGCCGACCTGCCCAAGGTCACGCCCGAGCTGCTGGCCTCCGTGCTTGCGCGCTACTCGCGCAGCAACGAGGGACTCGCCTCCATCCTCACCAAGGTTGATGTCAACAATCCCGAGGCGTCCATCGACCGCATCCTGAAGTTCGTGGACTACGGGCACGCCTCCATCGGCGGCCTCACCGGCGGCCTGGCCATCGCGCTGGACGGCGTCTCGATGTGGCTCGCCTGGAAAATCTTTGAGATCGCGACGATGGCCGACGGCCAGGAGTCGAGCACGCGCTACATCACGATGGACGCGGCGAACCTCCCGTCGCCCGCGGAGATCGGCATCCCGGCGGATCTCGCCACGCGCTGGACCGACGTGATGGCCGCGGCGTTTGCCGCCTATCATGCCGAATACATGCGGCTCGACCTGCTCGCGACGGCGAAGCCCGAACTGGTGCGCCTGCCGCCCGACGCCAAGGCGGCCGTCGTCACCCGCCTCCGGAAAAATTACGCGCTCGACCGCGCGCGCTACTTCATCCCCTTCGCCACGCGCACCAACCTCGGGCTCGTCCAGTCCTCGCGCATGTGGGCGACGACGGTGAAGCACCTCGACTCGCTGCCCAACCCCGAGGCCCGGGCTGCGGCCGCCCTCATCCGGGAGGAGCTGATCAAGCAGTCGCCCCGGCTCATGCGGCACAGCACCGCGGAAAAATCCTACGAGGAACAGGCACGCCAGGAACTCGCCGCGAGCCTCAAGCTCGGCCTCGAGCGGCTCTCGGCGCAGCCGCTCGATGACGAGGTCTGGGTGAAGGTGGACCGCGAGGCGCCGCCGTGGCTGCCGGAGACCCAGCCGGTGTCCGAGGCGCTGCGCCACCGCGCGAACCGTTACGGCCACCAGGGCCTCGCAACGCGCCGCACGCGCGTGACCTTTGCGTGGAACAACATGGCGCTGGCCGAGCTGCGCGACCTCAACCGCCACCGCACCGGCCACCGTTTCTCCCCGCTGGTGCAGGGCGGCTTTTACCTGCCGCCCGAGATCAAGCACGCCGACCATGCCGAGCTCCTCAAGCAGCAGCTGGAACTCACGCGCGAGCTGCTGCGCCGCGGCTCGCCGGCCTACGTTTACTCGCTGCTGCTCGGCGCCCAAACCCCCTTCGAGCACTCGACCCAGGCGGACAAATTCATCTACGAGGCGGAATTGCGCACCGGCATGGGCGCCCACTTCCGCTATGCCGAGCACCTGAGCGCCGCCTTGCGCGAATTTTTTCACCAGATGCCGGCGGCGCGGTCCTGGGTGGTCGAGGGTACGGCCGAGCCGGAATAAATGATTTGCGACCCCCTGCCGCTGCTGCAATCAATCGGCTCACCCCCGATGACGTTACCCGGTGCTGCCCTCATGGTGTCAGGCCCGTTGGATCATGGCTGCTGCGCTGGCGCTGATGTGCAACCCGTGACCTTGTGTCACCCGTCCCGATGAGCACCTTCCGGGTCCTGCAGTTCAACATGCAGTTCGGCCAGATGTGGGATGACACCTATCCCGACCGCGCGCCGATCCGGCTGGAGTATACCCTCGAGGAAATCCGCCGGCACAAGGCCGACCTCATCATGCTGCAGGAGGTCGAGCAAACGCCGCCCGGCGGCGTGCAAATCCAGCCGCCGCCGAATTTTACCCGCCTGCAGGCCGAGCTTTCCGCCTACGACAGCTGGTTTTCCTACCCGAAGGCCGATGTGCGCGAGCTGCCGTTCGGCGTCGGACTGGCAATCTTTTCGCTCACCCCGCTGCGCTCGACCATGCGGCTCGACCTGCCGTCGCCGCCGATCGAGTTTGAGTTTTTCGGCAAGAAAATGACGCCCACCGACCGCGTGATGATCGGCGCCGACACCACGCTCCTCGGCCGCGACCTGCGCCTCTTCAACACGCACCTCCTGGCGTTTTTCATGCTGGGCTCGAGCAGCACGATGAATCCGTTCCAGCGCCAGCTGGTCGCCGAGCAGCTCGCCACCTCGTCCGGGCCGACCATCCTCACGGGGGATTTCAACGTCAGCCGCCACCAGACCCTGATCAGCCAGTTTGCCGAGCGGGGCTTCACGACCGTGCAGCAGACCGAGGTGACCTGGCGCCGCCGGCCGTTCGTCCTCGACCATATTTTCTACAACGCGGGCCTCCGCTGCGTCGCGCGCCGCGTGGTGCCGACCCGCGCCTCCGACCACCACGCCATCGTGGCGGATTTCGAGTTTGTTTAGTAGCGACCGGGGGAGGCAGCCATGAAGGCAGTCTTAATCCTGTTCTGCCTCGTGTTTGCATATACTTCCAGTGGCGGCACAACGGGAAAGCCAGTACCTGCAGAAGAAGAATTGATGGAGTTGGCGCTCATTTATCGGCTCAAGGAAATCGGCAGCAAGCTGTCGCCGGGCGATCCGACGCTAATCTTTGTAAGCGCTTCGAAGGAGAGTGAAGCCCGCGTCCGCGCCGCCTGTCGCTATGACTGGCTGCGTCCCGCCGATACGTTTGCCATGTCACGCGATGGAATCTATCGGCTGCGCAGCGAACGAAATCGAGTGGGTTACAAGCTTTCTGCGGAAGGATTTGAGATATTCCAGAACGGCTGGCGCTGTAGCATAACTATCTACAGCGGCCCGTTGGGCTGTAGTAGCCTCCGCTGCTATTTCAGACGTGAGGGCAGCCGTTGGATTGTGGAAAAAGTTGTCGAAGACGATTCCCTCCCGGTCAGCTAGGTCCCGAATGTAATAGGCGTTAGTAAGTCGAGCCTTACTCCCCTCGCCGGACGCGCTCCTTTTCCTCGTCGCGCTCCTCATCGATCCGCGCGCGCTCGTGGGCGAGCTGCTGCTGGATCTTCTGCACCTCGTCGGCCTTCTGCGCGGCATAGGCCTCATCGAGCTGCTTCTTGAGGAAAATCTCCCGCTCCGCCCACTTGCCTTGGTAAACGCGGTCCAGCTCCGCGAGCCGGGCTTTTTGCGCCGCGGTCAGCGGCTTGCCCTTGGCGGGGTCGGACTTGGCCAGGCGTTCCATCGCGAGTTCATAGGCGCTTTTCATGGGAGGAACCGTGAATGAAGTTTGCCGGCGGTGGAACCCAGTATTTTGCCCGGGTGCCGGCTTAGCCGAACTTCACCCCGAAGATCAGCGCCACCAGCACGACGGCCAACGGCGGCCAGAATCCGCGGGCCCAGCCCGCCCAGCCCCGCGCATACCCCGTCACGATCACGGCGAGCAGGGTCGCGAGGGTCGCCGTGCCGAGCCAGGGCGCCCGCCATTCGGCGGGCCACCAGATCCCGGGGACCTGCTGGCCGAGCCGGATCAGGGCGTCGATCACCGCCAGCACCAGCACGGCCGCGTGATTGAGCAACAGGCTGGCCGCGGCCCAACCGGCGAGCCCGAGTGCGATGGACGCAAACCCCGCGATGATCACCAACATCGCCAGCGGAACCAGCACGAGGTTCGCGACCAGCCCGCCGGGCGTGAATACCCGGTAGAAAGCCGCGCCCGAGACGGCGCCCACCAGCGCCGCCGCCACGCCAATTCCGAGCACCGGCCAGAACCAGCGCACGCCGCGGGCCCACCAGTGCTGCCACCAGGTCCATGTCACCTCCGGCAGATTGGGCCAGGGCGGCCACCGCCCCGCCAGCCAATCGGCCAGGGGCAGGCCGAAGCTCAGGATGGCCAGCACGACCCCGTAACTCATCTGGAAACTCGCACTGAACAGCGCCATCGGGTCCGCCAGCAGCACCACCAGTGCGGCGGCCGCCAGCGCCGCGATGCCATTGGCGGGCAGTCGCAGGATAAACGCCGTCTCATACGCGGCCACGAGCATCCAGGCCCGCACTGCCGACGGACTGGCCCCGGTCGTGTCCACATCGAGCCAAAGGAGGAGCAGGGTCAGCCCCGCCACCAGCAGCCGCGGGCACCGGGCGATCACCAGCAGCGCATGCAGCGCCATGGCCACCACGCCGATGTGCAGCCCGTTGATCGCAAACAGGTGCATCGTGCCGCTGTGCATGAACAGCTGCTCCTGCTCCAGGCTCAGCTCGTATTTCTGACCCAGCATCATGGCGCGGTACACCGCCGCCAGCTCCGGCCGCTTGGCGGCAACCCCAGCGCTGAGGATGGCGTTGAGCCGGTGGCCGAGGTGCTCGCAGAACATCCGGTAACGCGTCGGGGGCTGCTCGACCGCAAGTACGCGTCCGCGGGCGAGTCGGAAATTCATCCCGGCATCCGCCAGGTAGCCGTCAAACGTGGTCGGCGACGGATTTTCCGGCAACGGCGCCAGCACGCCGACGGTCGCGATGAGCATGGAGCGGACCGGCGCCACCGCGCGCGGGCCCAGGGCCAGGGAGAAATAAATCCGCTGACCGGCCAGATCAGGCAGATGCTGCTCGCTGCGCACCACGGTGGCCAAACCCGCCGCCTTCCGGGCCTCGTCCTGCGGAAACACGCGGTCCACGCGCAGTGACAGTCGCACTTCGCGGACCGGCAACTGCTCCCACGCGGCGAGCCGGGCGCGGCGCAGGGTGTAACTGGCGTTCCCGGCCAACAGCAGCGTAATGGCCATCGGCAGACCCCACCACCGTGGCGTCCGCCATGCGGCCAGGTAGGATAGTCCGGCGGCCACTAGCGCGAGGGCGAGCAGCCAGGCGGGCCGGGCGGCCGGACCATAGCGGCCCGTGGCGATGCCCGCGATGAAGGGCACGACCAGCCACAGCAACGGCGCCCGGTGCCCGAGGCTGCGGCTGGTCATGGGCAATGACCGGATTGGGTTCCGGAGCCAACGGCGCCTGTTTTAACCACGGATTTCATGGACGGACCCGGTTGGGCTGGGAGCCAACTCAATGCCGGGTGCAGTTTGACTGCTTTATCCGTGCTGCTTTGGGTATTCCGTGGTCAATTTTCCGTAATGCCCGCCCCCGATCAATCCGACCTCTTTGGTGACGCCACCCCTTCGCCCGTCGCGAAGTCCGCGCACCAGCCGCTCGCCGCGCGGATGCGTCCGCGCCAGCTCAGCGAGGTCGTCGGCCAGGATCAGCTTCTGAAACCCGGCAGCCTGCTCCCGCGGCTTGTGGCCCAGAACCGCTTTGGCTCGCTGATTTTCTACGGGCCGCCCGGCAGCGGCAAAACCAGCATCGCCGAGGCCATCGCCCACGAGACCAAGAGCCGCTTCGTGCGCGTCAACGCCGTCATGTCCAACGTCGCCGAGCTGCGCGAAATCCTCGCCGCCGCGCGCCGGCTGCCGGCGGCCGGCACCATCCTCTTTATCGACGAGCTCCACCGCTTCAACAAGTCGCAGCAGGACCTGCTCCTGCCCGACGTGGAGGAGGGCACCGTGCGGCTGATCGGCGCGACCACGCATAACCCCGGCTTTTACGTCAACCCGCCGCTGCTCTCGCGCAGCCATCTCTTCCGCCTCGAGCCGCTCTCACCTGCCGCCGTCGCCGGCGTGCTGCGGCTGGCGCTGACCGACCGCGAACGCGGTTTGGGGACGCGGGGCGTCACGACCGACGACAAGATCCTGGCCGACCTGGCGGTGCTCTGTGACGGCGACCTGCGCCGCGCGCTCAACGCGCTCGAGGTCCTGGTCCTGGGCCTGCCCGAACGCGCGGAGCTCACGGCCGGTGAACTGGAGATCTTCGCGCGCGAGCGCCGGATCCGTTACGACGCGGACGAGGATGAGCACTACGACACGATTTCCGCGTTCATCAAAAGCTGCCGCGGCAGCGATCCTGACGCGGCGATGTACTGGCTGGCGAAGATGCTGGCGGGCGGGGAAGACCCGCGGTTCATTGCGCGGCGGCTCGTCATCCTCGCGAGCGAGGACGTCGGCCTGGCCGACCCGCAGGCGCTGCCGCTGACCGTGGCGGCGCACCACGCGTGTGACTTTATCGGACTGCCCGAGGCGGAGCTGACACTCGCGCACGCGACGCTGTACATCGCGACTGCGCCGAAGAGCAATTCCGCGACGCTCGCGCTCGGCGAGGCGCACCGCGTGCTGAAGGAGTCGCCGGTCCAGACCATCCCCGCGATCCTGCGCAGCAAGAGCGGCCAGGCCAACAAGCGCATCGGCCAGGGCAAGGGCTACGGCTACTCGCACGACTTTCCCGAGAACATCTCCGGCCAGGACTACCTCGAGAAACCGCTCACGATCTACACGCCAAAAACCGCCGGCTGGGAGGCCAAGGTCGCCGACCGCCTCGCCCGGTGGAAGGAACTGAAGGCGAAGCTGAAGTCGAAACCCACCTGACCCGAACGTTTTCCGCACCCGACGGGTGGGGTGGGACGATTTATTTCTTGGTTGCGGAGCGATTTCATCCCGGTTCCCTTGTCCGGCTGCTTTCCCATATGCGTTCTTTTGTCCTCCAGTCTCTGGCCTCCTCAGGCACTGCCTTCCCCGCCGATGTGGCGGGTGCGGGCCTAAACCCTTGGCGGGCAGGGAGGATGGCCCAATGAGCAAGGCCCAATTCGCCCAGCGGCGCGACGGCCGGGTCGCCGCCCTTCAGTACCTCTTTGCCTGGAGCCTGAACCAGCCCAAGCACCTGCCGGAGGACCTGACGGTGTTCTTCGCCAACATGGAGCTGCCGCGTGAGCACTACTCGTTTGGCGAGGAGCTCATCCATGGCGTGATCGAGCACCAGGCGGAGATTGATGCCAAGATCAAGGAACTCGCCCAGAACTGGGAGTTCGACCGCATCGCGAAGATCGACCTGGCCATCATGCGGATCGCGATGTTCGAGATGATCCACCGCAAGGACATCCCGCCCGTCGTCTCGATCAACGAGGCGATCGACCTCTCCAAGCAGTTTTCCAACGCCGATGCCAAGCGCTTCATCAACGGCATCCTCGACCGCGTGAAGGACCAGCTCGGCCGCGATGCGCGCAAGGCGGAGTGATTTTTTACCGCGGATTACACGGATGGGCGCGGATACAAGACCCCGATCCCAGACACCCAATTTACAGGAGATAACGGAGGGACCAGAGCAATGGAGAATCGATCACTCTCTGTTTGCTGCGTCATCTCCTGTAACAATCTGAGTTCCACTTTTCTATCCGCGTAAATCCGCGTAATCCGCGGGAAAATCCGATGTTCGGCTTATTCAAAAAATTCAAAGACGGCTTCGCCAAGACGGTGGCGGCAATCTCGGACCAGACGGCGGGCATTTTCTTCGGCAAGCGGATTGACGAGGACTCGCTCGACGAACTCGAGGAAGCCCTCATCACCGCGGACTTCGGCGTCGAAACGACCCAGGAAATCCTCGCCGAGATCAAGCAAGCCTACACCGCCGACAAGTCTCTCCAAGGCAAGCAGGCCGCGGAGATCGGTGCCGCCGTGCTCCAGCGCGTCCTGTCCGGCGCGGAGGGTTCGCTGACCGCGGCCGACCAAAAGCCGACGGTCATCGCCATGATCGGCGTCAACGGCTCCGGCAAGACCACCACCGCAGCCAAGCTCGCGTGGTGGCTCAAGCAGGACGGCGAAACCGTCACGCTCGCCGCCTGCGACACGTTCCGCGCGGCGGCGGTGGAGCAGCTGAAGTCCTGGGCGACGAAACTGGACATCGAGGTGGTCGCGAGCCACCCGGGGGCCGATGCGGCCGCCGTGGCGTTTGATGCTTGGCAGGCGGCGAAGGCGCGCGACCGCGACTACCTGATCGTCGACACCGCGGGGCGGCTGCACACGAAGGGCCACCTGATGGACGAGTTGGCGAAGATCCGCCGGGTGCTGCAGAAGAACGACCCCACCGCGCCGCAGCACCGCTGGCTGGTGGTGGACGGCTCGCTCGGCACCAATTCCATCGAGCAGGCCAAGGTGTTCCACGCGAGTTTCGGGCTGACGGGACTCGTCGTCACGAAGCTCGACGGCACCAGCCGCGGCGGCGCGCTCGTGGGTATCTGGCGGCAGCTGAAGATTCCGATCTATTTCCTCGGGTTGGGTGAAAAGGCCGAGGACCTGCAGCCCTTCAGCGTGGAGAATTACGCCAAGGCGGTGTTCGGGCTGGGGGACTGAAGTCGGGCGGGTTCTTCGACCTGCCCTGAGGTTATTTAGGAAAAATTGTCATCGCGGGCCTGGCGGACGGCACGGCCCGCAATGACAATCGGGGGGGGCTCAGAAGTGTATCCTCACCCCTGTGGTTACCCCGCGGCCCGGCACTGGGGCGAAGTCCTTGAGGAACGACGTGTGGACGCGGGCCGCCTCGTTGGTGAGATTGTTGCCTCGCGCGAAAAACTCATAGCGGACCCGCCCCGCTGGCAGCATGTAGGTGAGATCCGCGTTCAGCAGCGTGTAACCCGCGGTGGGCGTCTCGGTGTCGGCGATCCGGTCCTGGCGTGCCACGCTGCGCGTGCCGGCCCCCAAACTCAGGCGCCCGTCCTCGTAACGTAGCGCCGCGCCGAAGCGGAAGGGCGGGATTCGCGGCAGGGGTACGCCATCGGTCGTCTGCTCAGCCCGCACGTAGTCGGAAGTCAGATCGAGATGGAGCCGGCGGACCTCGCCGTCGACCAGATGGAAGGTGAGCTCGACTTCACCGCCGTGGAATTCCGCATCCTTGGCCACGAACTGGTAGGGCGTCAGGCCGTCGGGGTTGTTGACCGCGGGGGTCAGGCCCGGCGGTTGCTCCTGTTCAAAGATGTAGCCTTGGAACCGGTTCACAAACGCACTCACCGAACCCGTCACGAACCCGACTCGATGCCGGATGCTCAGGTCCAATCCCACCGAGTGTTCGTTGCGCAGGTCGCTGGTGCCGATCTCGTAAGCCCCGGTACCGCCGTGCGGCCCGTTCGAATATCGCTCCTGGGCGGTGGGCAGGCGCTCGGTGTAGGCGAGATTGAGCCCGATCGACCAGTCTTTGGCGGGATAATACACGGCTCCCACCGACCCACTTGCGCCGGTGTCCGGCTTTTTTTCACCAGTGGTGGCGGAATAACCCGGGACCACGGGCAGCGCGGGATCGACGACCCCGAGCTTGATCGACTGTTGTTCGAGCCTGCCGCCGGCCTGCAGGTTCCAGGCCCCCAGCTTCCATTCCTCGAGCGCGAACAGCGCCTGGCTGGTGGTGATGGACTGGGGGGTGACGACCTCCTCGCCGACCGCGGAGAAATCGCTGCGGGCTGCCTGGAAACCGAAGGTGCCGCTGACGGTGTCGGTGAGGATATTCGGCAGTTCGATCCGGCCTTCCCAAGCATGGTTTTTAAAGGTGGTGTTCACCACCGTGCGATCGGCGACCTCGCTGTGTTCGTAGTCCCCGAGTCCAAAGCGGGCGCGCACGCCTTGGAAGATCCCGTAGGCCGCGGCCGTCTCGCCCTGCAGGTCCACACGACGCTGGTGCAGATTGATGCTGATGGGCTCGTCCGTCGGCACACCATAGAGCGTCGAGTAGGCGCTCACCGCGGCACCCAGGTGACTCGTGGGGGTGAAGACGGTCCCGCCGACGGAGATGCTGTTGGTGCGGATGTCACTGTTGGGCAGCGTGCCCAGCGGCTGGTCGGGCGGGGCGCCCGCATCGATGCGCGCCACACCCGGGATGAACACGTCCGAGCTTCGCTGGCGCAGTCCGTCAATTTGCAGCGCGAAGTCCGGGTTGCCCGCGGTCATGGCGATGACTCCGGTTCGTTCACCGGCCGCGCCGCCGGCACGGGCCTCAATGGTACCGGTCACGGGCCCCGCCGGGGCGGTGGCGGGAATGGTATTGTCGATCACATTGACCACGCCGCCTACGGCGGAACTGCCGTAAAGCAGGGTGGAGGGGCCGCGCAGCACCTCGATGCGGGAGGCGAACAAGGGCTCGAGCGAGGTGTTGTGATCGGGGCTGATGTTGGAGGCGTCGAGGGCGCCGACACTGTTGCTCAGCACCCGGATGCGGTCGCCGCCGAGTCCGCGAATCAGGGGCCGGCTGGCCCCGGGGCCGTACGAGGTTGAGCTGACGCCGGGTGTTCCGTTGAGGGTCTCACCGAGCGTGCCCTGCTGGCGCAGGAGCAGATCCTGACCGGTGAGGATTGAGGTGCCTTGGGCAAGGTCGAACGCAGTCTTGGCGTCCTGGCCGCTGGTGACCACGAAGGTGTCGAGAGAGATGGTCTTTTCTTCCGGTGGGACGGGCGGAACGGTCGTCTGCGCGCGAAGCAGCAGCGACGAGGAGAGGAACAGAGCGGGAACAATTCGATAAAAGTGCATGGTAAGGCTGGGTTGACGGACGGTTGGGCGTGCACGGACTCGGGCACGCGAACGCGCGGCCCGAACCGGGCGCTGCGCGGCGACGAAACCTGACTCAGCCTACCGGCGGCCCCCGCTCCGGCGGATGCAGGTAGCGGGACGACGCCAGGAAAATCTCCGCGGTGACGGGCCGGGTCAGCGGGCTCCATTCCGCCGGTGTGGCGGTGAGCACGGCCGTGTCGAACGGGGCGGAGACGCCGTGCGCAAAGAGCATGACAGCGCAGGCATTCTCATGCCCGGCGTCAGCCGCACCGTGGATGAAACGATGCAACTCCGGATTGGCGGACAGCACCGACAGCAGCAGCACGAGGGCAACGCCACCCGCCGCGAGCAGGCGGCGGGGCGCTGGGGCGAGCAAGCTCGGGCGGCGCAGGACGGTCATGACACGCAGGACCGTCACGATAATGTCCGCCGCGTCAAGGCGCCCGGCCGGAAAAAGAACCTCCGCCCGGAGCCGGGTCGGTTTCACTTAAGAAGTGAAACCGATCACGGCGCGGCGGGCGGAATCTCGCCGGTCGGTTTTTCCCGGCGGGAAAAGGCATCATTGAACGCCAGGGCGGGGCCCCACCAGCCGCGGCGCCGGAGCTGCTCCGACCAGCGGGCGGGGCGCAGCAGCGAGACGAGGGCCATCAGCACCAGGCCCACCGCGGCAAAGCGCAGCGTCAGCCAGCCGATTTTCGCCCACGAACTGCCGCCGGCGAGGAGGATGCCGGCGACGATCACGAGCGGCAGCCAGAATTTCCAGCGGGTGAACTCCAGCCAGCGCGCCCAGCGGGCGGCGTGGGCCGGTTGGGCCGCCGCCACCGGCGTCGCGGTCCCCGCGGCTTCCTGCTCCAGGACGCGGCGGATGGCCGCCGGGGGCTGCTGCAGCCGCCAGGCGATGACGCACGACACGGCGCAGATACTGCCGTGCACGATAGCCCAGCCGCCGACCACCCACGGCAGGGTGGGCGCCTGCAGGTGCAGCCATTGCGCGATCCACACGACCATGGAGTCGTAGGCTTTGAACAGGTCGCCACCCAGCATCAGGTATTCCAGGAGAAAACCCTGCAGCGCGGCCCAGAGGCCCATGAGCATGCCGCCGAGGGAAATGGCGAGGACGTTCCAGCCCAGCACCTGCACGGTCGAGCCGAACAGGAAGCCCTGCACAAAAATCGCGAGCATCGGGCGGAGGCGGCTGCCGGCCGGGGAGAGGGCCTTGAGGCCGGAAGCGATAAACGACACCCACATGACCCGCCCGGGCTGCTTGAGCCCGAAGCCGGCGAAAACCATCATGGCGCCCTGTACGGCGGAGAGGAAGGTGCTGCGCAGGGGAATTTTCGCGGCGTGCAGGGCCGAGCCTCGCCCCGCCTCGGTCATGCCGCTGCCCCCGCCGAACAGGCCGATCCGGGTCCATTCGCCAAATTCATCGCAGATCCGTGAAAGTTGGGCGAGGGCGTCCGAGTCCCCGGCATCGATCCGCCGGTCAAACTTCTGGCCGAGCTTCGCCTCGATCGCATCCACCAGCTCGGTGCGCACCGCCATCACGACAATGCGCGGACGCTGGGCGCAGATGACCGGCCACAGCGGGAACAGGCCGGCGCCGCGCGCCTCGAACTTGGCGAATTCGTCCAGCAGCACGAGGGAGGTGCCGGGGGTGAGGCGGTTGGCCCAGTCTTGCAGCCGGTAGAAAGTGACCGGGTCAAAACGGTAGGGTGGATCCAGGCTCTCGTCGCGGACGGCCCACGGCAGCGTCTCCCCGCTGGCCAGCATCTTCAGTTGGTATTCACCGGCGCCCTTGTCGGGTATGGGCCGGACGCCGGCGGCGGCGAGAAATCCTTCCGTCCGCCCGCCGCGCGCCCGCTGCAGGGCGGCGAGTTCCGCGAGGAGGTGGGTCTTGCCCGATCCCGGTGCGCCGGTGAGCGCGATCAGCAGCGCCGGGCGGGGGCGG
>CAIOAO010000011.1 GCA_903855985.1 uncultured Opitutia bacterium | reverse complement strand
CGGCACACTTCCACGATGCTCTTCCCTCCGTCCACCTCCCGCAGGAGGCGGACTTTGTCTTCGGTATTGTAGCGTTTTCCTTTCATGGTCTGGGTCCTTTGTAGGGGCCCAGACCGACTCTTCAAGCGGCCCGAATAAGCGGGATCACGTCAACCGTCGAGGCGTCCTGCCTCCTGCACGGCGAACCCCTGCCCATCACCGTAAAGGTCGAGAGCTATGTGGTGGAAAGCGTCGGGGGCAAAAAATTCCTCGCGATTACCGGCATCAACTGTTCGCGCCCCTGGTTGCACAACCTCCTCGAGGACTTCGCCAAGAACCGCCGCGTCGAACTGCCCGGCTGGGCCGCCGCCGCGCTGTAATTTCGGGCGGTTCAGAATGCGGGCGGAGGGAGTCGAACCCTCTTCTCATGCTTGGGAAGCACACATAATAGCCGGTATACTACGCCCGCGTGACTGAAGACCGGCCCCAGTGCTAGCCGCCGTCTCCGGTCGGTCAAGCTTGCAACCACCTCACCGGCGTGGGGTCTGGTTCCGCCTCCGCCCTCCGCGACCTCGTTACTCTGGGATTGCATTTTGGATTCTTGCATAGCCTATCTAGGCAAGATGCATTCCCCTCAACTGCACCGGGTCATGCTGGGCTTTCTCGCCAGCCTCGCGGTTGCACTCGTTCCGCTCCCGGCTCAGGAGTTCGACAACCAGCTGAACGTGGGCGTCCGCACCCAGCTCGACCGCCAGAAGCGAATCTGGAACGGAGTCCACTCCCACAAACCGGATGCGATTGAGCACGGGAAACTCTACGCCATCCTGATGATCCAGCCGACGCTCTCGATGCGGAAGCTGGTGAAGCCGGTCAGCGCCGTGGCCATCAAGGAGGAACTGATGCGCCAGCTCGCCGCGCAGGGCTACCGTCACGTCGAGCCCGGCCAAAAGCCGGAGATCCTGGTGAGCGTGATTTATGGCCGGAGCAATCTGCCCAATCCCTATCTGACGAACACCATCAACGTCGACAACATGGGGCCGGAGTACGAAACGGTGGCAAGGGATTACGAATCCGACAAAAGCATGCCATCCCAGCCCAAGGGAGTCGTCATCAGCGACCCAAATCTCGCCGCGCGTCTGTCGATCCCCTCCGTCAGCCACAAGGCCACCAAGGCCGGTTTCGAAAAACTATTCATCCTCGTCCGCGCCTTCAAATACCCGCCGCCCCTCGACCCAACGAAGAAGCCGGAGGTTCTCTGGGTCACGACCATGTACGTGGATGACCCCGACCACCGTGATCTCAATGCCATCGTCAAACAAATGCTCGAGGCCGGCGCACCGTACTTCGACCGGGAAATCAAGGACGAGGAAGTGGAAATCCTGAAGACGCTCCCCGAGGGCCACGTCAAGGTCGGCACCCCCGAAGTGGTCGAACCGCAAAAAAGGTAAGCCCGGAGGGTTCACCGACTCTTTGCTCGCACGGACCGGGGAAACGGGCCTTGCTCCGTCGGCACACCCTCCCCCGCCCCAGCCACGCCGAGGAAATCCCCATGCCTGCTCCCACGCAAAATACCGGCGGTCGGCCGGCGGATCTCAAGCAGTCGGACCTGAAGTCGAATCCCGCCTGGCAAACCGACTCCAGCGGCCGGCACCACATCTTCCTTTTCGACGGCACGTGGAACGATGACACCGGCGTCAATCCCTCCGACTTCACCTGGGACCAGGCCCGCCTGGTCTGGGTCAGCCGCGACGACCCGACCCGCGCGTTTCCGCCCATCGTCTCCAATCTCGTCAAAACCAACCACGCCCTCGGCCCGGACAGCGCCACGCAGATCACCCATTATTTCCGCGGGGTCGGCAACGATGACGAAAACGACGCGGTGAACCAGACGGCCGAGGGGGCGTTCGCGACGATGGAGGAGCACGTCCGCAATTCCGCCTACTGCACCTTCCTGCAGACCTTCCGCCAGGGCGACCAGGTTTCCATTTTTGGCTTCAGCCGGGGCGCCGCCAGCGCCCGCCTGTTCGCCCGCGACCTCGCCGCCCGCGGTTTCGTGGACAAGGTCACCGTCGGCAGCCGCTACTGCCGCGTCCGCAACAGCGGCGATCTCCGTCTCGATGTCTGGGATCTCGTCCTCCGCTGGTCGAAAACCCTCATCCCCGGCGACCAGATCCCCATCGCCTTCCTCGGCGTGTGGGACACGGTCCCGACCAACGTGCCCGCCACGCCCGCCGACTGGGTCGTGCCGGCGAATGTCGCGCGCGCCGTGCATTGCATGGCCTTGGATGAAAACCGGAATCTCTTCGTGCCGACGATCCTGACGTACCCGCCCGAGCGCCATGCCGCGGTCAAGGAGGTGTGGTTCCCCGGCGCGCACAGCGATGTCGGCGGCGGTTATTACCACGATGCACTCAGCCGGGTGGCGCTCGATTACCTCTGGAAAAACTGGCACAGCGCCCTCGCGGCGCAAAACCTCCCGGCCCTCACCTGGCGGACTGACCTCGCGGCCCAGTACGTCTCGACCGACGGGCTGCCCTGGCTGCGCCATCAGGCCTCCGGCCTCACCGCGGACCTCGGCGGGGTCTCGCCCCGCGCCCTCACGCCCTGTAACGGCGGGCGGCCGCGCGTGCACCCGAGCGTGGAGGAATTTATGCAGCACGGCGGCCTGCAGTTTTGCGTCGAGGACAACGGCTTCCCGCCGGCCTGCACCCTTTCCGCCCCGGTGTACCAACCGCAGGCCTATCCCGGCGCGGATCAGGTCGAGCTCTACGACTCGACCGACTGGACCTGAGGCACAAAACAGGCCGTCTCACGACGGCCTGGAAATGAAACGGGCCCGGGGTTCCGAACTTACGTCTTCATGATCTTGCGTCCCGCGGGACGGCTCTTGACCGGGCCCTTGCCCCCCTTGGACTTGGCGGCGCGCGCCTTGGCTGCGGTCATCCGACCGCCTCTGCTTTTCTTTGCCATGGTGATTTCCTGGGTTGTTGGGATTGCGGGGTTTACTGGATGCCACACTCTGCCCCGTCCCCCGCGACACCGCTATACGGACTAACCCTACTTGGGGGCAGAGCGTGTCCTGTGTTACGTTTTAGGTGTTAGGAAAGACCGCCGATATTTCCGACTTCAACCTGACACGTAACACCCAACACCCGTGAGCGCGTCCGCCGCGCTCACGAATACGACCGCCGGCCATCGAGCGCGCTTTTCAGCGTGACCGAGTCTGCGTACAGTACGCCCCCGCCGCTGGGCAGGCCGAATCCGATCCGCGTGACCTTCACCGCCCGGCCCGTGGCAGCCAGTTGCTCGGTGAGATAATGGCAGGTCGCCTCGCCCTCGACATCGTTGGAGAGCGCCAGGATGAGCTCCGTCACCCCACCGTCCGCCACGCGGGCGAGCAGCGGGGCAAAGTTCAAATCCGCCGGCCCCACCCCGTGGATCGGCGACAGCTTGCCGTGCAACACGTGGTAGGTCCCGCGATACGCCGCACTGCGCTCGAGGGCGACGAGGTCGGGGACGTGCTCGACCACACAGACGATGGACGCATCCCGGCGTTCATCGGCGCAAATGGAACACAGCTCGCTCTCGGCGAGATTCCCGCAGCGCGAGCAACGGCGCACGGCGCGAGCCGCCTCCTCCAGCGCCGCGACCAGCGCGGGCAACCGCTCGGGCTTTTCCACGAGCAGGTTCAGCGCGATGCGCTCCGAGGAACGGTAACCGAGGCCGGGCAGCTGCTTCAGGTGCTTCTGCAGCTTTTCAAACGCAGGAGTCATGGCATTTTCGATTCTCGATTTTCGAATTTCGATTTCGGAGGCCGGGCATCCTTGCGGACTTTCCCGGGGCGGTGATTGGATGTGGGCTCGGCCACGAGTACCGGTCGAGCTGTCAGAAATCGAAATTCGAAAATCAAAACATGCCCGGCGTCTGGAAGGCCGAGGTGATCTTCTGCATCTCGGCGTCGTTGTAGTCCTTCGCCTGCTTGGCTGCATCCTGCATCGCGACCAGCAGCGTGTCCGTGATGAGTTTCGCGTCCTCCTTCAGGAAATCCGGATCGAGCACCAGCGAGGTGAACTTGCCCGCGCCGTTGATCTTGAGCTTCACGGCCCCGCCGCCACTCGTGACCTCGATCTCTTTCGCCTCGAGGGTGGTTTGGAGCGCCTCGATGGAACGCTGCATTTTCTGCGCCTGTTTGAGAAGTTTGCCTACGCCGGCCATGGGAATGAGGGGTTGAAGGTTGTGAGCCGAAAGTTGAGTGAGTCCCCGCAAGTTAACGCGACAACAAATTTGCGTAACCCTCGCGAAAACTCGGCCAGAGCGGCTTCCAGCCGAGGACGGATTTCAGCCGCGCATTGACGATGATCCGGTCCGGCACGGGCGCGCGGCCTCCCGCCGGCTCTCCGGTGAACCGCGGCGCCGGCAAACCCAGCCGGCCCGCCAGCCAAGCCGTGATCTCGGCCTTGGTCGCCGCTCCGTCGTCCGCCACATTGAACAGCCCGTCCGTCACCGTCGCTGGTGCCCTCAGCGCGGCCCAGATTGCGGTGCAGGCATCGTCACGATGGATCAGATTCAGGTGATGCGTCCCCTCCCCGGCCACCTCGCCCGCCTGCACCTGCTGCACCAGATGCGTCCGGCCCGGACCGTAAATCCCCGCCAGCCGCAGCACCACCCGGCGCCGCACTGCACTGGCGCGCAACAGCGCCTCGGTCTCCACCAGCACCGCCGTGCGTTCGTCCCGGCCGGCCGCGGGTGAGGTTTCATCCACGCGTCCGCCGCCATCCTGCGGATAAACCGAAGTGCTGCTGGTGTAGACCAGTGTCTCCAGCGCCGGGTGCTTCCCGGCCCACGCCAGCACCGACTTCATCCCCGCCAGGTAGCTGCGGCGGTAGGACTCGGCCCCGCCACCGCCCGAGCTCACACAATTCAAAGCGAATTCCGCCGGGCCGACCGCCGCGTGCCACTCGTCGCCGGATAATTCAGCCACCACCGCCGCCACCCCCTGCGCGCGCACGCCCGCGGCCTTCTCCGCATTCCGCGTCAGCGCCGTCACCCGCAGTCCGCGACCGGCCGCCTGGCGCGCGATTTCACCGCCGATATATCCGCAACCAAATATGACTAAGTGTTTTCCGGCAATATTACCGTCGGCATCCGCGTTCATGCGTGTTCAACTCACACCATGCCTTCCGTTCGCGCAATCTCCGCGGAGGGTTTTGTTTCCGTCCCCATATCAACGGGATTGCCAAGTTCCGCAGTTAGCGTTGGCCTTTATTATCAGGGGTTTAGCCCCCAACACCACCCCGCGATGGCCCTCCGCCCACTCGCCTGCCCGCCCGGTCATTCCGCCCCGGAAGTGACGGGGCGAAGCTTTCCCCGAAATCCCCCATGTGCGGCATAGCCGGTTTCATCAGTCCGCTTGATACCCCCGAGGCCCGCACCGCAGCCGTCAACCGGATGTGTGCGGCCATGCTGCACCGCGGACCCGATGACGACGGCATTGTGTCGCAGGGGGCCGCGACCCTCGGCATGCGTCGGCTCGCGATCTTCGACCCGGCGCACGGCCACCAGCCGATGACGACTCCCGACGGCCGGTTCCACCTGGTTTTCAACGGCGCGATCTACAACTTTCGCGCCCTGCGCGACGAGCTCCGCGCGGCGGGTTATCCGTTCAAGACCCACTGCGACACCGAGGTGCTGCTTGCCGCCTACGCTCACTGGGGCGAGGCCGGCCGTGTTTCTTTGCCCAGACCCGCATCGGCAAGAACCACGTCCCGTTCCAGATCTACAAGCTGCGCACGATGCGTCCCTCCGCCAGCGAGGGCGACCGCTACACCCAGCCCGGCGACGCTCGCATCACCCCGGTCGGCCGCTTCCTCCGCGCCAGCCGCCTCGACGAATTACCCCAGATTTGGAATGTCCTGCGCGGTGACATGAGCCTGATCGGTCCGCGCGCCGAGTGGGCCAAACTCGTCGAGGACTACGAGCGCGAGATCCCCTGCTATTATTTCCGCCACCTCGTGAAACCGGGCATCACCGGCTGGGCCCAGGTGAACTATCCGTATGGCGCCAATCTCGAGGACACGGTCCGCAAGCTCGAATACGACCTCTACTACATCCGCCATTTTTCCTTCACCCTCGACGCCGCCATCATCCTGAAAACCATCCACGTGATGATTTTCGGCAAGGGGCGCTGAGCTTCCCGCCATGGCCATCAAGACCTGTGATTATCTCGTGATCGGCGGTGGCAGCGCCGGCTTCAACGCCGCCCGCGTCGCCGTCGAGCAAGGCCTCAAGACCGTCATCGTGGACGGCGCCCGCGAACTCGGCGGCCTCTGCATCCTGCGCGGCTGCATGCCGTCCAAGACGCTCCTCTACCTGGCCGAGGTGCTGCACCTGGCCCAAAAGGGGAAGACCTTCGGCCTCAAGATTCCCTCTGCGCGCGCGGACATGAAGGCCATGCATGCCCGCAAACTGAAGATCATCGCCGAATTCGCCGACTCCCGCCTGCAGCAGCTGAAAACAGGGAAATTCGAGCTCATCCGCGCCCAGGCCACCTTCCTCGATCCCCACACGGTCAGCCTGTCCAACGGCCAGAAGCTGCGCGCCAAGTTCATCCTCATCGGCACCGGCTCCAAGGTCAGCGTCCCGGCCGCTGTGCCGGGTTTGGCCGCCGCCAAATTCTGGACCAGCGACGACGTGCTCGACCTCGATTTCATCCCGAAAAGCGTCCTCGTGCTCGGCGGCGGGATCGTCGCCTGCGAGCTGGCCCAATTCCTCAACCGCATCGGCACGCGCGTCACCTTGATCCAGCGCAGCCCGAATATCCTGCGCGACCATTCCCCCGACGCCTCCACTGTCGTGCAACAGGCCTTTGTTGACGAAGGCATCGAACTCTTCGCCGGGACCCAGATTGAAGCCATCACTCAGGACCAGCGCGGCACCGCCGTGACGTTCATCCACGATGGCAAGCGCATCACCCGGCGCGGAGCGCACCTCTTCAACGCCCTCGGACGCGAACCCAACACTGCCCGGCTCGGCCTGGCCGCCGCCGGGGTCTTTACCCGCCCGAATGGCCAGATCATCATCAACCGCTGGCAGCAGACGACTGCACCGCACATCTACGCCGCCGGCGATTGCTCCGGGCCCCACGAGATCGTCCATGTCGCCATCCAGCAGGGCGAACTCGCCGCGAGGCACGCCGCGGGCGTCAAGGACCTGAAGCCCATTGACCAGGACCTGCTGCTGAACGTCGTCTTCACTGACCCGCAGCTCGCCACCATCGGCCGGCTCGAGCGCGAACTCGACAAGGCCGGCACCGCCTATCTCTGCGCAACCTATCCCTTCAACGACCATGGCAAATCCATCCTGATGGACGCCAACTACGGCTACGTGAAAGTCATCGCCGAGCCGAAGCGCGGCCAGATCCTCGGCGCCGAGATCGTCGGCAAGGACGCCGGTGAACTCATCCACGCCTTCAGCGGTCCGCTCGCCATGCGCGCCACGGTCTTCGACCTGCTGCGCGCCCCATGGTATCACCCCACCCTGGCGGAGATCATCACCTATCCCCTCGAGGAGATTGCCGGGGAAATTACCGGGCAATGAGGCGCGTCCTGGGTCGTTTTCTCGACGGATTCCTCGGGCTCACCCGCCTCCAATACTGGCCCGTGACGGTGCGGAGCGGGGTCGCCGCAGGCGCACGCTGGACGCTTTACCCGTGGAGCGCCTACTGGCGCGGCACCCAGGAACCCGCCATGCATGCGACCCTGGCCCGGTTCGGCGACATCGAGGGCTGGAGTTGCTGGGATCTGGGCGCCCACTTCGGCATCTACAGCGTGGGACTCGCGCGCCACGTGGGACCCACCGGCGAAGTCGCCGCCTTTGAACCCAACCCCGTGAGCTTCGCGCGCCTTGAGCGACACCGGCGGATGAACGGCCTGACCCGGCTGAAGACGTTTGAAGCCGCCGTTTCCGACCGCGCCGGCACCGCCGAGTTGCTCACGTATGGCGACCTGCGCAGCACCACCACGCATCTGGCCTACGAAAACGAAACGCCCGGCGCGGTCACCCAGCCGGTCGGGGTGCGCACGGTGGCGCTCGATGAGCTCGTTGCGAACGGCCAGCTCCGTTCGCCCGATTTCATCAAGGTGGACGTCGAGGGCCACGCGCACCACGCCCTCGCCGGGGCCCGCCAGACCATCACTTCCCGCCACCCCATCCTGATCGTCGCCTTCCATAGCGAAGCCGAGGTGCAGGGGGTGTTCGATTTGCTCATGCCCCTGGGCTATCAGCACGCCGCCATCGGCACGGATTCCGGCAGCGGCCACGCCCTCATCGGGCACGACCTGCTGTTTTGGCCCAAAGCGTAGGCGCAAAGGCCCGGCGCTTTGGGCCACCCTGAGCCTGTCGAAGGGTGCTCCGCCGCACCAACTCAGCCCTTCGCGATCGCCAGCAGGTCCACCAGGTCCACGCGCTTTTCGTAGAGCGCCTTGCCCACGATCACCCCGTCCAACCGGGCGTGACGCTGCGCCAGCTTCGCCAGCTCGACCACATCCTCGCGCCGGCTCACGCCGCCGCTCGCAATCACGTTGAATTTGCCCGCCAGCAGCATCGCCTCCTGCGCCGGGTAATTCGGCCCCGTCAACATGCCGTCCGTGCCAATGTCCGTGTGAATCAGCGTCCTCACGCCCAGCGCATCCATCCGGTGCGCCAGTGCCAGCGCACTCATGCCTGCCGTGGCAACCCAGCCCTTGACCGCGACCTGGCCGTTCTTGGCGTCGATGCCGACCGCGATCTTGTCGCCAAACGCCTGCACGAGCTCGCCCACGAAAGCCTCACTCTCCGCCGCGCGAGTCCCGATGACCACCCGGCTCACGCCAAAGCCCAGTGCGCGCTCCACGGACGCCCGCGTGCGCAGGCCGCCGCCGAGTTGAACCTTCATCCCCAGCCCCGCAATCGCCTGCACTGCGGCGAGGTTCTGCGGCTCGCCGGCGAAAGCCCCGTCAAGGTCCACCACGTGCACCCACGTGCTGCCGGCCGCCTTGAACTGCGCCGCCACATCCGCCGGGTTCTCCGCATACACGGTCTCCTGATCGGCACGCCCCTGCGTCAGCCGCACGGCGCGGCCGCCCTTGATGTCGATGGCGGGATAGATGGTCATGAACCCCCAAGAACTCATTCCAGGTGCGCGGTGGCAAAGAGAAATTTTCTTTGCGCCGCGCCCGACTTGGGCGACCTTTGCCCCATGTCCACGTATCAAGCCCCTGCTTTCCTCACCGAACTGCTCCACGCCCGCTCGCCTTCCGGCTACGAGGCCGAGGCCCAGGCCGTCTTCGACCGCCACGTCAAACCCGCCGCCGACACCTATGCGATGGACGCGATGGGCAACCGCATCGCCACGCTCAATCCTTCCGGCGACCCGGTCTTCATGCTCGCCGGCCACATGGACGAGCTCGGCCTCATCATCACCTACGTCAACAAGGACGGTTACATCTACTTCGACACCATCGGCGGCCATGACCGCACCGTGATTTCCGGTCGCCGCGTCATCATCCAGACCGCCAACGGCCCGGTCAAAGGCGTCACCGGCAAACGCGCCGTGCACCTTATGGAAGAGGCCGACCGCAAGAAGGTCCCCGAGATCCACGAGATCTGGATCGATATCGGCGCCAAGTCGAAGAAAGAGGCCCTCGCCCGCATCGCCATCGGCGATTCCGTGACCTACGACCACGAGTTCGAGCTCTTCCACGGCAGCATCGGCGCCGCCCGCGCGTTCGACAACAAGGTCGGCGCCTACATCGTCGGCGAAGTCCTCATCCGGCTCGCCAAGGAGAAGAAGCTCGCCGCCAAGGTCGTCAGCGTCGCCACCTCCCAGGAGGAAATCGGCGTCCGCGGCGCCACCACCGCCGCTTACGCCGTGAACCCGCACATTGCCATCGCCGTGGACGTGGACCACGCGACCGACCACCCCGACTCCGACAACCGCAAGTTCGGCGAAACGACACTCGGCGGCGGCCCGATCCTCTGCCGCGGCGCCAACGCGAACCCCAAGGTCTTCCAGCGCCTCCTGGCGGCCGCCAAGAAGCTCAAGATGCCCGTCCAGATCGCCGCCGACCCGCGTCCGACCGGCACCGACGCCCGCGCCCTCCAGATGGGCCGCGGCGGCGTGGCCACCGGCGTGGTGTCCATTCCCCTGCGCTACATGCACACCCCCAGCGAAGTCGTCGACCTCGAGGACGTGGAACGCTGCGTTAAGCTCCTCGTCGAGTTCGCCAAAGGCCTCGAAAAGGGCGACTACGCTCACTGGTGACTAGCTGCTCCGAATAACGCTGTTAAGCGAGCGACGTTCAGAGGTAGGGCGGGTCTTTGACCCGCCTGCGGAGCGCAAAAAAGGCGGGTCAAAGACCCGCCCTACGCGAACTGCGATCTCCGCGCGCGCAGCGCGCTCAGGCCGCGTTCTGCTTCGCCTCGGTCTTTCCGGCGCGACGCAGGGTCGGCTTCTGGCGGCCGGCGACGACGGCGGAGTTGATGACGACTTCCGTCACATCCTCGCGCTGCGGCAGCTCGTACATCACCTCGAGCATGAGATTTTCCATGATCGAGCGGAGGGCGCGGGCGCCCGTCTTCAGCTCGATGGCCTTGGCCGCGATCGCCCGCACGGCGTCGGGCGTGAACTTCAGGCGCACGCCGTCCATCGCGAAGAGCTTCGAGTACTGCTTCACCGTGGCGTTCTTCGTCTTGAGCAGGATCTTCTCGAGATCGGCGATCTTGAGCTGGTCCAGCACCGACACGACCGGCAGGCGGCCGATGAACTCCGGGATCATGCCAAAGCGGATCAGATCCTCGGGCGTCAGCGACTTCATCAGCTGCTCCGGCGCAAGCGTCTCGTCCTGCTGCGCGGCGACGGCGGAAAAGCCGAGGCTGCGCGAACCGAGGCGACGCTGCACCATCGCGTCGAGGCCGACAAAGGCGCCGCCGCAGATGAAGAGGATGTTCGACGTGTTGATCTGGACGTATTCCTGATTCGGGTGCTTGCGGCCGCCCTGCGGGGGCACGTTGCAGGTGGTGCCTTCAAGGATCTTCAGCAGCGCCTGCTGCACACCCTCGCCGGACACGTCGCGCGTGATGGAAACGTTCTCGGTCTTGCGGCCGATCTTGTCGATTTCGTCGATGTAAATGATGCCACACTCGGCGCGCTTCACGTCGTAGTTGGCGTTCTGGAGCAGCCGGAGAACGACGTTCTCGACGTCTTCGCCGACATAACCCGCCTCGGTCAGCGTCGTCGCATCGGAAATCGCGAACGGCACATCGAGGATCTTGGCCAGGGTGCGGGCGAGCAGGGTCTTGCCGGAGCCGGTCGGGCCCACGAGCAGGATGTTGCTCTTCTCGACCTCAACGCCGTCAAACTCGGGCGACAGCGTCATCGAGTCCTTCAGGGGCTCGCCAGCGTTGAAATTGAGGCGCTTGAAGTGGTTGTAGACCGCGACTGAAAGGACCTTCTTGGCGTGATCCTGGCCAATGACGTGGTCATCGAGGGTCTTCTTGATCTCCGACGGCTTGATCAGCCGGAAGGCCGGCTTGGCCTCGGTAGTGGGCGCCTTGACCTCGCGATCGATGATCGTCTTGCAGACGTTAACGCAAGAGTCGCAGATATATACGCCGGGACCGGCGATAATCTTTTTCACTTCCGCCTGCGACTTGCCGCAGAAGGAACAGAGCGTCATGCGTGAAGACTTGGCCATGGGAAAGGGTGTCGCGCCGGACGAACCGGTGTCGAGGCCGGAGAATGTCCTAAACCACTCTTCAGGCGGCGCTTTGCACGGCGATGGCCTGGGCCTCGCGGGTGGACTGGACGACGTGATCCACGATGCCGTAGGCCTTGGCCTCCTCGGCGCTCAGGTAGTAGTCGCGGTCCGAATCCTTCTCAATCTGGTCGGCCGTCTTGCCGGTGTGCAGGGCCAGCGTGTCATTGAGCGTCTTGCGCCAGCGGAGGATCTCCTTGGCCGCAATGGCGATGTCCGCCGTCTGCCCGCCCGCGCCGCCGCTGGGCTGGTGGATCATGACACGGCTGTTGGGAAGCGCGAAGCGCTTGCCCTTGGTCCCGCCGGCGAGGAGCACGGTGCTCATGCTGGCCGCCATGCCGATGCAGTAAGTGGCAATGTCGTACGGCATGAAGCGCATCGTGTCGTAGATGGCCATGCCGCTGGTCACCACGCCGCCGGGTGAGTTGATGTAAAGGAAGACGTCCTTCTTGGCATCCTCCATCTGGAGGAACAGCAGCTGGGCGATCACCAGGTTGGCGACCATGTCGTCAATCGGCGTGCCGATGAAGATGATGCGGTCCTTCAGCAGACGGGAATAGATGTCCATCGACCGCTCGCCGCGGCCGGTGTTTTCAATGACAAGGGGGACGTAGTAGCTCACAGGGATTGATTGTAGAGTGTCGTTTAGGAGGCCTTCGGTGTGGTCGACACCTTAGCCTTGGACACCAGAAAATCAACCGACTTGTCGAAAATGATGGACTGCTGGACGGCGCGGAGCTGCTCGCGGTCGCTGCTGAGGACCTTCACGAGCTTGTCCGGCTTCTGCTGCGTGCGCATCGCCTCGCGGTAGATGAAGGTGTCGATGTCCTTCTCGGTCACCGTGAGCTTCTCGGCCTCGGCGATCTTCGCGAGCATCAGCTGGACCTTCACGCGCTTCGTCGCGGCCTGGCGGGCGTTGTCGAAGAGCTGCTTCTTGTCCTTCTCGAACTGCTCCTGCGGGATGCCGCGGCGCATGTTCTCCTCGATGAACTGGCGGAGCACGCCCTGCGTCTCGTTCTCGACGAGCGAGTCCGGCACGGCGAACTCCACCTTCGCGGCCAGCGCGTCGATGACCTGCCGGCGCTGCTCGGAGCGGTTCTGGTGCTCCTTCTGGAGCTTGAGATTGTTGCTCACGCTGGTCTTCAGCGCGGCGAGGTCGTCCACCTGGTTGGCCTTGAAGAAGGCCTCGTCCAGCGGCGGCAGCGCGCGCTCGCGCACTTCCTGCACCTCGATCGCATAGACGGCGTTCTTGCCCGCCAGCGCCGGGACCGGCGCGAAATCGGCGGGGAAGGTGATGTTCACGTTCTTCTTGTCGCCGGCCTTCACGCCCGCGAGATCCTTGCCGAGACCGGGAATGACGCCCTCGTTGGCACCCTCGACCTCTTCCCACGTCTGCGGGACCTTGCCGTAAATCTGCTTGTCGGCCGCAAGCTCCGCGATCGGCTTGCCGTCCACCGTGCCTTCGTAGGCCAGCTTCACATAGTCACCCTTCGCCGACGGACGCTCGGCCGTCTTGAACTCGGCGCGCTCGCTGCGGAGGCTCTCGATGATCTGGTCCACCTCGGCGTCGGTCGCATCCGTGGACGCCACCGTGGTCTCCAGGCCGCTATACTCGGGCAGCTGGAACTCGGGGCGCACATCGAGGGTGATGGTGATGGCGGCGGACAGGCCGGCCTCGACCTGACCCGGCTCGACATTGACGACATTCAGCACGTCGAGCTTCTGCTGCTCGAGGGCGCCGCGGTAGGCCTTGCTCACGACCTTCTGTTTGAACTCCTCGGCGATCTCCTTGCCGAAGCGCTTCACGACCATCGCCGCCGGTGCCTTGCCCGGGCGGAAGCCCGGGATTTTGGCCATCTGGCTGAACTCGGCCACGACGGCCTGGTGTTCGGTGTCGACTTCGCTCTTGTCGAGCGTGACGACGAGGTTCTTGCGCGTATCGGAAACGGAGTTGAGTTGGACGTTCACGGGAAGGGATGCGGAGTGGTTTCTAGAGTGAGAATCGGTCACGCTACGTCGCCGGCCAGCCCGGTCAATGCCGGATTCTGCACGCTTGCGCGCCGCGGTTACCCGCCGTTTCGTGGCTGCCGGGAACCATGCCCAGCCTTCGTCAACTTCTCGCCGCCCACGGACCCTTGCTGCTCATCGATGCCGCCTCGGCCCGGATCCAGGTCGGCTGGCTCAGACCCGACCAGCCGGCGCGCTGGGCCGGTTCGGATGAGGAATCAGGCGTGGGTGTCTTCCGGTGTCTCGAGGAACTCTCCATCCAGCCCGCTGAGGCCGGCGCTTTCGTGTACTGCGACGGCCCCGGGTCCGTCCTCGGCATTCGCACCGTGGCCATGGCCCTGCGCACCTGGGGCGTCCTCACGCCCCGACCGATGTTCGCCTATCACAGTCTCGCGATCGTGGCGCAGGCGCTCAACCGTCCCGGCGCCACGATCATCGCCGACGCCCGGCGCGAGGCCTGGCACTGCATCACCCTGAGCGCGGGACTGCGCCGGGTTCCCACGGCCGAACTCACCGGCGAGCTCGTCATGCCCGAAGGCTTCCGGCACTGGTCCGCCCTGCCCGCCGGCGTGACCACCACCTCCTACTCGCTCGCCCAATTGCTGCCCGTGGTCGCCGACCGTGACCTGTTTCACGCCACGGACGCGCCCGATGCGTTTCTCCACGAGGAACCGAGTTACGCCACCTGGACTCCCCAGGTTCACCGCGCCCCATGAACGCCCCCAACTCCCGCCTGCCCCTCCGTTGCTGGGCCGAGATCGATCTCGCGGCCCTGGAACGCAACCTGCGCCTCATCCGTGCCTCCCTGCCCGCACATATCCGCTACGTCGCCGTGGTGAAGGCCGACGCCTACGGCCACGGCCTGCACCAGACCGTCGCGAGGCTGATGCACTCCGGCGCCGATCTCTTCGCCGTGGCCACGCTCGCCGAGGCAACCGCCGTGCGCGAACTCGGGCCCGGCTGGCCCGTCCTCCTGCTCAGCCCGCTGCTGCCCGAGGAGGATCACTACCTCGCCGACTACGATCTCGCCGCCACGGTCTCCACCGCCGACGAGGTGCAGCGCTTCGATGCCGTCGGCCGCGCCGCCGGCCGGCCCGTCGCCGTGCACTTGAAAATCGACACCGGCATGGGCCGGCTCGGCGTGTGGCACGAACAGGCGCCCGCGCTTTACGCCCAAATCGCCGCGTCCCCGCACCTGCGGCTGGCCGGTGTTTTCACCCACTTCGCCAGCCCGGACGACGACTCCGCCTTCACCGAGGAACAGCGCCGTCGCTTCCTCGCGGCCCTCGCCCGCTGCGAGGGCATCAAGCTCAGCGAACTCTTCGTCCACGCCGACAACAGCTCCGGCCTCGAGACCATGCCCGGCGCGAGCCCGTTCAACGCCGTGCGCGTCGGCCTGCTCCAGTTCGGCATCCTCCCCCATCCCAACTCCCTGCTGGCCCAGGTGCACACCGAGCCGGTCCTCAGTTTCCGCACGCGCGTCGGCATCACGAAAACCCTCCCCCGCGGCACCACCGTCAGTTACGGCCGAACCCACACGCTTACCCGGGACACCGTGATCGCCGTGCTCTGCGCCGGCTACGGCGACGGCATTCCCCGCTCCGTCAGCAACCGCGCCCAGGTGCTCATCGCCGGCCAGCGCTGCCCGGTGCTGGGCCGCGTCACCATGGACCAGACCATCGTGGACGTCACCGGCGTGCCCGGCGTGAAATGCGGCGATGAGGTCGTCCTCGTCGGCCGCCAGGACGGCGCCGAAATTTCCGTGTCCGAGTTCAGCCGCTGGGCCGACACCATTCCGTGGGAAACCCTCTGCTCCGTGAGCAAGCGCGTGCCCCGGCTCTACCGCACCGCCCTCGGGGTTTAGTTTCGTCCCGCGAAACCGGCACCCGTTTGCGGCGTCATTAGCGGCATGAAGCTCACTTACCCCGCGACCGAGGCCTGGGAGCCGTTGCCCGCCGCGGAATGGAACGCCGACGCCGCGCGCCATCTCCTGCGTCGCGCCGGCTGGTCCGCCCTTCCCGCCGAGGTCGCCCGCGCCACCACCGACGGCCTCGCCGCCACACTTGACCGGCTCTTCCCCGCGCAACCTGCGCTGTTCTCCGAGCCCCGGCTGGTTGCCCATCTCAAGGAGAACGTCCCGCAAATGGCCCGCAGCCTCGCCCAGGCCCAGCAGGGCCCCGAAAAACAACGCCTCCAGCGCGAAGCGCGTGAGCGCAGCCAGGTCGCCATCCAGGACATGAGCATCAAGTGGCTGCAGTTCGCCGCGCAGCCACAGAATGCCGCGTGCGCCAAGTGGGTGCTCTTTCTCAGCGATGTCTACGTTGTCGCCGTCGAGAAGGTCAAAAACGCCGCGCTGATCTGGAACCACTTCGACCTGCTCACCCGTCACGGCTTCGGGCCCGCGCCCGTGCTCGCGAAGGCCGTCTCGCGCTCCCCCGCGATGATCAGCTACCTCGACCTGAACCAGAGCAAGCGCGGCGACCCCAACGAGAATTTCGCCCGCGAACTCTTCGAGCTGTTTCTCCTCGGCGAGGGCAACTATTCCGAACAGGACATCAAGGAGTCCGCCCGCGCCTTCACCGGCTACCGGCAGCAATTCGGGGTGTTCCGCTTCGTCCCCGGCCAGCACGACGCCTCGTCGAAGACGATCTTCGGCCAGAGCGGCCACTTCACCGGCGATGACGTGATCGATCTTGCCTTCCGGCAGCCGGCCGCCGGCGCCTTCCTGCCGCATGAGATGGTGAAATTCTACCTCTCCGACACCCCCCTGCCGCCCGGGTACCTCCAGGAACTCGGTGCCTGGTGGCGCGCCCGGGACTACGACCTGCGCGTCCTCGCCCTGCGTTTCTTCGGCAGCCGCCTCTTCTACGCCAGGGAGTTTCGCGGCGACTTCATCAAGAGCCCCGTGCAGTTCTACCTCGGGCTCGTGCAGGACCTCGACCTGAGCGTCGCACCGCTGCCGCGCTCGGTCCTGAACCCGCTCCGCCAGATGGGCCAGATGCTCTTCAATCCCCCCAATGTCCGCGGCTGGGTCGGCGGCCGCAACTGGATCAACTCCGCCACGCTCGGCGTGCGCCGCCAACTCGTGGAATCGCTGTTCTCCCCCATCAAGGAGGACAATCTCAACGCCGACGAACAGATTGAGCTCGTCGCCGCGCGCGCCAACGGCACGAGCAACTTCACCGCCTCCGACGTCCTCCTCGCCCCGCTCGCCGCACTCGATGCCGCCGCCGCGACCGACCACCTACTGGCCAATTTTCTCGCCCTTCCCGCCGCCCCGCCGTTTCGTGACAGCGTGCGAAAGTTCCTCGCCGTGGATCACGCCGATGGTCCCCCAAAACTGCGCCGCCTCCGCCGCGCCACTGTTACGCTGCTTCAGTCCCCCGAGTATCAACTGTGCTGATTCCCGCCATGTCCTCGAACGCTCCCACTCCTTTGTTCCCCACCACGCGGCGTGAATTCCTCCAGCTCACCGGCCGCGGCATCGGCCTGCTCGCCTTCGCCCGCTTCGCCCCCGAGTTCCTCGTCAATTCCGCCCTCGCCGGAACGCCCACCCCAGAAAAAGACCGGCCCATCCTCGTGCTCGTCCAGCTCGCCGGCGGCAACGACGGCCTCAACACCCTCGTCCCGTACGAGGACGCCAACTATTACCGCCTGCGGCCCACCCTCGGCCTCGCCAAGGAGAAGGTGCTGCGCATCAACGACACCCTCGGCCTGCACCCGTCGTGCACCGCCCTGCACCGCCTGCTGAAGGACGGCAAACTCGCCGTCGTCCAGAACGTTGGCTATCCCAACCCCAACCGCAGCCATTTCCGCTCGAGCGAGATCTGGGAAACCGCCAGCGGCAGCAGCGAGTTTCTCTCCACGGGCTGGATTGGTCGCTTCATGGACAATGCCTGCGCCGGCGGGCCCGGCGCGGATGCCCACGACCCGGTCGGCCTGCACATCAGCAACGGCGTGCCGCAATCCTTCCTCAGCGCCCAGGACCATCCGACGTTTGGCCTCCTGCCTGGCGCGGGCAACCGCAAGGAAAACGAGGAAAACCGCCAGTTCCTCGAGTCGCTCGTCAGCCAGCCCGGTGCCGCCGAGAACGACAATGCGACCTTCCTCAAGCACACGCTCATGGACTCGCTCGTCACCGAGAAAAAAGTCCAGCGCGTCCTCGGCGGCTACCAGCCGGCCGCCAGCTATCCTGCCAACGCGTTTGCCGCCTCGCTGAGGAATATCGCCGGCCTGATCGCCGCCGGCCTGCCCACGCGGGTGTACTTCGTCTCGCTCAGCGGCTTCGACACCCACAGCAACCAGGCCAACCAGCAGGCCAACCTGCTCACGACGCTCTCCGACGGCCTCGCCGCGTTTCAAAAGGACCTCGAGCTGCACAAGCTCGACGGCCAGGTCACCACGATGACGTTCTCCGAGTTCGGCCGCCGCCCGAGTGAAAACGAGAGCCGCGGCACCGACCACGGCACCGCCGCGCCGCTGTTTGTCCTGGGCTCCAAGGTGAAAGGCGGCCTGCACGGCACCGCCCCGGCACTCAACCTGGCCCTTAACCAGGACCTCACTTACTCGACCGACTTCCGCAGTGTCTACGCCACAATGCTCAACCACTGGCTCGCCTGCCCATCCGAGTTGGTGCTGGGCGGCAAATTTGCCGATCTGCCGATCGTCTGAAGCCACGCCCCACCTCGGGCGAGGCGCGCTTACTTCCCGATTCCGTAAGTCCGAAAGCCCATGGCTTCCAGCTTGGCCAGGTCGAGGATGTTGCGCCCGTCGAAGATGAACGCCGGCTTGTGCATCGCGCCGAGCATCTTCGCGTAGTCGAGCTTCTTGAATTCGTCCCACTCGGTCACCACGGCGATGGCATGCGCGCCGTCGGCCGCCTCGTAGGCGGTCTTCGCCACGGTCAGACGCGGGTCGTCCTTGCCCTTGCCGAGCACGTCCAGGCGGATTTCCTCCGCCGACACCTTCGGGTCGTAGACCACGACCTTCGCCTGTTCCGCGAGCAGGTCCCGGCACACCGAGATCGCCGGGGATTCGCGCGTGTCGTTGGTGTCCTTCTTGAACGCAAAACCCAGGATCGCGATTTTCTTGTCCGCGACAGTGTTGAACAGCGCGCGGGAAATCTTCCCGGCAAACCGGCGTTTCTGCCAGTCGTTCATCTTCACCACCCCGTCCCAGTACGCGGCCACCTCCGGCAGGCCGTAGTGCTCGCAGAGATAAACGAGGTTCAGGATGTCCTTCTGGAAGCAGGAGCCGCCAAAGCCCACCGAGGCCTTCAAAAACTTCGGGCCGATGCGCGAGTCCCGCCCAATCGCATTCGCCACCTCGTCCACATCCGCCCCCGTCGCCTCGCAGAGGGCCGAGATCGAGTTGATCGACGAGATGCGCTGCGCCAGGAACGCGTTGGCGACGAGCTTGGACAGCTCCGACGACCACAGGTTGGTCGTGATGATGCGGTCGCGCGGGACCCAGCGGGCGTAGACCTCGACCAGCGTCTGCAGGGCCTTCTCCCCTCCCGGGGTGCGCTCGCCGCCGATGAGCACGCGGTCGGGCATCAGCAGGTCCGCCACGGCCGTACCCTCGGCCAGGAACTCGGGATTCGAGAGCACCTCAAATTTGATCCCACGGGTGTTGGCGGCGAGGATGTCCTTGATCGTCTCCGCCGTCTTCACGGGGATGGTCGATTTCTCGACGATGATCTTCGGGCCGGTCGCCACCTCGGCAATGGTCCGCGCCACCGACTCGATAAACCGCAGGTCCGCCGCCCGCCCCGCGCCCACGCCGTAGGTCTTGGTCGGGGTGTTCACCGCCACAAAGATGATGTCCGCACCGGCAATCGCCGCGTTCACGTCCGTGGAGAAATGCAGGTTCTTGCCCCGCGTCTTTTCCACGACCTCCGCCAGGCCGGGCTCATAGATCGGCAGCGTGCCCGAATTCCAGGCCGCAATCCGGGTCGCGTTCATGTCCACGACCTTCACTTCGATGTCAGGGGCCTTCAGGGCGATCATCGCCATGGTCGGGCCACCAACGTAACCAGCTCCAATGCAGCAGATTTTCATGCGGAAGCCCTACACTGTGCGCTGAAATCCCAAATCCAAGGACGATTTTTACGCATCCGGCCCGCGGGAGTCCGGAAATGAAATCGGCGCGAATTGCTTCGCGCCGAGGGCTAAAAATCAGACTGGAAACGGCTTCAAGCCGGCGTCGGGGCCGGCTCGGCCCCGCCGGCGGGCAACGGGGGGATGGTCGCGGGTTTGCCCGCGGCCTTCTTGTCGGCGGTCTTCGCGTCCGGCTTGGTCGGCTTCTCCACGATGATGGGCGAGCGGATCTCGCCGAAGTTCAGGATCTCGAGGACGTGCTTGCCCTCGATGGTCTCATACTCGAGCAGCGCCGCCGCGATCTTGTCGAGCGCATCACGCTTACCGAGGATGATGTCCTTGGCGCGGGCGTACTGTGTGTCGACGATCCGGGAAATCTCCGCGTCAATCTTGCGGGCGGTGTCCTCGCTGTAGGCGTGGTTGCGGGTGATCTCGCGGCCGAGAAACACCGTGTCGGAGTTGTCCCCGTACGAGATCATGCCGAGCGAGCTCATGCCCCAGTCGCACACCATGTGGCGGGCGATCTTGGTGACCTGCTTGATGTCGCCGCCGGCGCCGCTGGAGACGTCGCCCATGACCAGTTCCTCGGCAATGCGGCCGCTGAGGCCCATGGCGATCTGGTTGAGCATCCGCTTCATGGCGTGCGTGAGAATGTCCTTCTTGGGGATGAACATCGTGCTGCCCAGGCTGTGGCCGCGCGGGATGATCGTCACCTTGTGCACCGGCATGTGCCCGTCATCGAGCACCGCCTGCACGAGCGCATGGCCGGCCTCGTGGTAGGCCGTCAGCTTCTTCTCCTCGTCATCCATCAGGCGGCGGCGTTCGCGGCCAAACTGGACCTTCTCGCGCGCATCATCCACGTCGATCATCTCGACGCGCTTTTTGTTGCGGCGGGCCGCGAGCAGCGCGGCTTCGTTGAGGAGATTGGCCAGATCCGCGCCGGACAGGCCGGGCGTGCCGCGGGCGATGACGCTGAGGTCCACGCTCTCGGCCAGGTTGATCTTGCGGGCATGCACCCGGAGGATCTGTTCGCGGCCGAGGATGTCGGGCAGGTCCACCATGATCTGGCGGTCAAAGCGGCCCGGGCGCAGCAGCGCGCTGTCGAGCACGTCGGGGCGGTTCGTCGCCGCGATGATGATCACGCCCTCGGTGGTGTCGAAGCCGTCCATCTCCACGAGCAGTGAGTTGAGCGTCTGTTCGCGCTCGTCATTGCCGCCGCCGACCCCGGCGCCGCGCTGGCGGCCGACGGCGTCGATTTCGTCGATAAAGATCAGGCACGGGGCGCTCTTGCGGCCCTGCTCAAACATGTCGCGCACGCGGCTGGCGCCGACGCCCACGAACATTTCCACGAAGTCCGAGCCCGAGATGCTGAAGAACGGCACGTCCGCCTCGCCGGCCACGGCCTTGGCGAGCAACGTCTTGCCGGTACCCGGGGGGCCGACCATCAGGATACCCTTCGGGATCTTGCCACCCATCTTGGTGAACTTCTTCGGGTCCTTCAAAAATTCGACGACCTCGCTGACCTCTTCCTTGGCCTCGTCGCAGCCCGCCACATCGGCGAACATCACCTTGTCGCGGTCGCGGGTCAGCAGCTTGGCGCGGCTCTTGCCGAAGCTGAGCGCGCCCTTGCCCGCCTGCCGGAGCTGGCGGATGAAGAGGAAATAAAGCAGGCCGATGATGAGCAGGAACGGGATCACCTGCGCCGCGATGGACGTCAGCAGCGTGGTCGTCGGTTGCTCGGTGAACTTCTTGGACTTCTGGAGGCGCTCCGCATTGGCGTCGGTGAGGCGGCCGGCCGCGCGGAACTGGTTCGTCGCGCCGCGATCGCTCTCGAGGGTGGCTTCCTTGGCTTCACCCGTGATCACCACCCAGTCGCGGCCGCCGGAACCATCCTGGCGGATCATGCCTTCCTTGACCTTGCCGGCCTCGGTCAGGTCAACCACATCCTGGATCTTCAGGGTGGCCGGCGAGGTCAGCCGGCCCGGGGCGAAGAACAGCAGCGCGACCGCCGCCACGACAATGACCAGCCAGATCACCAGCATCTTGGGCTGGAACCGATCCGGGGGCAGGTTCTTGAGCGAACGGCGTTGCTTCTTGTTGTTATCGAGTTCGGACATGGGGATTGGGACTGAGGGGTGAAGGTGAATGTTCCCCGCCGATAAGTCAATTGGGGGGAGGCTGGAATTAGCGCGATTATTTCCTCCCGGGCGCAAAACGCAGGCGACCTTTCCCGATCACGGCGAACCCGTCCCGACCCAGACTGTGCCGCGTGGCTCGGCCGCTGAGTACGTCCCGGAGCAGGGCGTCGAACGCCTGCCGCGAGATCCGGATCACCATGGGTTGCGCGAGCAGCCAGCGGTGCAGCGCCCGCCGCACGAGCCCGCGCGGCTTGCCCGCGAGTTTGCTCAAATTGAGCGAGCCATCCTCCCCCAACGGGCGCACTTCCGCGAGCCAGGCCTCCAACGCCGTGTCGTCCTCCTCGAGCAATTCCCGGGAAAGCGCCGCCCCGCCCAGCGCGTCGCGCTCCGCGGCCCGCTGCCACGCCGGCAGCACGTCCCGCCGCACGCGGTTGCGGAAAAAATCGCCACCCGCGTTGCTCGCATCCTCCCGCCAGGTGGCGCCGGCCTGCCGCAGCGCCGTGACAATCCCGGCCTTCGGCAGGGTCAGCAAGGGCCGCAGGTGACAGCGCCCGCCCGGCATCGCCTGCGCCGGCCTCGGCGCAGCCAGCCCCGCCGTGCCACTGCCGCGCGCCAGCCGCATGAAAAACGTCTCCGCAATGTCATCCTGCTGCTGACCAAGCCAGAGCAGCCGGAGTTTCCGCCGGCTCATTTCGCGGGTGAAAAACTCAAACCGCGCCGCGCGCGCCTCGGCCTCGCTCGCGCCCTTCCGCGCCGCACGCCAGCGGCCGGTCACCTGCTTCACTCCGAGTGCGGTGCACACCTGGGCGCAAAAATTTTCATCCGCCGTGGACGCCCGGCCCCGCAACCGGTGGTTGAAATGCAGCACGGTAAACCCCCGGCCCCACCGGCCGGGTCCCTCCGCCCACAGCACCAGGAGCAGCGCCAGCGAGTCCGCTCCGCCGGAAAACGCCACCGCCCAGCGCGCCGCCGCCGTCCCGGCCTTGCGCGGCTTCGACTCCGCCAGCGCAGTCGTCATCGCCCCCGGATGCAGCGCCTCATGCGGAATCCGGGCCGCCACGGCCGCGGCAATCGCCGGCCAGTCGGGCTTGGTTTTTCGCTTCATGGCCCGGTGTGGTCTCCAGGAGTCGTGCCCACGGCGGCCGGGGCGCGAACGTTAGCCCCGGTCACTGGAAGCTCAGGTACTCCTTGCCGAAATACGGCACGAGCGCGGCGGGAATCTTCACCCGGCCATCGGCCTGCAGGTTATTCTCCAAAATCGCCGCCAGCACGCGCGGCACGGCGAGACCCGACCCGTTGATCGTGTGCACGAGCTCGGGCTTGCCGGTTTCCTTCGAGCGGAACCGGATCTGGGCCCGGCGCGCCTGGAAGGCCTCGAAGTTCGAGCAGCTCGAAACCTCGAGCCAGCGCTTCTGGCCCCCGCCCCAGACCTCGAGGTCGTATTTCTTCGCCTGCGCAAAGCCCATGTCACCGCCGCACATCAGCAGCACGCGGTACGGGAGCTCGAGTTTCCGGAGCAGCTGCTCGGCATCAATGCGCAGCTTGTCGAGTTCGTCGTAGCTCGTCGCGGGGTGCACCCACTTCAGCAGCTCGACCTTGTCGAACTGGTGCACGCGGTTGAGTCCGCGCACGTCCTTGCCGTAGCTGCCCGCCTCGCGGCGGAAACACGGCGTGTAGGCGCAACGGTAGACCGGCAGCACGGACTCCTCGAGAATCTCGTCGCGGAAGAAATTCGTCAGCGGGACCTCCGCCGTCGGCACGGCGAACAGGCGGTCCTGCGTCTCGTACATCTGGCCTTCCTTGTCCGGCAGCTGGCCGGTCGCGGTCGCGCTGGCGGCGTTGACGAAGATCGGCGGGCTGACCTCGACGTAGCCGGCCTTGGCATCCTCCTCCAAAAAGAAATGCAGCAGCGCCCGCACGAGCTTCGCGCCGTCGCCGATGAAAAACGGGAAACCCGCGCCCGTGACCTTCGCGCCGCGCGCAAAATCGAACAGCTTCTCAAAGCCCGGGATCTCCCAGTGCGGCTTGGCAAACGCCCCGACCTGCGCCGGGTCGCCATGCGTCGAGGCGACCACGTTGTCCTCCGGCGTGCGCCCCTCGGGCACGCTGGCATGGGGCAGATTCGGCAGGGAAAGCATCGCCTGGTGCAGCTTTTCCTCGGCCTCCTTCAGCTTCACCTCACGCTCCTTCGCCTGCGCCGACACGGCCTTCATCTCGGCGACCTTGGCGATGAATTCGGGCGAACCCTTGGGCAGCGCCGCCATCGCGGTATTGGCCGCCTTCTGCGTGGCCCGGAGCGCCTCGACTTCCTGCAGCTGCGCGCGCCAGGCGGCATCCAGCGCCAGCACGGCGTCGACATCCACCTCGAGGTGTTTCTTGGCAATCGCGGCCCGGACGAGGTCCGGGGTTTCGCGGAGAAGTTTGGGATCAAGCATGACGGAAGGTGTTAGCGGCCTTTTTCAAAACGCGCCCGGATTTTCTGGAAACGGGCGTAGACGTCCTTAGCCGAGAGGAGCTTGAGGTCGCCCACCGGCGCCTGCACAACGAAGTTCGTCGGGCCGGTCAGCGGATACGGGCCGAACAGCCGCGGATCCGTCGGGCCGAAGATGCCCAGCGTGCGCACGCCCAGCGCGGCGGCGAGGTGCATCGGGCCGCTGTCATTGGTGATGACCCAGTCGGCCCGCTTGATGAGCGCGGGCAGCGACACGAGGCTGGTGTTGGCGGTCAGGTTGAGGAATTGCTCGGGGGGATAGGCGTTGCGGTCAGGCACGCGGTTGTTGCCGGCCCAGATGACCTTCCGCGCCTTGTTCTCGCGCAGAATCATCTCCGTCAGCTGCTTGAACCCGCCCCAGCACTTCTCCGCGCGGCGGCTGTCGGGAAACATCAGGAACGGCTTCGCCCCTCCCCGCCCCTCGGCGAAGCTGAGCTTGAGCTCGTCCACCTCGCGGAATTTCAGCGTGCCGCGCAGTTCCGGTTTCGCGTCGAGCACCGGGCAGAACTGCAGCAGGATATCAATCGCATGGCTGCGGCGGCCATCCGGCGGCAGCGCCACCTTGCGGTTGTAGAACATCCCCGACCACTCGCGCGCGTCGCTCCGGCCGGCCTTCACCTTGGCGTGCACGCGGGACATCATCAGCCCCGTGCGCAGCAGGCCCTGCATGTCGAAGGCGTAGTCGAACTTCGTCTTCCGGACCTCCTTCATGAGCTTGAGGAAGCCCTTCGTGCCGCCCTTGCGCTCAAAGACATAAACGTGGTCCACCGCCTCGCAGGCGCGCACGATCGGCGCAAAGATGTCGCCCACGATCCACGAAATGCGCAGCCCTTCCACCTGCGCCTTCAGCGTGGTGGCCACCTGCAGCGCATGGACAATGTCGCCCAGGGAGGAGGGTTTGATGATGAGAAGCTCGGTCATGGTCGCGAACCCGGGGTCAGAATCTGCTTTTAACCGCCGGGGCCGCATCCTTTGATGCAGATTGCCCTCCAAATCAAACGCTAATCAATCCGCGCGTGTTCAAATTGCTGCTTCAAACCCTCGGCTGGACCCTGGCCCACCTCCCCGAGTGGCTGCTGCAGGGATTGTCCGCCGTGCTCGGAGAGGCGTTCTATGGGATCGCCGGCCGGCGCCGCCGGCTCACGCACTCGAATCTCGCCCATGCGTTTCCCGAGCGCCCGCCCGCCTGGCGCCGGACCATCGCCCGCGCCGGCTCCCGGCAGCTGGTTGAAACCGGCCTGCTGTCCCTCGCCGCGCCGTACCTGAGCGAAACCCGCATCCGCACCATCGCCCGGCTCGCGCCCTCCACCGACGCCCTCGCCCGCGAACTCTCCGCCCGGCCGCGCCCGGTCGTGTTCGCCACGCTGCACCTCGCGCTCTGGGAGAGCCAGACCTGGCTCAAGCTGCTCAGCCCCGTCCCGCTGCCGGAGTTCGGCATCATTTTCCGCCCGCTCGAAAACGTCGCCGCCAACGAATTCGTGCAGTCCACCCGCGAGCGTTTCGGCATGCGGCTGCTTTCGCGCAAGGAGGGCTTCGCCGAGGCGCTCAAGATCCTGCGCGGCCAGGGCTGCATCGGCATCCTCATGGACCAAAACGCCGGCATGCAGGGGGTGCTGACGACGTTCTTTGGCCGCGTCTGCTCCACCACCGAGCTGCCGGGTTTGCTCGCGGCCAAGTACGGCGCCGAGGTCCGCTCGTTTTATCCGCGCCGCACCGGCTTCTGGCGCGTCGAGTTCGAATCCGCCCTCATCGCGCACGACCGCACCGCCGAGGGCATCACCGTCGCGCTCAACCGCTGGCTCGAGGATCTCCTCCGCGGCGATGACCGGCTCTGCGCCTCGTGGCTCTGGGCGCATGACCGCTGGCGGCACCAGGACGTCCCGGCCCGGCGCTTCCACCTGGAAAGCAAACGCAACTGGCTCGACGCCGACCAGCGCCTGCGCGGCCTCCCCGCCCTGCCCCGCCGGACCCGCCTCTTCATCCGCCTGCCCAACTGGCTCGGTGATGTCGTGATGGCGCTGCCGCTGCTCCGGGCGTTGCGCGCCTCGCGACCCGACGCCGAGGTCACGCTTCTCGCCAAGGCGCAGTTCCTGCCCCTGCTCGAATCCTGGGGCGTCGCCGACCACCTCCACGCCCTGCCGCCGCAGGGCCTGGGTTATTACGCGCATTTCTGGCGGCTGCGGCGCGCTTACCCCGACACCTGGCTGCTTTTCACGAACTCCTTCCGCGGCGACCTCGAGGCCTGGCTGTCCGGCTGCCGCCAGCGGTTCGGCCTCTTGCGTCCCGGCAAGCGCCGCCCGCTGCTCTCGCACGCCTACGTCGTGCCCGCCGGTTTCGACGAGCGCACCCATCACCAGCTCGAGCTCTGGGAAAACTTCCTCCGCCACTTCGGCCTGACTGTCGCCCCCGACCGCTCACCCGTCGCCCCACGCCCTTCGCCCCTCGCGTCGGCCCCGATTGGGCTGATCTGCGGCTCGGAGAACAACCCCGCCAAACGCTGGCCCGTCTCCCACTGGCGCGCCCTTATCGAGCTGCTGCCCGCCGCGCGCTTTGTCCTCTTCGGCACGGCCAACGACACCCCGATCACCGACGCCGCGGCCGCCGGCTTCGGTGAACGCGTCGAGAACGTCGCCGGCCGCACTACCCTGCCCGAGTATTGCGCCCGCCTCCGCGCCTGCCGGCTCCTCGTCACGAACGACACCGGTGGCATGCATCTCGCCAATGCCCTCGGCGTGCCGCTCATCGCCCTCTTTGGTCCGACCAATCCCATCCGCACCGGCCCGGTCTTCAGCGCCCCGGTCACGATCCTCCAACCGCCCGGCTGTCCGCCGGCCGGCGGCCGCCCGCTCGGCGACATTTCCGCCGCCACCGTGGCGGCTGAGATCAATAAACCGAATTAGCCTTGCGCCCCCGCCCGCTGTCCCATGCCTCTGCGCTGACGTTTCTCCCTGATGCCCCTGCTCACCGTCACTGACCTCCGCACCTGGTTTCACACCCGCAACGGAGTCTATCGCGCGGTCGACGGCATCAGCTTCAGCGTGGAACGCGGCGAAACCCTCGGCATCGTCGGCGAATCTGGCTCGGGCAAGTCCGTTACGTGCTACTCCATCATGGGCCTGGTCCCGACGCCGCCCGGCCGGATCGAGAGCGGCACGGCGATGTTCGACGGCGTCGACCTGTTGCACTGCACGCCCAAACAGGCGCGCGCCATTCGCGGCAAGCGGGTCGCCATGATCTTCCAGGACCCGATGACCTCCCTGAATCCCTATCTGCGGATTTCCGAGCAGCTCATCGAACCCCTGCTCATCCACGAGAAAATCTCCCGTCGCGACGCCTTGGCCCGCGCCCTGGCGATGCTCGAGGAGGTCGGCATCAACGACGCCGCCAAACGCATCCACCTCTACCCGCACGAGTTTTCCGGCGGCATGCGGCAGCGCGTGATGATCGCGATGGCGCTCATCACCAAGCCCGAGCTCCTCATCGCTGACGAACCCACCACCGCGCTCGATGTGACCGTGCAGGCGCAGATCCTTGAGCTCATCAAAAAGATGCAGCGCGAACTCGGCATGGCCGTCATCTTCATCACGCACGACCTCGGCGTGGTCTCGGGTCTCTGCGACCGCGTGCAGGTCATGTACGCCGGCCGGATCGTCGAGACCGCCGACACCCGCACCCTCTTCTATTCGCCGAAGCATCCGTACACCCGGGCCCTCCAGCGCTCCATCCCCTCGATGCAGACCAAGGGCACCGAGCTCTTCACCATTCCCGGCATGCCGCCCGACCTCTCCAAGCCACTCGTCGGTTGCTCCTTCGCCCCGCGCTGCGAATTCGTGACCGAGCGGTGCCAGGTCGAAAAACCCGAGCTCGCTCCCGTCTCCGCCTCCCATGACCAGGCCTGCCTCCGGGTGCAGGCGGGCGAACTCTGACCGGCCCATGGACGACATTATCCTCCAGCTGAACGACGTCAGCACGCACTTCCCGATTCACTCGGGCTTCGTGCGCAAGCGGCATGTCGGCACGGTGAAGGCCGTGGACGGAGTCACCCTCGCCGTGCGCCGGGGCGAGGTGCTCGGACTCGTCGGTGAGTCCGGCTGCGGCAAATCCACCCTCGCCCGCACCATCATGCAGCTGGTGCCCACGACGGGCGGCACGGTCGTGCTGAACGGCAAGAACCTCTCCGAGTGCTCCGCCACCGAGATGCTCGCCGTGCGCCGGGGCATGCAGATGGTGTTCCAGGATCCCTACGCGTCCCTCAACCCGCGCATGACGGTGTACGCCACCCTCGCCGAACCGCTACTGGTCCATGGCGTGTGTCCGCCGGCGGAGGTGCCCGCCCGCGTCGCGAACCTGATGAAAACCGTCGGGCTCGCGCCGCGGTTCATGCAGAAATATCCGCACGAGTTTTCCGGCGGCCAGCGCCAGCGCATCGCCATCGCGCGCGCCCTCGCGCTCGAGCCGAAGATCATCATCGCCGATGAGCCCGTCTCCGCCCTCGACGTCTCCATCCAGGCGCAAATCCTGAATCTCCTCGCCCAGCTTTGCCGGAAGATGAACCTCTCGCTCATCTTCATCGCCCACGACCTGTCCGTCGTGAAGCACATCTCCGACCGCGTGGCGGTGATGTACCTCGGCAAGATCATCGAGCTCGGGCCCGCCCTGGATGTGATCGACCGGCCGCGTCATCCGTACACCCGCGCCCTGGTCAGCGCGATTCCGACGCCGAATCCCGACGTTGAGCGCACCCGCCAGCGCATCGTCCTCGCCGGCGACCCGCCTTCGCCCATCAACCCGCCCGCCGGCTGCGCGTTTCATCCCCGCTGCCCGTACGCGGAGGAAAAGTGCAAACTCGCCGTCCCGCCCCTCGTCGCCGACGGCCCCACCCGCGAAGTCGCGTGCGTGCGGCTCGGGGAGATCTGAGCCGGCGGCAGTTCACTTTGGCAATCCGACCTGCCGCAGCGCCTCGTAACAGGCAATGCCGGCCGCAGTGCTGAGATTCAGCGAGCGCAGTGCGGCATTGGCGTGCGGGATCGTCACGCGCTGCGTCGCCCCGATCTCATCATGCAGCCAGGCCGGCGCCCCCGAGCCTTCATTGCCAAAGACCAGGCCGTCGCCATCGGCATAGCGCACCGCCCAGAAGCTTTGCTCGGTCTTGGTCGTGAACAACCACAGGCGCTTCGGCGCCAGCGGACTCGACCGGAACGCCGCCCAGTCCGCGTGCTCGTGGACCTCGAGTGACTTCCAGTAATCCATGCCGGCGCGCTTCAGATTCCGGTCGGTGATCTCGAAACCCAGCGGGTGGATCAAATGCAGGCGCGACCGCGTGAGCGCACACAGCCGGCCAATATTGCCAGTGTTTGGCGCGATCTCGGGCTGGAAGAGGACCAGGTGCAACATGCCTGCATCCTCTTTACGTAGGATTACGAATCAAGCGTGGTCGGCGTTGCTCTGCCATTCCCCCCGGGGCACGGTTTCCCCTTACCCCTGTGAATACCTCCGCGCGCAAATCCGTGGTCATTGTGGATGATGACAAATTCTACACCAAGCTGCTCACGCAGCTGCTGGCGGAGAATCTGGATCGTCCCGTCGTGGCCTTCCTGAATCCGCGCGAGGCACTGGAGGCACTTCCCCGCCTCGATGCCGGGATGATTGTAACCGACTATGAAATGCCCGAAATGAACGGCTTCGAGTTCATGACCGAGGCGAAGAAAGTCGTTCCGGATGCGAACTTTATCCTGATCACGGGTCATCAGATCACTCCCGCCATGCAGGAGAAACTGAAGGTCTCGAGCGCGAAGTCTGTCCTATCCAAGCCCTTCACCTGGCGGGATCTTTGCGACGAAATCGTCCGCCACTGGCCCACCGCCAGCCTCAACCCGTTCAGCGTCAATACGACGTCAGTCTAACTGCAGGCCGGTATTGTCGGCGGTCAGGACCCGCGCCACGCCGGCCACCGCTTCGCGCGTGAATGCCTCGCGCATGGCCGCCGCGACATTTTCCGCCGCCGCGCCCGCGCTCACGCAAAGCACACTCGAGCCGCTGCCGCTCAGCCAGCCGGTGTACGCGCCCGCCGCCGTCCCCGCCGCGAGCGCCGCAGCCGCCCCGCGGATCCCGGGCAGCCGGTAGGGTTCGTGCATAAAATCACCGCCGGCATGGCGCAGCTTCGCGAAGTCGCCGGTCGCGAACGCCGCCGTCAAATAGGCCGCGCTGTTGATGCTCCGCACCGCGTCAAAATAGGGCAGCGTCGCCGGCAACACCGCGCGCGACTCCTTCGTGAGCAACTCGACTTCCGGTGAAACCACCACAAAGGCCAGTTCGGCCGGTACGTCGATCCGCACGGTATCGAGGTAGGCGCCTGTCGCCGGGTCGCACCGCGACACGGTAAAACCCCCGAGTACACCCGCGCTCGCGTTGTCGGGATGACCCTCCAGCACCGTGGCGGCCGCCACGAGTTGGTGCCGGGTCCACCCGGTGCCGTGCAACGCATCGAGTCCCGCCAGTACGCCCGCGATCACCGTCACGCTCGAGCCCAGCCCGCGCGCCGGCGGCACCTCGCCTTCGATGCGATAACGAAAGCCCGCCGGCGCCAGGTTCGCCGTCTTGAAATAAAGCGCCGCGGTCTCCGCCACCATCGCCTGGGCCCGCCCGTCGGCCGGTCGTTCGGGCACCGGCGCGGCGCCGGTGGCGCGGGTGAGGGTCACGCGGTTGTAAATTGCAAGCGCCAGCCCGAGCGTGTCGAAGCCCGCGCCGCAATTCGACGTGCTGCCGGGCACGCGGACGGTGACAGTGTCGCGTCCTGGTTTCATCAGCGGCGGAATTTCAGACTCTTGTCCAGGTCGCGGGTCACGGCCTGCTTCTTCAGCGTCTCACGCTTGTCGAAGAGTTTTTTGCCGGTGCAGAGCGCGACCTCGACCTTCACCAGGGCATCCTTGAAATACATGCGGAGCGGCACGAGCGCACGACCGCTCGTGCCGAGTGCTTGGGCGATCTTCCGGATCTGGTGCGCGTGCAGCAGCAGCTTCCGGGTCCGGCGCGCATCGTGGTTGTTGATGTTGCCGAACGCATACTGGTCGATGTGCACGTTGTGCAGCCAGACCTCACCGCGCTCGACCTTGCCGAACGCGTCGCTGATCTGCGCCTTGCCGGCGCGGATGGACTTCACCTCGGTGCCCTGGAGCGCGATGCCCGCCTCGAAGCGTTCGTCCACGAAGTAGTCCCGCAGCGCCTTGGCGTTGCGCACCTCCGTGTAACGTTTGGCGTCTTTCTTTTGCGCGCTCATGGGTGGGACCGGGACATGAAAAAGGCGGCTCCGGGTCTGCTCAACAGCAGAACGGGCCGCCTGTAAAAAGTCGAATCTCGTCCGCCGCTCAGGCTTCGCTCACTTCGTAGCTGATCTTGCCTTCGCTGATCTCGCGCAGCGCGGTGTCCTCGGCCGAGAGCTTCTCGAGCGACTCGACCAGCGGGCGGTTGCCGCGGCGGAGCTGCTTCACGCGGCGGGAAACCACGTTGATGAGCATGTTCGGATCGGGAATGATCTTGAGCGCGTCTTTGATGTAATCGTCTCTCATGGCTTGGGCGGATGGCTGCGGTGAAACGGTTAGAAGTAGGCTGGGCCCACGATGCGTCAAGGGTCAATTTCCCGGCTTGCCCCGCCCTCCCTCCTGCGGAAACGCTGCCGCATGTTCATCGCTTGGACAACCTTGGCCACGCGCGCCGACGCCGAAAAACTCGCCGCCGAGGTCGTGTCCCTCGGCCTGGCTGTGTGCGTGCAGGTCGAGGGGCCGATTGTCTCGTTTTACACCTGGCAGGGCCGTCCGGAGCGCAGCGAGGAGTTCCGCCTCTGCCTTAAGTGCCTGCCTGACAAGCTTTCAGCCCTGGAAACCCATGTCCTGGACCATCATCCATACGACACGCCCGAGTGGATCGTCGTGCGGGCCGACCGCGTGGGAGAAAAATACTTGTCATGGGCTGGGGTGAACCCTACCAAGTTACCCCTTTAGCAAGTCGCCAACCATCCATTTACTACCATGTCCCAGCACAAATCCCTCCAAGGTGTCTCCGGTCTCGTCATTAAACGCAACGTGCTCAAGCGGTTCGAGCGCGTCGACCTGCTCAAGAAGCGCGGTCAATGGAAGGCCGGCGATCGCGTCCAGGGCCTCCGCAAGACCAAGCCCGACGTCTAAGCCACCCCGCTCTTTTTCCGGCAGGCAGCCCTCGGTTGCCTGCCTTTTTTTTGCCCCATGCACGACCTCTTCAAAGGCCTTTTCGACTGGTACAACCAATCCCTCGCGACCGGCGGCTACCCGCTGATCGTGCTGTTGATGGCGATCGAGAGCTCGATCATTCCGCTGCCCAGCGAGCTGATCATCCCGCCCGCCATCATCGCCGCGCAGAAGTCGGGCAACATGACGTTCCTCGGCATCGTCATCGCCGGCACAATCGGCTCTTGGATCGGCGCGACCGTCATGTACTGGCTCTCCCGCTGGGCCGGCCGCCCGCTCGTGCTGCGCTATGGCAAATTCTTCTTTGTCCCCCCGGCCAAGGTGGAACAGGCCGAGCGCTGGGCCGCCCGCTTCGGCAGCTTCGGCATCTTCGCCTCGCGCCTGCTCCCGGTCGTGCGTCACCTCATCGGCATTCCCGCCGGCATCGTGCGGATGAACTACTTCAAGTTCTCCGTCTTCACGATCCTCGGTTCCGCTGTCTGGTGCACCGTCCTCTGCTGGGTCGGCATCCAGGCCGGCAAGGATGCCGCGCTGATGAACGGCGAGCTGCACCGCATCACGATCTGGGCCGTCGGCGCGCTGGCCGTGCTGGGCGTGATCTACTATTTCTTCGTCCACCGGTTCACCCGGGAGGCGGCGGAGTAAGCCGGCCCCGGCCGTCTTTGCGCTCGACAGGCCCCGCCGCGACGGGGATTTTGCGGGCGTTTCTTTCCTGCGAGCGTAGCACAATGGATAGTGTAGTGGCCTCCGAAGCCATAGATCTGGGTTCGATTCCCAGCGCTCGCACCAGTCTTCGCTGCCACGGCAGTGGCCGGAAGACTGCCACGCCGTAGCCCGCGTCCAGCGGGCGAAGGCGGGCCAGCCCACCCTCAAGGCAGCTGCGACTTGGCGAGCCAGTTCAGATACCGGTTGTGCCGTCTTCGGTCAATTTCCAAGCCGGACGTGGCAGCTCGCGACGCTTGGTGACTCGTCGCCAAATTAATCCAACGGCAAGGGCAACCAGAAATGCCAAGGGCGCCCAGAGCCATTGGCGCTCGTTTTTCAAGATATCGCCCCCAAATGAGCGATGTGCGATCCAAGTGTAGATCGCCATGGGCGTAGTGAGTAACAGGCCCAGCATCCCACACCCAATGAGGAATGCCTGGGCCAGCGCTTGCACGCTTTGTCCTCAGATATGTATCGCCTCACCCATCGTCGCCGCCGCCGACTCCATCACGGCTTCGCTGAGCGTCGGGTGCGCGTGGATCGTGTGGTGGATGTCCTCGACCGTGCCTTCCATCTGGATGACCAGGCCGTACTCCGCGATCAGCTCGGTCGCGTCGGCGCCAATGATGTGCGCGCCGAGGATCTCGCCCGTCTTGGCGTCGCTCAGGACCTTCACGAAGCCCTCTGACTCCGCCGACGCCACGGCCTTGCCGGAAGCGGTGAACGGGAACTTGCCGACCTTGTAGTTCAGGCCCTTTTCCTTCGCGGCCTTCTCGGTCAGGCCCGTGCTCGCCACCTGGGGGGCGCAATACGTGCAGCCGGGAAAATTCTTCACGCGGTGCGGCTTGCTGTGGCCGAACATGCCCTGGACCGCATTCACGGCCTCATAGGTCGCCACGTGCGCCAGCCACGGCGGCCCGATGATGTCCCCGGCGCCGTAGATGCCCTTCACGCTGGTCTGGTAATCGTCGCCGACCTTCACGTAGTTGCGGTCGAGCTCGAGCTTCACCTTCGGCGACAGCACGCCGTCAAGGTTCGGCACCACGCCGATGGCGGACAGCACCGTCTCCGCCTCGATCTCCTCGCTCTTGCCGTCCTTCACGAGGGTGAGCTTCACGGAGCCTTTCCCGACGCGGAAATTCTCACACTTCGTGGCCACATGCACGGTGATGCCCTGCTTCTCGAACGAGCGGTGCAGCAGCTTGGCGACTTCCTCGTCCTCCACCGGCAGGATCTGCGGCAGCATCTCCACCAGCGTCACCTTCGTGCCGAAGGCGTTGTAGAAATACGCGAACTCCACGCCGATGGCGCCGGCGCCGACGATCACGATGGACTTCGGGAGCACCTTGCCGGCCAGGGCCTCGCGCGAGGTCATCACGCGTTCGCCGTCCACGGCGAGATCGGGGATGCGGCGCATCTTGCAGCCGGTCGCGAGGAGGATGTTTTTCGTGCGGAGAAACTTCCCCTTGTGCTCGCCCTCGGTGATTTCGACCATGCCCGGCACGGTGATCTGGGCCTTGCCCACGAAGTAATCGACCTTGTTCTTCTTGAACAGGAACTCGACGCCCTTGGCCATCTGGCCGGCGACGCCGCGCGAGCGCTCCATGACCTTCGCGAAGTCAAAGGACACGTCCTTGACCGAGATCCCAAAGGCTTCGGACTTCTTGATCTTCTGGTAAAGCTCCGCGCTCTTCAGGAGCGCCTTGGTCGGGATGCAGCCCCAGTTGAGGCAGGTGCCGCCGGCGCGCTCCATCTCGACGCACGCCACTTTTTTGCCGAGTTGCCCGGCGCGAATTGCGCCCGCGTAACCCGCAGGACCACCGCCAACGACGACCAGGTCATATTCAATGGATTCAGCCATCTCCCAACGTCGCCACGCTGCCAAAACCCGTCAAATGGAAACTCGACCGGGCCGCCCTCGCCCACCCGCAGGCGGCGCCGAGCAGGAATCAAATGTCGATCACGTCGCCCCGCGTCGGCGCCTTCGGCGGCTTGGGCGGCCCGCGCGTGATCACACTGATGACGAGATTCGTGATGCTGACCACCACGGCCCCGCCGATGGCGGACCAGAAGCTCGCGACATAAAAGCCCGCGACCAGATTTCCCGCCCAGAAGAACAACAAGGCATTGATCAGGATGATCCCCAGCCCCATGGTCAGCAAAATGAACGGCAGCGTAAACAGCAGCAGCACCGGCTTGAGGATCGCATTGAAGAAACTCAGCAGCAGCACGACCACGATCAGCGTGGTGCCGTCCGAGCAGGAAATCCCGCTCACGAGCTTCGTGGCCAGGAGCACTCCCAGGGCCAGCACCAACCAGCGGACGAGCAATTGTTTCATATGCGTACGGTGACTTTTCGATTTTCGTCCCGCCGCCGCGCCGAGCAATGAAAATCCTTGTCGTTCAGGACTTCCTGCGCAGCGGCGGCACGGAGCGGCAGTCCATCCTGCTGGCCGGCGCCTTCGCCGCCGCCGGGCATGACACCACCCTGCTCACCTTCCGCCCGGGCGGCGCCCTGGCCGCCACCGTCAGCCCGGCCGTCACGCGCCGGGTGCTGCAGCCGTTCGACACGCGGCTCGACTGGTTTGCTCCTGGCCTGACCCGCGCGGCGGCGGCAATCGCGCCCGACGTCATCCTCTGCATGGGCCGGATGGCGAATTGCTACGCCGGTGGCCTCCAGGAAAAATTTCCCGCCGCCGTGGTGCTCGCCACCATGCGCACCGGCAAACCCCTGCCCGGACTTTTCCGGCGCTCCCTGCGCACCGTCCGGCACATCGTCGCCAACAGCCAGGAGGCGAAATCAAACCTCGTCGCCCAGCATGCCCTGCCCGAGGCCAAGATCTCCGTCATCTACAACTCGCTCGTCTTTCCGCCCGCTTCCTCCCTCACCCGCAACACCGTTCTCCGTAACCAATACGGCGCGGGTCCCGGCACCGCGGTCCTGATCTGTGTCGCGATGTTTCGGCCGGAAAAGAACCAGCGGGAGCTCATCGAGCTGGCTGCCACCCTCCCGGCCGGCACCGACTGGCAGTTGTGGCTCGCCGGCACCGGCCCCGCCCTCGCCGACTGCCAGCGACTCGTGACCGACCGCGGACTCGGCGCGCGGGTCAAGCTCCTCGGCTTTCAACCCGATCCTTCGGCGCTCTACCGCGCCGCCGATCTCGCCGTCCACGCCTCCCGCAGCGAGTCGCTCTCGAACTTCCTCATCGAGGCCCAGGCCCACGGCCTGCCGGCCGTCGTGTACGAAGCCCAGGGCATCGGCGAGTGTTTCCTCCCCGGCCAGACCGGCTGGGTGGTGCCCCAGGGCGACCGTACCGGGTTTCTCGCCCGGCTGCAGCCGCTCCTGGCCGACGCGGCCTTCCGCCACAGCTGCGGGACCCAGGCCCGGGCCTCCGCCACCGCCCGGTTTGATCCCGTGACCCAGCCGCGGGCGTATCTCGACCTTTTCACCCGGCTTGTGCAGAATTCCCCCCGGTCATGACCAGCAAGCAGCGCACTGATTCCATCGAGCGGTTCATCCGCGCCCACCAATACGCCGACCTGCACACGCTCGCGGCGAAGTTCGGCGGCTCGCTCTCCACCGTGCGGCGCGCCCTCGACCACCTCGAGGAGCGCGGCGTCGTGCGCCGCCACCACGGCGGCGCCTCGCTGATCGAGACCGATGTTGTGGCGCAGGAATACGACTTCATCGCCCGCAACCAGCGCCACCCCGACGAAAAATTCGCCATCGCCAGCCTCGTCGCCGCCCAGGTGCAGCCGGGCATGACCGTGATCCTCGACGGCGGCAGCACCACCTACGCCGTCGCCCGGCTTCTCGCCGAGAAGCGCCTGCAGGTCATCACCAACTCCCTCCCTGTCGCCAGCCTCTTCAGCGAGGTCGGTAGCGTGGAAACCATTGTCACCGGCGGCAGCATCTACAGCCGGCTCGGTGTCGTGCTCGGCCCGATGTGCGAGGACTTTTTCAACCAGGTCCATGCCGACCTCGCCATCCTCGGCGGCGCCGGCATCACCGAGAACGGCGTCTGGAACCACAACGCCCTCATCGTCGCCGCCCAGCGCAAGATGATCGGCGCCGCCACCCGCAGCATCTTCGCCCTCGATAACTCCAAGTTCGGCCGCAAGGCCCTCAGTCTGACCACGCCGTTTGAGTCGCGCTTCACCATCGTGACCGACACCCGTCCCAGCCCCGCCGTCACGCGCGCCATCTCCGCCGCCGGCGCCAAGCTGACGCTCGCCCAATAGCCGCAACGCGGCCGCGGATTTGGGCTTGAACCGGCCGCCCGCTGCTATCAGCTGATAGGCTATCACCTGATACCCTATGCTCACCGAACGACAAGAAGCCGTCCTGGATTTCGTCAACGGCTACCAACGCCAACACGGGGTCCCCCCTTCCACGCGGGAGATTGCCCGCACGTTCGAGTGCAGCCAGCCGACCGCCCTCAAGCATCTCCAGTCACTCGCCCGCAAGAGCCAGCTGGACAAGCTCGCGGACGGCAAATGGGGCTTCAAGGCCGTGCAGGTCCAGGGCCATCTCTTCTCCGCCCCCGTCTTCGGTTCCATCCCCGCCGGCTTTCCGGCCATGCAGGAGCAGACACCGGAGGAGACGATCACCATCGACCCCGCACTCTTCGGCGTGCGCTCCGCCCGGAAGGATTATTTCTGGTTTCTCCGCGTCACGGGAGACTCCATGACCGGAGCGCACATCCTCGACGGCGACCTGATCGCACTCGTCCGCCGGGAGCCGAAACCGGGCGACATCATTGCCGCCCTCGTGGATGAGACCACCACGACCCTGAAAACTTTCCTGAAGGAGAAGGGCCGGGTCCTGCTCCGTGCCGCCAATCCGCGCTACGCCGACATCTTCCCGTCGCAACTCGAGTCCCAGGGCGTTGTGGTGGGTGTGATCCGCCGGCAAGTGGCCTGACTCCGCCCCGGCCGGCCGCCCGTTGAGAAATCCACGCGACCCAGTTGTGTTTCCGCCGCGCCCACGCATCCGTTTCTCCTCCAGTGTCCAAAGCCGCCTCCCTTGAATCCATCCGCCTCCGCGGCGTCCGCCAGAACAACCTCAAGGGCTTCGACCTCGATCTGCCGCTCGGGCAATATGTCGTCGTCACCGGGCTGAGCGGTGCGGGCAAGTCCTCCCTCGTCTTCGACACGCTCCACGCCGAGGGCCAGCGGCGCTACGTCGAGACGTTCAGCGCCTACACGCGCCAGTTCCTCGACCTGCTCGACAAGCCCAAGGTCGACTCGATCGAGAACATCCGCCCGTCCATCGCCATCGAGCAGACCAACACCGTCAAGACTTCGCGTTCGACCGTCGGCACAATGACCGAGCTGACCGATTTCTTCAAAGTCTGGTTCAGTCACGCGGCCCGGTGCTTCGATCCCGCCACCGGCGAGGAGGTCGTGGACGACACGCCGCAGTCCATCTGGGAGAAAGTCCACGGCGCCCACCCCGGGCGCACCGTCATCATCGGTTTCCAGGTGCCCAAGCCGGCCAACCTGGCCTGGCCTGAAATCCTGACCAACCTCAAGGGTCAGTCCTATGTCCGCGTCCTGGTCCCGGATCCAGCGGGCACACTCGCCGTCCATCGTGTGGATGACCTGCTCGCCGAACCCAAGCCCCTCGCCGCCGCCGATCATCTCTTCGTCGCGCAGGACCGCCTCGACGTCGCGACGGCGCAGAAACCCCGCTTCATCGAGGCGGTCGAGACCGCGTTTCACTTTGGCCAGGGGCAGGTCCGGATTTTCTCCGCCAACCCCCTCGCCGGCTTCGGCCATTTCTCCCGTGGCCTCCACTCGCCTTCGACCGGCCGGACTTTCCGCGCCGCGTCCCCCGCGCTTTTCTCCTTCAACTCCCCGCTCGGCGCGTGCCCGAAATGCCGCGGTTTCGGCCGTGTCATCGACATCGACTACCGCCTGACCATTCCCGACCAGTCCCTCTCGATCGACGACGGCGCGATCAAATGCTGGGAGAGCGAAATCTACGGCGAGTCGAAGAAGGACCTCCTCGTTTTCGCGAAGAAGAAAAAAATCCCGACCGACGTCCCGTTCGCCGCGCTGACCGCGGCGCACCAGAGCTACATCATCGAGGGCGAGCCCGGCTACGGGGAGGAGAATGGCAAGCCCTGGCCGAAATACTGGTACGGCATCAAGGGGTTTTTCCGCTGGCTCGAGAAGAACACCTACAAGATGCACGTGCGGGTCTTCCTCGCACGCTACCGCACCTACAACCCCTGCCCCGCCTGCGGCGGCCAGCGGCTCCAGCCCGAGGCACTCTGCTGGAAATGGCGCGGCCACACCCTGCCGGAGCTTTACCAACAGCCGGTATCCGACCTGCTCGTGGCCCTGGCCGATGCCCGGCCCGCCGTCCGCGACCACCAGTCCGAACTCGCCTACGACTCCATCGTCACGCGTCTGCGGTACCTCGAGCAGGTCGGCCTCGGCTACCTGACGCTCGACCGGCAGTCCAAGACGCTCTCCGGCGGCGAGGTCCAGCGCGTCAACCTCACCAGCTGCCTCGGCACCTCGCTCGTGGACACGCTGTTCGTGCTCGATGAGCCGAGCGTCGGCCTGCATCCGCGCGACATCAACCGCCTCATCGCCATCATCCGTTCCCTCACCGACGCCGGGAACACCGTCGTCGTGGTTGAGCACGACGAGGCCATGATCCGCGCCGCCGACCATGTCATCGAGGTCGGCCCCGAGCCCGGCGGCCGCGGCGGCCACATCGTGTTCCAAGGCACCATCGCCGGCCTGACCGACTCGCCCGCCAGCATCACCGGCGCGTATTTCTCCGGCCGCGAAACGCTCGCCACCCCGTCCTCCCGCCGGCCCGTTCCCGCCAAACACCCGTCGCTCCATTTCACGCGCGCCACGAAGCACAATCTCTCGGGCCTCTCCTTCCGCCTGCCGTTGAACCGCTTCGTCTGCCTCAGCGGCGTCTCCGGCTCCGGCAAGTCCACCCTGCTCGACAACGTCATTTACCAAGGCCTGCTCGCCCAGCGCCTGCAGCTCGCCGAGGACGCCGCCGCCATCGAGTCCATCAAGAGCGATGCCGCATTTGGCGCGGTCGTCCTCGTGGACCAGTCACCGCTTTCGCGCACCCCGCGCTCCAATCCCGCGCTTTACACCGAGGCGTGGGACCTCATCCGCGAGCTCTACGCGCAGACGCCCACCGCACGCGCCGCCGGGTTCAGCGCTTCGAGTTTCTCCTTCAACAGCGGCGACGGCCGCTGCGATCATTGCCTGGGTCTCGGCTACGAGCGCGTCGAGATGCAGTTTCTCTCCGACGTCTTTGTGCCCTGCCCCGTCTGTGAAGCCCAGCGCTTCAAGCCCGAGGTCCTCGCCATCCAGTGGAACGGCCGCTCCGTCGCCGACCTCCTCGCCACTAGCGTCACCGACGCCCTTCCTCTTTTCTCCGAGCACGCCTCCATCCGCTCGCGCCTCGCAAGCCTCGACGCGGTCGGCCTCGGCTATCTCACCCTGGGCCAGCCCCTCAACACCCTCAGCGGCGGCGAATCCCAGCGCCTCAAGCTCGTCAGCTATTTGGGCGCATTCAGCGGTCAGCCCACAACGAAGCCTCCGTCGGGAGCCCCGCTGTCCGAAATCGAAATTCGAAAATCGAAAATCGAAAATACCGGAGCTCTGCTCCTGCTTGACGAGCCCACCACCGGCCTGCACCGCCATGACGTCAAACGCCTCCTCGGCGTCCTCCAGGCCCTCGTGGACCGCGGCCACAGCGTCATCGTGATCGAGCACAACCTCGACGTGCTCAAGTCCGCCGATTGGATCCTCGAAGTTGGCCCCGAGGCCGGTGCCGGCGGCGGCCTGATCGTCGCCGAGGGACCGCCCGAGAAAGTTGCCGCCACCAACACCGCCACCGCCTCGTTTCTCCGCGGTGCCCTCGGCCGGCCCACCGCTGCGGACGAGGCCCTTGTCCTTCTCGCCGCCGAGGAGGCCGCGGCCTATGAATCCTCGGCCCCGCTCGCCCTCGCCACCGGCGATCTCACGATCATCGGCGCCCGCGAGCATAACCTCAAAAACCTCTCGCTCTCGATTCCCCACCGCCAGCTCACGGTCGTCACCGGCGTCTCCGGCTCCGGCAAGTCCACCCTCGCCTTCGACATCGTGTTTGCCGAGGGCCAGCGGCGGTTCATGGAGTCCATGTCGCCCTACGCGCGCCAGTTCGTCGAGCAACTGCCCCGCCCCGCCGTGGACCGGCTTACCGGCATCCCGCCTACCGTCGCCATCGAACAGCGGGTTACCCGCGGTTCCCGCAAGTCGACCGTCGCCACCATCACCGAGGTCGCCCAATACCTGCGCCTCCTCTACGCGCGGCTCGGCGTGCAGCATCACCCCGACACCGACAAGGCCGTCACCCCGCTCTCCCCGGGCGCGTTGAAAAAACTCCTCGCGAAGATCCTCGCGGCGCCGAAAGCCCGGAAGGCCAAGCATCTCTACCTGTGCGCCCCGCTCATCCGTGGCCGCAAGGGCCACCACCAGCCCATCGCCACCTGGATCGCCAACCAGGGCTATGAGCTCATGCGGACCGACGGCCGGCTGACGCGGGTGGATGCCTTTCAAAAACTCGACCGCTACAAGGAGCATGATGTTGAAGTCGTCATCGCGGACCTGAAACACGGCAAAAATGCCACGCCCAAGGCCGGTGCGGCCCTCGACCGTGCGTTGCAGGTCGGCAAGGGCGCCTGCTTCCTGCTCACCCCGGCAGGCGAAGTCCTCTCATGGTTCTCCACCACGCGCACCGACATCGAGTCCGGCGAGTCCTTTCCCGAACTCGAGCCGAAGAATTTCTCCTTCAACTCGCCGCGCGGCTGGTGCCCCACCTGCCGCGGACACGGCCGCATCCTGCCGTGGATGCTCGAGCCGGACGATGACGAGGGTGACGCCAACCTCGACCGCCTGCGTCAGCTCGGACTCGAACCCGGCGAAGACCTGGCCGCGGACGGTGTGCCCTGCCCCGAATGTCACGGCGAACGCCTCAACCGCATCAGCCGCGCCGTGAAGCTGCATCTCCGGGGCAAACAACCCCCACTGTCCCTTCCCGCGCTGCTCACCAGCACGCCGTCCCTCCTCCTTACCCAGCTGCGCAGCCTTGAACTTGATGCACGCGGCAAGCTCATCACCCAGGACATCGTGCCCCAGATCGAGGAGCGCCTGAAGTTCCTCGACCACGTCGGCCTCGGCTACCTTTCGCTCGACCGCCCGACCGAGACGCTCTCCGGCGGCGAGGCGCAGCGCATCCGGCTCGCGGCGCAGCTCGGCTCCAACCTCTCCGGCGTGCTCTACGTGCTCGACGAGCCCAGCATCGGCCTGCACGCCCGTGACAATGACCAGCTCATCCTCACGCTCCAGGCGCTCCGCGAGAAGGGCAACACGCTGCTGGTCGTTGAGCATGACGAGGAACTCATGGCCCGCGCCGACCGCATCATCGACCTCGGCCCCGCCGCCGGCATCCACGGCGGCGAGCTGCTCGCCAACGGCACCCCCGACGAAATCCGCCGCAACGAAAAATCCCTCACCGGCCTGTTCCTCAAGTCCGGGCTCAAGCATCCCCAGCGCGGCACCTACCGGCCGGTGGACAAGGCCTCCGTTCCAGGCTGGCTCGAGCTGCGCGGCGCACACTTCCGCAACCTCAAGGACCTCGACCTGCGTCTCCCGCACGGCCGGCTTATCATGGCCGCCGGCCCCAGCGGCGCCGGCAAATCCACCCTCTTCCGCGACCTGCTCCACCCCGCCGTCACCCACGCGATCAAGGCCCGGAAATCCCGGCTCACCGGCCGCGAGTTCGTCAAGGCCACCGGTTTCGTGTCCGATCGCCTGGCCGATGACCAGACCTCGGCGCCGCCCTTCACCGAGCTCACCGGCGCCAGCGGCTTCAAGTCCGTCATCGAGGTGGACCAGGCACCCATCGGCAAAACGCCCCGGTCCACGCCCGCAACCTACCTCGGCATCTTCGACCTCATCCGCCAGTTCTTTGCGTCGCTCCCCCAGGCCAAGATCCGTGGCTACACCGCCTCGCGCTTCTCGTTCAACGTCGCCGGCGGACGCTGCCCCACCTGCGAGGGTGCCGGCCGCATCAAGCTCGAGATGGCGTTCATGCCCGACACGTACCTGCCCTGCGATGACTGCCGCGGCCTGCGTTACGGCCCCGAGCTCAACGATATCACCTGGAAAAACAAAACCATCGGCGCCGTCCTCCAACTCACCTTCGAGGAAGCCGCGCAATTCTTTGATTTCCACTCCCAGCTCGCCCAAGTCTGCCAGCTCATGGTCGATTGCGGCCTGGGCTACCTCACGCTCGGCCAGAGCTCGCCCACCCTCTCGGGCGGCGAGGCGCAGCGGCTCAAGCTCGTCACCGAGCTCTCCGCCGGACTCGCCACCTATCGGGAACGCAGCCGCGGAACGCTGCCCCGAAATCTTTATCTCCTCGAGGAGCCGACCATCGGCCTGCACCTCAGCGACTGCGAGAAGCTCATCCGCGTGCTGCACTCACTCGTGGACCAGGGCCACACTGTGGTCGTCATCGAGCACCACCTCGACCTGCTCGCCGAGGCGGATTACATCCTCGAACTCGGCCCGGTCGGCGGTCCTGACGGCGGAGAACTGCTTTATCAGGGTACGCTCGCCGGCCTGTTGCGCGTGAAACGCAGCCCAACCGCACCTTATCTGGCCGCCCGGCTCAAATCCTCGCGTTAGGTGCCGGTTGCCGGCCACGGGCGGCCTGACTCAGCGGCAAAAACCAGCCAAACCCCGGCTCACTTCGTCGCCAGTGCCTTCTGGATCGCCTGTTTCAACTCGTCGGGATGTGCCGGCTTCAGGATGCAGGCCGACAGCCCTGCCAGCGGCACGGCGCGGGACAGCAATTCGGGATTGATGTAACCCGTCAGCATGATCCGGCGGGTGCCGGGGTGCCGCTCCGCGGACCGCATCAGGAACTCCAGCCCGTTCTGCCCGGGCATGACCTGGTCGCACACGATCAAATCGTACTGGCGCGTGCCGGTCAGAAGCGTCGCCTCCTCCGCCGAGGCCGCCGTCTCAACCTCGTAGTCTTTTTCGAGACCGACGCGCATCAGCTCCAGGATATTGGGCTCGTCATCAATCAGCAGCACGGACGGTTTCGAGTCGGGGGCGGAAGCGGGCATAATATGGGATGGGCGGGCTTGCGGGCCCCGGCCCGGCTCGCCTCAGCCGGCGCTCACACTGGCGTCGTGCATCTTGGCGGCGTCATGCACCACCTGCAGCAACTCCGGGAGCGTCACGGGCTTGAGTAGATAACGGAAAAGCGCCGCCTCATTCACGCTGCGCATCAGCATCTCGGGCTTCATGTAGCCGGTCACCAGGATGCGCTGCATGTGCGGGTATTCCTCCCGGGCGCGCACCAGAAAGCCCATGCCGTTGCCGCCGGGCATGAGGTGATCCGCGAGCACCACCTTGAAGGACCGCTTGTGCAGGATGAATTCCGCCTCGCGGGCTGAGGAGGCGGTGGCGACGTCAAATTCCGTCGCGAGCGCGCTCGCGTAAACTTCCAGCAGGGTCTGCTCATCATCAATCAGCAGCACGGCGTCCTTGGGGACTGGCGACGCTGACTTGGCTTCCGCTGGATTCATTCTGCGCGATGGTGGTTGGCCTCGCGTGCATGGCAAACTGATTTGTGCCCGCGTCCGCCGCGGCTTTTAGTTTGCCACCGTGCCACCCTGAAACTTCCCTCGGCCCGGCGACGCCATGGAAACCTACGACCTGCACGAGGCCGCCCGCTCGGGCCTGCTGACGAAGCTTCCGCCCGATGTGCTCACCCGCGAGCGGCTGGTCGCGCGCAATGCCGCCGGCAACACCCCGCTCCACGCCATCGCCAAATACGGCGGCCTGCGCCTGGTCCCCGCCGGCCTGCTGACCGCGGACACCCTTTCGCTGCGCAATGACTCCGGCTACACGCCGCTGCATCACGCCGCCCTCGGCGGCCATCTCGACGAGGTGCCGCCGGCCCTGCTCACGGCGCCGCTGCTCGGCATCTGCAGCAATTCCGGGTACACCGCCTTCCACGTTGCCGCCGCCAACGGCCACCTCGACCAGCTGCCCGCCGCGCTTGTCACCCCCACCATCCTCCTGACGCGGACCCAGCTCGGCAACACCCTGCTGCACGAGGCGGCGGAAAGCGGCACACTCGACCGGCTGCCCGCCGGCATCCTCACCGCAGCCCACCTGCTCGAGCGCAACCTCGGCGGCGAAACCGTCCTGCACGTCGCTGCCTTCAACGGCCATCTGGACCAGCTGCCTCCGGCCCTGCTCACCGCCGACGCCCTCCGCGAGGCCACCACCGCCGGCGACACCGTCTTCCACGCCGCCGCCATCTCCGGCCACCTCGGGCAGGTTCCCGCCGGACTCCTCACCCACGACAACCTCGTCATCGCGAGCAAGACCGGCTTCACCGTCATCCACGCCGCCGCCGAGACGGGCCAGCTCGCGCAGATCCCGCGCGACCGGCTGACCGCCGACCTCCTCCTCACCCGCAACGACAACGGCGACACCCCCCTCCACGCGGCCGCGTTTGAGGGCCATCTCGACCAGGTGCCCGCGGAGCTGTTCACCGCCGAACTGCTCAATGTCCGCAATTACGACGGCATCACCGTCGGCCGCCTCGCGGTCAAGGGCGGCTTCACCGGGCAGATCCCGGCCGCACTCCGGCCCAAGACCCCCGGCCCGGTCAGCAAGCTTCTGACCCGTCTGGGCATGAGCCGCGCACCGTTTTGAGGGCCTGCCGCGGACCCGGCTTGGCACTCCAGCCTGAAGGTGCACCAGACTGGCTTGGGCGCGGCGTGTCCTACGCCCGTTTTCGCCTTCCCCTTGCCCGGGCACTCATTTTCACTGTCCGCTGACTTTCACTTCATAATTCTGCCTGCTGCCTTCCTCCTTTTCCCATGAACACTGCCATCTCCTCCCTGACCGCCCGTGAAATCATCGACTCGCGTGGCAATCCCACGATCGAGGTCGACGTGCGCCTCGCCTGCGGCGCCCTCGGCCGTGCCGCCGTGCCGTCCGGTGCCTCCACCGGCGAGCACGAGGCCCTCGAGCTGCGCGACGCCGATGCGAAGCGCTACGGCGGCAAGGGCGTGCTGCACGCCGTCGCCAACGTGAAGGCCGCGATCGCCCCCGCCCTCCTCGGCTTCGATGCCTGCGACCAGGTCGGCGTGGACCACGCCATGCTCAAGCTCGACGGCACCAAGACCAAGTCGAAGCTCGGCGCCAACGCCATCCTCGGCGTCTCTCTGGCCACCGCCCACGCCGCCGCCGCCGCCCTCGGCCAGCCGCTCTACAAGTACCTCGGCGGCCCGAACGCGAAGGTCCTCCCCGTCCCCATGATGAATATCATGAACGGCGGCGCGCACTCCGACGCCCCCATCGACTTCCAGGAATTCATGATCATGCCCGTCGGCGCCAAGTCCTTCAAGGAGGGCCTGCGCATGGGCTGCGAGGTGTTCCACTCGCTCAAGAAGGCGCTGAAGGAAAAGGGCCTCGCCACCGCTGTCGGCGACGAGGGCGGCTTCGCCCCCAAGCTCGCCTCCACCGAGGCCGCGCTCGACATCATCGCCGTCGCCGTGAAAAACGCCGGCTACAAGCTCGGCAAGGACATCGCCCTCGCCCTCGACGTCGCCGCCTCCGAGTTCTACGTGAAGGAAAAGAAGCGCTACGTCTTCAAGAAGTCCGACGGCCGCTCACTCACTGGCGACCAGATGGTCGAGTTCTACCGCACGCTCACTGCCAAGTACCCCATCGTCTCCATCGAGGATGGCTGCTCCGAGAATGACTGGGAGACCTGGAAGAAGCTCACCGACGCCATCGGCAGGCGGACCCAGCTCGTTGGCGACGACCTCTTCGTCACCAACACCGAGTTCCTCAAGCGCGGCATCGACACCGGCACCGCCAACTCGATCCTCGTTAAGGTCAACCAGATCGGCACGCTCACCGAGACGTTCGACGCCATCGAGATGGCCAAGGAGGCGAATTACACCGCCGTCATCTCCCACCGCTCCGGCGAGACCGAGGATGTCACCATCGCTGACATCGCCGTCGCGACCAACGCCGGCCAGATCAAGACCGGCTCGCTCTGCCGCACCGACCGCGTGGCGAAGTACAACCAGCTCCTCCGCATCGAGGAAGAGCTCGGCGCCAGCGCGATCTATGGCGGCAAGCTGTAACGGCGCCTGCCCTCTGCAACTCAGGCCGGGCCCAGCCCGGCCTTTTTTGTGCCCGGACCGCGCACTTCCGGGCCGGCGCGCGGTCCAATCCCGCCTATCCCCTCGACTCCGCGTCGGACAGGCCTAGGTTGACGCTGACCCACCTCCTCGCATGAAAACCACCGTTCGTTTTGCCCTGATCGCCACGGTCCTGACCCTCCGCCTCGCCGCCGCCGACACCCCGGAACAGACGCCGATTGCGGAACCACCGCCCGGTTCCACTCCGTCCGCGACGCGCACCCCGGAGGAGCAGAAGAAGCTCGAGGATGCTGTCCGCCTTCGCCTCGCCGAACATGCCCTGAAAAAAGCCGCCAAGCCCGCCGGCGTCACCCCGGCCGCCCCCGCCGACCCCACCGCGGCGCCCACTCCCGCCAAGGAAGACCCGACCATGCTGCTTCCCCGCATCGAGGTAAGCAAAAGTCGCATCACCGAGCTCGCCATCGCGCTGCATGAGAAGGACGTCGAGATCGCCCGCGAGAAAAAGAACATCAAGCCCAGCGCCTTGGACGAGTCGCTCAACGACCCCGACGTCGCCCACAAGCTCTCCATCCTGGGCGGTTCCTCGAGCGCGGACCGCTCCCGCCTGGCCGAGGAGCGTGTCAGCCTGCTCGAAGCCGAGCGCGACCTGATCGAGCAGGTCTTCGCGGCCCGGACAGATGCCGAGCGCGCCGAATTGCAGAAGCAGCTGAATGAGCTGAAGACGATGCGCCGCGAACTCGAGCGCTCACCGAAGGACGACCGGAAGTAAGCACGCCTCCGCGCGCTTTGTGGGCCTGGCGGTAAACCGCCTTATTCCGCCTGTACGATGTAGCCGCGCAGGTATTCGCTCTCCATCATCGTCACGAGCACGGGATGGTCGGGCGGCTGGTGGCAGAACTCGAGCACGCGCACCTTGCGCTTCGCATCGGCCGCCGCCCCTGCCAGCACGCTGCGCAGTTCTGCGTCCTGCATGTGATGCGAGCAGGTGTACGTCGCAAGGATGCCGCCCGGGGCCAGCCGTTGCAGCGCCCGGAGATTGATCTCCTTGTAGCCTCGCAGCGCGCCTTCGAGGGCACTCTTGGATTTCGCGAACGGCGGCGGGTCGAGCACGATGACATCCCACAGCGGTTCACCCGCGCGGGTCGCGTCATTGAGCCAGTCAAACACGTTGGCCACGCCGAACTCCGCCTTCACGCCGTTCCGCTCGGCGTTGCGCCGCGCCGCCGCAATGGCGTCCTCGGCGCTGTCGAGCCCAAGCACCTTCGTCGCCCCCGCGCGCGCGGCGTGCAGCGCAAACGGCCCCTGGTTGCAGAACGCATCCAGCACGCGCTTGCCCGCGCAATACTTCGCCACCAGCGGATGCTGCGCGCGCTGGTCGAGGTAAAATCCCGTCTTCTGCCCACCCGACAGGTCGAGCCAGTATTCAAAGCCGTCGATGTTCACCCAGCGCGGCTCCCACGCCGCCCCAGAGCGCGTGTGCACCTCCAGCGGCAGGCCCTCGAGCCGGCGGATGGGGGCATCGTTGCGAAAAATAATCTCCGCGGGTTTCAACACCTCGGCCAGCACATCGCCGACCAGCGCCGACCGCTTCTCCATCGCGGCCGTCTGGATCTGCACCACCAGCGTGTCGCCAAACTGGTCCACCACCAGGCCGGGCAGGTCGTCGGACTCCGACCACACCAGCCGCCGGTTGGCCCCGCTGGTCACTCGTCCCTTGTCACTCGTCCCTTCACGCCGCGCCACCGCGCGCTCCACCGCCCCGCGCAAATACGCCGCGTTGAGCGCCGCGCGCTCGCGGCTGAACCGGCGCCACACGATCTGTGACTTGGAATTGTAGATGCCCGTGCCGAGAAACCGGTCCGCCCGATCGCGGCATTCCACGATCTCGCCGTCCTGGTCGGCCGGCAGCAGCACCTCAACCTCGTTGGCAAACACCCACGGGTGGCCCGACAGCACACGGGGCTTGGCGTTGGCTTTCAGTTTGAGCGTGGGCGTCGACATGCTCCCATTCACCCCAACCCTCCCCGTTTTCGCAACCAGCAATCCTGCGCTTTCCCGCCGCTCAGACTTCGTAGGCGTACACGGCGTTGAGCTGCACGTCGGGTGGACGCGCCAGCACCAACCGGGTGATGAAATTGCGTCCACGCACCATGAGCGGATTCTTCCACTGGCCGATCATCCCGATGCGGCGGGCCTGCCGGGCAATGAACGCCGTCCGGGTCTGGCGCCGGCGCTCGTAGGTCCGGAAGGCCGCGGCCACGTCGGGCGTTCCGGGGAGCAGTTTCGCGAGACACGCCGCATCCTCGATCGCCATGCAGGCCCCCTGTCCGACATTGGGCGTCATCGGGTGCGCCGAATCGCCCAGCAAAGTCACCGCCCCGCGGCCCCAGCGCCGGAGGGCCGGGCGGTCACAGGCGTCGTTTTTCAAGATGCTGGCCGCGGGCGTCGCCGCAATCAGCTCCGGAATCGGGCCGTGCCAGTGGCGAAACAGCTCCAGCACCTCGGCCTTGCGGCCCTCCGCGGCGTCAGGCTGCGACCGCGGCCCGTTGCGGGTCGCATACCAGCAAATGCGGCCCTGCCCGATCGGCATGATGCCAAAGCGCTGGCCGGCCCCCCAGGTTTCACTGATGTGCCCCCGAACCAGGCCGCCGGGATCGGGCACCAAGCCGCGCCAGATGCAATAACCCCGGTAGGACGGCGGCTCCGCCCCGTGCAACTGCGCCCGGATCAGCGAATTGATGCCATCCGCGCCAATCAGTCCATCCGCCCGCACTTCTTGGCCGCTGGCAAACTTCACCGTGACGCCCGCCTCATCTTGCTCGAACGCCTGGAATACCTGGTTGGTCTCCAGGCACCGCGCGGGCAGCGGCTGATAAAGGGTCTTGTGCAGTTCCGCCCGGTGCATGCACAGCGCCGGCGTAGGATACCCGGTCATGGGCACCGTGGAGATCAGGCGGCCGTCCGGGCGGAGCAGATTGAACTGGGTGACCTGCTCGCCGCGCGCCATGACCTGCTCCAGCAGCCCGAGGGACTGCAGGATGCGGGTCGCATTCGGCCAGAGGCTCATTCCAGTCCCGACTTCGGCAAAAGCCGGTGCCCGCTCGAAAACCGTCACGTCCATCCCGGCGCGGTGCAGGGCCAGGGCGGCCGCCATGCCGCCAATTCCGCCCCCGGCCACGATCATTTTACGGCTCATGGATGCGGGGGTAGCGGGCAGGTAATCATGGGGGCGCTCCTCTGCGACCGGAGGCTGGGCCACCCGGTTCCATCCGCAAACCCTTTCGCCGGCAGGGCGGCCTCTACCCATCAAAATAAATAATTCTTCCCCTTTTCCCCTTTGCACCTTTGCGTGACCCCTTTCCGTCATGTCCCCCGCCGCTGAAATCGCCCGCCGTCGCACTTTTGCGATCATCTCGCACCCCGATGCGGGCAAAACCACGCTCACGGAGAAGTTCCTGCTCTACGGCAACGCCATCCACCTGGCAGGCTCCGTGACCGCGCGCAAAAACCAGCGCGCCACCGCCTCTGACTGGATGGAGCTCGAAAAGCAGCGCGGCATCTCCATCAGCTCGACCGTCCTCCAGTTCGATTACGCGGGCTACGCGGTCAACCTGCTCGACACCCCAGGCCACAAGGACTTTTCGGAGGACACCTACCGCGTCCTCACCGCCGTGGACGCCGTTGTCATGGTGATTGACGCCGCCAAGGGCATTGAGGCCCAGACGCGCAAGCTCTTCGAGATCTGCCGCCGCCGCGGCATCCCGATCTTCACGTTCATGAACAAGTGCGACCGGCCCACGCGCAACGCCCTCGAGCTCCTCGACGAGCTCGAGCAGGTGCTCGGCCTGCAGTCGGCGCCCGTCATCTGGCCGCTCGGCAACGGCCCGTCGTTCCGCGGCGTCTTCGACCGCCGCTCCCGCGAGGTTCATCTGTTCGAGCGCGTCGCCGGCGGCAAATTTCAGGCCCCCGTCAACGTCACCTCCCTTGCCGACCCCGCGGTCCGCGAGAAGCTCGACGACTACACCTACGGGCAGGTCACCGAGCAGCTCGCGATGCTCGACGGCGCCGGTCACACCTTCGACCTCGCCGCCGTCCGCGCCGGGCAGCAGACCCCCGTCTATTTTGGCAGCGCCGTGAACAACTTCGGCATCCAGCTCCTGCTCGACGGCTTCCTCCACGACTCCGTCCCGCCGCAACCGCACAAGAACGCGATGCTCGAGATCTCTGCCGGCCACACCAACCAGCCCACGGTCGGGCCGGTCGTCGCGGTGGACTACCCGCGCTTCTCCGCCTTCGTCTTCAAGATCCAGGCCAACATGGACCCGCGCCACCGCGACCGCATCGCCTTCGTGCGCATCTGCTCGGGCAAGTTCACCCGCGACATGCTGGTCACCCACCAGCGCACCGGCAAAACCGTCCGCCTTTCCTCCTCCCACCAGCTCTTCGGCCAGGAACGCGAGACGGTGGACGAGGCCTGGCCCGGCGACGTCATCGGCCTGGTGGGCCACGGCGAGTTCCACATCGGTGACACGCTCACCGAGGACCGGAGCATCGCCTACGACGAGATCCCGCGCTTTCCGCCCGAGGTCTTCACCTTCATCAGCAACCCGAATCCGTCCGACGCGAAAAAATTCCGCGCCGGTCTCGACCAGCTGCTGCAGGAGGGCGTCGTCCAGTCGCTCACGCTCCGCGCCGGCATGACGACCTCCACCCTGCTCGCCGCCGTCGGCGCGCTGCAGTTCGAGGTCGTGCAGTTCCGCCTCGAGAGTGAATACGGCGCCGCCTCGCGCCTCGATCCGACCAACTGGACCATCATGAAGTGGCTGGCGCCCGCCAACCCGGCGGAGAAGCTCCCCGACGTCACCCGCCTGATCGTCGCCAGCGGCGTCGCCTTCGGCACCGACAAGCTCGACCAGCCCGTCGTCCTCTTCCCCAACGACTGGACGATGCGCTACTTTATCGAGAAGAACCCGGAGCTGAAGCTGCACGATCTTCCGCTGGAGCAGGTTTAAGGGCTGGGGCCCCATTGTTACGATGCGGTGACAGGTGACGGTTCGAATTGTCGCCGGGGTTTTTTGGTGCTGACTGGCAGCAATTTAACCCCCGATGAAAATTAACCTGTTCGACAAGGATGAGGCCGCCTTCGATGTCGCCGCCGGCGAAGTCATCTTCCGCGCCGGCGATTCCGCCGACCGGATGTACGCCGTCATCGCTGGCCGGGTGGATATCGTGATCAACGGCCAGGTGGTCGAAACCGTCGAGGCCGGCGGGGTCTTCGGCGAGATGGCCCTGATCGAGGACCGGCCGCGCAATGCCACCGCGACCGTTACCGCCACGGCCCGGCTCGTGAGCATCGATCACAAGCGCTTCCTCTTTCTCGTTCAGCAGAACCCCTATTTTGCGATCCAGCTGATGACCGTCATGGCCGCCCGGCTGCGCAAGATGGACGAGCGCCTCTGACCCGCGCGCCTGTCCCGGACGAAATCCGGCTCAGGCCGGATTCCGCGGGTTGAAGGTCGAGGCCTTGGCGAGTTTTTCCCACTCGGCCTTCTCCTCCTCCGACACCGTTGCCGGCACTTGGATGTGCACGGTGGCATAGAGGTCGCCGCGGGTTTTGTCCTCCCGCGGCAAGCCCAGTCCGCGCAACCGCAGCCGGCTGCCCGCCGCCGTGCCGGCCGGCACGCGCAACGTGGTCAGGCCGTCGAGCGCCGGGATTTTCACCGCGACGCCCAGCACCGCCTCCCAGGGCGCGAGATCGAGGTCGTAGTTCAAATCGGCCTCTTCGACGGTAAAATCCGGATGCCGCGCCAGCCGCACGCGCAGGTAAAGGTCGCCCGCCGCCGCCCAGCCAAATCCCGCCCCGCCCTGGCCCGCGAGCCGGATACGTTGGCCATCCCTCACCCCCGCCGGGATTTTAACCTCATAGGTATTGAGCCGGTCCTCGCCGCCACGCTGCGCGGGCCGGCGCAGCGTGACCTTGCGCTTTGAACCCCGGAAGGAGTCCTCGAGCGTTACCAGCAGATCGGCCTCCACGTCGTTGCCAGCTTGGGAAAAACCCTCTTCGTCCTCGTCCATCGCCACCGGTCCGCGCCGGCGCGGACCCGCCCCGCCCCGGCCGCTGCCGAAGAACGACTCGAAAAAGTCGCTGAAGCCCGTCCCATCAAACTCGAAGTCGGGCCCTCCGGCCGGACCCCGCCCGCGCATGCCGCCGCGCGGCCCGCCGCCGTAGGCCGGCTGGCCGCCGGTGTCCTGCCAATTCGGCCCCAGCTCGTCGTAGCGCTTCCGCTTCTCCGGGTCGCCCAACACCTCGTAGGCCTCGTTGATCTCCTTGAATTTCGCCTCCCCGGTGGCCTTGTTCTTGGCCACGTCGGGGTGATGGATCCGCGCGAGCTTGCGGAAGGCCTGTTTGATTTCCTCCGGCGTCGCCGTGCGGGCGACCCCGAGGATCTGGTAATAGTCCTTGAATTGAACGGCCATGGGAGAACGACCCCAACCCTTAGCCAAAGTTGCCCGCAGCACAACCACCGGAGCGCAAAATAGCCGCGTGTTTCTGCTCGCCCCGCGCCGCGAAATCCCTGTTCGCTCTCACGCATGATTTTGCCGCGCCCGTTCCTCGCCGTTTTCCTGCTCTGCGCCGTCGCGCTCGCCCCGGCCACCGCCTTCGCGCGCGCCCGCCCCTCCCGGCCCGCCACCGTCCCGGATGCCAACGCCTACAAGGGCGCCGTCATCATGGACGCCGCCACCGGCAAGGTGCTGTTTGAGGACCACGACGGCGAGGCCAGCCCGCCCGCGAGCATGACCAAGCTCATGACGTTTCTCGTGCTCCACGACAAACTCCAGAGCGGCGCCCTCACCCTGCAGACGCCCGTCACCATCACCGCGTCCGACTCCAAGATCGGCGGCACCCAGGTCTGGCTGAAGGAAAAGGAAGTCTTCCCGGTCGAGGAACTGCTCTTCGCCATGATGATTCAGTCCGCCAATGACGCTGCCACCGCCCTCGCGCGCACCGCCGCCGGTTCCGTGCCGGCCTTCGTGGACTTGATGAATGCCAAGGCGCGGGAGATCGGCATGACGCACACCACTTTCCGGAGCCCCCACGGCCTGCCGCCCGCCAGCCGCCACCTCGCCGACGGTGACCTGACCACCCCGCTCGATTTCGCCATCCTCAGCCGCCACCTGCTGCTGACCACCGACGTGCTCAAGTACACGTCCGTCAAGACCCGGAAATTCGGCGAGGGCGTCCGCTCCTTTGACCGCGTCATTGTCATGACCAACCACGACCACCTGCTCGGCAAGGTGGACGGCGTGGACGGCCTGAAAACCGGCTTCACCAACGGCGCCGGTTTCTGCCTCAGCGCCACCGCCCAGCGCAACGGCCGGCGTCTCATCGTCGTGGTCATGGGCAGCTCGGATTCCAAGACCCGCGATGTCAAAGTCGCCGAGCTCATCGAGCGCGGCTTTGCCGCCATGCCGCTCACCGGTTCGACCTTCACGCCGCAGACCGGCCCCGCCCCCGAGCCTTCGCCCGTCACAGCCGCCCCGCTCCCCGAGCCCGCCGGCAGCCCCGCGATCAAGTTCTCCCTGCCCGCGCCCGCCCCCAAGAAGTGAGCGGCCCTGCCCCGGCGCCGCCGGCTGGCCGTGCGACGGAAATTGGCTTCGCCCCGGCATGCTTCTGTATTGAATGCCCTGTTGCATGAAACCGGACCCCGCCGCGGTTAAAACCTACCTGCTCTCGCTCCAGGACCGCATCTGCGCAGCACTTGAGCAGGAGGATGGCACGGGCAAATTCCGCGAGGACGCCTGGACGCGCCCCGAGGGCGGCGGTGGCCGGACCCGCATCCTGACCGAGGGCGCCGTCTTCGAAAAAGCCGGCGTAGCGTTCTCCCATGTTACTGGCACGAAGCTCCCGCCCTCCGCCACCGCCCACCGGCCCGAGCTGGCCGGCCGGCCTTGGGAAGCCCTCGGCGTCTCCCTCGTCATTCACCCGCGCAATCCCTTCGTCCCCACCAGCCACGCCAACGTCCGCTTCTTCTGCGCGGCCCCCGCCGCAGCCGGATCCGCAATCGAAAATCGCGAATCGAAAATCAAAAATCCCACGTGGTGGTTCGGCGGCGGCTTCGACCTCACGCCCTACTATGGCTTCGAGGCCGACGCCGCCCACTGGCACCGCACCGCCCGCAACGCCGTCGCCCCGTTCGGTGACGCGCTCTACCCGCGGTTTAAAAAAACCTGCGACGAGTATTTTTTCCTCAAACACCGGGGCGAGCCGCGCGGCATCGGCGGGTTGTTTTTCGACGACTTCAACGAGCTGGGCTTTGCGCGCAGCTTTGCGCTGATGCAGGCCGTCGGGGACGCCTACCTGCCCGCCTACCAGCCCATCGTCGCCCGGCGCAAGGCCACCGCCTACAGGGACCGCGAGCGCCAGTTCCAGCTCTACCGTCGCGGGCGTTACGTGGAGTTCAACCTCGTCTGGGACCGCGGTACCCACTTTGGCCTCCAAAGCGGCGGGCGCACCGAGTCCATCCTCATGTCGCTGCCGCCGCTCGTCCGCTGGGACTACGACTGGAAGCCCGAACCCGGCAGTCCCGAGGCCCGACTCTACGACACCTTTCTCAAGCCACAGGACTGGGCGGATTTTAACTGCGAATAAACGTGAATGGACGCGAAACCATTCCGGCCTTCTCCCTTGGCGTGAATTCGTGTTCACTGGCCCTTTCCTTATGACTTCCCGCGAACGTTTCCTCGCCGCCTGTGCCTGCACTCCCCTCGAGCGTCCCCCGCTCTGGATCATGCGCCAGGCCGGCCGTTACCTGCCGGAATACCGCGCGTTGAAGGCCAAATCCTCCTTCCTTGAGATGGTCCGCACGCCCGCGCTCGCCGCCGAGGTCACGCTCCAGCCGCTGCAGCGGTTTCCCGGTATCGACGCTGCCATCCTCTTCTCCGACATCCTCGTCATCCCCGAGGCCCTCGGCCAGGGCTACCGCTTCCGCGACGAGGGTGGCATCGGGATGGACTACCGCCTCGATACCCGCGCCCAGATCGACGCGCTCGCGCCCGCCGCCGCCGTCCCCGAGAAGCTCCGCTATGTCGCCGACGCCCTCGTCCTCCTGAAAAAGGAACTCGCCGGGAAAAAGGCGCTGCTCGGCTTCGGCGGCTCCCCGTGGACGCTCGCGACCTACATGGTTGAGGGCGGCAGCTCCGATGAGTTTGAGCGCATCAAGCTGCTTTTCTACACCGACCGCGCCACCTTCGACGCTCTGCTGGAAAAACTGACCGCCGCGCTGATCGCCTATTTTCAGATGCAGATTCGCGCCGGGGCGGACGCCATCCAGATTTTCGATTCCTGGGGTGGCATCATCGCCGGCCCGGACTACGAAGCCGCCTCACTCAAGTGGATCCGCCAGATCGTCGCCGCGCTGCCCAAGGATTTCCCTGTCATCCTCTACGCCAAGGGCACGGCCCCGCACATCACCGACCAGGCTTTTACCGGGGTGCGGGTGCTCAGCGTGGACTGGACCAACGATCTCTCGATTGTCCGCCGCACGTTGCCGGCCAATGTCGCCGTGCAGGGCAATCTCGACCCCGTCCTCCTCAACACCACGCCCGCCATCGTCGTGCGCGAGACCGCCAAGCTGCTGGAATCGATGCGCGGCACCTCGGGGCACATTTTCAACCTCGGCCACGGCATCCTCCCGCAGGCCAAGATCGAGTGCTTCGAAGCCCTCGTCTCCACCGTAACCGCGTGGAAGTAACCCCGGCCTCAGCCTGTCACCTCTCCCATCGGAATAATTCACATCGATCCGCGTAATTCGTGGGCTCCTCCGCTCCTCAATCGATCGCCATCCTCGGCGCCGGTATCACCGGCCTGACCGCCGCCCACCGGCTCACCCAGCGCGGGCACCGGGTCCGCCTCTTCGAGCAATCCAGCCGCGTCGGCGGCGCCATCCGCAGCGAAAACACCGGCGGCTGGCTCATCGAGGCCGGACCCAACACGATCGTCACCGGCGAGCCCGCCCTGACCGCCCTGCTCGCCGAAATCGGCCTCACCGGCGCCTGCGTGGCCGCCAGCCCCGCGGCCAAGCACCGCTATATCGTCCGCCGCGGCCGGCCGGTCGCCGCCCCGCACTCGCTGGCATCCTTCCTGGGTTCGTCCCTGCTTTCCCCCGCCGCCAAGATCCGGCTGCTCGTCGAACTGGTCTCCGGCCGCCGCGTGCGGACCGCGGACCTCAGCCTCGAGGAGTTCACCCGCTCCCACTTCGGCCAGGAGATCGTCAACTACGCCCTCAACCCGTTTGTGAGCGGCATCTACGCCGGCAACCCGCAGAAATTATCCGCCCGCTACTCCTTTCCCAAGCTCTGGGAACTCGAGAAGGCCCACGGCTCGCTCCTGCGCGGCCTGATCGCCACCGCCAAGGCGCGACGCGCCCGCGGCGAGCCCCGGCCGGGGATCATTTCGTTCACCCAGGGCCTGCAGATGCTTCCGCTGGCCCTGGCGGCCCGCCTTCCTGCAGGTGTGCTCTCGCTCAACGCCCGGCTCGAGGGCCTCGTGCCCGGCGCCCGCTGGAATGTCATCTGGCATGACGGCCACGCGGCCCAGACCGAGACCTTCGACGCGGTGATCACCGCTCTGCCCGCCCCGGCCCTCGCTTCACTTCGCGTTGGCCCGCTCGCCGAGCGTCCCCTCGCCGGGCTCGACACCATCGACCATCCGCCCGTCGCCTCGCTTTTCCTGGGCTTCCGCCGGGAACAGGTGGCCCACCCGCTGGACGGCTTCGGCCTGTTGGTGCCGGCGGTCGAGCATCGCTCGGTCCTCGGCGTGCTGTTTTCCTCGTCACTGTTTCCCGGACGTGCCCCGGAAGGCCATGTCGCACTCACCGTCATGGTGGGGGGCGCGCGGGAGCCGGAAGTCGCCTCGCTCCCGCCCGACCGGCTGCTCGCGCGCATCCGCCCCGACCTCACCGAACTGCTCGGGGTCACCGGCGAGCCGGTCTTTTCGCGCCACACGCTTTGGCCGCGGGCTATTCCCCAGTATAATCTGGGCTATGAGCACCACCTCGGTGCGATGGCGGCCTGCGAACGCGCCAATCCGGGCCTGTACATCGGCGGCCAGGCCCGCGATGGCATCGCCCTGCCCGCCTGTGTCGCGGCCGGGGAAGCCCTGGCGGCGCGCGCGGTGCCGGTCTGAAGGCGTCTCCCCTTGACTCACTCTGCGCGGGGCCTAGCCTCGCGCGTTTTCTTTGGCATGGCGCACGAACTTAAAGACACGCTGCAGCTCCCTAAAACGGACTTTCCCATGCGGGCCGGCCTGGCCCAGCGCGAGCCCGGGCGCGTCGCGCATTGGGAGAAAATGGGCCTCTACGAGGCCATCCAGAAGAACCGCGCCGGGGCCCCGACCTTCGTGTTGCACGACGGCCCGCCCTTCACCAACGGCGACGTCCATATCGGCACCGCGCTGAACAAGACCCTCAAGGACCTGCTCAATCGGTACAAGTCCATGCGCGGTTTCCGCACGCCCTATGTCCCCGGCTGGGACTGCCACGGCCTGCCGATCGAGCAGAAGGTCACCAGCGAGCTCCGGGCCAAAAACGAGACCGTCACGACCGCCCAGTTGCGCGCGATGTGCGACGCCTTTTCCGAGTCCTGGATCGCCAAGCAAACCGCCCAGTTCAAGCGCCTCGGTGTCCTGGGTGACTGGCCGCACGAGTACAAGACCAAGGCGCCGGCCTTCGAGGCCGACATCGTCCGGACCTTCGCGGCGTTCGTCGAAAACGGCCTGACCTATCGGGCCAAGAAGCCGGTGTACTGGTCCATCCCCTTCGAAACCGCCCTCGCCGAGGCCGAGATCGAGTACAAGGACCACACCTCCATCGCCATCTGGGTGAAGTTCCTCGTGCCCACCGCCGAGGCCGCGAAATTCGGCCTGCCCACGGACAAGCCCCTCTACCTCGTCATCTGGACGACCACCCCCTGGACGATCCCGGCGAACCTCGCGATCGCGCTGCACCCAACCGTGGACTACGTCGTCGCGGATGTTGGCGCCGAGCGCCTGGTCGTCGCCGAAGCCCTGCTCGGCTCCGTGCTGTCCGCCGCCAAGATCGAAGCGGCGCCGGCCATCGTCGCCACGCGCAAGGGCGCCGAGCTCGAACACCTCGCCGCCCGCCATCCCTTCATCGACCGCGCCTCGCCCGTCGTGCTCGCCGACTATGTCACGACCGACAGCGGCACCGGCGCCGTGCACACCGCGCCCGGCCACGGCGCGGACGACTATCTCACCGGCCTGAAATACAAGCTCGAGATCTACTGCCCCGTCGGTGACGACGGCAAATACCTCGACGACGGGCGCGTTCCCGCCGACCTGGTCGGCCTCACCACCCTCGAGACCGTCGAGGACCTCGCCGCCAAGAAGCCCGCGCCCGCCAACCTCGCGGTCCTGAAGAAACTGGCCGCCGCCAACGCCCTGCTGGCCAAGGCCAAGTACGCGCACAGCTACCCGCACTGCTGGCGCTCCAAGACCCCGATCATCTTCCGCGCGGTGGACCAGTGGTTCGTCGCCCTCGACAAAAACAACACGCGTACCACCGCCCTCGCCGAGATCGCCAAGATCGCCACCCACCAGGGCTGGATCCCAGCCTGGGGCGAGGCCCGCATCCGCGGTGCCGTCGAGTCGCGCCCCGACTGGTGCATCAGCCGCCAGCGCTCGTGGGGCGTGCCCATCCCCGCGTTCTTCGACGCGAAGAAAAACGCCTTCCTCGACGCCGGCGTCGCCCGCGCCGTCGCGGACAAGCTCGAGCAACTCGGCTCCAACTTCTGGTACGATGCCACCCCCGCGCAAATCCTCGAGGGCGTGAAGCTCCCCGCCGGCTGGCCGGCGGCCGCCGAGCTCACCTGCGGACGCGACACGCTGGACGTCTGGATCGACTCCGGTTCCTCCCACGCCGCCGTGTTGAAACGCGGCCAGGGCGGCACGTCGTGGCCCGCCGACCTCTACCTCGAGGGCAGCGACCAGCACCGCGGCTGGTTCCAGTCCTCACTCTGGACCAGCGTGATCGCCTATGGCGCCGCGCCGTACAAGGCCGTCCTCACCCACGGCTTCATCGTCGACCACGAACGCAACAAGATCTCCAAGAGCAGCTCCTACGAAAAGCCCCAGACCAGCGATGCCTACATCGGTGAGTATGGCGCCGACGTCATCCGCCTCTGGATCTCCTCGCAGGATTTCCGCGACGATATCCCGATCTCAAAGGAGATCCTCGGGCACGTCGGCGAAACCTACCGGCTCATCCGCAACACCTTCCGCTACCAGATCTCGAACCTGTTCGACTTCGACGCGGCCCGCGACGCCGTGCCCGCCGCCCAGCTCGACACGCTCGACCGCTGGGCCCTGCACCAGACCGCGGTGCTGGTCCGCGAGTGCACCGCGGCCTACGACGCCTACGAGTTCCACCGCGTTTACCAGCTCTGCAACCAGTTCTGCTCGGTCACGCTGTCCGCGACGTACCACGACATCCTGAAGGACCGGCTCTACACGCTCGGCACCCACTCCCCGCTCCGGCGCTCCTCGCAGACCGCGATCCACCACATCTTCCGCGCGCTGGTGAAACTCCTCGCGCCCATCCTGACCTTCACCGCGGACGAGGCCTGGTCCTTCGCCACGACCGGTCAGGAATACTCCGCCGACTCCATCCACCTCCAGGACTGGCCCGTCGTTCCGGCCGAGTGGACCAACCCCGCCCTCGAATCCGAGGTCGCGGCCCTGCTCAAGGTCCGCGCGCAGGTCAACGAGGCCATCGAGCCCCTCCGCGCGGCGGGCAAACTCGGGAAATCCCTCGACGCCGAGGTCACACTGACCGCCGCACCACAAGACGAAAATTTCCGTCTGCTGGAAAAACACCGCGACTTTCTACCAGAACTTTTTATCGTCTCGCATGTCACTCTCACACCCGCCGTCGGTACGGCACTCGGGGTCCAGGTCCGCTCCTGCAGCGAGCTTGGCCACGTGCGTTGTCCCCGCTGCTGGCGCTGGGTTCCCGCCCTCGAAACCAATCCCACCTTCGGCGACGTTTGCCCCCGCTGCATCGACGCCCTGAAGACCTGAGCTTTCTTACCCTCCCCAATTCTCCCCATGGCTAAACACAAATCGAAACCGCCCGCGAAAAAGCCCGCCGCGAAGTCCGCCAAGCCCGCGCCCAAGAAGTCCCCGACTCCCGCGCGGAAACCCGCCCCGGCCCCGGCCCCGAAGTCGAAGCCGAAGTCGAAGCCGGCGCCGGCGGCCGCCAAGGCACCCACACCCTCCATGGAAAAACCGTCCAAGAAAACCGCCCTGCGCGATAACATCCTCAAGCTGAAGCAGAAGGCTCCCGTGAAGCCCATTGCCTTCAGCCTCGACGAGGTCCGCGCCATCGCGAAAACCGTCACCAGCAAGGCCGCCGCGCCGGCGGCCAAGGGCGCCAAGGCGCCCGTCAAGGCCCCGGTGAAGGCCCTCGAGCTGCCCAAGGCCAAGCCGCACCACATCAAGGCCGCCTCGCTCTCCGAAATCCTCGGCTTCAACCCGAAGCGCGCCAAGGCCCCCATTCCCGACGAGGGCAAGGATGTGCCCGAGAAGTTCAAGCGCTTCTACAAGCTGCTGCTGGACCTCCGCAACCACCTCACCGCCGGCATCACCCTCCACTCCGAGGAAACCCTGAAGCGTTCCAGCAAGGACGACAGCGGCGACCTCTCGAGCTACGGCCAGCACATGGCCGACGCCGGCACCGACACCTTTGACCGCGACTTCGCCCTGAGCCTCGTCTCAAGCGAGCAGGAAGCGCTTTCCGAGATCGATGCCGCCATCAAGCGCATCCACGCCGGCACCTACGGCATCTGCGAAATCACCCAGAAGCCCATCTCGAAGGACCGCCTCCTCGCCGTCCCGTTCACGCGCCACTCGGCCGAGGCCCAGAAGGGTCTCGAACGCAACCGCTACCGGGCCCGCACGGCCGGCGGCCTCTTCGGCGAACTCGGCGAAGAGGGCGGCAAGATCTCCGACGACAGCGGCAGCAGCGGGGAGGAGTAAGCCGCCCCTGCCCACCTGTGCCGCCCGACGCGCCCACTCCTGAGACCCCGCCGGCGGTCGCCCCGGTTCCCTTCCACCGCCGCTGGTTCGCCTATCGCGTGCTGCTGGCGCTTTTCCTGGCCGTGGTGGCGCTCGACCAGGCCAGCAAGGTCTGGATCAACGCCCACGTGCCGCTCGGCACCTACGGACCGCCCTTTCGCATCACCGTCATCAAGGGCTTCCTCTACATCGTCCACGTCGGCAACACCGGCGCGGCGTGGAGCATGCTCACCGGCCGCAGCGTCCTCCTCGCGTCCCTCGCCGCCGCCACCCTGCTGGGGATCTTCTTCTGGCGCCGCGCGCTCGGGCTGCGGGACCGGACCGCCCAGGTCAGCTTCGGCCTCCTCTGCGGCGGCATCATGGGCAACCTCACCGACCGCCTGTGCTACGGCCATGTGATCGACTTCCTGGACTTCCACTTCGGCAACTACATCTACCCGACGTTCAACATCGCCGACTCCGCCATCTGCGTCGGCGTGCTGCTCTACCTCATCCACTCCCTGCGTCAGCCGGAGTGACACAGAGGTAAGGCGGGGCTCCGACCCGCACGGCTTTATGGGTGGCCCGCTCACGGGCAACGTTGCACGCCAGCGTGCAACCCACCTCGAAACCGCGGATCAGGCCGGCACCGCCGTCACTCCACGTTCGCCATCTGCTCGCGGACCCGCTCGAGCTCGTTCTTCAGCTCGATCACGGCGCGGGAGATCGCCAGGTCGTTCGCCTTGCTGCCGATGGTGTTCACCTCGCGGCCGATTTCCTGGAGAATGAACTCGGATTTCCGGCCGACCTCGCCGTCGGACTTGATCAGCGCGGTGAACTGCTCGAAATGGCTCCGGAGCCGCGTCAGCTCCTCCGTCACGTCACAGCGGTCGGCGAACAGCGCGATTTCCTTCAGCACCCGCTCGTCATTCACGTCCAATTCGAGCCCGGCCTGCCGGAGCCGTGCCAGCAATTGCTCGCGGTAACCCGCCGTCACATGCGGCGCGCGGCCCACGACCGTCTCGACCTGGTTGCGCAGCGTGTTCAGCCGCGTGATAAAATCGATCAGCAGGGCCTCGCCTTCCCGGGCGCGCATGGCCCCGAAGCCGCGCAGCGCCTCGGCCAGCGCCGCCTTGACCACCGGCGCGGCCTCCTCGGCCGCCGGCAATTCCGCGTTCTTCCGGCGGGAATTGGCAATGGACCAGAGCAGCTCCGCCGTGGGCTGAAAACTCACCCCGCGTGCATCCGCCAGGTCCGACAACCGGTCCAGCACGGCACCGATCTCAACCTCGTCCCAGACGAGCTCGCTCGCGCCGTTTTCGCCCGTCAGCTCAATGACGACGCTGACCCGGCCACGCGAAGCCACCTTGCGCACCTGTTCGCCGACCGCGGCCTCGAGGCTCTCCCACTCCTCCGGCAGCTTGATCGCAAGGTCGAGGGTCTTCCGGTTCACCGAGCTGACCTGGACCGTCAGCGTGTACGTGCCCAGCGTTGCGATGCCGCGTCCGTAGCCCGTCATGCTTTTCATAGAAATAAATAATTAACCACGAAGGTCATAAAGCGCACGAAGAGATTGATGACTTGGTCTTCGTGTCCTTCGCGTGCTTCGGGGTGAACCAATCAGGGTATCTTCCCCAGGATCTTTGCCACTTGTTCTACGTCTTTATCGCCACGGCCGGAGAGATTCACGATGATGATCTTGTCCTTCGCCAGTTGCTTGGCGCGCTTCAGACCGTGCACCAGCGCGTGGGTGGACTCGAGCGCCGGGATGATGCCCTCCAGCCGCGAGCAGAGCTGGAGCGTCTCCAGCACTTCGTCGTCCGTGGCGTAGGCAAACTCGATCCGGCCCCGGTCGCGGTAAAAGGCGTGCTCCGGCCCCACGGCGGCGTAGTCCAGGCCGGCGCTGACGGAATGCGTGAGCTCGATCTGACCCTCGGCGTCCTGCAGCAGGAACGTCTTGCAGCCCTGCAGCACGCCCAGGCGGCCGCCGGCGAAGCGCGCGGCGTGTTCCCCGGGCTTGATGCCGTGACCGCCGGCCTCGACGCCGAACATCCGCACGCCGGGCTCCTCGAGGAACTCAAAGAAGAGGCCGATGGCGTTGCTGCCGCCGCCAACGCAGGCAATGAGCTCATCCGGCAGCCGGCCCTCGCGGGCGAGGATTTGCTCCTTCGCCTCCAGCCCGATGACCCGGTGAAAATCGCGGACCATCATGGGATACGGGTGTGAGCCATACGCGGTGCCGAGAATGTAGTGGGTGCTGCGAACATTGGTCACCCAGTCGCGCATGGCCTCGTTGATGGCTTCCTTGAGCGTCTTCTGGCCGGCCTCAACCGCGCGCACCTCGGCGCCCATCAGCCGCATCCGGAAAACATTCAGCGACTGCCGCGCCATGTCGTGCGCGCCCATGTACACCACGCACTCCAGGCCGAACTTAGCGCACGCCGCCGCCGTGGCGACCCCGTGCTGACCGGCGCCGGTCTCCGCGATGATGCGCTTCTTGCCCATGCGTTTGGCGAGCAAGGCCTGCGCGAGGGCGTTGTTGATCTTGTGCGCCCCGGTGTGCAGCAGATCCTCACGCTTCAGGTAGATTTTCGCCCCGCCGGCGTGCTGGGTCAGCCGCTCGGCAAAATAGAGCGGCGTCGGCCGGCCGGCAAATTCCTGCAAGTGGCGCCGCAATTCCGCCTGGAAGGCCTCGTCCTTCCGGGCCACCTCGTAGGCCGCCGCCAGCTCCGCGAGAGCCGTCATCAGCGTCTCGGGCACAAACACCCCGCCATAGCCGCCAAAATGACCCGCGCCATCGGGCAGCGAGAAGCGGTCGAGTTGCGGGGCGGGGGCGGAGGCGGGCATACGTGGGTCGGAGTGAAAGCAGGTCCGCCCGGGAGGCAAACCTCTCTTTGCCGGTCACACCCGCTTGATGGTGACCAGCGTCAGGTCGTCCCGGAGGGCCGTGTTTCCGGCAAACCGGTGCACCGTTTCCAGGATGCCGTCGTTGAGCGCGCGGGCGCTGCGCGCATGCAGCGCATGCACCGCATCCGCCAGCCGGGCCCCGGAAAACTCCTTGTCCTCTTCGTTCGGCGCCTCGGTCAGGCCGTCGGTGTAGAGCACCAGCCCATCCCCCTGGTGAAACGGCTCCGTGCGATCCTGGATGACCACGGTAAAGATCTCATCAGGCACCAGGCCGAGCGGCATGCCCTCGGACCCGACATACTCGCCCACCGCCACGCCGGTCACCCGGTCCCGGCGCGAAAACAGCGGCAGTTCGTGGCCTGCACGGGCAAAGGTCACCTCGTTGCGTTCCGTGTCGATCACCGCGTACAGGATCGTGATGAACATGCCGCGCAGGTCCCCGCCGAGCGCGCGGTTGACCTCGGCGAGAGTCTGCGCCGGCGACTCGTGCCGCGGCGCAATCTGCCGGAGATTCGTGCGGCACATCGCCATCAGCAGCGACGCCGGGATGCCCTTGCCCGACACGTCCGCGACCGCGACGCCGAGGCGCGTGGGCGAGAGCGGGAACAGGTCGTAGAAATCGCCGCTGACCTTCTGCGCCGGGGTGTACCGGGCGTCGATGTCGAGTCCGCCCATTTGCGGCGGCTCCTTGGGCAGCAGCATCTGCTGGATGCCGCTCGCCAGGGACAGGTCGAGGTCGAGCTGGCGCTTCTCGATCTGGAAATTGAGGAACTCCGCGTTGTGCAGCGCGAGGGCGGCCTGCTCCGCGAGGGACTGCATGAGGGAGAAATCCGTCAGCGTGAACGGCTCGCCATCCGCCGAGTTCGCCACGGCCAGCACGCCAAAAAACCGGTCGCGGAATTGCAGCGGCACGGCGATGAGCGAACGGACCTTCAGCGCGGGGTCCTCATGGAGCACCACGCGGGCGTCGGCGGCGGCATCCGCGATCAACTGGCCCCGGCCGGTCTGCACGACCGCGCCGACGATGCCCTCGTTGGCCGGGAAGGCCTCCGTCTTGAGCACCTGCTCGATGAAGCGGGCGCGGGTGGCGAGTTTTTCCCGGACCGCCGCCGGCAGCGGCCGGTGTGGCGGAAACAGCCCCTCGACCGCCGCGCTGCGCATTTTGCCGTCCTCGGTCTTCTCAAACAGGCAGGCGCTGAGGGCACCGGAGCACAGGATGGCCGCGTGGACAATGCGCTGGTGCAGCGCCTCGCGCGTCAGCCCCTCGCCCAGCGCCTCGACCATGTGGTGCATGAAATCCACCACCAGCTGGCGTTCCTGCGTCACCTGCGCCTTTTCCTCCTCGAGGCGGCGCACCGTCCGCCGCGACCGGTAGACGGGCAGGAACATGGCGAGGGCACCAAGGATGAGGCCAATGACTAGGACCGGAAACATGGGAGAGGAATGGGTGTGGCAGGCCCCGCGCCGTCCGGCAATGGCGGAGTGTACCCATGCCCCGTCCAACCCGGCCCTTTTTCTGCGTCTTAAAGCCCGGACGGGCAGCGGCCCGGGGCCGGCTTATTTCTGCTCGACCCGGTTCTTCAGGAACGCGAGGACGTCCTGGAACTTGCCGCGGTTGGTCTCGTCCACCGCGATCAGGGAGTCGTGGGCCTCCAGCACCAGCCGGGCGCTTTCCAACTCGGAACGGTCCGGGCACTGCAGCGCGGTGTCGCACTTGTCGAAACTCATCTGGAAGTCCCCGGCGTCCACCGTCAGCAGGCGGTGCAGGCCGAGGTTGCGGATCAGCTCGAGGTTGCGCGGGCCGACCCGCGCCAGCACGAAACTGCTGTCCGTGGAGGCTTTTTTCAGCTCCAGCGCCGCCCCGGCCAGGACCCCGAGGAAAGTGCTGTCCATGCTGGTGCAGTGCAGGAAATCGAGCACGAAGCGCAGTTTCCCCTGGTGGATCATCTCCGTGACAAAGTCCTTCAGGCACGCGCTGTTTTGAAAGCACGCACGACCGTCAATGCGCACGACCACGGGGTCGGAATACGCATCGACAAGGAAGGTGGGTTTGCCGGTTTCGGACATGAAGGAAGGGACCAAACGCTAACCACGGCCGCCGCATCGGCAAGGCCGCCGGGATTAATTCTTTGTTACGATCTGCCGGAGCACGTAGGGCAGGATCCCGCCGTGCTGGTAGTAGTCGATCTCGATGGGCGTATCGATCCGGCAGCGCACAGCCACGTTTTCAACCGTGCCATCCTTCCGCGTGACCTTGAGCGTGAGATCCTGCTGCGGCTTGATGGCGGCGCTGAGGCCGACCACGTCGTAGGTCTCCGTGCCGTCGAGCTTCAGGGTCTGCGCCGTCGTGCCTTCCTTGAACTGCAGGGGCAGCACGCCCATGCCGACGAGGTTGGAGCGGTGGATGCGCTCGAAGCTCTGGGCCACGACGACCTTCACGCCGAGGAGGTTCGTGCCCTTGGCCGCCCAGTCGCGCGACGAGCCGGTGCCGTACTCCTGGCCCGCGAGGATGATGAGGGGCGTCTGGGCGGCGATGTGCTTCACCGCGGCGACAAAGATCGCCATCTTCTCGCCCGTCGGCTGGTAGATCGTGTTGCCGCCCTCCTCGCCGCCGAGCATCAGGTTCTTGATGCGGACGTTGGCAAAGGTGCCGCGGGTCATGATGCGGTCGTTGCCGCGGCGCGAGCCGTAGGAGTTGAAGTCCTCGAAGGCCACGCCGTTTTCGAGGAGGAATTTCCCCGCGGGCGAGGTCTTCTTGATCGCGCCGGCCGGCGAGATGTGGTCGGTCGTGACCGAGTCGCCAAAGATGCCCAGCGCGCGGGCGCCCTTGATCTCGGCGATCGCGCCGGGCTGCAAGCTGAAGTTCGTGAAGAACGGCGGCTCCTGGATGTAGGTGGACTTGGCCTCGAAGGCGTAGACGTTGCCGGTCGTGGCCGGGATCTCGTTCCACTTCGGGTTCTGCGCGGCGAAGTTGGTGTAGAGCCGGCGGAACACCGCGGGCTTCAGCGCCGCCTGCATCTGGTCGCGGACCTCCTGCAGCGTCGGCCACAGGTCCTTCAGGTAAACGTCCCGGCCATCCTTGCCCTGCCCGATCGGCTCCTTGGACAGGTCGATGTCCACGCGGCCGGCGAGCGCAAACGCGACGACGAGCGGGGGCGACATCAGGAAGTTGGCCTTGATGTTCTGGTGGACGCGGGCCTCGAAATTGCGATTGCCCGAGAGGACGGACGCGGCGACGAGGTCGTTCTTTACGATGGCTTCCTCGATGGCGGGATGCAGCGGGCCGGAGTTGCCAATGCAGGTGGTGCAGCCGTAGCCCACGGTCTGGAATCCGAGCTGATCGAGGTACGGCGTGAGGCCGGTCTTGTCGAGGTAGTCGGTGACGACGCGCGAGCCGGGGGCGAGCGAGGACTTCACGGTCGGGTTGACCTTGAGCCCCTTCTCCACGGCCTTCTTCGCGAGGAGGCCGGCCGCGAGCATGACGCTCGGGTTGGAGGTATTGGTGCAGCTCGTGATGGCCGCGATGAGCACGGAGCCGTGGCCGACATTGCCCTCGATGCGCGGAGCGCCGTTGGGCACGTGGTCGGGCGTCGGACGGTTGTTGGCCATCTCGCGCTCGGTGGCGGGATTGGTGTCAGAAGCCGCAGCTTTCGCGGCCGAAACCGGGGCCTGGCTGCCGCCGCCGGAATGGAACGAGCCGGTGGCCGCGACATGGATCTTCTTGCCGAGGTCCTCGTCCTTCTTGCCAAAGCCGTTTTCCGTGACGGGCTTCGAGAACGCCGTCGTGAATTCCTGCTTCAGCTTCGGGAGCTCGATACGGTCCTGGGGACGCTTCGGGCCGGCCACGCTCGGGACCACGGTGGAGAGGTCGAGATCGAGGTCCGTCGAGTAGTCGATCGCACCCTTGGCCGGGATGCCCCACAGGCCCTGGGCCTTGTAATAGGCTTCATACAGCGCGATGTGCGAGTCGTCGCGGCCCGTGGCACGCAGGTAGTTCGAGCATTCCGCATCGATCGGGAAGAAGCCCATGGTCGCGCCGTATTCGGGGGCCATGTTGGCGATCGTCGCGCGGTCCACAACCGGCAGCGCGATGGCGCCGGGGCCGTAGAACTCGACGAACTTGCCGACGACCTTCGCCTTGCGCAGCAGCTGCGTGACGGTCAGCGCGAGGTCGGTCGCGGTCACGCCTTCGCGCAGCGCGCCGGTGAGGTGCACGCCAACCACGTCAGGCGTGAGGAAATAGACCGGCTGGCCGAGCATGCCGGCCTCGGCCTCGATGCCGCCGACGCCCCAGCCGACGATGCCGATGCCGTTGATCATCGTCGTGTGCGAGTCGGTGCCGACGAGCGTGTCGGGGTAATAGACGCCGTTCTTGTCGGCGAGAATGCCCTTGGCGAGGTACTCAAGGTTGACCTGGTGCACGATGCCGATGCCCGGCGGCACGACCTTGAACGTGTCGAAGGCCTGCATGCCCCACTTCAGGAACTGGTAGCGCTCCCGGTTGCGGCTGAACTCCAGCTCGAGGTTCTGCGCCAGCGCCGCGGCGCTGCCGGAGAAATCCACCTGCACGGAGTGGTCCACCACGAGGTCCACCGGCACGAGCGGCTCGATGATCTTCGGGTTCTTGCCCAGCTTCACCACCGCGGAGCGCATCGCCGCGAGGTCCACCAGCAGCGGCACACCCGTGAAATCCTGCAGCACGATGCGCGCGACGACGAAGGGAATTTCCTCCGTGCGCGGGGACTTGGCGCCCCACCCCGCCAGGTCGCGGATCGCCTGCTCGGTGACGCGCTTGCCGTCGGCGTTGCGCAGCAGCGACTCGAGCACCAGCCGGATGGACACCGGCAGGCGCGAGACCTTGAAGCCGGCTTTTTCCAGCGCGGGCAGCGAGTAGAACTGGTGCGTCGCGCCGTTCGCGGAGAACGTCTGCAGCGTCGAGAAGGGATTGGGGAGGCTCATCGCAATGCTTTCGGGTGGGCGGAGGGTTATTTGGCCAGGGCGGCTTTCACCGCGGTAAAATTGGGCAGATCCTTCGGCGTGGCGGTCTGCTCGGCGTACTTGACCACACCGTCCTGCCCGATGACGAAGGCCGCGCGGGCCGACGTGTCACCGATGCCGGCGAGGCCCGGAAACACGACGTCGTAGGCCTTGGTCACGGTCTTGTTGAGGTCGGAGAGCAGCGTGAGGCCGATCTTGTTCTGCTTGGCCCAGGCCTCGTTGGCGAACGGGCTGTCCACGCTGATACCGTAAACCTCGGCGCCGAGCCCGGTGTACTGGTCGAGCCCACTCGTCATGTCGCACATTTCCTGGGTGCAGGTGCCGGTGAAGGCCAGCGGGTAGAACAGCAGCACGGTCTGCTTCTTCCCGAAATTGTCGCTGAGCTTGATGTCCTTGAGCCCCTCGGCGGTCTTGGTCTTGAGGGTGAAGTCAGGGGCTTTGGAGCCGACGGCGAGAGGCATGGCGGGGAGGGTTGGACGAGGGTTGTGGTTGGGTTCGCGGCCCGGGAACGGGCGCGACGGCAGAACGCAAGGAATAGACCGCGCGGCGCCGCGGCGGCAAACCGTTTTTCCCAAAAGAAGCGGGTATTCTATTTTCGTCGTCTCGGGCATAAGTTTTGTTTTGCGCCGCTCCTCCCCCGCCGCGTTTACTCGCCCGTCCCCATGACGATCCTCGAAGACCTCCAGTGGCGCGGCCTGTATGCCGATTGCACCGACGCGGCGGCGCTGACCCAGCGCCTGGCCGAGGGCCCGATCGCGCTCTATTGCGGCTTCGACCCGACCGCCGACTCGCTCCACGTCGGCAACCTCGTCCCGCTGCTCGCCCTCCGCCGCTTCCAGCTCGCCGGTCATCATCCCATCGCCCTCGCCGGCGGGGCCACCGGCATGGTCGGCGATCCGTCCGGCAAGTCCGATGAGCGCAACCTGCAGACTCCGGAGCAGGTGGCCCACAACATCACCGCCATTCGCGAGCAGTTGTCGCGTTTCCTCGATTTCAAAGCGGCCGGCAATCCGGCGCGCCTGGTGGACAACGCCACCTGGACCGCCCCGTTGAGCTTCCTCGAATTCCTCCGGGACGTCGGAAAACATTTTTCCGTCAACGTGATGATGGCGAAGGACAGCGTGCGCTCGCGCCTCGAGGGTGAGGGCGGCATCAGCTACACGGAATTCAGCTACATGCTGCTGCAGGCGAATGATTTCCTGCACCTGCGCACCCACCTGGACTGCGAGCTGCAGGTGGGCGCCACCGACCAGTGGGGCAACATCACCGCGGGCACCGACTTGATCCGCAAAAAGCTCGGCGCACCTGCCTGGGGTCTGACCTTCCCGCTGCTGACCAAGGCCGACGGCACCAAATACGGCAAATCCGCCAGCGGTGCCGTGTGGCTCGATGCCAAGCGCACGTCACCCTACCGCTTCTATCAATTCTTCATCAACGCCGACGACGCCGACGTCATCAAGCTCCTGAAGGTGCTGACGTTCCTCTCCCACGAGGAAATCTCCGCGCTCGAAGCCGGGATGCAGGCCAACCCCGGCGCCCGCGCCGCGCAAAAAGCCCTCGCCCGCGAGCTCACCACCTTGGTTCACGGCGCCGCCGCCCTCACGGCCGCCATCAAGGCCAGTGAAATTCTCTTTGGCGGCTCACTCGATGGCGTCACCGAGGAGCTCTTCAACGATGTCGTGGGCGAAATCCCCACCAAGGAACTCGCGCCGGCATCCCTCGCCGAGCCCGGCATGCCGCTGACCGATCTGCTCGTCCACTCGTGTCTCGCCACCTCCAAGGGGCAGGCGCGCAAGGATATCGAGGGCGGTGGCATCAATTTGAACAACGTCCGCGTCGCTGATGTTGCGCGGGCCGTCACGACCGCCGACCTGCACTTCGGCAAGTACGTCCTCCTGCGCAAGGGCAAGCGGACGTACGCCGTGATCAACGTCAGGTAATCCGCCGCCGGGACGCACGGGTCCGCCGCTTCCCTTTATCCGGCAACCCCCGCCGTCCGGCCCGGTCAGTGTCAGCGCATGGCCTCCCCTCCCTCCGATCGCCCTCCTGACGTCCGCTGGCTGCCCACCGGCGCGGAGGCCTATCGCCGGATGCTGCCGGCAATCGCGGCGGCGAAGCACTCGATTCGCTTCGAGATGTACATTTACCACGCCGACGCGTCCGGCGAAAGCTTCCGCACCGCCCTGACCCAGGCCGCGCAGCGCGGCGTTCGCGTCCAGCTCCTCCTTGACGGCCTTGGCGCGGGTGGGCTGCCCTCCGACTACTGGGCCGACCTGGTCGCGGCCGGCGGCGTGGTGCGGATTTTCAATCCCCTTTCTGTGCGCGGCTTCCTCTTTCGCAACCACCGCAAGCTGCTGCTGATTGACGACGCCGTGGCGTTTGTCGGCGGCTTTAACATCGCCGACGAATACAACGGTGATGGCGTGACCCAGGGCTGGCGCGACCTGGGCTGGGAACTGCACCGGCCGGACGCCGTCAAGCAGCTCGCCACGGCCTTCGACGGGATGTTTCGCGCCTACGACCTGCAGCACCGGCTGCTGCACCGCATCCGCCGGCCCCTGCACCGCGCGCATCCCCGCCATCCGCGCGGACCGGTCCTGCTCGGCGCGCCGCGGCTGCTGCGCAATCCCTTTGGTGTGAGCCTGCGGCAGGCCCTGCGGGGGGCGAAAAACGTGCAGCTCATCTCCGGCTATTTTGTCCCCAATTTCCGCCTGCGCCGGGCCCTCCGGCGCGTCGCCCGCCGCGGCGGCAACGTGGAGTTAATTCTCGCCGGGAAATCCGACGTGCCAATCGCCCAGACCGCCGCCCGCGCGCTCTACGGCGCGCTGCTCCGCGCCGGCGTGAAGATTTACGAGTACCAGCCGCAGATCCTGCACGCGAAGCTGGCCATCGTGGATAACGTGGTGTTCGTCGGCTCCGCCAACCTCGACATCCGTTCCTTCGGCATCAACTACGAGGTGATGGTCCGCGTCGAGGACGCGCGCCTCGCCGCCGAGGCCCGGGCGACCTTCACCGCCGACCAGAACCAGTCGGTCCAGGTCACCCGGGAGGACTGGCGCAACAGCCGGAGCTGGCTGACCCGCCTCCGCGGCCACTGGGCGGTTTTTTTCTTCACCAAGATCGACCCCTGGCTCGTGCGCCGGGCCCTGCGCGGGATCTCCTGAATCCATCCTCTGAGGGAAAATGCCGGGAGTGGAATTACGGAACCGAGCCTCGGTTCTCTCCGAAATCCAGTCCACTCCCGCTTCCGCGATCCACCTTGGAAAGCGGACGCCCGGCGTTAGGTTTCCAACGGTGAAACGTCCACTGATGCTTGGATCCATTTGGCTGTGTCTGGCGCTGGGCAGTCTCCCAGCCAATGGAATCGCCCCTGATTCTCCCGCCAATCCGTTGCGCACCGGCCACTTGCTCGAGACCGGCCAGCAGGTCCGCATCGTCTGTTTCGGCGACAGCGTCACGGGCGTTTATTACCACACCGGCAACCGCCGCGCCTGGTGTGACCTCGTGGGCATCGCCCTGCAGCGGCTCTACCCCCGCGCCCGCCTCGAAATGATCAACGCCGGCATCAGCGGCAACAGCACGGCTGATGCGTTGCCGCGCATGGCGGACGATGTCCTCCGTCACCGGCCCCAGCTGGTGATCGCCATGTTCGGCTTGAACGATGTGACGCGCGTTTCCCCGGACGATTTTCGCGCCAATCTCCGGCAAATCGTGCAACGTTCCCGGCAAGTCGGAGCCGAGGTCGTCCTGATGACACCGAATCTGGTTTCCGCCGGGGACGGCAAGCGGCCCCCGGAGAAAGTGGCGGCCTACGCACAAATCACCCGCGAGGTGGGCCAGGAGCTGGCGGTGCCCGTGACGGATATCTTTCGCGCCTTCCAGTCCGTCCAGACCACGGACCACCGTGCCTGGCTCGGAATCATGAGCGACTCCATCCACCCCAACCTGCGCGGCCACAAGTTGCTGGCCGCGGAAGCCGTCCGGACCATGACCGGCCAGCGCGTGTCCCTCGCCGAACTGCCCGTCCTTCAGCCCGGCCTGCCCCGGGTGCTGGCGCGATTGCAGGCGAAGGAAACCGTAAGAATCATCGCGATGAAACCCTACGACGCCCTGGTCGGACCAGCCCTGCAAAAACTCTATCCGGGCGCCCAAATCGAGGTCACCACCTGGGACGCCACCGGTAAATCCCTCGCCCTGATTGAGGCCCAGGCCAAGGCGCTGGGCTGGGCGAAATTTCGGGAGCAACCGAACCTGACCCGCCCGGATCTCTACGTCCTGGCCGTCCCGGCCGATGCCGGTGCGGCCAGTGAGGATGAATTCTTCCACAGCTATACCTGGATCATGAACTGGTCGCTCAGCTTCAACCCGCCGAACTGGGACTGCCTCGTGATCCTGCCCTCCGTCGCCCAGCCGGATCAGGATCAGGCCCAGCACGCCGCCGAGTGTCTCGCGCGCGAGGTCATCCAGGGTCAGGACCTGCCCTGGCTGCAGCGCACGCCCGGGGACGCGCGGCCTACCGCGGAATTACTGGGCGAAGCACTGGGAGCATTGCTCGAAGCCCCTAAGCCCTGAGCAAACCGATCGCGGAAACGCGGAGGAGCGGAAGCGCTGAGCCGAACCTTGCCGGTAATTCGGCCACTCGGCGCTGCCGCGATCCGGCCTTAAAAAAACATCGCCTCGCTCAGCGCCGCCTCGGGGGCGAGCAGGCTGATGGCCGCAGGGAGTGACGTGCGACCGGTGCCGAAGTCCGCCTCAAAGTGCGCGGTGCCGCGCGCGAGGTCACCCGACCAGGAGAAAGCCTTCTTTCCCCCCGCATACGTGAAAACGAGGGTGAAACTGCCCGGCTGGTCCGCCGGGAGCTGCTCCAGGGAAAATGTCGCCTGATTGCTCCCGCATTGGCCGAGGCGCTCCTTCAGCCACGCCAGCAGCACGCGGCCCTCGGCCGGGTGCGCGGCATCGTGGGCCAACGCCACGGTTTGCAGCTCCTCGCACAGCGCGGACATCGGGTAGCGGCTGAGAAACTGGCCGAGACTCTGCCGGATCGGCAGCAGCCGCGAGTGCACGAGGTCCCGCAGCGTCTCCGGCCGCGGCCAGGGATACGTCATCGCGTCGGGCGGGGCGATGGCACTGTCCAGCAGCACGCGCTGCGCGCGGGTCAGGAGGTAGTTGTAATCCGCGAGCTTCACGCTGGCCGAGAACCGGTGCGCCCAGTAATACATCGGCAGGTCGGTCGAGAGGCAGATGGACACCTGGTTTTCCAGGAACTGACGCGCGCTGCGCGGGTAGCTCAGCATCACGAACTCGACGCAGCGCTTGTCGCTCTTCGATTTGCCGAGGTGGCACTCGCCGTAGATCTTGGCCCGCATGTCCATGCTGGCCGTCTCCTCGGCCAGCGGGCACAGCACCACCACCCGGCTCGGGTAACGCTTCGAAAACTCCACGGCGGTCCGGAACTGGGCGACGGCGTCCTCCGGGGTGGTCACGAAACCGAGATGGAGCACGAAGTTGACCTGTGTCGCCTTCGCGTCCTCCGACGCCGGCGCGGCGCGGCCCGCGGCGGCGGTGTCCGCCCACATCTGGCCGAGGCTTTTCGCAATCGCCCCGACAGGCACCTCGATGCCGGGCAGCGCGTTGAAGATATCCGGCATGGCGGCTACGGCTGGCGCCAGACGTGGTTGTTCTGGGCGAGAATCGCGTCGCTGCTGGGCGGACCCCACGAGCCGGCGGCATAGCTGTCGAGGCCGGTCCGGCCGGCCTTGGCCCAGGCCTCGAGCACCGGGGTGTAGAGTTTCCACGAGGTCTCGGCCTCGTCGCCGCGGATGAAGAGCGTGCCGTCCCCGATCATCGCATCCAGTACGAGCCGCTCGTAGGCCTCGGGCGTGTTGGAGCCGAAGGTGGTCGCGTAGCGGAAGCTCATCTTCACCGGCTGCAGGCGCGTTTCCAGGCCGGGGATCTTGGTGTTGAGGATGAGGCTGAGGCCCTCGTCGGGCTGGATCTGGAACGAGAGCGTGTTGGCCGCGAGGTTGAAGCGGTTGCTTTCGGCGAACAGCGTGCCGGGCGCGGGCTTGAAGTTGATCGCGATCTCCGAGACCCGCCGGGCCATGCGCTTGCCGGAGCGCAGGTAGAACGGCACTCCCTGCCAGCGCCAGTTGTTGATCGAGAGCCGGATCGCCGCGTACGTCTCGGTGGCGGACTGCGGCGTGATGCCCTCCTCCTGCAGGTAGCCCGGGACCGACTTGCCGGCCATCATGCCGGCGGCGTACTGGGCGCGGGCGACATCGCCGCCGGGCCCGAGGTTGAGCGGCTGGATGGCCTTGAGGACCTTCACCTTCTCATCGCGGATGGCCTCGGCCTCGTAGGCGACCGGCGGCTCCATCGCGGTGAGGGCGAGCAGCTGCATCGTGTGATTCTGGATCATGTCCCGCAGGCAGCCGCTCTGCTCGTAATACCCGCCGCGCGTGCCGACGCCGACCTCCTCGGCCACGGTGATCTGGACGCTGTCGATGAAGTTGCGGTTCCAGAGCGGCTCGAAGATGGCGTTGGAGAAACGCTGCACGAGCAGGTCCTGCACGGTCTCCTTCCCGAGGTAGTGGTCGATCCGGTAAACCTGGTACTCCTCGAACACGCGGCGGAGCGTGGCGTTGAGCTGCTGCGCCGACGCGAGGTCGTGGCCGAAGGGTTTTTCGATGATCACCTTGGCGTGGTGCGCCTGCCCGATGTACTTGGCGGCGAGGCCGGAGGCGCCGAGGTTGAGCAGGATGGGCTCGAAGACGGACGGCGGCGTGGAGATGTAGAACAGCGTCTGCACCTCGCGGCCGATGGATTTCTCGATCGACGCGATGTGCGCCGCGAGCCGGTCGAAGGCGGCCTTGTCGTCGTACCCGCCGGCCACGTAGCTGGTGTGGGCGGCGATGCGGGCCCAGGAATCCTGATTCAGCTCGCGGCGGGAAAACTCCTTGATGGCGTCGGCCGCGAGGGTGCGAAACTCAGCGTCGGGGATCGCCTTGCGGCCGTAGCCCACGAGGTAGAAGTCCGCCGGCAGCAGGTTGTCCACGCCAAGGTTGTAGACGGCAGGGATGAGCTTGCGGGCGGTGAGGTCACCCGAGGCGCCGAAGATGACGACCACCGTCGGCGGTGCGCCGCGATGCTTGCTGAGCCCCTGCAGGAACGGGTGACGCGAAAGGTCGGCCATGACGGGGGGGAATCCTCCTCACCCCCGCCCCGCGCGCAAGGGAAATGCTGGTCATCCGCGATAGTGTCTCGGAAACAGGGGCACATTCGCAAAGTGCCGGACCTCCGGCGCCCCCTCCGCCCCGTCCGCCGGCAGCGCGACCTCCACCACATCGAGCCGGAACGTCCGCGGGCGCACCGCCAGCAGCTCGAGATACGCGCCGCAGGCCCGCAACAGGGCCCGTTTCTTGCGCCGGTCAACGGCGTAGTAGCCGGGGACCAGGGTGCCGGCCGTGCGGGTCTTCACCTCGACAAACACCAGCACCTCGCCATCCCGGCAGACGAGGTCCAGTTCCGCCCGCCGGTCGCGGGGTGAGCGCCAGTTGCGCACCACCACGCTGAAACCGCGCTCGCGCCGCAGGAATTCCGCCGCAAGCCGCTCGCCGGTCTCGCCGCGCGAACCGGCGGCGGGCTCACGCCGGAGGAGGAGTCGCTTGAACCAGTCGAACATGGTGGGGTCTATCCGCGCTGCGGGCTTTCTTTCTCATTGCGGGACCGGGCCTTCGCTGACAATTCCAGATTCGCATCCCGACGCGCCCCACCTCATGGCCACACCCAACATTGCCGGTACCCTGCGGCGTTCCCTGCTGATCAAGATTATCTCGAAGGCGGCGCCCAGCCGCGAGGATCTGGACTCGGTCATCGAGCTCACGGCCTCGAAGGTCGTCGAGGCCCTGCAGTCCCAGTCGATGACGTTTTACATCGTCGAGGGCAACGAGATCACCTTCCGGCACATTTACTACTCACCCACCCTGTGGGCCAAGGACCCCGAGCTGGAACTGAAGCTCAAGGAAACCACCACCAAGCTGCTCGCCCTGCGCCTGCCGCTCGGCACCGGCGTCGTCGGCAAGGTCATCAGCACGTCTGAGCCGGTCTTTTACCGCAACTCCGACAGCCAGGCGCCGTTCATGTCGTCCATGGCCAAGAGCACGGGCTTCGAGGTCCGCTCGATGCTCACCGTGCCGCTGAAGAGCAACGGCAAGGTCATCGGCGCCATCCAGGTGCTGAACAAGGAGCACACCGCCGGCACCGATGGCGAATTCACCGACAAGGACCTCCTGCTGCTGAAGGAAGTGGCCGAGTATTCCGCCGCACTGCTCCAGCGCATGCTGGACCCCAAGTTCGAGCTCAGCGCCGACGACACCGCGAAGTTCATCGCCAAGCTCACCGACCTGCCCCTCGTCACCAAGATCGAGGAGGTCGAGGTGGATGACAAATAGCTCGAGGTCATCGGCGACGCCCTCATCCGGCGCGAGGGCATCTTCCCCCACAAGCGCTGCAGCCCGAACTCCGTGGCCGTGCTGATGAGCAACCCGCTCGACTACGCCAAGCGCGAGTCCTTCACGCAGGCCACCGAGATGAGCATCGAGGAGGTCCGCGTGGTCTCCGCCACCCTGTTCGAGGCCCTGCTCAAGAAATTCTTCAACACCAAGCCGGCCAGCCCCGATGCCGTGGACGTCGGCTCCGTCGTCGAGGTCATCAGCTCCACCTACAACACCGACGCGGCCACGACGGACATCGCCGCCGCCGACCTCGAGAAGGAGGACTCCGCCCCCATCATCCAGCTGACGAACCGCATCATCGAGGATGCCTACGTCTCCGGCGCGTCCGACATCCATATCGAGCCGATGGAAAAGGACCTGCTGATCCGCTACCGCATTGACGGTCTCTGCCAGGAAAAGCTCCGCCTGCCGAAACTGGCCGCGAACTCCATGGTTACGCGCATCAAGATCATGTGCAACCTGGACATCTCGGAGCGCCGGCTGCCGCAGGACGGACGCATCGTCTTCAAGAAGTACACGAAGAAGAACATCGACATCGACCTGCGCGTGGCCACCGGCCCGATGAATTACGGCGAGAAGGTGGTCATGCGTATCCTGGACAAGCAGAAGTCCACCCTGCCCCTCCCGGCCCTGGGCTTTTCCGAGGAAAATCTCGCCCGCTACCGCGAGTGCATCCGCCAGCCCTACGGCATGATCCTGCACTGCGGCCCGACCGGCTCCGGCAAGTCCATGACGCTGTACTCCGCGCTCGGCGAGGTGAACACCCCTGACGTCAACATCCAGACGGCCGAGGACCCGATCGAGTACACCCTTCCCGGCATCAACCAGATGCAGATGAGCCGCGCCATCGGCCTGACCTTCGCCCGCGCCCTGCGCTGCTACCTCCGTATGGACCCTGACGTGAT
>CAIOAO010000010.1 GCA_903855985.1 uncultured Opitutia bacterium | reverse complement strand
CGCGTCAGCGGCAGCGCCGGGTAGCTATGTTAGGAAGGGATAAGCGCAGAAAGCATCTAAGCGCCAAGCCCATCCCAAGATAAGATCACAATCCGTCGCCAGACGGTGCAAGGTCCGGGTCGACCACCCGGTTGATAGGCCAGAGGTGTAATCACGGTAACGTGTTCAGCTTACTGGTACTAATGACCTTGCCGGTTTATGCAGCCGCTCATTTCTAAATTCTAGGCGTTTATTTTACCTCCTTAGATTTTCTACCCTGAAAGCTTTTCCTCACTTTCTCCCGCAAGGGAGAGTCACTTCCTGGTGATCACAGGCGAGGGGTTCCACCCGTTCCCATCCCGAACACGGCCGTTAAGCCCTCAGCCGCCAATGGTAGTTGGACGTTAGGTCCCGCGAGAGTAGGTCGTTGCCAGGTTATGGCCCGGTTCTTCGAAAGAAGGACCGGGCCTCTTTTTTGCCCCGATGCCGGCATCCACTTCAACCGGGAGAAGACGCCAGGCATTCATTACAGGTTTGGCGGCGAATATCCCGCCCCCCGCGCTCAACTTCTGCCGCAAACTGCCCGGCGGCCCGGATCCAGGAAAGCCCGGCATTTCCGCGGGCCCAATTTCTGACCGGTCAGATGAATCAGCCCGGGAATGGTGACTAATTTGCGATGCCGAATGTAAATTTTGCACACACCCGGATTGGTGGCGCAGTTACATTCTGGTGTCCGGCGGTATTTGAATTCCTCAGGGCTTGACTGGGCAATGGCACGAGTCTTGCGTCAATCAACTCAAGTTGCCGACGGTAACGCCGACACCAAGTAACCGAACCTACCAACCATGCAAAAGTCTACCCGAACCAAGTATCTCCTGACCGCGTTGATCGCGTTCAGTCTTTCACTGGCAACCTCTGTCTTTGGCCAAGGTCTCACGACTGCGGCCATCAACGGTTCCGTCACCGATCGGAGCGGCAGCCCGATTTCCGGCGCGACCGTGACCATCATTCACGTTGAGTCGGGCACCAAGGCGGTCGCGGTTACCCGCGACAACGGCCAATACAACGTGAGCGGCCTGCGCGTCGGCGGCCCTTACTCGGTGTCGGCGGCCAAGACGAATCTGGAAACCCAGGACAAGCAGGGTATCTACATTGCCCTGGATGAAAATGCCGTGGTGGACTTCCGCCTCACCTCCGAAGTGGTGACGCTCGAAACCTTCAAGGTGAGCGCGAGCAAGGACTCGACTTTTGACTCCGGCAAGATGGGCACGGCCACCTCGCTGACGGCCCAGGACATCTCCAGCACGGCCACGGTCCGTCGCAACATTCAGGATCTGGCCAATCTTGATTCCCGCCTCTATCTCGGCTCCCTCGACCAGGGCGGCCAGCTGAGCGCGGCCGGCCAGAATTTCCGCTTTAATTCGCTCCTGATCGACGGCGTCAAGGCCGACGACACCTTCGGTTTGAACAGCAACGGTTTCTCTTCGCTCCGCAGCCCCATCCCGCCCGATGCCATGGAGGCCCTGAAGGTTGACCTTTCCCCCTATGATACCCGGTACGCCGGTTTCACGGGCGCCCTGCTCAACGCCGTCGTCAAGTCCGGCACCAACGAGCTGCACGGCACGATCTACCACGAGCGCACCGATGCGGACTGGCGCGCGGCGAACCCGGTGACCAAGGTTGCCGAGTACTTTAAGGAGCGCGTTTACGGGCTCACGCTCGGCGGCCCCATCATCAAGGATAAACTTTTCTTCTTCGTGGCCTATGATGACTTCCACCGTACCTCGGCTCCGCCCCAGGCCAACTTCGTTCCCGACCCGACTCAGCTCGCCGCCATTCTCGCGCAGGCCCAGTCCTATGGCTATAACGCGGGCAATCTGAGCGCCAGCAACTCCTCGGTGCAGCGCACGTTCATCGGGAAGCTCGACTGGAACATTTCGCCGATCCACCGCGCTTCGTTCACCTACCGCAAGAATTACGGTCACGACACCGTGTTCGCGAATTACACGAACAGCACCGCCACCTCGCTGAGCAACTTCTGGTACCAGCAGCCCCGTAACACGGACTCCTATAACGCCCAGTTCAACAGCCAGTGGACGCCTGACTTCCGGACGGAAGTCGACCTCTCCTACACCCGCTTCAACGGTTCGCCCGCCAACAACGGCGCCGCGTTCCCGCAGGTGCTGGTCAACGGCCTCACCGGCACCCGGCTGGACACGGGCGCGACCATCACCAACGGCGGTGTGGTGTTTGGCACGGAATCGTCCCGGCAGCTCAATCAAATCATCACCAAGGACACCGTCGGCAAGGTTATCGCGGAATACTCCCTGGGCAGCCACACGCTCCAGGCTGGCGCGGAGTCGGATTCGACGAAGTATAACAATGCCTTCATCCAGTACACGGACGGTTATTACACGTTCGCCAACCTGACCAACTGGCTGGCCGGAACTCCCCCGAGCGCCTACCAGCTCGCCAAGCCCTACCCGGGGTACTCGATCAACGACGCCATCGCCCGCTGGCAGTATGATGCTTACGGCCTCTTCCTGCAGGACACGTACCGCGTCAACAACCAGCTGATGCTGCTGCTGGGCGTCCGCTACGACTATCCGCACATCGGTTCGCGTCCCCCGGTTGCGACCGGTTTCGCGGCCGCGGGCTTCACCCGTCCGAACGGTGCGCCGGTCACGGATAACACCACGACCAACAACGGCAACAGCACGACCGCCCCGCGGCTCGGCTTTAGCTACAAGTTCAACACCGAGCGCAAGACCCAGCTGCGCGGTGGCTACGGATTGTTCCAAGGCAAGAACCCGGCCGTGTGGATCTCGAACGCCTACTCGAACGCCGGATCGGTCGCCAATGCGACGGCCCTGCCTGCTGACCTGGCGGGCATCGTCTTCAATCCGAACGTCAATACCCAGCCGGTCCCCGGCGGCGCCCTCGGCAGCCCCAACATCAACATCACGGACCCCAAGTTCAAGCAGCCGGCCCTGTGGAAGGGTAATCTGGCGATTGAACACCAGCTCCCGTGGTGGGGGATTACGGGCTCGCTTGAGGCTTACCACTGGACCGTGGATCAGGGTATCAACACGGAATTCCTCAACTACAAGATTGCGACGGACGGCAGTGGCAGCGGTTTGGCCCCGGACGGCCGTATCCGCTACGGTACTGCCGCCAGCATCGTAAGCGGCACCACCACCAGTGTCGCTGGTCGCCGTAATGTCACCACCGGAGGCCCGGTCGGCAACGGCTTTGCCGACGTGTTTTACCTCACGAACACCAAGAAGGGTGAGAGCGACGGCGTCACGCTGTCCTTCTTCCGCCCGATGAAGGACAACTGGTCCTGGTCCACCTCCTGGACCCGCGGCCACGCGACCGAGGTCAGCCCGATCACGTCCTCGACCGCCAGTTCGAACTACTCGAACCGCGCCTCGTTCAATCCGAACGAGGATGTGGCCTCGATCTCGAACACCAACATCAAGGACCGCATCGTCGCGACGCTCACGCGCCGGTTTGAATGGATCAAGGGCCAGGAGACCCGTTTCACCTTCATCTTCCAGTCCCGCTCCGGTCACCCGTACTCGTGGGTGTTCCGCGGTGACGCGAACGGTGACGGCTACGCCTTCAACGACCTGCTCTACGTGCCGAATGGCCCGAATGACCCCAAGGTCGTCTGGAACAGCACGGCGGAACGCGATGCCTTCTTCGCCTTCATCAACACGAACGACCTGAAGAACTATCAGGGCACGCACGCGCCGAGAAACAGCGAGGTTTCGAACTGGACCCAGACGCTCGACCTCAAGTTCAGCCAGGAAGTCGAGCTCTTCAAGGGCGTGAAGACCGAACTGTATCTGAACCTGATCAACATCGGTAACATGATCAAACCCGGCTGGGGCTTGGATGCGGAAGTTCCGTTCTCCTACCGCCGGGCCGTGACCAGCGCGACCTACAATGCCGCGGGCAACGGTGGCGCGGGCGTTTGGAACTATAACTTCAACTCTGGCACGCTGGACGGTCAGCCGGTGGTCGTGAACGACACGCCGATCTCCCGCTGGCAGGTTTCGGCCGGCTTGAAGATCAAGTTCTAAGCACCGGTATCGGTTCTAGTTTTTGCGAGGCGGCCGCGGTAACGCGGCCGCCTCTTTTTTTACCCGCGTTTCCGGCCTGACCCGGTCCCGGTCTTCACCAGATCCGCCGCCCGCTGGACCAGCGTTACTTCCCGCTCTGTAATTCCCGCAGGTGCGCCCGGGCTGAGGCCAGGCCCGGCTGGTAACGCAGGGCCGTCTTATCCTGCTCGATCGCCTCGTCGACCTGACCCAGTTGGGCCAGGACAACCGCGAGGTTGTGATGGGCCTCGGCGGACCCGGGCAGGAGCCGCAGGGCCACCCGGTAATGCGGTACGGCGTCGGCTGGCCGGCCCGAACGCATGAACGCGAGTCCCAGGTTGTGCTGTGCCTCCGCAAAATCGACCTGCAGCCTCAGCGCGGCTTCATATTCATTAATGGCCTCCTGCAGCCGGTCCAGGGCCAGCCAGGTGTTGCCGAGGTTGTAGTGCAGGCCCGGCAGCCGGGGATTCAGGCTCACCGCCGCCTGGTATTGGACGGCGGCATCCTGCAGTCGACCCGCTTGCAGCAGGGCAGTGCCGTAGTTGTTGCGAATCTCGAGGTTGCCGGGCTCGAGCCGGACCGCCGTCGCATAGTGGCCGATCGCCTCGGGGCCACGGCCGAGCGCGGCCAGGACCAGGCCGGCATTGTTGTGCGCCGCCGCGAAACCCGGGGAAACCCGCAAGGCCTGCTCAAACGCCAGGAGCGCTTCCGCTTGGAGCCCCGACTTCATGCGGGCATCACCGAGGTTGTTCCAGGCTTCGGCCCGCAGGGGATCCTGTCGTACCAATTCCTCCAGCGTGGACCGCGTCTCCGGCAGCCGGCCAGCCTGGGCGAGCGCCACCGCCAGGTTGAACTGGATGTCATGGTCGCCCGGCTTCAGGTTTCGCGCGAGTTCGAGATGCCCGATCGCTTCCCCGGCCCGGCCGGCCTGCAGCAGGGCGAGGGCATAGTCGCTTTGCACGTCGGCATAGTCCGGCCGCAGCCGCAGCGCCTCTTCGTAGCGGGGCAGCGCCTCAGTCAGGCGTTCCTGCCGGATCAGGACGTGAGCCAGGCTCGCGTGCGCCCGTGCGTTGGCCGGTTGCTTGGCGATCGTGTCCGTCCAGATCGCGGCCTCGCTTTGATAGTCTGCCGTGCGGTTCAGGGTCAGCCAGCCGGCACCCAGCGCGAGCCCGACCACCAGTGGCGCACTCCACCGCCCGGCCAGTTTCCAGACTCCGGCCACGACCAGGACCATGATTGCCACCAGGGGCAGGTACATCCGGTGCTCGGCAATGGGCTGGGTGGTCAGCGGTACCACGCTCGAGCTCGGGGCGAGGATGACGAAGAACCACGCCCCCAGGAAACCCAGCACGGGGCGTCGCCACAGGGCGGCCACCGTCGCCGCCAGCAGGGCGAGCACGAGCAAGCCTTGCGGCCAGACCTCGCCGGGCCCTTTCGCCATGTCCACGCCGTAGTCGAGCACGAGGGGGTGCGGCCAAAGCGAAAGCTTGAGGTAGATCGTCAGGGCCCGGCACTGGGTCAGCAGATACTGCCAGGGGCTGACCCCGAGGCCGAAACCTGCGATCCCGGCGCGCTGGTGGTGCTGGGCCACCAGCACGGCCAGCAGCAGCCAGGTCGAGGCCAGCGCGAGGTAGAACCCGCGGCGGCGGCGCCAGGCTTCGCGAAACGTGCCGGCCATGAACGTGCGGTCATACAGCAGCACCACGAGCGGCGCCGTGGCCATGACCTCCTTGCTCGCCATGCCCAGCAGGCAGGCCGCAAAAGCCAGCAGCTTCCAGCGCCGGGGCCGCGGCGACGCCATGGACCGCACAAAACAGTAAAGCGTCAGCAGGTAGAACAGACCCACGAGCAATTCGTTGCGCTGCACCACGCACAGGACCGACTCGGTGAGCAACGGGTGCACGATCCACAGTCCCGCCACCCCAAACGCGAAGGGCAGGGCGGCCTCGCCGTGGATTTCCCTTTGGCCCGGCAGCAGCAGGGTGCGCCGCACGAGGCCGAAAAGCGTCAGCCCTGCCAGGGCGTGAAGCACGAGGTTGATCAGGTGGTACCCGCGCGGATCCAGCCCGCCGAGGGCGTAGTTCACCGCGAGCGTCAGGTTGACGAGCGGGCGCCCGGTGGCACCCGCGGCGGATTGGGGCGGGGACAAGGCGTCGCCCAAAGGCCAGAGATGACGGATCGACAGGTTCCGCTCGATCGCCGGCGCGTCATCGAAGAGGAACGGCACGGTCAGGCTGTGCGCATAGGCCGCGAGGGCGGCGAGCACGAGGACGCCCGCGGCCGCGGCCGGCAGCCAGGGCCGGCTGGGCAAGGGGCTCAGGTTGGTCCGCGCTTTCACGTGGTGGTGAGGAAAGGGTTTTTTCGCCGGGCTGGGAAATGTATTCTGCCCGCCCCGCCGATCCCGGGCCGGCGCCGCCACCGGGGAGGGTGGGGCGCCCGGGCGGCCGAGGACCGGGCCCGCGGGGAGTTTCACGTGTAAGTTTTTCCCTGATACGCGTGCGCGGCGCGGCAATTTTGGCGCGGAACCGCGGATCCGGCGGTGTCACGACTGGCCGCGGGTTCGCCGTATTTTCAATTTTCAGAGGTAAAAATTGTACTTCGACCGGTGCGGGGAAGATTTTTCCCTCGGGAGCCGGCCCGCGAGTTTCGTGCAAGCCAAAAACGCGAAAAAATTCGCGGACTTTTTCCTACAAACCTATTGACGGCAAAAACTGCGGAACCAATAGGTTGTGGTCGCAGCGCGTTGGGACCACATCCTGTTGTGGTTAGCAATGCGTCAGTAACTTCCAGCATCTTTAGTTCGCTTCGTCCGTTTTCGCGGTAAAAACACCGCTCTTCCCCCTTAATTTCCGTCCCGTCCCATGCAGAAAACCTTCCAGATCGGCAGCAAAACCTTCGTCCTCGACCAGACGAAGGCGGAGGAGGCGTTTGCGGCCAAGCGGGTGATCAATGGCCGCGTGACGATGTGCTTCAACCTGCTCCCGCTGAAATACCAGTGGGCGTACGACCTGTACCGCACGATGAAGGCCAACCACTGGGAGCCGGAGGACATCCCGATGGGCAAGGACATCGAGCAGTGGCGCGATGAGAAGGCCGTATCCGAGGTCGAGCGCTGGATCATCCGCATGGGCATCGGTTATTTTTCCGCCGCCGAGGGCATTGTCGGCGACAACATCCAGCACGTCGTCCGCGAACTCGTCACCGCCCCCGAGCTGAAGCTCGTCCTGGGCCGGCACGCGCACGAGGAGAACATCCACGCCGACTCGCTGCTCTACATGATTTCCTCGCTCGGCATCAACCCGCACGAGTGCGAGGCGATGTTCGAGGACGTCCCGACGATCGTCCGCAAGAACGAGTTCGTCACCAAGGTCTCCCGGGAGCTCCGCCGCGACCTCGACCTCACCCTGCCGGCGAACAAGCAGCTCCTGGCCCGCAACATCTTCGTGTTCGGCCAGTGCATGGAGGGCACGCAGTTCTACGGCCTGTTCGGCATGGTCCTCTCCCTCTACCGTCAGAACAAGTTCCCCGGCATCGGCCAGATGTTCCGCTACACGCTGCGCGACGAGTCGAACCACATCGAGGTCTTCCGCAACCTGTTCATGGATCTCATCGAGGAGAACCGCGAGATCTGGACCGCCGAGTTCAAGGAGGAGCTGCGCGGCCTCATGGCCGAGGCCATCACCCTCGAGAAGGAATTCATCCGTGACTGCCTGCCCGTGAACTCCGTCGGCCTCAGCGCCGAGGACTTCACCCAATATATCGACTATATCGCGGACCGTCGCCTCGAGGGCGTCGGCCTCGCTCCGCTGGCCAGTGGGGTCAAGAACCCGCTGCCCTGGCTCGCCGAGATGATGGACATCAAGAAGGAGCAAAACTTCTTCGAGGGCCGCGTCACCGAATATCAAAAAGCCTCCTCCCTGAACGTCGCCGCCGACGACGAACTCTGAGAATTATCCGCCTGTCGCGTCGGCTCCCCGTACCCCCACGTCCACTTTCCACTCCCTCCGTCCGGTGTGATGCCAAGCCGTCTTGGCTGCGCGCCGGCTTCGGACTTTTTCCGCTTCGTCTCCACCTTCCTTTGTTTCAATTCAGTTACATCTCTCCATGAGCAATCCTTCACTGGCGCACGATCTGGCCCTCAAGCGCACCGTCCACACGCCTGTCGATCAGAAACCCCACTACGCTTGGCGCGACGTCATTGCCACTGAAGTCATTGAGCTCCCGCATGTTATCCTGCTGTGCCCGCACGGTGAGGAGCGCTTTGTCATTGCCGAGGTGGCCGACACGCTCGGCAAGGCCCTGACGAATGTCTGCCTCGCCCGCGGCGAGAAGGACATCTTCAACGACACCAACCGCGCCTGGCTCACGCGCATCTGCCGCGAGGTCGCCGGCAATCTCTCCGAGCTCGCCGGGACCACGTCGCCCCTCCGCCTCTCGCTCAACGGCCTCTACGAGCTCATCGAGAAGACCCTCGTCGACAACAACGCCTACTTCGTCGCGAAGAGCCTCCTGCTCAACCGCGCCCGCAAGATCTCCATCGACCGCGAGGCCGCCGCGCAGTCCACCCTCCGCGTCATCCGCCGCAACAACCAGGTCGTTCCGTGGAGCGACCAGAAGGTCGAGATCGCCGTCCGCAAGACGTTCCTCTCCCTCCAGCGTGACTCCGCCCCCGCCGTCGCCCTCACCAAGGCCGTCTCCGAGCGCGTCCACTCCTCCAAGCAGTCCTTCGTCCACATCGAGGAGATCCAGGACATGGTGCAGGAGGAGCTCATGAAGGCCGGCCACTTCAAGGTCGCCGAGGCCTACATCCTGTTCCGCGCCCAGCGTGGCGCCGTCCGCGAGGCCGGCGAGGAAACCGCCTCCGAGGCGCCGTTCGGCTCCACCCCGGCCGCCAACGCCCCGCAGCAGGCCGCCATGATCGTCGTCAAGAAGGCCTCCGGCGAAAACGTCTTCTGGGACGGCGCCGACCTCCGCCGCCGCATCGAGTTCGCCCAGATCGGCCTGGACCTGTGCCTCTCCACCGACGAGATCGAGGCCGAGCTCCGCCGCTCCGTCTACGACCAGATTTCACAGAAGGACCTGGATAGCACCATCATCCTCAACTCGAAGACCCTGATCGAGAAGGACGCCGACTTCGCCAAGTTCGCCGGCCGCATCCAGCTCACCTACATCTACGAGGAAATCCTCGGCTGGGACATCATGGTCGACGGCATCGGCGCCCTGAAGGCCGCCCACCAGCGCGCGTTCAAGAAATACCTCGAGCGCGGCGTCGCCATCAAGCGCCTCAACCCCCGCCTGCTCGACTACGACCTCTCCAAGCTGTCCGCCGTCCTCGATCCGTCCGCCGACATGGAGTTCGACTTCCTCGGCATCCAGACGCTGTACGACCGGTACCTCATCGTGGACAAGACCGACAAGGTCTCCAAGCGCCTCGAGACGCCCCAGTTCTTCTGGATGCGCGTGTCCATGGGCCTCTTCCTCGACGAGCCGGGCGACCGCGAGGGCCGCATCACCGCGCTCTACGACCTCTACAAGTCCCGCCGTTTCTGCTCCAGCACGCCGACGCTGTTCAACGCCGGCACGCTGCACTCGCAGCTGAGCTCCTGCTACCTCTACTACGTGGATGACTCGATCGAGGGCATCATGCTCCGCGGCATCGCGGAAAACGCCTTCCTCTCCAAGTGGGCGGGCGGCCTCGGCGGCTCGTGGACCGCGGTCCGCGGCACCGGCGCCTACATCGGCGGCACCAACGGCGAGTCCCAGGGCGTCATTCCGTTCCTGAAGCTCCACAACGACCAGCTCGTCGCCGTCAACCAGGGCGGCAAGCGCAAGGGCTCCGGCTGCGCCTACCTCGAGACCTGGCATAACGACATCACCGAGTTCCTCGAGCTGCGCAAGAACACCGGCGACGACCGCCGCCGCACGCACGACATGAACACGGCGAACTGGATTCCCGACCTGTTCATGAAGCGCATGGAGGCACGCCAGCACTGGACCCTCTTCCGCGCCAACCAGGTCAAGGACCTGCACGAGCTCTACGGCAAGAAGTTCGAGGAGGCCTACCTCCGCTACGAGAAGCTCGCCGAGTCGGGCAAGATCTACGGCCAGAAAATCGACGCCCTCGAGTTGTGGAAGAAGATGCTGTCCATGCTTTTCGAGACGGGCCACCCCTGGATCACCTTCAAGGACGCCTGCAACGTCCGCTCCCCGCAGGACCATGTCGGCGTCATCCACTCGTCCAATCTCTGCACCGAGATCACGCTCAACACGTCCAACGACGAGACCGCGGTCTGCAACCTCGGCTCCGTCCTCCTCGACTCCCACCTGCTGCCCACCGGCGAGATCGACCACGAGAAGCTCCGCGCGACCATCCGCATGGCCGTCCGCGCCCTGGACAACGTCATTGATATCAACTTCTACCCGACCGAGGCCGCCAAGCGCTCCAACCTGCGCCACCGCCCGATCGGCCTGGGCGTGATGGGCTTGGCCCACGCGCTCTACCTGCGCGGGCACGCGTTTGCGTCGCCCGAGGCCGTGGAGTTCAACGACGAGGCCATGGAGGCCATCGCCTACTACGCCTACGAGGCCTCCAGCGACCTCGCGGCCGAGCGCGGCACGTATTCGACCTACAAGGGCTCCAAGTGGGACCGCGGCCTGCTCCCGCAGGACACGATTGACCTCCTCGAGCAGGAACGCGGCGTCGAGGTCGAGGTGCCCCGCGGCGGCAAGATGGACTGGGCTCCCGTCCGCGCGAAGATCGCCGCGCACGGCATGCGCAACAGCAACGTCCTCGCCATCGCGCCCACCGCCACGATCTCGAACATCACGGCGACCTCGCCCTGCATCGAGCCCACCTACAAGAACCTCTTCGTCAAATCCAACCTCTCCGGCGAGTTCATCGTGCTGAATCCGTTCCTGGTGAAGGACCTGAAGTCCCGCGGCCTGTGGAACCAGGAGATGATCGACAACCTGAAGTACTTCGATGGCGAGCTGAAGGACATCTCGACCATCCCGGCCGACCTGAAGGCGAAGTACCTGACGGCGTTCGACATTGACCACAAGTGGATCATCGAGGCGGCCTCGCGCCGCCAGAAGTGGATCGACCAGGCGCAGTCGGTGAACCTCTGGATCAAGACCCCCGACCTGAAGACCCTCTCGCACATGTACCGGGCGGCCTGGCACACGGGCCTGAAGACGACGTATTACCTCCGCAGCCTCGGCGCCTCGAACATCGAGAAGGCGACGGTCGGCGTGAAGAAGGAAATGCGCGGCGCCGTCGGCGAAGGCGCCGCCGGCGGCCAGAACTCCGGCGACGCCGGTGGCAGCCACAGCGTTGAGCAGGTGAAAGCCGACGCCGCGACCGCGGCCCGCTTCGACACCGCCGCCGGCTTCCCCGTCGGCAGCGACGTCACGGCCCCCCCGATGCCGATGCGCGCCCCAAAGAAGGAATACACCGCCGCCGAGAAGAACGCCTGCAGCATCGAAGCGATGCGGAATGGCGGCGAGTGCGAAGCCTGCCAATGATCGGTATCACGCCTGCTCCATCAACTTGTCACGCCAAAGCCCAACGGGCGACGGCGGAAGCCATGCGCAACGGTGGCGAGTGCGAGGCGTGCCAGTAAGTCAGTTTAGAAACTGACCCCACAAGGCCCGCTCCCGGCGGGCCTTTTTGCTGCCCAAACGACCACAAACGTTAGGGGCTGACCCCTTCCTCAGGGCATGTGGGTTCCGTGGGATGGATGGTCCGTTAAGAAAGGTTAAATCGCGTAACTTCCCTGCCATTCCCCTCGCCTTGGGGTCTAAGCGACGCCTAGTTTATTGCGGATTCGAATCCGCGTCGTGCCACCCTCGAACCGCCACTCCTCGTGATTTTTTTCCGCCACCTCTGCCTCCTGGCCACCAGCCTATTGATGGTGGGGTCGGCCGCGGCGGTGCCGGTGCAGCCGAATGCGAACCTGAACAACGACCAGCTCGCCTCGCGGTTTCTCGCCCAGGCCACGTTCGGCCCGTCGCCCGAGGCCATCGCCGCCCTGCGCTCTGCCGGCTACGATTACAATGCCTGGATCGATCTCGAGATCGCGAAAACCCCGAGCTACTCGGCGCCGCTCGTCACCGCGGCGCTCGCTTCCGGGGGCATCACCGCCATCGGCAACGCGCAAAACCGCCGCGCCCGCAACCAGATCATTATCGGGGGCAGCGACCAGCTGCGCCAGCGCGTGGCTTACTCGCTTTCCCAGATTTTTGTCATCTCGGACAACAACTCGGCCATCTCCAACGCCGCCGAGGGTTCCTGCGCGTATTACGACCTGCTCGTGCGCGACTGCTTCACCACCTTCCGCCAACTGCTGGTCGATGTCACTTACAGCCCGATGATGGGGCGCTATCTTAACCAATATCGCAACCGGAAGGCCAACCCGGCGATGAACACCAGCGCCGACGAGAATTACGCCCGGGAGGTCGAGCAGCTCTTCTCGATTGGACTTTATCAGCTGACCCCGGACGGCAACTACGTGACCGATCCCAGCGGCCGGCCCTACGAATCCTACACCAACACCCAGATCACCGAGTTCGCGAAGGTCTTCACCGGGCTGACCGACGAGGATCACAACCCGAACCCCGTCGGCACCGGCTTGGGGCGGACCGACTTCCCCTCCGCCAAGCCCAACTACACGGAGCCCATGAAAATGTGGCCGGGCCAGCACGACGTGAACACGAAGTCGCTGCACCACTATGCCGGGGCGCGGAAACCCGACCTGCCTGCGGGCCAGACCGGTGACCAGGACATCAGCGATGCGATCGACAACCTCGTGGAGCATCCCAACACGGCCCCCTTCATTTCCCGGTTGCTGATCCAGCGGCTGGTGACCTCGAATCCTTCCGACGCCTACGTGGGGCGCGTCAGCGCTAAGTTCGTCAACAACGGCCAGGGCCAGCGGGGCGACATGGTGGCGGTGATCAAGGCGATCCTGCTCGACCCGGAAGCGCGGTCGGTGGCGTTCATCACCGACCCCGAGCACGGCAAGTTGCGCGAGCCCTTTGTGCGCCTGACGCACCTCCTGCGCGCGTTTCACTACCAGGTGACGGGCACCGTGTTGCCCTACGACCTCGGCAGTGCCAATGAAAACACCCTCGGCCAGTTTCCCCTGGCGGCCCCGACGGTCTTTAATTTTTACGCGCCCGACTACCAGCCCCGGGGGCCGATCGGCGACGCCGGCCTGTTTGCCCCGGAGTTCCAGATCCAGAATGCGGTGTTTGGCATTGCCACGCCCAACCTCTATTACTCGCTCGTCAACACTACGCTGGGGAGTTTCTCGCTCGACCTCAGCACCCAGACGGCACTGCCGGACACCGCCGCGCTGCTCGACAACGTGGACCTCCTGCTGACGGCAGGCACGCTGAGTGCGACGACACGGGCCACCATCCTGACCGCCCTCAACGGGGTGACCCAGGCCATGGTCCCGAACGGCAGCACGCTGGCGCAGACCCGCACCCGGCTCGCCATTTACCTCGTTGTGTCCTCGCCGGACTTCGCGATCCAGAAATAAGGACCCCATGAGCAAATCGCACTCCGCCCCGCCGATCAGCCGCCGGCAATTTCTTGGCCAGGCCAGTTGCGCGGCGGTTGGCTCGTCGGCGCTGTTCTCGACGCTGCTCACCCTGCGCCTCGCCAACTCCCTCTCGGCGCAGACGGCGCCCGCCAGCGGGGATTACAAGGCGCTCGTCTGCCTGTTCCTGGCCGGGGGCAACGACTCGTGGAACATGCTCCTCCCCACCACCACCGGGGAGTATGCCGCCTATGCGAAGGCCCGCGGCAACCTCGCGGTGGCACCGGACCTCGCACTGAACCTCACGCCCAACAATCTGGGTGGCCGCACGCTCGGGCTGCATCCGTCCATGCCGGAGCTGCGCGACCTCTTCAACGCGGGCAAGCTGGGGTTTGTCTCGAACGTCGGTTCGCTCATCCGTCCGCTCACCCTGGCGGAATATCGCGCGGGAACCGCGCTGCCGGTGTCGCTTTATTCGCACGACGACCAGGTGAAGCAGTGGCAGACCTGCATTCCGGACGCGCGCACGGCGATCGGGTGGGGCGGGCGGGCCGCCGACATCCTCTCCTCCCTGAACGACCCCAGCCTGGTCTCGATGAACATTTCGCTGTCCGGGCAGAATATTTTCCTCACCGGCCAAAACGCCTTCACCTACAGCATCGGCGCCAGCGGGGCGACGGCCCTGACCGGCTATAACGCCACCGCCATAAACAGCCTCACTGCGCAGCGGTCCAAGGCGGTCGACGGGATGCTGGGGCAGCAATATCGCAGCCTTTTCGAGCAGACCTACGCGAACACGACGCGCGAATCGATCGACGCCTACCAGGAGTTTTCCTCGGCCCTGAGCGGCATCACGCTGAGCACGGTCATTCCCACCGGCAACTCCGTCGCGTCCAACCTCGCGATGGTGGCCAAAACCATCGCCGCCCGCGCCAAGCTCGGCGTCCGCCGCCAGGTTTTCTTCGTCATGCTCGGCGGCTTCGACCTGCACGACAACCTGTTGACCAACCATCCCGGTTTGTTGAGCACGGTCAGCAAGGGCGTGAGCACGTTTTGGTCGGCGTTGAACGAGATCGGGATGCAGGACCAGGTTACGCTGTTCTCCGCGTCGGATTTTGGCCGGACGCTGACCTCCAACGGCGACGGCTCCGACCATGCTTGGGGCGCCAATCACTTCGTGCTCGGCGGCGCGGTCGCCGGTGGCCAGGTCTTCGGCGACAAGGCCGCGGGTTATTACCCCGACCTACAGAATTCCGCGGCGATCGACACCGGGCAGGGACGACTCATTCCCGGAGTGGCGGTGGATGAATACGCCCGCGACCTCCTGGGTTGGTTCGGCGTCAGCAACGCGAATCTGGACTACGTGCTGCCGGCCTTCAGCAGCCGGTTCGGCGGGCGCACCCCGCTGGGGATCTTCGACAAGTCAGTCGTCAACTCACCGCCCCCGGTAACCCCTCCACCCGTCACTCCGCCTCCCACCTCCACCCCCACCACGACGCCAAGCTCCTCGGGCGGTGGCGGAGGTGGCGGCGCGGTGAGCCCGCTGTTTCTCGCGGCGCTGGGGACCATCGCGCTGGTTCGGTTGCGGCAGAAGCGGATGGCGAAAAAGAAGCCCGGGAGCGGCAGCGAGCCGGCGGCAACTTAAGTCCGCCGAGCCGAATACTGGAGGGAGCCAGGCCCCCCGGGACTGCTAGCCCGAAGGGGTCAGGTTTGTGGTTTGTGGTTCGTCGGTCCATTCGACCCAATGGTACCCACCCCAAGCCCTGGTCCTGCCCGATGACCATTCCTTACCTCCCGCTCGTTGTGATGGGTGCTTTCGCGTTGGTCTTCTTTCGCGCCGGTCAGATGGAACGAAGCTGGGCCGTGTTGTGGGCCACCCTGTCCATCGCCGCCTCGTTGCTCGCGCTGCGGTTTCTCAACTGGGGCTTGGGCGGCGTCTTCCTGGCGCAGGTGGTGCTCTTTGTGGGCATCACGTTTTACCGGATGCGGCGGTCGGAGTAGCGCGCGGGGTGCCGGGGCGGGGGCCCGTCCCGGTGCTAGTTCGATTTTAGCGTCAGCTTCACTTCGACGCGCAGCACGCCGGTGGTGCCGGGCTGGCGGAGGGTGAGGCGGGGCTGGGTGGGGGCGTGCAGCCAGCCGTAAATGCTGTTCTCGCGGCCGTCCTCGATCGATTCCACGCAGCGGTTGCTCGCGCCGTGATACACCATCTCGTTTTTGGTCCGCCGCGGGTCCTGCAGCGGCAGGTGCTCGATTTCGGCGGTGACCCCGGCCGGGATGGTGATTTCGGCGCGGGCGCGCCGACCTTCGATCACGATGCGGTCGCCCTCCCGGCGCATGGGGAGGCGGGTCGTCCAGTGAAACACCACGCCGCGGCCTTTCTCGACCGCCCATTCGTCCGTGATGACCAAAAGATCCGGCCGCGGGGAATCCCAGGTGCGCTGCCAGCGCTTGAACCAGCCGGCCCAACCCGTGGTGACGTCAAGGATCGCGTGGAAGCGCTCGGCATCCCCGGAACCGACTGGCTTGAGATCCGAGAAAATCGGGTTGGCGGGTTTCGGCCGCTCCGCGTCACTCCACGGCGTCAGCATGTTGTGCCGCTGCGCCTGCTTGAGCTGCTCCGTGACGGGATTGGCGTAGTCAATGACGCCAAAATCAAAGGCGAAGCTGTCGCCGGCGCACTCGAGCACGAAGTGGCCCTTGTCCTCATGCTGGTGATCCCCGCCCGAGCGGTTGCCCATGATGAAGAGCTTCACGGTTTCGCCCTGCAGCTGGCGGACCGAGCACATCATCCCGGTGTCGGGCATCGAGCAGAACGGCGCCAGTGGCGGTCCCTCGGCGGGGATGTCCCGGTCGAGGCGGAGCGCGAGCAGCATGGGCGCCGCGCCGGAGCGTTTGAGCGATTTCCGGTAAACCGTGACCCAGTGGGATTGCGGCATCAGCCAGGCGAGAAACGCGAGGCCCTCGCTGATCGCGAAGTTGGCGTCAGCGACCAGGATCAGGTCCTGGCGGTCGTCGGTGGAATAAAGCATTTCGGCCAGCCGCTCCGTGCGCAGCAGGGCGGGCGCGACCAGCGACCGCGGATCCACCCCGCGGGCGCGGGCGTAGAGGTGCACGCACAGGAAGGCCTGGCGGGCGGTGTAGGCGAAATAGGACACGCCCTCGAGGTAGCCGCCGTCGGCCAGGAGCGCCTTGGACAGATTGTCCTGCAGGTTGTCCCACGCCAGGTCGGTATGGGGCCGCACCCGCGTCGGCGGACGCGGGTAATTCTCGCACCGGGCCGGCATGACCTGCTCCAGCACGAGGAGACCGTAAATGCGCGCCGGGGAGATCCACGCGAGCTGGTTCCCGTAGTACATGTATTCCCACCACCACGAGGCCTGGCACATCGCGCCATGGGCGTCGGAGGCGATCCGCCGCAGGATCAGGTCGCGCCCCAGCGGGGTGAACCATTCCCCGCACAGGTCCAGGATCAGTGCGCAATCCCACGTCGCCGTGGCCTGGGGAAACCCGCGCTGGTCCCACGCGCTGCCGCGGCAGTGGGCGAAAAAGACATCCTCCCAGTGGTCGCAGTGCACCATGCTGAGGGCAAAGCGGGCCGCGAGGCGGCAGAGCCCGGCATCCCGCCAGAGCACCCCGGCCTGCGCGGCGAACGGCCCGTGGAGCGAGAGCATCTTGTTGATGTCGCGTTCGCGCCGGAGGACGTTGGTGCTCCAATATTTCAGGTCCTCGCCGATCAGGCTCTCGGGCTGCACCCGGCGCGCGATCTCGGCCAGGGCGCGCAGCTCCGCGGTGACGGGGTTGTCCGCGAACTCACGCCGCACCTCTTCCAGTTCCTGTGCGTTGACGAGCAGTCCGTAGGTGGGAGTGAAGCTGGGGGTGAACCCGGGCGGTTGCAGGTATTTCTCCCAGCGCTCGTCGTAGCCGGTCCATTGCGCCAGATGGAAGGGCAGGCGCTCGGAGTGCTGGAAACCCAGCCACAGCAGCCACGCGGACGCCGCCGCCGTGCCGGGGTGCCGGACCTCGATGGTCAGCGACGTGAGGAACTTCGCGCCTTCGAGCGGCAGCCACTCCTCGTGCCGGGTGGGCCCGGTGGCCCGGCCGGTCCGACGCCGCGGGCCGGCGTCGGTTTCCGCCGCCATGTGGATGACGCTGTCCTCGGGGAGATTCAGGCAAACCAGCAGACGGTCGTAGGCGGAGCAATCGAGCCGCACGTAGTCGCGGTGCAGGCGAAAAACGAGGCCGTCGGGGGCGGCGCGTTCCCAGTTAACGATGACGAACGCCCAGCTCTGGGTGACCCGCAGGCCCTGCGCGCCCGGGGCGTCGACGGTCCAATCGGCGAGCTCGGCGAGCGCCGGGTCGAAAAAAGGAGCAAAGACGGCCTCGGCGCTGTTGAGCAGGATGGTTCGCATAGGGAAAGGGTCGGATAAGGAATCAGGTCACGTATTGAGGGAAGGCCGCGGCATCACTTTCCGGGGTCTCGTGCGGGGCCGAGCCGGGCCCTTGGGCTGACGCGGACGGGGAAAGGCGACGACGTAGCGGAGCCGGCGCAGGAAGGCCGGATCGAGGTTGGCTTTCGCATTGGTGGCGAGGATGGCCAGGCCTTGAAACTCTTCCAGGCGTTGCAGGAGGTAGTTGACCTCGATGTTCGCATACCGGTCGTGACTGTCCTTCACCTCACTCCGCTTGCCGAACAAGGCGTCGGCTTCGTCGAAGAAGAGGATGGCCCCGGCCGTCTCGGCGGCGTCAAAGACCCGGCGGAGGTTTTTCTCGGTCTCGCCGATGTATTTGCTGACCACCGCCGCCAGATCCACGCGGTACAACGGCCGTCCGAGCTCCCCGGCCATCACTTCGGCGGCAAGCGTCTTGCAGGTGCCGCTGGCGCCCGTGAACACTGCGATCGCGCCGGGACCGGCCGTGACGCCGGTCTTCGCCGAGGCCACCATTCGCTGCAGGACCTTGGATTGTGCGGCTGGCAGAACCAGCTCCGACCACTGGGCCTTTGGCCGGACCACGCGCACCAGGTCCGCGCGGGCGGCCAACTTGGGGCGGGGCTTCACGCGGGTGCGTTTAGGCTTGGTCATGAAGCGGGGCGGTACCCGCTTCACCGTGTCACCCGCGCGTAGGCGTCGCGGACGGCGATGAGGGCGGGTTTCGGATGGAAGGGGTACGCGATGTAGGCGGGGGAGATCTGGGGCCAGCAGTCGGAGAGGCTCCAGAGGAAGATGCCCCAGCAGTCCGGCTGCCCGGCGTAGAGGTCGATCCAGTATTGCGAGGCCTCCGAGTGGAGTTGCTGCATCTTGGTGGTCAGGTCGGCCAGCGACGTCGGCTCTTCCCAGCCGCGCGCCTGGATACTCTGGAACATCGAGTAGAGCAGGCCGCGGCGGTCCAGCCGCGTGCAATCCGAGCCGTGGGTGAGGTATTCCTCGTTCCAAATCGGCCAGCGCTGGTCGGGACTGACGAACCGCTCGATCACGGCAAGGTCGGGCATGCCCATGTGGCCGATCTCCGTCACCATCCGCGGACGCGCGCCGGAGAAGATCTCGGCCTTGTACGACTGGCCGTGCGCCCAGAGGTGGCAGTCGCCCTCGAGCGGGGAATTCTGGTCGTACACGCTCGGCGAATAGGGCGAGGTCGGCACGTACGGGGTGAGCGGCGCGTGGGCCAGCACGACGTCGCGGAGGATTTCCTTGCTCAGCCGGTTGTGCCGGTAGGCCGGGTAGTTGAAGCTCATGTCGGCCAAGACGTCGTTCTCGTTGTCGCCAAACCACGCGGCGATACACGCGAAGTGCCGGAGCCGCCGCACCTGGAACTCCGCCTCGCGCCGCGCCTCGGCGAGGAATTCCGGATCCTGCGGATAGCAGCCGCAGGCGAACATGAAGTCGTGCGTGACGAGGATGCCGAGCTCGTCGCATCGCGCGTAAAACGAATCGTGTTCGTAGATGCCACCGCCCCAGACGCGCAGCGCGTTGATGTTGGCGGCCTTGGTCGCGTCGAGCAGTTCGCGGTAACGGGCGGCGGTGATCCGCGCGTAGATCGCGTCCACCGGCGTCCAGTTCATGCCCTTGAGGAAGATTTTCTGGCCGTTCACCGCCAGGATGAACGAAGTTGCACCGTCCGCGGCGGGCTCCTGGATGATCGTGATGGTACGAATGCCGAAGCGGCCGCTCCGCCGGTCGAGCTCCTGGCCGTCGCGCCGCAGCGTCGCAGCCCAGTCATGGAGCGGCTGGGCCCCGTGATTGTGCGGCCACCACAGCTTGGCCTGCGGCACGGTGAACCGCTCCACGTGGCGAGCGCCGGCGGGATCGCCCGCGAACTGCAGCGTGCGGGTCTGGCCGGCGACCGTGAGGTCCACCGTCAGCGGGCCGGGCGCGCCGTGATTGTGTTTCAGCTCCACCAACGCCTCGAGTTCGGCCGAGCCGTCCGGGCGGACGGCCACCGTGCTGACGAAGACGTCGGCGAGCTCGGCGGCGTCCACCAGAACCCACGAAACCGGCTTCCAGATGCCGATCGTCACGAGTCGCGGTGTAATATTCCAGCCGTAGCAGGACTGGGCCTTGCGCACCTGCAGACGGAGCGGGTTGCCGTAGCCCCGCACTTCCGGCGAAGGCAGGCGGCCGGGGGGCGAGACGGGCGAACCCAGGCAGACTTCGAGACGGTTGGCGCCGGGTATCACGTGGTCGGTCACATCCACGCGCAGGGGCGTGAACATGTTCTGGTTTTTGCCGACCTGCTTCCCGTTGAGGTACGCGGTGGCAAACACATCGAGACCCTCGAACAGCAGGTGCAGGCGCTGACCCGGCCCCGGGGTGGGCGGGGTGAGGTCGGTGCGATACCAGTAATCCCAATCCTCCATCCAGCGGCAGTGGTCGTGATTCGTGCCGAAAAACGGATCGGCGATCAGACCGGCGCGCTCGTAGTCGAGGTGGACGTCGCCCGGCACCTGGGCCGGCACCCAGCGCTGGTCCAGGGGCAGGGCGGAACAGGCCACGGTGGGCCCCAGCCACGGTTCGGCATGCATCACCTTCCAATCACTTACCAGGGGCAGGGTCTTTTTCATACGGCAGGCCAAGGCCGGGGCGGCGGCCCGCCGGCGTCAAATCCAAACTGGGGCCGAAGCCCACGGACGGGCTCACGCAGAGGCGCAAAGACGCCGAGTTCGATCCGGGCTCTGTGCCTCGGCGCCTCTGCGTGAGGCCCAATCCGGCTCAGTCCTTGTGCTCTTCGGCCAGCTTGGCCCCGGCGCCGTTGGGGAGGCCGTCGCGGAAGCTGCCGAACCACTTGTCCAAGGGGATGGTGGCATCACCGTAGTTGCACTCGAAGTAGCGGTGGTGGAGGTAGTGAAAGTAGGACCCCGTGGGCCATTTGCCGTCCGCGATCGGGCCCTCGAAGCCGTGGTGCGAACTCGACGGGCCCAGCGCCGCGTGCTGGATGTTGTAGAGGAAATGAAACGGGTGCGACGGCACCACCCAATGGATCAGGCCCACGCTGAGGTAGAGGATCGTCTCGACCGGATGCATCGCCATGCCCGACCAGGGGATCGGGTTGATGTTCTTGTGGTGGAGGTAGTGGACGTGCCGGTAGAGCGGCTTCCAATGGATCAACCGGTGGATCCAGTAGAAATGAAACTCGCGCCAGAAGGGGACGGCGATCAGCAGGAGCACGAACCAGACGGGATGCTGCGCCCAGTCGAGGTACGGGATGTGGTGGTTGGCAAACATCCAGAGCGTCACGACCTCGTAGGCCGTCCACACCAGCAGCGCGACGCCGGAGGTCCAAAAGATATTGTCGTAAACCTGGTTGCCGAACAGGAACACCCGGCTCTTCGCCGCCGGCCAGTTGGGATCGTATTTCTGGTGCGTGCCTTCGCGTCGGAGCGTGTAGAGGTAAAGGTGATAGCCGCCGTAAAACAGCCACAGCAGCGCGAGATTGCGGACGTAGATCTGCGCGATCCAGCCCGTCTCGAAGTGGACGCACCGCGCCAGGGCGGGCTGCGTGAGATACCAGGAGGCGGCCGAGACGACCAGCAGCAGGAGGTTGCGCGGCCACATGAAGCCCGGATACCAGACGAGCCATTTCAACGTGGCCCCGAGGCGCAGCGGCCACGCGAAAAGCGGCGCGTAACGGATCGGGTAGGATGGACGCCACTCGCCGCGGGCGTTGCGGGCCTCAGACGGGGACGACTCCGTGGCGGGCAAGGGGTTGGCCGGCATGGGGCCCGATGTTGGAAAAGCGGCCGGGATAGACAAGGCCGCAGATAGGCGAGCCACGGAGGTTGGTTAACCACGAAATACGGGAAACCCACGAAAGCTGCAGCCGTCGGATTTGAGCCCACGGAACACACGGACCACACGGAAATGGGCAGCCAAACCCTCCACCTTGGTCTGGTTCCGTGTGATCCGTGTGTTCCGTGGGCAACCCTTTCGTGGTGATGCCCGGCCCGGCTCAGTCCTTGTGTTCCCCCGCCAGCTTGGCGCCTTCGCCGTCGGGGAGGCCGTCGCGGAAAGTGCCGAACCACTTGTCCAGCGGGATCGTGCTCTCGCCGTAGTTGCACTCGAAATAGCGGTGGTGGAGGTAGTGGAAATAGGACCCCGTGGGCCATTTGCCGTTCGCGATCGGTCCCTCGAAGCCATGGTGCCCACTGGCCGGTCCCAGCGCCGCGTGCTGCAGGTCGAAGAGAAAATGAAACGGGTGTGACGGCACCACCCAGTGGATCAGGACCACGCTGAGGTAGATGATCGTCTCCACCGGGTGCATCGCCATGCCCGACCACGGGTTGGGGTTGAGGTTCTTGTGGTGCAGGTAGTGCACGTGCTTGTAGAGCGGTTTCCAGTGGATGAGCCGGTGCACCCAGTAGAAGTGAAATTCCCGCCAGAACGGGATCACGAAGAACCACGCCACGAACCACCCCGGGTGCTGCGACCACGCGAGCCACGGGATGCGGTGGTTCGCATACAGCCAGACGGTCACGACCTCATAGCCCGTCCACACGAGCAGGGCGACGCCCGACGTCCAGAAGATGTTGTCGTAAACCTGGTCCCCGAAAAGAAACAGGCGGCTCTTCTTCGCCGGCCAGTTCGGGTCGTACTTCCGGTTCGTGCCCTCACGGCGCAGCGTGTAGAGGTACAGGTGATAGCCGCCGTAAAACAGCCACATCATCACAAGATTCCGCGCGTAGATCTGCGCGATCCAGCCGGCCTCGAAGTGGACGCACCGGGCAATGTCCGGCTGGGTGAACTGCCAGGACGCGGCGGAGATGAGGAGGAGCAGCAGGTTCAGCGGCCACAGGAAGCCGGGGAACTTGAACAGCCACTTCAGGATGGCGCCGATCTTTACCGGCCACGCAAACACCGGCGCATAACGGATCGGGTAGGGCGGTCGCCACTCGCCGCGGGCGTTGCGGGTCTCGGACGAAGACTCAGTTGCGGGTGAACGATGCATGGCCAAGGGGTCAGCCGTGACGTTTGTAGTCGGACCGACGCCTGGTGTAGGTCTGCCCCGCAGACCAGGCGTCGACGCGTAACTCAGTTAAAGGCGCCGGAGAACCACTTCTGGTACTGCGCGCCGAGCACGGGAGCCGGCTTCTGCTGGCCGGTCGCGGCGGCGATCAGGCCCATGAGCCACATGACGAAGAACAGGATCCAAGCCGCCAGGACGGCGAGCCAGCCCAGGATGGGGATGAACATCAGGACGACCCCGCACACGCCCAGGGCGATGCCGGACACAATCAGACCCAGACCCTGCCGCAGGTGGAAGGAACCCAAGGCGGTCTTTTTGCTGCTGTGAATGACGATCGCGATGATGAAGCCGATGATCGTCAGGTACGTCAGGATGGCGACGGTGCGATCTTCGGCGGGGGCGCTGACGGGGGGAGGAGTCTCGGTGGACATAGGAATCAGGGAGGTTGAAGTTGGATACGACTGGACTGCAGGCCCACGCTGAGGGCCGTGCCGGGCGTCGTCAACGCCCGGGCAGACTAGGAGACCACGAAATACACTAAAAACACGAAAGCCGGTCAGGCGGAGTATTGTCCCCGAATTGAGCCAATCATCCGGGAGGTTTTTAGATACCGGGCTCTGGATGTTCCGACGATCGATGGGAGCTCTTTCGCGTTAATCGCAGGCAAGGATCGGATCTGCCCTTTCGGGTTGTTCGTGCCTTTCGTGGTAGCAATCAGCTCAGTGGTCAAAGGGCGGCGGTCCCTCGAGGTAACCCCGCACCTCGGTATCCGTGAGCCTGAAAATGAGGATCGAATAACCCACCTGGTCATCGGGCGTCCGCGCGTGCAGTCCGGCGCAGAGCCGGCCGAAGCGGAGGTGCTCGAGTTCGACGAGGAACTGCAGCGCGGTGTCGCGCGGCGTATTGTCGTAGCCGGCCTTCCAGGCGTCCGCCCAGGCGTTCAGCGCGACGTAGCGTTGTTCGTGCTCGGGCGTCCAGCCGTGCCGCACGAGGGTGTAGATCTGCTGAAACATCGTCGCGCTGATGCAGTACACGCCGCCCGTCATCGGCGGGCCCACCGGGCGCAGGTTCCGGTCAAAATTGCCGTCCGCCAGGCGCGTCGCCGTGATGCCCTCGGCCTTGGGCGAGCCCGACCCGAAATACGACAGGAAGACCGCCTCGCCGCGCGCGTGGGTGGCGAGCCAGCGCTTCAAGCCCGGCAGGTCCTGGCCCCAGTCGAGCGAGCTGTCCACGAACCGCGCGTAGGCGTGGCGCGGTCCGCCGAGCAGCGGGTTGAAATACGCGAGGTAGTTCGGCCGGATCGCGAGCGAGGCTCCGGCCTGCCACAGTAGCAGGGCGGCGGTCGCGATCACCAGCCACCGGCGCTGAAAGCCCAGCGCCACGGCGCCGGCCCCGATGTAGAGCGCGGGATAAAGCGGCAGGAGGTGGCGCAGTCCGATGTTGATGTGGCTCGTCAGCGCGAACCCGGCATACACGACACCCAGCGCGGCGAGCGGCGTGAGCCGATAGCACAATCGGCCGGTGCGTCCGCCGGAGCTCGGTCGCAGGCGCATCACAATCAGCCCGCCGGCCAGCGCCAGCAGGGCCAGGGCGGGCAGGGGCGTCTTGAGGAGGAAAACCGTGGGAAAAAATCCGACCCAGCCCGTGGACCCGATTTGTCCGTCAAAGAAAGCGACGCGAAAGCGGGAGAAACGGTCCACGAAGGTGAGACCGTAGAGCCACGGCTCCGGCAGTGCGTGCCACTCGCGCAGCGGACGCACCACCGCCTGCACCGGGCCCGGATGCAACAGCGCCGCCGCCGTCGGATCGGGATTCGCCGTAGTCATCAAAACCTCGTCCCAGGGCTGGTTGTACGAACCCGCGCCGTGCACGCCGGCATAACGGAAACCATACGCGCCCCAGATCAGGAATCCGCCCAAGATGGCGGCCGCGGAAAATGCTCCGATCAAGACCAGCCCCGCGCGCCAGCCGCGCACCCGCTGACAAAACCCGCCGAGCCGAACCGGCAGCGCGGAATCGCGGATCATGCGCGCCAGCACCATCAGTCCCAGCATCGGCACGAGCAGCGGGGCGGAAAATTTGCTCAGCCCGAGCAGGGCCGCCGTCGCCCCGGCGGCGGCGATGCGGCCGGGCGTCACGCGATGCAGCAGCCGCCAGCCGGCCAGCACGGCGGCGAGGAAACCGAGGCTCACCGCCATGTCGCTGGTCGCGAGCCCGGCATGCGCGAGCAGGTTGGGGCAGAAGGCGAACAGCACGGTGGAGACGAGCGCGCCCTTGAGCCCGAACAGCGACCGCGACCACGCGAACACCAGCGCGCCGCACGCCACGCCGAGCAGCGCGATCATGATGCGCGCATCCTGGAGCATCCGCGCCGGGTCGTTGCCCGACTCGTAGAAAAACTGATGGCCGAGCGCACCCACATCCGCATTGAGCCACGCCGGCTGGTCCAGCGTCGGGAACTTCACGTCGCGGGCGAGCAGCGGCAGCGCGGCCCAGCGCTGCGGCAGGTTGCCGGCGTCGGGGGACAGCCGGAAATCGCCCTGTTTCCAGTAGCTGTAACCGGACGTGATGTAGAAAATCTCGTCGGCGGTCGTGCTGTGTTCCCGCGACACGCTCGCGGCCATCCAGCCAAACAGGGCGAGCAGCAGAACCGCCGCCAGGGTGGTTGCGCCGGCCCTTTTCATGGCTCGACCACGACCCGCTGGCCGACCCAGGCAAGGTCGAGCATCGTGCGGGCGTCCCAGTTCGCCAGGCGGAAGCAACCGTGCGACTCGGTGCGGCCGACCAGCTCCGGCAGCGGCGTCCCGTGGATGCCGTAGCCGGTGCGGTCCAGGCCGATCCACGCCACGCCCACGGGGTTGTTCGGGCCGGGCGGAATGATGAGCTTCCGGCCGAGTTCGCGGCCCTCGGCGGACTCGGGAATCACCTCCGGGTCAAAGGTGTAGTTCGGGTCCGCGATGACCACGGTCACCTTCAACTCGCCCGCCGGACGCTTCTCAACCATGCGCGCGATGCTCACCGGAAAATGCATGACGAGCCGACCCTCGGCGTCCCGGCCCTCGAGGGTGTGCTGGGACAAACTGATGTGAATCAGGACCACATTGCGCAGCGGGGCGTTCAGCGCGACGGAGGGCACGGTCAGGACGGTGCCGGCGTGCACCTGTTTCCAATCCACCTTGGGATTGAGCCGCTGGATGAGCCCGGGCGAGGCGTGGGCGCGCTCGGCGACGAGTTCGAGCACGGTTTCGTAGGCGAGCGCGGTCTGTTGGGATTTGCCGAGCCACGTCGGGCTCAGCGGTTGCAACCGGTCCAGGTCCTCCTGCGACAGAATCATCCAGACGAGCGGCGGAGTCGTGAGCTGCAGCTGCTCCCGCGTCGCCGCATCGAGGGCGCCGGAGGTGGGCAGGCCCTCGCGCTCCTGCCATGCCTGCAGGGCGGCGACGGTTTGCGCGCCGGGCACGCCATCAATCGAGCCGCTGGAAATGCCCTCCCGCGCGAGGGCGATCTGGGCCTCGAGCCAGGACGTCACCGACCGCGGGAAATCACCCTCGCTGCCCGGTGGCGGGGGCGGCAGGCCGACCTTGAGCACGGGCGCCGCGGCAGGGCCGGCGGCGTGGACCGACGCGCCCAGCAAGAGGCCCAACAGCAGGCCCAAGCCTGCCCGGGGGACGAGTTGCCGGAGATTCATCGGCCCCATCGTCAGCAAAAACCCGGCTTTGTGCCAACTTATCGCTGCAGGAATTTTAACCGCGAAGGATGTGAATACGCTCGTTTATCGACTAGATAAGACCCCTCACCAAGCAAGAGTTTGGGTCTTTTCGGAGCTGGAACCAGAGCGCCAGGTTATCGAGGCAGAATTCAGCAATGGTTTGTTGATAGCGCTTGCTATGGTTTGCAACATGGCGGAGTCCCCCGATCCATCCGGCACCCCATTGTATTTTAGAATTTGGTCGTCGCGTTTGATGCCAGCTTGGGCGGCGGCGGACTCGGGCTTCACATCCGTGACAATAATTTGGCCGCCTGCCACGGACACTTCCAAGCCAAGATGATTCTGAAACTTCGGGCGTTCGACTTGAGTTTCAAGAACTGCTGCAGGCGCACTAGGCGTGGTGGCGATCGAATTGGCCGGCAAGGCAGCTTCGGTGTTTTTGACGGGTGCAGGAACCACAGATTGGTGTTGAGGCGTTGGTAACGCGCCTTGGTCGACAAATGTGAAGCCTTGGTCGGTCAGATATTCATCATGATATTTCCCTACAGGTATCGTCGTAAGAATCTGGGTATTAACTAGGCTGGCATATGGGACGTAATCTGCCGCGGCCGCTGCGATAGAAGTAGCCACTGCGCCCACAATCAGGTCAGCGATGAGATTTCCAGAGTTAGATCGACCGGTTAGGTCGACGACGATGGTCCCACTGTAGTCCCATAAGATATTTTCGGTAATCGTCGATTTCAGCGTCGCATGAAACCCCACGGTAAGATTGGCCGCGACTACCGCATAGGAGGTGCTCCAGCGGGTAATTTCGGTATAGAGTACGGCATCAGCCCCGAAGTACTGCTTAAATTTCGCGACGGGCTGTCGCTGGATTGTTTCGGTGTCGTAGATGCCTTGGGACTTTAATATCTCCGAAGTGACTTCGATCGGCAGGACATAAAACCCTCGCAAAGCCAAAGGTGCGGCAATGGTTGTCGCATAGTAATCCTTGGCATCCGCCGCGGTCGTGCGGTTGATGGGTGGGAGGACGAGAATGCTGAGCGGTTTTTCCTCATACATCATCGGAAATCTCGCGAGCTTGGTCGTCATGGCAGGTGGCGCGATACAGCCAGAGACAAACAGCAGAAGTGCGCTGCCGAACACCCCGAGTGCACACGGAGAAAGGTGATTACACGGGCGGTTCATGTTTCAGCATTTTCAGGACAAGGGTAACGAAAGGTACAGATTCCGGGTAGGTTTGCATTGACGTGATCCCGCTTATTCGGGCCGCTTGAAGAGTCGGTCTGAGCCCCTAAAAAGGACCCAGACCATGAAAGGAAAACGCTACAATACCGAAGACAAAGTCCGCCTCCTGCGGGAGGTGGACGGAGG
>CAIOAO010000009.1 GCA_903855985.1 uncultured Opitutia bacterium | reverse complement strand
GAGCCCAGTCCCGTGCCGATCAAGGTCGCCCTCGCCCGCGCCGGCATCATCAGCTCCGCCGCTGTCCGCCTCCCGTTGTGCGAGATGAGCCCGGCCAACCTCGCCGTGCTGGTGAAGGCCCTCGCCGCCGCCCGCCGCTGATTCCCATGACTCCCCGCATTCTCATCAATGGCGCCAAGGGCCGCATGGGGCACGCGCTCACCTCGGCCGCGGCCGACCTCGGTCTCACCGTCGGCGCCGCCGTCGATGCCGGTGACGACCTCGCAGCCGGCATGAAAAACGCGGACGTGGTCGTCGACTTCAGTTCGCACAGCGCGACGCAGGCGGTGCTCGAGCTGGCCATTGCCCAGCGCAAGCCGGTCGTGATCGGCACCACCGGCCATTCCGCCGAGGCGAAAAAGAAGCTGTTGGTCCTCGCGGCCCAGGTGCCGTGCGTCTGGGCGGGCAATTTTTCCGTTGGCGTAAACCTCCTTTTTGCCCTCACCCGGCGCGCCGCCGGCATCCTCGGTTCGGACTACGATGCCGAGGTCATCGAGATGCACCACCGCTTCAAGCAGGACGCCCCCAGCGGCACCGCCGCCCGGCTGCTCGAAATCATCCTCGAGGAGCGCAAGCTCACCGCCGCGGCCCTCCGCCATGGCCGCAGCGGCATCCCCGGCGCCCGCACGTCCACCGAGGTCGGCGTCCACGCCCTGCGCGGCGGCGATGTCGTCGGCGACCACACCGTGATGTTTGCCGGACTCGGCGAGCGCATCGAACTCACCCACAAGGCCAGCGACCGGGCGATCTTCGCCCGCGGGGCCCTCCGCGCCGCGCAGTGGGTCGTCACCCAGCAGCCCAGCGTATACGACATGCAGGACGTGCTCGGGTTGAAGTGACATGATCACCTCGATCCAGGGTACGCTCAGTTCCGCCACGCCCCTGCACGCGATCGTTGAACTCAACGGGTTCGGCTACGAGATCAACATCCCGGTCACAACCGCGGAAAAGCTCCCCGCGCCCGGCGCGACGGTGAAATTGCACACCCTCGTAATTTACCGCGAGGACTCGCAGACACTCTATGGTTTTGCCACCACGGCTGAGCGGGATTTTTTCCGGCTGATGATCGAGAACGTGACCGGAGTCGGTCCCAAGGTCGCGCTCAGCATCATGAGCCGGCTCTCGCTGCCATTGCTCGAGGACGCCATCCGCATGGGCGATATTGCCACCCTCGCGAAATGCCCGGGCATTGGCAAAAAGACCGCGGAACGCCTCGTCGTGGAGCTGAAGTCCAAGGTCGGGGCCACCCACTCCGCCGGGCCGGCCGCGGACGGTGGAAATGCCGGCGAGGCTCCTGCCGGTGGTCCGCACCGCGATGCCGTTGCCGCCCTGGTGGCGCTCGGTTACAAGGCCGCGGACGCTGACCAGGCCGTCCGCCGCGCGGCGCTCACGCTCGGACCCAAGGCCACGACCGAGGGTCTCATCAAGAAGGCCCTGAGCTGATTCCGCCCCGGAGCGGAATCACTTCTGGAAAGTGAAGGCGGTCCACTCGACCTTGCCCTGAATCGGCCGTCCCACGCGATAGGACCGCACATCCGGCTGCAGCGTACCATGGGCATCGAAGCGGAGATCGTCCGCCGAGGCTCCTGGCATCGAGGTGAGTTGGATCTTGTTCATCCATTCCGCAAAGGCCGCCTGATCCGCGGCCGACTCGGCCAGCTCGGCATTTTGCGCACGCAGTGAAAGCGCCTTCGGGCCAAAGACGGGTTGCAGGGCCGGACGCATGGCCGGGGTCGCGGCCACCATGGGTGCGACGCTGACCTGCTGGGTCGCAGGCGCCACGGCGGCCACCGGCGCGGCCTGCTTGGTGCGGAGGGTGAACACCACGGCCACACAGGCCGCCACGGCCACGAGACTGCCAACGTAGGCGATGGACCCCAGCGGAAGACGGCGGGGCTGAAGCTCCACGATCTTCGCGTCACTGGCAGGAGCCTCGGTGCGGAAATTCTCGGCCAGGACGGCGCAGGCCTTCTGCATCTGACAGTATTCGCGGTAGATGCGGCGACGCTCCGGGTTGCCCTTTACCTCGGCCTCCAGCTCCTCGGCCTCGGCCGGGCTGATCTGGTGGTCGACGTAAAGGTTCAGCAGTTCGATGAACTTGGAGTCTTTCATGGCGGTGTTGGGTCAGGGTTGGGCGCAGGGTCAAGCTGCGGCCGGGTAATCAGAGTTTGTGTTTAAAATCATCGCCGAGCTTCGAGCGCAGGCTTTCGCGGGCGCGGCAAATACGGCTTTTCACGGTACCGACGGAGATCGAGAGAATATCGGCGATTTCCTCGTAGGACAGGTTCTTGATGTTGCGGAGGGTCAGGATCTCGCGGTGCTTCGCACTGAGCTTTTCCATCCCATGCGCGATCCGGTCGATAAACTCCTGCGTCACGGTGATGTCATCCGGGGTTTCCATCTCGGCGGGGATCAGGTCGGCCAGGGTGGTCGCATTGTCGGCACTCACCGGGGCGTCAAAGGACACGGACTTGTCCCGTTTCCGCCGCCACCAGTACCAGTAACGGTTCCGGGCCAGGTTGGTGGCGATCTGGTAAAGCCAGGTCGAAAAGGCCGAGTCGCCGCGGAAATTGGCCAGGCCGCGGTGGGCGCGGATGAAGGCGTCCTGCGTGACCTCCTCGGCGTCCTGGGAGTTGCGCAGGAGCTGGTTGACCATGCCGTAGATGCGGTCCCAGTAGCGTGACACCATCTCGTCAAAGGCCGCCTGGTCGCCGCCTTTGAAGCGGTTCACGAGTTCCTGGTCAAAAGCCACTTCCTGAGCTTTGGTAGACATGCGTTCTACTTCGCTCTGATGGGTATATTTTTGAATTGTTCCCAAAATCGTAGGGGTGAAGGGCTGGCTTAGGCCCTCGAATCTTTGCGGTCAATGCCGCGGCCGCAACCCTCCCGGGCGAAATTACTTGCCAAAGTTTGACGCCGGAACCTATTTCGCGCTTTTACTTTGCCCGGGGGCTGGTAGCTCAATGGTAGAGCAGCATCCTTTTAAGTTGTTGGTTCTGGGTTCGAATCCCAGCCAGCCCACCACTCTTTGATTGTATCCCTTACCCATTCATTCCACGCTTCATAACCAATGAAGCGGCTCGTCATTATTGAAGATCAGACTGCGATCCGCGAGATGCTGGTCGAGATTCTGCGGCTGGATGTCAATTACCAGCTCGTCGGGGAAAGCGGTGACGGCCAAAGCGCCCTCACCCTCTGCCTGGAGGTCAAACCCGACCTCCTCGTCCTCGACGCCAAGCTGCCCGGCCTGAACGGGGTGGATATCCTCCGCCGGATCAGCAAGAAGCTGCCCAACATGCGGGTGCTGGTCTTCTCGGGTCATGAGAACCCGGTGCTGGTCCGCGAGATGCTGGAGGCGGGCGCCCATGGCTTTGTGGAAAAGACCGCCGGCCTGTTTGAATTCAAGAAGGGCCTCGAGACCGTCGCCAACGGCGGCACCTACTTCGGCCCGGCCGTCGCCGCGCTGCTCCGCGATGTCGTGGCCAACCCCGACGCCAGCAGCGCCTCGGACTTCCTCACCGACCGCGAGCGCGAAATCCTCCAGCTGGTCGCCGAAAGCCACAGCACCCGCGAAATCGCCGCCAAGCTCGGCATCAGCATCAAGACGGTGGACAACCACCGCACCAACCTGATGCGCAAGCTCAACCTCCACGACGTCGCCAGCCTCACCCGCTACGCCCTGGAGGTCGGCCTCATCGAGCAGAAAAAAGCGCAGTAAAACCTTGCGGGCGCTGGGGGGTTCCCCCAGAAAATTTTCCCCACGACCTATCCCGACCACTTCCATGAACACCGCTTCGAAGAAACTTTGCCTCCTGATCGCCAGCGCCGCGTTTATTTTTGCCGGCTGCTCCAAAAAGCCGAAACGGCCTGACCCGAGCTCCACGGTCCTCGGTCCCACCGGTGGCGGCGCCCTCAATCCGGACACGCTGACCCCCGCGGTCGACCCGAACGCGCAGGCCCTGGAACAGCGCGACCCGAACATCATCGAGACGGCCGACATGATCAAGGGCCTCCTCGGCGCGGTCTACTTCGACTACGACAAGTCCAGCATCAAGGAGCCCGAGCGCGCCAAGATCCAGGCGGCCAAGGACTATCTCGCGAAGAATCCCACCTACCGCATCCTCTTCGAGGGTCACAGCGACTGGCGCGGCACCGACGAGTACAATCTGAGCCTCGGTGATCGCCGCGCCACCGCTGCCAAGAAGTACCTGATCTCGCTCGGCGTTCCCGCCGACAAGGTCGAGGCCAACTCCAAGGGCAGCCTCGAGGCCGCCAAGAACGCCGATGACGCGACGATGACGAAAGACCGTCGCGCGGAGATCATCGTCCTCAAGAAGTAATTCCTCCCCTTCCGCAAAAAGCCCCGGTGCAAACCGGGGCTTTTTTATTGGCGGAATTGGCCCGGCGCTGCCGGCCCGGCCTTCACTGCTGCGCAATCGCCGACAGGATCCGCCGCGAGGTCTCGATGCCCTTCTTCATGACGTCGAGGTTGAAACTCTCATTCGGCGCATGGAGGTTATCCTCCGGCAGGAACAGGCCCATCATGACCGAGTCGAGCCCGAGCACGCGCTTGATTTCACCGATGATCGGCACACTGCCACCCTCGCGAAGATAGAGCGGCGCCTTGCCCCAGATTTCCGTGACCGCGGTCTCGGTCGCGCGAAACGCGCGCGCCAGCACCGGCGACTGGTTCTTCGGCGTGTTGGAGCGATCCGGCGGAACGACGATGTAGGGCAGCCCGGTGTGGCCGTCGGTGATGGTCAGTTTCACGCCCTTGGGCGCGCGTTCCTTGATCGTCTTGTACAGGAGGGCCTTGATCTTCTCCGGGTTCTGGTTCGCCACCAGCCGGCAGCTGATCTTCACGAAGGCCCGGCTCGGGATGACAGTCTTGCCGCCCTCCCCCTGGTAGCCGCCACCAAAGCCATTGAATTCCAGCGTCGGATAAAACCGTACCGCCTCAAACGGCGTGATGCCCGGCGGGGTGTGAAACGCCTCGATGCCGAGGAACTTCAGGTACTCCGACTCCTTCGCGCCGAGTTTCTTCAGCTCTTCGCGCTCCCACGGCTCCACATCGAGCACCTCGTCGTAATAACCCGGGATGTTCACGCGTCCGTCCGGTGTGTGCAGCGACGCGCAAAGGTCCACCAGCGCCTGGATTGGATTCAGCAGCACGCCGCCGTGCAGACCCGAATGCAGGTCACTCTTCGGTCCGACGGCCTCGATCTCAAACGTCACCAGGCCGCGCAACCCGGCCGTGATCACCATCTGGTTCTCATTGGGAATGCCGGTGTCCGAGAGGAAAACAAAGTCCGCCTTCTTCAGGGTGTCCTTGTAGCGCTCGAGGAAGGGCAAAAAGCTCGGGCTGCCCATCTCTTCCTCGCCCTCGACGAGGAAGGTAATCCGCAGCGGCAGGTTTGGGTTCTGCTCCAGCAGGTGCCCGACGGCCGTGATATGTGTCAGTAGCGGTCCCTTGTTGTCCGCCGCGCCCCGCCCGTAGATCCGATTGCCGCGGATCGTCGGCTCGAAGGCCGGTGACGTCCACAGGTTGAGCGGATCCGCCGGCTGCACGTCGTAGTGCCCGTAGATGATCACGTGCGGCCAGGAGGCGTCGCCGCCGCGGTGCGCCAGGATGATCGGATGCAGGTCGGTCTTAACGACTTCGACGGAAAAGCCCATCGAGCCGAGCAGGCCGGAGACAAACTCCTGGGCGCCCCGCATGCCGTCCTTGAACTTCGAGTCGGCCGAGACGCTCTGGTGGCGGATGAATTCCTTCAGTTTTTCGACATGGTCAAACATGCCGCAACCGTGGCGCAAAAAGCAGCCGCGCGCCAACCGCAAAAGCCGGACTTAGTGCTTAAAATGCCGGATGCCGGTGAAGACCATCGTCATCCCGCGCTCGTCGGCCGCCTTGATCACTTCCTCGTCCCGGACCGAACCACCGGGCTGGATCGCCGCCGTCGCCCCCGCTTCCGCCGCGGCAATCAGGCCGTCGGCAAAGGGAAACAGCGCCTCGCTGGCGACGACCGAGCCTTTCAAGCTCAACCCGGCCTCGCCCGCCTTCCAGACCGCGATCCGGGAACTGTCCACGCGCGCCATCTGGCCCGCGCCGACGCCAAGCGTCTGCTCGCCCCGGCAGTAAACGATGGAGTTCGACTTCACGTGCTTGCCGATTTTCCAGCCAAACATCATCCCGGCCCACTCCTCGGGCGTCGGCTGGCGCTTCGTCACCACCTTGAACTCCGCCACGTTGCCGAGGGTCTTGTCGCGGTCCTGCACGAGGACGCCGCCGATGACCGACCGCACCTCGCGCAGCGAGTCCGCACCCGGACCCGCCTTGGCGATCATAAGCCTGAGGTTTTTCTTTTTGCCGAGGATCGCGAGGGCCTCGTCACTGAACCGCGGCGCGATGATCACCTCGGTGAAAATTTCCGCGATGGTCTGCGCGAGGCCTGCGTCGAGCGTCCGGTTCACGACGATGATCCCGCCAAACGGCGCCTGCTTGTCCGTCGCGTACGCCAGCTCCCACGCCGCCTCAAGCGTGTCCGCGCTGGCCACGCCACAAGGATTGGTGTGCTTCAGGATCGCCACGGTCGGCCGCTCGAACTCCCCGATGAGGAACGTCGCCGACGTGATATCCAGGATGTTGTTATAGCTGAGCTCCTTGCCCTGCAGCTGCTGGAAGTGCTCGTGGAAGGTGCCGTAGAGCGCCGCGCGCTGGTGGGGATTCTCGCCGTAGCGCAGGCTCTGCGCCTTCTGGTAAGTCAGGTTCAGCGTCGCGGGAAACCCCGCCAAGGCTGCCAGGTCCGGTTCCGCCGCCTGCGACTCGAGATACGTCGCGATCGCCGTGTCGTAGCTGCCCGTGCGCTGGAAAACCTTCAGGGCCAGGCGGCGCCGCAGCGCGTGCAGTTCCTTCGGGTCAGCCATCGCCGCGAGCACCGTCGGATAATCCGCCGGGTCGCAAACCACCGTCACGCTCTCGTGGTTTTTGGCCGCGCTCCGCAGCATGGACGGGCCGCCGATGTCGATGTTCTCCACCGCATCCTCGAACGTCACGTTCGGCTTCGCGACGGTTTCCTCAAATGCGTACAGATTCACCACCACAAGGTCGATGAGTGCGATCCCGGCCGCCGCCGCCTGCGCGAGATGCTCGGGCTTGTCGCGCCGCGCCAGCAGGCCGCCGTGGATCTTCGGGTGCAGCGTCTTCACGCGGCCGTCCATCATCTCGGGAAATCCCGTGTGCGCCCCCACCTCCGTGACCGGCAGTCCCGCCGCCACCAGCTGCTTCGCCGTGCCGCCGGTGGACAGCAGGGTGTAGCCGTGCGACCGGACGAGGACCGTGGCAAATTCAACCAGGCCGCGTTTGTCAGTGACGGAGAGCAGGGCGAATTTGGCCATAAAGCGCGCAGTGTGTGCGGGTGACTAAATCCGCAGCAAGTCGAAAGCCGTCTTGCGACTACCCCGTTCCCGGCAATCTTGTTGCCACGTGTCCAGCTCCACCGAACTGCCCGGCCTGACCGCCCGCCTCGACAAACTCCATTATCACCATGGCGGGGCCACCCTGCCCGCGGATCAGCCGCATGCGTTTGTGTATTTCATCACCATCACCAACGGCTCCGAACACACGGTCACTTTACTCGGGCGCAAATGGGTCGTGGATCACGACGATGGCAGCCACCTCGTGATCGAGGGCGACAAGATCGTCGGCGAAACCCCGCGGCTCGCCCCCGGAGAGCAGTTCTCCTACAACAGTTACCACGTGACCGGCTGCAACGCCACGGCGCAGGGCTCCTTCCATGGCGTCGACGAACTCGGCCGCCGGGTGCACGTGCTCCTGCCCGCCTTCACGATGCGCATCCCGGTGGTGTGAGAAAAACAACCTCGTGCCCGGTCGTTTTCTCGTATTGGCTGTCCGATTCCTTAAATGAAGCTTATTGATTTGAACCGTGATGGCGGCATCGGCGCCAACTCCCATTTTGTCCAGTTTGGCGACCTTCTCGTCCTCATTGACTGCGGCCTGAACCCGAAGAAAACCGGCCGGGCCGCGATCCCGGACCTGGCCCAGCTCCGCGGCAAGTCGCTCGACCTTATCATCATCACCCACTGCCACTTGGACCACATTGGCGGCCTGCCGGTGGCGATGCGGGAGCATCCCAATACGCCGGTGATCATGACGACCTCGAGCCGCATGCTGATCGAGCGCATGCTGCACAACTCGGCAAACGTGATGCTCCGCCAAAAGGAGGAGAATAACATCCCCGACTACCCCCTTTTCACCCACGACGAGATTGACCGTTGCGCCGGCCGCATGCACGGCCTGCCATTCGGCCACGCCAAGAAATTCCGCGGCACCAAGGACGAGATCGAGGTCATCTTCCACCACGCCGGCCATGTCGCCGGCGCCGCCGCCCTCGAGATCCATTACAAGCACCGCCAGATCCTCTTCACCGGCGACGTGCTCTTCGACAACCAGCGCACCCTCGCCGGCGCCAAGTTTCCGGCCGGACACTTCGACACGCTCGTGATGGAAACCACCCGCGGCACCACCGAGCGCCCGGTCGGCAAGGAGCGCGTCCACGAGATCGCCCGCCTCATCGAGAGCATCAACGACACCATCAAGCGCGGGGGCACATTCCTCATCCCGGTGTTCGCCCTTGGCCGCATGCAGGAGGTCCTTTCCGTGATCCACGACGCCCGGAAGTTCGGCCGCCTGGTCGAGTGCCCCATCTACGCCTCCGGCCTCGGCATGGACCTCGCGGACTACTTCGACGAAATCAGCCGCAAAACCCGGCACGTGAATTTCAACCGCGGCATCATCAAGGAACTCAAGATCAAGCCCACCCCGCGCAAGCTCACGCCCGGCGAGGACCCGCAGACCAACGGCCTCTACATCATCAGCTCCGGCATGCTGGTGGAGCGCACGCCGAGCTACACCCTCGCTTCCGGCCTCGTCAGCCACGCGCGCAACACCATCGGCTTTGTGGGCTACTGCGATCCCGACACCCCCGGCGGCAAGCTGCTCGCCGCCAAGACGGGTGACACCTTCCTCTTCGAGACGGCCCACGTGAAGGCCAAGATCAAGGCCCGCGTCGAGCGCTTCGAGCTGAGCGGCCACGCCGACCGTGAGGAACTGCTTGAGTTCGCCATCCAGACCGACGCCCGTGTCGTGATCCTCACCCACGGCGATCCTGCCGCGCGGGAATGGTTCGCCACCCAGCTCGCCCTGAAGGCCCCGAAGATCAAGGTCCTCGATCCCGTTCCGCTGAAGCCGTACCAGATTTAAGCGTTGGCCCGCGGGCCGGCCGCCGGGTTCACCGCACCAGCGAGATGCCGGCGCGCAGCTGCGAGGATTTTTTGTCGTAGTCGCGCAGGCTTTCCCCGTAGCCGTTGAAATACTGCACGAGGAAGTACGACGCGAAATCGAGCAGCTTGATCCGCAGCGGGATCGTCAGGTCAAGCTGCGTGGTGAAGTGGGCGAAGTTCCGGCCGGCGTGGCCCGTGTAGGCGAGCGCCGTGCCGCCATTCTTGCCGAGCACCAGCAGCAACTCCCCGTCGCCCCGATAGTCCCGTAGTTTCGGGTTGTTGACCAGGTCGCCGACGTACGCCCAGACCCGGGGCGCCACGATCAAATGCCAGTCATCCGGTGCGCCGATGATGAAGGCCGTGCGCAGGAAGAGTGTGTTCAGGCTGCGCGAGGCCGTGAGCCCCTGCCCGTTCGACTCATGCTGGTAACCGGCCTGGTAGCCCACCCACGTGAACGGCCCGAAACGGTTGTCCGCGGTCTGCGACGCGAGCGACTCGTAAAACAGCGAGGGCATGTAGCTCGTGTCGTAAAACGGGCTGGAGTCGCCCGTAATATCCCACAGCGAGCGCTGCGTGTAGCCGAACTGCAGGGTGCGCTGTGCGGTCGAACCGGAGTTGCCCTTAAAATCGAACAGCCGGTACTTGAAGCTGAACTGGAATTTTGCCCCCGGCGCCTTGGTGCCGTAGGTGAAGTAAACCGGCTCATGGGGACCGAAATGCCCGATAAAGCTGCGCTGCACCTGGGCCAGCGCCGGCGTCGCGGCATCGAGCGTGCTGAGCGGCGTCGCCGGTGGGTTCAGCGCCGCGACCGCCCGGTCCGCATTGACCATCAGCACCCCCCGCAGCGGCTGATACTCCCCTTCGGCAATTTCCAAAACGAGTTGCCCGCTCACGCCGGGCGGCAGCACCAGCGTGTAGCCACGGTAGGCGAAGGCCCCGGGCGCCACCGAGACCGTCCCCGGACGGGTGGACGCCAGTTCAACGGGCCACGATTTCGCGCCGGCCACCAGTGTCCCATGCAGCATCGTCGGCGCTTCAAAGGGTGCCGCCGTCAGCGACGGATTGACCGCCAGCAGGTCAATTTTGACCGTCGCGGCCGGGACGAGGTCCTGGGTCGGCAGCACCAAGCTGACGACGAGATTTTGCGCGGCGAGTGCAACCGTGCCGGCGAGCAGTACCGCCGTGACGAAAGCAGGGAGTTTCAACGCCTTCATCGTCGGTCCTAGCCCTGCAGGATCGTGCGCAGTCGCGCGCACATCGCCGGGCTGCCCGCCATGTAAACAATCCTCTTCATCCTGAGGTCGAACTGGCGCAGGGGGAGTTGCCCGCCGTTGAGAAAATGCACCTCCCCCCCCGCCGCGCGCACGAGGGGAATCGCCGCGGCGAGGTCCCAAATCTTGACGTTAAAATCCACGCAGCCGTCGAGCATGCCCGCGGCGACATAGGCGAGGTGCAGGGTCGCGCTGCCGAGGGCGCGGATCTTGAACTGGGCCAGCACCCCGCCCGCCCGCGGGACGAGGGTTTTGTCATTCGGGCTGTGCAGCCCGATGATCGACTCCTTGTGGGGGACCGCCGCGCTGACGCGCACCGCGCGTGTGCCGTCAAACACCCCGAAACCCGGTCCCCCGTGCATCAGCGTGCGCCGGCTCTGGTCATAGATAACCCCGTAAACCGGTTCGCCCTGCCGGCACAGCCCCAGGGAGATCGCGCACGCCGGCAATCCCAGTGCAAAATTATTGGTGCCATCAATCGGATCGAGCACCCAGGCGAACTCCGCGGTCACCGGGAGGGGGGCGCCTGTCTCGGCCAGCTCCTCGCTCAGGAACTGGTCCGCCGGAAACTGGGCGCGCAGTTCCCGGAAGATGTTTTCCGAAATCGCGATATCCACCGCAGTCACGCGCGTGCCATCGCTCTTCCACTTGCTTTCCGCGCGTCCGAATTCGCGGTGCATCAGCTCGGTCTGGCCGAGGACCGCGCGCTGGGCGGCGGCGATGCGGGAGGTGAGTTCAGGCGCGGACATCACCCACTAGTTCGCGGCAATCCCCCGGGCGTCACAAGCGCATAACGCTTCACCCATCCGACGCGTCCTTCGGTGCATCCAGCTGGTGCCCGTGGCGCACCACCGTCGCTTTCCCCCGGAGGTTCAATTTGTCGAGGACACCCGCCAGCCGGCGGCGCTTCTCATCCGACTGGGCGAACATCTCCAGCTGCGCCGCGGCGGCCTCGACGTTGGAAAACCGCACGCTCACCAGCCGCAGCGGCCGCCGCAGTTTCCACGCCGCTTTGAGCAGCGGCGCCACCAGCGGATAAAATGGCGCCTCCAGGTCGGTGGCGGACTCCAGACTGCGGCCGTGCGACTCCTGGGTGAAATCGGGATAGCGGATTTTCACCGTCATCGTCCGCACCCGTTTTCCATCCTCGCGGATCTTCGGCAGCAGCTCGTCCACCATCCGCTTCGCCACCCGCTCGATCTCGGCAAACTCCGCGATGTCCGCCGCAAAGGTCTCCTGCTGCGAATAGCTCTTGGCGTCATCGTGCTCCGTCTCCACCGGCCGGTCGTCCTCGCCCCGCGCCGTCGCCCGCATCTCCCGCCAGCCCGCGCCAAAGATCGCCTCGAGCTGGCTCTCGTTTTGGGCCGTGATATCGCGCACGAGCTTCAGGCCGTGCCGTGCGGTCAGCGCCGCCTCGGTCTTGGCGCCGATGCCCGGCAGCTTGCCGATGGGCAGCGGCGCGAGGAACGCCTCCTCCTGGCCCGGCGGGACTACGACAAACCCGCGCGGTTTCCGCAGCTTCGACGCGATCTGCGCGGTGAGTTTGTTCGCCGCGATGCCGAACGACACGGGAATCTGCAGTTCGTCCCACAGCCTTCGCTGGAGCGCTCGGGTCCGTGTCTCGATCTCCGCGGCGGTCTGGAATCCGCATGGGCCCAAGTCGAGGTACCCTTCATCCACGGAATTGCGCTGCACGAGCGGCGTGAGCGTTTCGCAGAGGTCAAACATCTGCCTGGAAACCTTTCCGTACAGCCCCGAGGTATGGGGGAGCAAAATCAGGTCCGGGCAGACTTTCAGCGCGCGCTGGGTCGGCATCGGCGTGTAGACGCCGCACGCCCGGGCTTCGTAGCTCGCCGACGAGATGATCCCCCGCTCGCGTCCGCCCACCGCGCACTTCGTCCCGCGCAGTTCCGGCTTCAGCGCCAGCTCGCACGACACGAAAAACGCGTCGGCGTCGAGATGGACAATGGTAGGCAGCGACATGGCGGATTCAGAGGGTTGGAGGCGGCGGTCAAATCTTTGCGAATGATTGGCAGCATGGGATTATTTGCTGGCCAAGGGAAGCTTCCCGCCAATTGTCCACACGGTTCGGTCCGTTGCCTGCCCCCACCCCCACCCCGACAGCGTCCATCACCCCATGGCTCTGATCACTCTCTTCACGGTCATCATTTTGCTGATGTCGTGGCTCTGCCACAGCAGCAATTGCGACTCCTGAAGCTCTCCCCGCGCTGACCGGTCCGCGGTGGTCTCATTTCTCCCAGCGGAGCAGCGCCTGCCCGGTCAGTGAAGGTGCACACGCCTCGATCCCCGCGCGCGGCCCTGCGTAGATCAATTCGCCGCCGTGCCGGCCGCCGCCGGGTCCGAGATCGATGATCCAGTCCGCGAGATGGATGACATCCAAGTTGTGCTCGATCACGATCACGGTGTGGCCCTGGTCGCGCAGCTTGAAGAGCAGGTCCATGAGTTTCTGGATGTCCACCCAGTGCAGCCCCGTGGTCGGCTCATCGAGGATGTAGAGCGTGCTGCCTTGGGTGCGCTTGCTCAGCTCGAGTGACAGCTTGAGTCGCTGCGCCTCACCACCCGAGAGCGTCGTCGCGGACTGCCCGAGCTTCAGGTAGCCCAGCCCGACAGCGTCGAGGGTCGCGAGCTTGTCGATCACCCGCGGGATGTTCCGGAACAGCGTGATCGCCTCCCGCACCGTGAGGTCGAGCACATCCGCGATGGACTTGCCGTGAAACAGGATCTCGAGTGTCTCGCGGTTGTAGCGCTTCCCTTCGCAGCTCGGGCACGGTGCGTAGGCGTCGGCCATGAACTGCATGTCGAGTTTGATGGCCCCGTCACCCTGGCAGCGCTCGCAGCGTCCGCCGCGGACATTGAAGGAAAACCGGCTGGCCTTGTAGCCGCGCACCTTGGCCAGCGGCACCGACGCGTACAGGTCGCGCAGCAGGGTCATCAGGTCGACAAACGTCGCGGGATTCGACCGCGGGCTGCGCCCAATCGGTTCCTGGTCCACCTGCACCAGCTTCTCGAAGAAATCCAGGTTCTCGATCGCCCGGTGTTTGCCCGGCAGCGTCTTGGCGCCGTTCAGCTTTCGACCCGCGGCCGCAGCCAGCACGTCGTTTACGAGCGTGCTCTTACCCGAGCCGCTGACGCCGGTGACCACGGTCAGCAGGCCGACGGGAAACTTGGCATCGATCCCGCGCAGGTTGTTCGCCCGGGCCTCGCGGACGGTCAGCCAGGCGCCGTCCGGGGCCTTGGTCTTGGCGTCCTTCACCACGCTCATGGTCCCGGCGAGAAAGGGACCGGTGCGCGAAATCTTCGCCGGCAGCAGCGCACACTGGGCGGGTGTGCCCTGGAACAGGAGCTGGCCGCCCTCGACGCCGGCCTCGGGCCCAAGTTCGATCAGTTCGTCGGCGAGCCGCATCGTGTCCTCGTCATGCTCGACCACGAGCACGGTGTTCCCGCGGTCCCGCAGTCCCACGAGGGTGTCGAGCAGCTTCTGGTTGTCATGCGGGTGCAGGCCAATGCTCGGCTCGTCGAGCACGTAGATGACGCCCATCAGGCCCATGCCGAGCTGCGTCGCCAGCCGCACGCGCTGCGCCTCGCCGCCCGACAGCGTCGCATAGTCGCGCTCGAGCGTCAGGTAGCCCAGCCCGGTCTCGAGCAGGAAATACATCCGCTGCTCGATGCCGGTCACCACGTCCCGGACCGCATCGTTGCCGGCGAAAGCCGTGACGAGTTCACGGGCGAATCCGTGGGCCGTCTCCACATCGAGCTGCATGAACTGCGGAAAGGTTTTGCCGCCGAGCCGCACCGCCCCACTGCGGGCGTTCAGCCGCGTGCCATGACACTCCGGGCACTCACCGGCCACCATGAAGGTGATGAGCCGGGCCTGGAAGCCTTCGCTGCCGGTGTGGCGGAAGCTGTCCTCCAGATCCGCGATGACCCCGGCAAACGGCATCGCCTTGGGTTCGCGCATGCGGCGCAGCTTGAAGGCAAACAAGCGCTCCCCGGCGCCATGCAGGATCGTGTGCCGCGTCGCCTCCGGCAGTTTGTTCCACGGCACGTCGGCGTCGAAGGGCAGCTGCTCGGCCAGCTGTTTCAGCAGGGCGTTGTGTTTGATGATGAGGTTTTTTCCGCCAATGCGCCAGGGCTTGAGCGCGCCCTCGCGGACGGACTTCTCGGGATCCGCCACAATCAGCTCGGGCACAAAGCGCAGCTTGCGGCCCAGGCCGTCGCAGGTTGGGCACGCTCCCTCCCGGTGGCTGAAGGAAAAATGGCGCGGCGTGAGCTTTTCGAAGACATCACCGCAGGTCTCGCACGACAGCGACTGGCTGAGCGCCAGTTCGTGCCACGGCGACTCGGCGTTTTTCTGCGCCAGCACCACGACCCGGTCCTTACCCTCGCGAAACGCCAGCTCGAGCGAGTCCGCCAGCCGCGACCGCTGGTCGGCGTTCGCCACCAGCCGGTCGATGACAATCTCCACGGCGATCTCCTTCGTCCCCGCGCCGGCGGGGATCAGGTTCGCTTCGTCGAGGCTCCGGACCTCGCCATTGAGCCGCACGCGCTGGAAACCCCGCTGCCGCAGCCGGGGCAGCTCGTCGCGCAGCACGCTCGGCTTGGCCCGCATAAAAGCCGCCAGCAGCAGGACGCGCTCGCCGGCACATTCCGTGAGCACGCGCCGGACGTTGTCATCCAGGGAGCGCTGCACCACGCGGCCGCCGTCTTTCGGGCAGCGCTGTTCACCGCAGACGGCCCAGAGGAGCTGGGCGTAGTCCGCGATCTCCGTGGCGGTGGCGATCGTGCTGCGCGGCCCGCCGCCCCCGGAGCGCTGCTCAATCGCGAGGACCGGCGACAGGCCGTGGATGAAATCCACCTCGGGCCGGTGCAGCTGCTCGAGCACCTGCCGCGCCTGCGTCGAGAGCGACTCCATGTATTTCCGGTAGCCCTCCGCGTAAATCGTGTCGAACGCCAGCGACGATTTGCCCGAGCCGCTCGGGCCCGTGATGACCACGAGCTTGCCGCGCGGGATGCGCAGCTCGAGGTTCTTGAGGTTGTGCTCGCGCGCGCCTTTGACGTGGATGTGGGTCGCTGCCTGCATGGTTCGAACGCGCACCTTACGCATATTTTGGCCACGTCAAAGCGCGAACCGCGATTAACCCGAATTCGGACTTGAACCGGGTCCCGATAATTCGTTTCGTCCGGCCAACACCCCTGAGCGGTTAGACCGCCCACCCTAAACCCCGACAGGAAAGAGCCCCAGTGCGGGCCCGTTCCAACCCTGAAGCCCTATGAAAATGCCCTCCCGTGTGGCGTGCCGGAGCTGCGCCCCAACTCCCGCTACAACCGGGACACGCGCATCATCACCTCCCAGTTCAGCATCGGCGTCGACCTCCTCTCCGTGATCGTCGAGACCGTCCCCAATGGCTGCGTGGACTACGACGTCGTCACGCTGATGGACCAGTTCGAGGGTGCCATCCGCAACGTGCCGGGCGTGCAGTCGGTCATCTCGCTCCCGTCCATGGCCAAGCTGGTCAACGCCGGCTACAGCGAGGGCTCCCTCAAGTGGCGCATCCTCCCGCGCAACCCGTCCGCCCTCGCGCAGGCCGTTTCGCCGATCGAGACCGCCACCGGCCTCCTCAACAGCGACGCCAGCGTGATGCCCATCCTGATCTTCCTGACCGACCACAAGGCCGAGACCCTTCGCGCCGTCACTGACGCCGTGAAGGCCTTCGCCGCGGCGCATCCGTCCCCCAAGGCCCGTTTCCTTCTCGCCAGCGGCAACGCCGGCGTGATGGCCGCGACCAACGAGGTCGTGGCTGCGCCCAGCTGCCCATCCTGCTCTGGGTGTTCGGCGCGGTCATCGCGCTCTGCCTGATCACCTTCCGCTCCGTCCGCGCCACCCTCTGCATCGTCGTCCCGCTCGCGATTGTCAGCTGGCTGGCCTACGCCCTGATGGTCTACCTCGGCATCGGCCTCAAGATCTCGACCCTCCCGGTCGTCGCCCTCGGCGTCGGCATCGGCGTGGATTACGGCATCTACCTGTTCGCCAGCCTGCAGGCTTCGCTGAAGCGGGGCGAGTTCCTCGAGGACGCAATGTTCCAGGCGTTCAAGGACACCGGCGCCGCGATCGTCTTCACCGGCCTCACCCTCGGGGCCGGCGTCAGCATGTGGATCTTCTCCGACCTGAAGTTCCAGGCCGACATGGGCCTGCTGCTCACCTTCATGTTCCTGGTCAACATGCTGGGCGCCATCGTGCTGCTGCCGGCGATGGCCCGCTGGCTCTTCCACCACCACAGCCGGAAGGACTGAGGGTTTTCCTTGGCCTCGGCGGACCTTTGCCTGATCGTCACGCCCCATGGCCGCTGGAACCACGCCTCCTTATTTCACCGCCACCCAGTGGCGCGTCATCAGCACCGCCCTGATGCTGCTCGCAGTCGGTGCGACTGTCTTCCTCGTGATCCTGGCCATCGGCGTCCTCGGCCGGTTTGTCGGGTATTTCTCCAGCGTGCTCTGGCCGCTCGCCGTGGCGGGCGTGCTGGCGTTGATCCTGCGCCCCCTGATCTTTGTCCTCGAGCGCCGCCTCCGCCTGCAGCGCTCCGCCGCCGTCGTGCTGCTTTACGGGGTTTTTGTCCTGCTGGGCGCGGCCGCATTCTTCCTCCTGGTCCCGCCGCTGTTTGACCAGCTCCTGGACTTCATTGACTACGCGCCCGCACTCTGGGCCAGCGGTGTCGGTTACCTGAAACAGCATTATCCGCAATGGGTCGCCCTGCTGCAACGCCAGCTCGCGAATCCCACCGTGCGGCAGATCGCCGACACCCTTCTGGCCGAGGGCAGGACGATGCTCGAGCAGGCCTTCCCGTCCTTGCGCGCTGCGGGTGGCGGCATCATCGGGCTGGGCGCCTTTGTCGCGCATGTCGCCATCATCCCCGTGTACCTGTTTTTCTTCCTCCTCGCCCGGGGCCAGACGGCGGAAAAACTCCACCCCAACCTGCCCTTTCTCTCCCCGGGGGTGCGCGAGGACGTGGTCTTCCTGGTGCGCGAGTTCATCAGCATCGTGGCCGCTTTCTTTCGCGGCCAGCTGATCATCTGCCTGATCATGGGCGTGTTGCTCGCCCTCGGTTTCTCCCTCATCAGCCTCAAATTCGGGCTCATTCTGGGTTTCATCATCGGCATCCTGAATATCGTGCCCTACCTCGGCACGATTATCGGCCTCGCCATCACTCTGCCCCTGGCCTTTTTCCAGCCGGACGGCGGCTGGCGGCTGATGGGCCTGGTGTTGCTGGTCTATCTGCTCGTCCAAGCGGTCGAGGCTTGGGTGCTCACGCCCCGGATCATGGGCAAGCAGACCGGCCTGCACCCGGTCGCGATCATCGTCGCCATCTTCTTTTGGGGCACCGCCTTTCACGGGGTGCTCGGCATGTTGCTCGCGATTCCCCTCACCGCCTTCTTCGTGACGGTCTGGCGGCTGGCCAAGCGGAAATATTTCCACGCCCCCGCCTGAGCCGGCGTTTTCGCGCCATGGCCTGGGAGGTTCATCATCGCAAGGGGGTCTGGCTGCCGCAGATCGGCTGGTGGCTCGACGCCCAGATGCGCACGCCCCGCTCCTTTGTCTCCCACGCCCATGGCGACCACATCGCCCGGCACCGCGAGATCCTCTGCACGGCCGCCACCGCCCGCTTGATGCACGCCCGGATGCCCGGCAAACGCGAGGAGACCACCCTGCCGTACGGCCGGCCGCACGGGGTGGAATTCGGCGTCACCGCCACGCTGCATCCCGCCGGCCACATCCTCGGCTCGAGCCAGATCCTGCTCGAGAGCGCCGAGCACGGCTCGCTGCTCTACACGGGGGACTTCAAGCTCCGGCCCGGTCTCGCTGCCGAGCCGTGCACCACCCCACGCGCCGATGTGCTCATCATGGAGTCCACCTTCGGCCTCCCGCGGTATGTCTTCCCGCCCGAGGCGGAGGTCATCGCCGGGATCATCGAATTCTGCCAGCGCGCCCTCGCCGACGGCGCCACCCCGGTCCTGCTCTGCTACAGCCTGGGCAAGAGCCAGGAGGTCCTGCGCGCCCTCGCCCCGGCCAAACTGCCCGTGATGCTGCACGCCGACACGCTGCGGCTCACGCGCATCTGCGAGCAACTCGGGCTGAAATTTCCGCCCTACCGTGAATTCGACTCAGACGAGGCCGGCGGCCATGTCGTCCTGTGCCCGCCCCACGGCCAGGGCCTGCTCAGCCGCCTGCCCGCCCGGCGCACCGCCGTCATCACCGGCTGGGCCCTCGACTCCGGCACGATCTACCGCTCGCGCTGCGACGCCGCCTTTCCGCTCTCCGACCACGCGGGATTCGACGACCTCATCACCTTTGTCGAGCGCGTGCAGCCCAAGCGCATCCTCACCCTGCACGGGTTTGCCCGGGAATTTGCCCAGACCCTCCGCGAACGGGGTTGGGACGCCCTTGCCATTGGCCAGGGCAACCAACTTGAATTCAAGCTGTCAGGCTGAGTTCACCCCCTCCTTTACCCATGCGACTGCTCCTCCTCTGCCTGCTCTGCACCACGCCCGCCTATGCCGACCTGCGCCTGGCCCTCGGCGTCGGGGAATCATTCACCTATCGCGTCGGCTTCAGCATTTTTTCGAACGCCGGTGAAATCAAGATCACGGCCGCGCCCGAGACCAACGACAAGCAGCCCTGCATCCTGGCGGTGACGACCACCTCCACGCGCGGGTTTGTGCGCAGCTTCTATCCCTTCGATGCCCGCGCCGAGTCGGTCTACAACCTGCGCACCGGGCACATGCTCGCCCACACCGAGCGCAGCAACGGCAAGAAGCCGACCGACACGATGCTCACGTTTGATTACGACAAACGCACCGCCGACTACCGCAACCTGGTCCACCCGGAGAAGAGCCAGGTCGTTCCCCTGCCTGCGGGCGACCCGATGGATCTCATCAGCACCCTCGTGCAGGCCCGGGCGTGGAACCTGAAGCCCGGCGAACAGGTGGATGCCTTGGTCATGTTCGAGGAGGAGCCCTACGAGCTCACCTTCCACGCCGAGGGTTACGAAAAGATCAAAACCTCCCTCGGCACCTTCAATACCCTGGTCCTCGTGCCGCGCATGGAAAAAACCCCGCCGAAGGGCATGTTCAAGCGCGGCTCCACGGTCCGGGTCTGGATTTCACAGGACGAGCGCCACCTGCCCGTGAAATTCGAGGTCGAGTTCAAGTTCGGCTCCGGCGTCGCCACCCTCGTCAAGTATCAGCCGCCCGTGACGCCCAATTAAGCGGCGCGGCGCTCACGCCCGCGCCGGCCTCGACCGCGGTGGTCATCCCCGCCCGGTCCCGGCGGTGAGCCAGATATTTTCCGCCAATTTCCGCGCAATTCCCCGTGCAGCGCGGCACCACGAATCTTGGGGCGGAATGATTTCGGGCATGACTTTGCGGGAGCAGGGTGTTTTAGGCTGCATCCCAGTGCACGCAATCCCGGCCCACCGCAAAAAAACCACGCCACTCCGCCGCAATGTCCGGCTGGGCCTGCTGGACGGCGTAACGGCGATGTCCCTGGTAAACCTGAGTCAGCCGGGTAATTTCGTGCTGGCGGCCCTGCTCACCGGCACCTTCGCGTTTTCGACGCGCACCTATGGCCTGATCACCTCGCTGCCGTTCTGGTTCAATTTCCTGCAGCTGCTGCTCACCCCCCTGCTCGCCCAGCGCCTGCATGCGCGCACGATGACCATCCTCAGCGCGTGCATGCATTGCACCGCCTGGCTCGCGCTGCTGATCGCCCTGCCCTTCCTGCCCCGCAGCGAGAGCTTTGTGACCGTCGCGGTGTTCGTCGTCACGTTTTCCCTCGTGGCCCTGTCGTCGGCCATCAATGGCGTGGCGTGGAATGCCTGGATGCAGGAATGCATCCCGGTCCGGCTGCGCGGAAAATATTTCGGCGTGCGCAACCGGCTGCTCTACCTGTCCCTCGTCGGGTTCATGCTGGCGGTCTCCGGTCTCCTCGCCTGGCTCAACGGCGCCCTCCTTGCCTTCCAGCTGCTCTTTGCCGGTGCCCTCGCCCTGCGCATCGTCTCCGTGCTGTGCCAGCGGCGCATGCAGACTTCCACCGACAACCGCCCCGCCGTACCCGAGCCGCCCTGGCGGGACCAGCTGACCCGGGTGCGGAGCAGCGTCATGTTCATGCGCTTCGTGCTGTTCGCCTCGGCCATGGGCTTCGCCTCGACCCTCTTCGGCCCGTTCTATCCCGTGTTCATGCTGGAGGAGCTGCATCTCAGCGCCGCCCTCATCAACCTGATCCTGCTGACCGGCGTACTCGCCGCGGCCATCTCCTTTCCCGCGTGGGGCCGGCTGCTCGACCGCCACGGTAACGTGCCGATCATGATCGTCTCCATGATCCTCTGGCAGATCTTCAACGCCCTCTATTTTTTCATCGGCCCGGATCACCTCTGGCTGCTCTATGTGATCAATGTCGCCGGCGGCATCTTCAGCGCCGGCTACGGCATCGGGCTGTTCGGCCTCCTCCTCAAGCTCAGCCCGCCCGGCGCCCGCACCATGGGCATGGCGGTGTTCGTTTCCATTTCCTCCCTGACCGCCGCCCTCGGCCCGATCACCGGCGGCTGGTTGCTGACGTCCGCCCAGACCCACGGGATTTCCGCACTCAATGCGTTTCACACGGCCTTCCTCATCACTCCGGTGCTCATGACCCTCTGCTGCCTGCTGTTGCGCCGGATCCGGGAGGAAAATTCCGCCTCGGTGACCGATGTCGTCGACGCGATGCGCAACGTGCGCACCGTGGCCTCGCTCTTCGGGCTGACTTTCTTCGTCAACCGGGTCTTTTATCGTCCAGCCGTCCGTTCGAACCCGCCGCCTTCACCATGAGCCACACGCCGCCGGCCATTTATACCCTGACGGGCAACCTGCTGGCCGAGCGCACGCTGGAGTTTTCGGCGTGGTCCGCGGGCCAGACGCAGCGCGCCCTGAGGGAGTCGTTCCAGGTCGGCGGCAAGGGCATCAATGTCTCCAAGATGCTGCACCGCCTCGGCACGCCCACCACGGCCCTCGGCTTCATCGGCGGCGCGACCGGCGCGGAATGCGCCGCGTGGCTCGCCCGGCAGAAATTTGCCTCGCAGCTTTTTCCCACGGGACTGCCCACCCGCAGCGGTCTCGTCGTCCGGAGTGGAACCCAGCCCGAGACCACTTTCCTCGGGCCTGATGCCGCCCCCGATGCCGCAGCAATTAGCGCCTGCGCCGAATACCTCGATGCCCAGCCCCGTGGCCAGGTGCTTGCGCTCTGCGGGAGTTTTCCCGGGTGGAGCTCGCTGGAATTTGATCCCTTGCGCGCCGCGCTCAGCCGCTGGCTCGGGCCCGGTCAGGTTGCCGCCGACACCTATGGGCCGCCCCTCGCCTGGTGTGCCAGCCAGCCGATCGCCCTCGTCAAAATCAACGCCACCGAGCTGCGCACGCTGTTTCCCTCCGCACCGCCCGCGGCCTCTGTTTCCACCCTGATCCGAAGTGCCGCTGCCCGCGGTCCCGTCCCGCGATGGGTCGTGACCGATGGCGCCAGCCCCGTCTGGTTCCAGGAAGGCGCCGGCGAACCCGCCAGCCTGACGCCTCCGCGCGTGCCGGAAGTCTCCCCCACCGGCTCGGGTGACGTGCTTTTCGCCTGTGTCCTTGACTCGCTCTTCCGCCGCCGCGCGACCCTCGCCGAGGCTGTGACCCGGGCCCTGCCCTACGCTGCGGCCAACGCCGCGCATGCCGGGGTGGCTGATTTTCCCCTGCCTTGAGCGGGCTTGCCGCCGGGGG
>CAIOAO010000008.1 GCA_903855985.1 uncultured Opitutia bacterium | reverse complement strand
GCCGACGAGGGCGCCGAGGTGACCTACATGGAGGGCTGCACCGCCCCGAAGTTCAGCACCTCGACGCTGCATAGCGCCGTGGTCGAGCTCGTCGCACTCAAGGGCGCGAAGATCCAGTACATCACCGTTCAGAACTGGGCCAACAACGTCTTCAACCTCGTCACCAAGCGCGGCGTCGCCCACGAGGAGGCCGAGATCAAGTGGATCGACTGCAACATCGGCAGCCGCCTCACCATGAAGTATCCCGGCGTCGTCCTGAAGGGCCGCAAGGCCCGCGGCGAGGTCATCTCCATCGCCCTCGCCAACGACGGCCAGCACCAGGACACCGGCGCCAAGATGATCCACGCCGCCGACGAGACCACCTCCAACATCGTCGCGAAATCCATCTCCGTCGGCCAGGGCCGCAGCACCTACCGCGGCGTCGTCCACATCCCGAAGCACCTCAAGGGCTGCAAGAACAACACCGAGTGCGACGCGCTGCTCATCAACTCGAACAGCCGCACCGACACCTACCCGGCCATCACCGTCCGCGGGGAGCGCAACTCCGTCCAGCACGAGGCCAGCGTCTCCAAGGTCAGCGAGGAGCAGATTTTCTACATGCAGCAGCGCGGCCTGACCGAGGGCCAGGCGATGAGCCTCTCCGTCAACGGCTTCATCAACGACCTCGCCCGCCAGTTCCCGATGGAATACTCCGTCGAGCTCAAGCGCCTCATCGACCTCGAGATGGAGGGCAGCGTCGGCTGACGCCGACGGATTTTCGAATTTCGATTTCCGAATCTCGATTATCCCGACCTTCCGCGCCCATTCGAAATTCGAAAATTGAAAATTTCCATGTCCGGCACCGCCACCGAATCCCTCCCCGCCACCGGCAGCTTCACGCCTGAGCTGTTCGCCGCGCACCTCGCGTCCGTCTCCCACCTGCCCGCCTGGTGGCTGGACCGGAAGCGCGAGGCCTGGGCCCGCTTCCTGGCCCTGCCGCTGCCCAAGCGCACAGATGAATCCTGGCGCTTCGCCACCCTCACCGGCCTGAAGCTCGACGGCTACACCCTGCCGCCCGCCATCACACCCGCCGGCCTCGGTCACGCGCCCATCGGCATCGCCAAGGCCGGCCAGCTCGTCTTCGCCAACAACCGCCTGGTCGCGCAGGTACCCATCTCGGCCGAACTGGCAAAACAGGGCGTGATCTTCGAGACCCTCCAGCACGCCCTGCTCAAGCACGGCGAACTGGTGAAGGCGCACCTGCTGGCCCAGCCACCGAAACAGGGCTCCGAGAAGTTCTCCGCCCTCCACACCGCCCTGCTGGCGGACGGCGCGTTTGTCTACCTGCCCCAGGGCGTGGAGCTCGCGGAGCCGCTCGCGGTGTTTCACTACGCCGCCGGCCCCGGCGCCGCGGTTTTCCCGCACACGCTCGTCATCGCCGAGCCGGGTGCCAAGGCCACCGTCGTGGATTTCTTCCGCTCCGCCGACGACGGCGCCCACTTCGCCTGCGGTCGCAACGACCTCTACGCCAGCCACGGGGCGGCGCTGACCTACGTCGCCGCCCAGAACTGGTCGCGCGAGACCCTGTCCTTCCAGTCCAACTCCACCGTCGCCCGCCGCGACGCCCGCGTGCTCGCGCTCAACCTCCACCTCGGCGGCCGCCAGTCGCGGCACGAGAGCCACAGCCAGCTCCAGGCGCCCGGCGCCCACAGCGAGATGCTCGCGCTCACCGTCGCCCACGGCACCCAGGAGTTCGACCAGCGCACCCTGCAGATCCACCAGGCGCCGCACACCAGCTCGAACCTGCTCTACAAAAACGCGCTGCTCGGCTCGGCCAAGACCATCTTCTCCGGCCTGATCGTCGTGGATCCCGACGCGCAGAAGACCGACGCCTACCAGAGCAACCGCAACCTCATGCTCAGCGACGACGCCGAGGCCAACTCCCTCCCCGGCCTCGAGATCCAGGCCAACGACGTCCGCTGCACCCACGGCGCCACCTCCAGCCGCATTGACGCCGAGCAGGAGTTCTACCTTCAGGCCCGCGGCATCCCCAAGGCCGACGCCGACGAGCTGCTCACATTTGGCTTCTTCGAGGAGGTCCTCAGCAAGCTCGACCACGCGCCGCTGCACGACGCCCTCATCGGCCTGATCAAAATCAAATTCAATCCGCCGGTGGCCGCCGGCTCTCCCCGGCCGGCCTGAGCCCCGGCCGCTCCCCGCCATGCCCCATAACGACCGCATCCTCTCCCGCGATGTCACCGCGACGCAGATTCCTTCCGGGGACAAGACCCCGCTGACGGCCGGCACGCGCATCAACATCTCCCAGACCCTCGGCGGCAACTTTACCGTCACGACGGACTTCGGCCTCTTCCGCATCGACGCCAAGGATGGCGACGCCCTCGGTGAGACCGTGGCCGCCACCACCGTGACCGCGACCACCCTCGCCAACGGTGCCCCCGATCCCGCTGCCGTCTGGGACCAGCTCCGCAAGGTCTACGATCCCGAGATTCCCGTGAACATCGTCGACCTCGGCCTCGTTTACTCGATGGACATCTCGCAGCGCGACGACGGCGCCCACAAGGTGGACATCGCCATGACGCTCACCGCGCCCGGCTGCGGCATGGGCCCCGCCATCGCCGCGGACGCCAAGGACAAGATTTTGCTCATCCCCGGCGTATCCGACGCCGACGTCCGCATCACCTGGGAGCCAGCCTGGAACCAGTCGATGATTTCAGAAGAAGGGAAGATGAAGCTCGGCCTGATCTGAGGCGGGCCGGGCCGGCTCAGGGCGGGCTGCCCGCTGCGGGCACGTCGCCTTCGCGGGGCTTCGGGCGCCAGATGCGCACCGGGCTGTGCCCGAAGTAGGTGTAATAATCGATCTGCTCCTCCTTGTCGTAATTCTGCTTCAGGATCTCCTCGGAGCAGAAATACGGGGCGTCAAACTCGGTCAGCACCAGGGCGTACTCGCGCGCCTTCACCTTGCGGGTCACTTCGGCGATCGTCGCGTCATAGTTCTGCCCCAGCACCGCGATCTTGGGGTCGCGGACGGCGCCGTTGTCCGCAAAGGCAAAGCCGATGAACATCGTGTTGCCGTTGTGCAGCACCCGCCGGCCCGCGCGCTCAAAGATGTCGGTGGTGGATGCGATGCCCAGCACGTCGCCCCGCGCGGAGAAGATCAATTGCTCGATCCGCCGGTAGGGCGCGTCCGAATCGGGCACGGGCGGGATTTTCAGCCAGTTCATGACAAACACCGCCAGCAGCACACCGAAGCCAATCCGCACCCACGGGCGGTTGATCGCATAGGCAGCGAGCACAAACATCAGCGGGAACAGCAGGTGCAGGTGGTAGGTGAAATAGGCGCCCGCGTTGCGCCCCATGAAGAAGTAGACGATCCCCAGGAAGATCATGAAGACCAGGCCCAGCGCCACGAACCGCCGGTCCTCCGGCCGGTTCGGCGACTGCCCCGTGCGCCGGACGACATGCCGCCGCCAGATCCAGGCGACCAGGCCGTAGAGCATGAGCAGCATGAACGGCCACGCCCGGCCAAACAGCATCAGCGTGTGCATGATCGAGATCTCGTCGTTTGAGTTCAGCGCCGCCCCGCCGCGCTGCACGACCACGGTCTCGATATAATAGTACGGGAAGATGATGCAGCAGGCGACGAACGACAGCCCGAGGAGCGCAAAAAACTTCGCCCCCAGCACGCAGGACGCCCACTTGTCGCGCACGATGAAGCTGCCCAGCAGCGTCGCGCAGCCCGCCAGCGCAAAGTAGAACTTGGTGTGGAAGGCGATGAAGGCGCAGACCAGGCCGAAGATCACGGACCCCCGGGAGTAGTCGCGTTCCCACGGGACGAAAATGCCGAGCAGAAAGAAGAACCAGCCCAGCAGGTCCGGCCGGGCCGTGATCATGATGTTGTCGAGGCACATCCAGTGGAAAAACACCGCGGTCAGCAGCGCGATGCCCAGCCCCGAGCCCGCCTTGAGCATGAGGCGGACCAGCACCGCCAGCGACAGCATCAGCAGCACCAGGTTGACGAGGCGGTGCGCGCTGTAGTCGATCCCGATCAGCGGCTCGAGCGCCAGCATCAGGTAATTGTAGAGGGGATCGAAGCAATACGCGGCCCCGGGCAGCTCATTCGCCGTGTAGGGATTCCGGCCGTGATCCAGCAGCCAGGTCACATGCCAGATCGCCGGCTCGTTGTATTCCTGCGGTCCCGGCTGGGTGATGATCTTGATGTGGGTGAAGAACAGCGGGAGGAACCAGCCCAGCGCGATCACCACACCGGCGATGTTCACCAGCCGGGCCACCAGTTCCAGCCACCGGCCCCGCCAGCGGTCGATGAACTGGTCACGCATCTTCAGCAGTTTTTCCGGCGGGGGCATCGCTCGGAAATGGCGCAGGAAAACACCGGCGTAAACCGAAAACCCCGTTCCGCCCTAGGGCCAATCAGCCCTGCCGCGGCACAAACGCCCACTGCGCCCCGGAGAACAGCCCGCGGTCACTGAGCTTCAAATCCGGGATGACCAGCAGCGCCATGAAGGAAAGCGTCATGAAGGGCGCATCCAGCCGCGAACCCAGCTGCTTCGCCCGCGCATCGAGCGCCGTGTAGCGCCGCGCCACCGTCCGGCCGTCGGCATCGGACATCAGGCCCGCGATCGGCAGCGGCAGCACCGCCTTCCGCCCCCCGCCCGCCACGCTGATCCCGCCCCGGTGCGCGATCACGAGGTTTACCGCGGCCGCCAGCGACGCGTCGTCCGCCCCGACCGCCACGATGTTGTGCGAGTCGTGCGCCACCGACGACGCCAGCGCGCCCGTCCGCAGCCCGAAGCCCCGGATAAAGCCCACCGCCACCGGCGCGGACCGCGCATAGCGGTTGATCACGGCGATCTTGAGGAGGTCGCGCGCGGGATCGGCCACGACCTGGCCGGCCACCACCCGCACCCGCCGCCGCAACCGGCGGGTGATCAACTGGCCGTTGAGCGCCTGGATGACGTTGAGTGCGCCCTTACCCGCCGGAACGGCAAAATCCGCCGCCTGCCGCGGCAAGGCGCGGAACTGGTTGACGATGCGGGCCGGCTGGCGGGTCAGCAGGCTGCGGCCGCCCGCGGCCACGAGCCGGCCGTCGAGCCATGTCCGGCGTACCCGGAAATTCCTCCAGCTCTCCACCTCGATGAAATCCGCCGGATCGCCGGCGCGCAGCAGGCCGACGGCGAGGCCGTAGTGTCGCACCGGGTTGACCGTCGCGCAGGCGATCACGTCAAACCGGTTCGCCCCCAGCGCGAGCGCCCGGCGCACGTGCTCGTCGAGATGCCGCACCATCAGCAGATCGGGATGCAGGTCGTCGCAGCAAAACATGCAGTGCGCCGCGTCGGTCTTCAGCAGCGGCGACAGGGCCGCGAAATTCCGCGCCGCCGAGCCCTCGCGGATGAGAATCTCCATCCCCGCCGCCAGCTTGTCCTTCGCCTCGCCCAGCGTGAAGCACTCGTGGTCCGTCGTGATGCCGGCCGCCGCGTACCTCGCCGCCAGCTGGCCGCGCAGGCCGGGGGCATGGCCGTCCACGGGTTTGCCGCGCTTTTTCGCCGCCGCGATCATCGCGCGCAGCGCCGGGTCGCCGGCCAGGACCCCGGGAAAATTCATCACCTCGGCCAGGAACCTGACCTCGGGCCGCGCCAGCAGTTTCGCCACGGCGCGCACGCCCAGCTTCGCCCCGGCCGTCTCAAAGGTCGTCGCCGGCACGCATGGTGACGCGCCGAAGAAGAACTTGAATGGCGAGCGCCGCCCGTCCGCGATCATGTAGTCCACGCCGGCCACCCCGAGCACGTTCGCGATCTCGTGCGGATCCGACACCGTCGCCACCGTGCCATGCACCACGGCGTGGCGCGCAAACTCCGCCGGCGGCAGCATCGAGCTCTCGATGTGGATGTGCGCGTCCACCAGCCCGGGCAGCAGCAACCGCCGGCTCAGGACCCGGGCATCGCGCGTGATCCGGCGGATGACTCCGCCGGCCACCTCGATCGTGCCGGGAAACTCGGTCCGCTGGTGCACATCGACGATGCGGCCGGAGATGCGTTGGACGCTCATATGCGCCTAGCAATGGCGGTGGACCAAGGGGTTGGCAACCCCGGGGACACGGGGAAACGGGCAAACCCACTTGCCAACCGCACGAAGCCCGCCAACCTTCGTGACCTATGCATTTCGACAATCTTCAACCCGCCCTGTCCGCCCCGCTCCCCCGTGCCGATGAGGACGAGGATGACGACGAACTGGAAACCAAGGCGGCCAAAAAGGAAGCCGCCGGCCCGGTGGCGATGCTGATCCAGAAGAAGTTTCTCGCGCAGCGGAAAATCTTCCTCTGGGGCGCCGTGACCGACGAGACGGCCAAGGACATCACCGAGAAGCTGCTGTATCTTGAGGGCGTCGCCCCCGGCAAGGAGATCACCTTCTACATCAACTCGCCCGGTGGCTCCATCACCGCCGGCATGGCGGTGTATGACACGATGAAGCTCATCACCTCGCCCATCACCGTGGTCGTCACGGGCATGGCCGCCTCGATGGGTTCCATCCTGCTGTCGGGTGCGCCGAAGGGCCGCCGGCTGCTCTACCCGCACTCGCGCGTGCTCATCCACCAGCCCCTCATCTCCGGCCGCATGGTCGGCCCGGCCACGGACATCAACATCCAGGCGAAGGAAATGGAAAAGATCCGCGCCGAGTTGAACCAGATCCTCGCCACCGCCTCGGGCCAGCCGCTCGAGCGCATCAACCGCGACACCGACCGCGACTTCTACCTCAATGCCGAGGAAGCCATCGCCTACGGCCTGGCTGACCGCATCGTGGACAAGGTCTGAGTCGGTTTCTCCGTTCCCTTCCCCCCTTAGCGCGGCCCTCACCGGCCGCGCTATTTTCTTTCCCCGGGTAAGAGGCGCCCGAGCTCGCGGGCCCATTCCAGGGCCAGTTCCTGGTCACCCGCGGCGAGCGCCGCCGCACTGCCTTCGCGCAGAGCGGGCTCCCGCAATTCGTCCGGCAGCGCCGGATCCGGCAGGAGATGGGCGTAGATATTCTTTGCCTGGGCCGGCGCATGGACGCGCTGCAACAATCTGGCCGCTTCGAGCGCCAGCGCCCAATCGTCAGGGGGAAACCCGGCCAACCGGCCCGCAAACTGCAGCGCCCGCGCGGCGCCACCCGGGTCGCCCGCCTGCTCCCGTTCACGCGCCAGGGAGAAGCCCAGCGCGAGCGTGGGCTGCGCCGCCAGGGCCGCGCGCGCGATGGCGAGCCCCTCCGCCGGCTGGTGCCTGGCTTCCCGCAGGTGAACTTCCCGTAGCGTGGCATAACCCCCGAGGCGGACGGGCAACCCGGCCCGCCCCTGCCATTGGTCCGCCCAGGACCGCGCGAAGGGCCGGTACAGCGGATCGCCAATCGCGATCGCCTGCCAGCTCAGCACCGGTTCGGCAAAATACGCCGCATCCCCGAACGTCTCGCCCCGCGCCAGCGCCTGCAGGAGCAGATCCGGCCGGTGCAGAAAATCGAGGTAGGGTTCATAGACATTCCCGACCGTCGCCGTCACCCCGCGCGCCACCAGCGGCCCGCACCAGCCGGCGGTGGCGGACCGCAGCGTGGCGGCGGAGAAACTGTGGATATGGACCGCGATGGCGCCGGGCGGAAATTGAAACCCCGGCAGCGTGAACGGCCCGGTCAGGTCACCGGCGTACCAGCCGAAGTAAAGCACCGGCGCATCGAAGCGTGCCGTGACGGGAAAAGTTGCGGGCAAACGGTCCACCTCGAGGTCGAAGCCCAGCGCCGTGAGCTGCGCCGCCACCGACTCCAGCCAGCGGTCGCCGTCCGGGTGCTTGTTCGCCACATCCACATAGGCGCGCCCGAGCAGGCCGGTGCGCTCGGCGAAGATGGCGCGATCCACCAGCGCCAGGGCGTCCGCGGCGGTCGGCCCGTCAAGCCGCGCCACTTTCACGACCGCGGCCCGCTCCCACCCGGTCGGGGCGTCTTTTTGAAACAGCGGATTCGGCACGAAGCCGTTGACCGGGTAATTCGTCTGCGTCAGCAGGCTCAGCTCGGAATCGACCGCGCCCTCATTGGTGCGCAGTTCGGCCCGGTCAAACGGCGGCGGCCGCGGCGCGGACAGCTCGGGCGCATTCGCAATGCGCAACGGCACGCCGCGGCAAATCACGAGATAGGAAATGCGGTGTCCGCCGATGGCGTATTTTTTCCGGCCCACCGGGTCTGTCAGCGTCATCGGGATCGCGTCGATCCAGGCGCGGCGCACGAGTTCGTCCTGCACCGGCTGCCAGATCGTCGCCACGAACTCCGGCCAGCTGATGGTCTCGGTCTGCGCCATGGGGAGGGCGAGGATGTTTTCCCATGGCACGCCCCGGCGCGCGGCGTAGTGCTCCGCGATCCGCATCGAGTCGGGATCGTCGCGGTTGGCCAGGAGGATGACGCGGGACGCCAGCGATCCGGCGCCCAGCCCGGGGGCCGCCAGCACGAGGGCCAGCCACAGGGGCGGAAAGATTTTCCTCAAAACGCTCAAGCCCGGTGACTGTGTCCGGCTGGCGCGCAATTTCGAGGCCGGATTCGCGCCGCTTGCCAAACCGGCCGCGAGCTCCTTTCCTCGGCGCGGCGATGGATTCCGCCTTCCCTTCCGGGTAAACCGTCCCGTCCCGCGGGACTGATGACTCCTGCCAAAACCCAACCACCGGTTCTTGTCATGTTCATCTACCTCCTCATCGCCCTCGGGGGCGCCCTCGGCAGCATCCTCCGCCACTGGTTGACCGAGACGGTCGCCGTCCGCCTCGACGGCCCCTTCCCCTGGGGCACGTTCCTCGTGAACATCACCGGCTGCATCCTCATCGGCCTGTTCGCCACCCTGCCCGCCGGCGGACGTCAGATCAGCCCGACCGAGACCCGGGCCTTCCTCATGATCGGCCTCTGCGGCGGCTACACCACGTTCTCCGCCTTCAGCCTGCAGACCCTCAACCTGCTCCGCCTCGGCGACTGGTCGCGCGCCACCGCGTATGTGGTCGGCTCCGTGGTGCTCTGCGTCCTCGGCGTCTGGTTAGGCTCCCGGGCCGGGGCCGTGATTTTCCCGGCGCCCTCCCCGTGAGCAATTCCTGGCTTTTCTGGTCCCTGCTGTCCGCGCTCTTCGCCGGCGCCACCGCCGTGCTGGCGAAGGTCGGCGTCACCGGCGTGGACTCCAATCTCGCCACCGCCATCCGCACCACGGTGATCCTCGTGTTCGCCTGGGCGATTGCGCTGGTAACCGCGCGGCCCGGCGCCCTGGCCGCGCTCGGTTCCCGCACGTGGGTGTTCCTCGCGCTGTCCGGGATCGCGACCGGCTTTTCCTGGCTGTGCTATTTCCGGGCGTTGCAGCTCGGGCAGGCGTCGCAGGTCGCGCCGATCGACAAGCTCAGCGTGATCTTCGTCCTGGCCTTCGCCGCGCTGTTTCTGCACGAGCCGCTCACCCTGCGCAGCGGCCTCGGCGGCCTGCTGATCGTCGCCGGCGCCATCGTGCTGGCGTGGAAGTAAGGTCCCGGGTGGCCGCCGCTCTTCCGCTCCGCGAAGGCGGCGGTGTCTCCACCGCCGCCCGCCGCGCGCAAATTATTTTCCCGCCGCAGCCTGGCGTTTGAGCAGCTGCGCGCGCAGGAACTTGTCGGGCGGCGCGTTGCGCCACGCCGTCAGCCAGACGGAGCCAAGGGTTTCCCCGCCGCGGATCAACTGGTCCTGCAGGTAGGTCTGGCCCTCGGCGCTCACCGGCTCCGGGTCTTTGCCCTTGCCGTGCTCTTTCGCGAAGGTGTCGCCGAGCTTGCCGGCCTTCTCGAGCTGGTAGAGCGGCTCGACGAGTTTCAGCGTGCCCTGCAGGTAGGTCATCATCGCGGCAAACATCGGGTCGCGGTCGTCATCCTGGGGCAGGAGCACAATCGCCTGCGCGGGTGTGATCCGGGGCGCGAGGGTGGCGGTCCGGATCCCCGCCTTGGCGATGAGCCCGCCGTCAATCCACCCGTGAATGCCGGACCAGGTGGTATAGCCGTGCGGGTTGGCGCCCACCCAGCCGTTGTGGTGCTTCGTGGAGTGCAGGGGTTGCGCGCAGTCGCCGACGTAGTGGCCCATCACGCCCATGGTGTAGATGATGTTGGCCTGCGCATTGGCGACTTCCTCGGGCGTGCCGAGTTCCTGGAAGGCCTTGAGGTAGGAAAACTCGGACTGCAGCTTGCCGTAATACTCGGCGATCGCCCACGGCGCGAAGCCGGGCCATTCGCGGGAATGGTCGGTGTTCTTCTCCGGGTCGATCGGGGCAAAATTATCCGGGTGCGCGGCGCGACCGGCGGCGTATTGCTTGGCAAACTCATAGCGCAGCGAGGCCACCTTGCCGCCATCGAGCCCGGCGTCGGCCAGATCCTCGTAGTCCAGGTAGTGATCCATGCCGTTGACATGCTTCAGCGGCAGGACGGCGGAGTTGCGCCAGCGATCCGGCTCACCGGCCAGGAACGCAATGCGTTCCGCGGCGTCCGGCTGGTGCACGAAGGCCGGGAAGTCCGCGGGCAGCGAGGCCAGCGCGAGCTGGTTGACCATGCGGTGGCCCTCGTAGTCCCAGGCCTGCAGCGCGGCGGCGGGCAGGAGCATCAGGGCGAGAGGCGCGAGAACGGAGCGAATGAGCGGTTTCATGATTTGGAATTAGAGGGTGAGACGGCGGGACGCGCCGCGGGTTTCGGGGAAATCTTTTCCAGCAGGTCCGCGTAGGCGCCGATGCCACTGGCGAGGCCCTCCGCGATTTGCTGGAGATAGGCCGGCGTGGCGGCGCGGCGGGCCTCGGAGTCGTTCGAGAGGAAGACCGACTCCACCAGCACGGCCGGGCATTTCAACCCGCGGAGCACGATCGAGTGCATGGTCTTTTGCCCGCGGTCGAAGGTCTTGAGCGTGCCGATCACCTCGCGGTGCATGCAGTGCGCCAGCAGCGCGCTCCAGGGGTCAAAGCGGTTGATCTCCGACGGTGTGGTTTCGGCGTCGTCCTTTTCGACCGCGCCCCACGAACGGTCCGAGCGCTGGCCGGCCCGGGTGAACGTATACACTTCCGTGCCGCTCGTCTTCGTGTCCGGGTAGAGCGAGTTGAAATGTATGCTGACCAGGAGGTCCGCCTTTGCGCGGTTCGTGATGTCGGCGCGGGCGAGAAAATCCGTCTGCTTGTCCGGCCCGAGCTGCCGGTCGTCCGTGCGCGTCAGCACCACCTGGTAGCCGCGGGCCTCGAGCAGCTTTTTCAAGCGCTGCGCCACGTCGAGGGTCAGCGCCTTTTCCTTCAGCTTCAGCGGCTTGTTTTCCATGCCGTTGTCCTGGCCGCCGTGACCCGGGTCGAGGACGATGATCCGGGGCCGGCCGAGCAGCGGGCCCAGCAGCGCCGGGCGCAGCAGGGGCGTGAGGCAGCGCTCCAGGTCCGTCTTGCTGATAAAGAGCAGGCCCCCGCGCTGGATGATCGGGTTGCCGAGAAATACACGCAGGCCGTTGACCGCGATCTCGCGGCTGCCGCCGGTCAGTTCGATCCGGTTCGTTGCATCCAGCAGCGTGAGCCGGCGGGTGGATTCGACCCAGGTGGACTTGAAGCCGAGGAGGGCCGTCACGTCGCGCAGGGCGAAATACTCCAGGCCGATCAGGCGGGTGACGGGCAGCGATGACGGCTTGCCCACCGCCGCGGGTCCCTGGTTGGCCGCAGCCGCGGCGAGGCCGGGGCGGGTCGGCGCCACGCGCGGCGCGGAATCCACGGCGAGCAACGCGGCCGGAGCGAAGGTCGCGACCAGCGCGAGGCGTAAGCCCGCCGGGAACATGGGGCGTGGGTCAGGCCCCGGTCGAGTCGGCTTCACCCGGCGCTTCCGGCGCCTCGGGCTCGTCGTCATGCTCGGCCTGCTGGTCGTCCTTCACGTGCCACTTCAGCTTGCGCTTGTTCACCGGGAGCGGCGTGAGCATCACGTGGATGTTGCGGCCGATCAGCTTCGGGTCGGCATCGGGATGCCCCATGCCGGCGAGCTCGCTCACGGCGCGCTTCATCACGTCAAAGCCGATCTCGGTGTGGGCCATTTCACGGCCGCGGAACTTCAGGCGGAGCTTCACCTTGTTGCCGTGGTCGAGGAACTCTTCGGCGTGGCGGAGCTTGGTGAAAAAGTCGTTCTGCTCGATGCGCGCGCTGAACTCGATCTCCTTGATCTTGCTCGCGGTGGATTTCGAGTGGGAGGTCTTCTTCGACTCCTCGTACACGTACTTGCCGAAATCCATGATGCGGCAGACAGGCGGCGTGGCGTTGGGCGCCACCTCGACGAGGTCGAGCCCGACCTCGAGCGCCAGGTTGACGGCCTTGGCGGTGTCAATCACGCCGAGCTGCTTGCCCTCGGGGGAGATCACGCGGACCTGGGGAACCTTGATGCGGTGGTTGCGCCGGATGGCCGCAAACGGGTCGACATTGCGACGCTGATAAGAGCCGGGGCGGCTGCTGCCGCCGGCGGAGGGAAACGAAGTGGCCATCAATAAGGTTTGGTCTGGGTGCTAGGAGGGGCGGTTTTTCGCCCGGAAGTGACAGGATGACAACACCAATTTAGCTCCCAAGTTCCCGTCGGCGCCCGGTTTGGGCTCAAACGCTGAAGCTCTCCCCGCAGGAGCAGCTCGCCTTGGCGTTGGGGTTGGAGAACTTGAAGCCGCCCGCCACCAGCGCGCTGGAGTAGTCAAGCTGGGTGCCTTTGAGGTAAAGCGCGCTCTTGCTGTCCACCACCACCGGCATGCCCGCGGTGCGGACCAGGATGTCGCCGCGCTTCGGCGCCGGCACGAACTTCAGCTTGTAGCTCAGGCCGTTGCAGCCGCCGCCCGAGATCGCGACGCGCAGGAAGTCCCCCTGCCCTTCCCGCACCCGCAGGGCCGACGCCTTCGCACCGGCCGCGGCGGTGAGTTGCACGAGTTGCTCGTTTCCCTCGCGGACACCCTCGGGCAGGGCGGTGACTGTGGCGGTTTCAGGCATGGCTGGTTCGAACTATCGCGCAGCCCGGAACTTTATCAAGCGCCGGGCGACATTCACGGCGTTGGTGAAGCTCGTCGCGCTCGCCTTGCCCCGGCCCGCGATCCCAAAGGCCGTCCCATGGTCCGGGCTGGTCCGGACTAGCGGCAGGCCCAGTGTGACGTTCACCGCTTCGTCAAAATCCACCGCCTTCAGTGGCGCGAGCCCCTGGTCGTGGTAGAGGGCCACCACCACGTCGAACTCACCGCGGAGCGCACGCGCGAACAGCGTGTCGCCCGGCTCGCAGCGCGAGAGCCCGGGATACTCCGGCCGCAGGTGATCGAGTGCGGGATTGATGAGTTCGGCCTCCTCGGAACCCAGCAGGCCGGCCTCCCCGGCGTGCGGGTTGAGGCCGCACACGCCGATGCGCGGCCGGGCCACGCCGTCCGCCTGCGCGAGTTCACTCGCCGCCGCCACCGTCCGGCGGAGCAGATGCGGGCCCAGCAGCCGCGAAACCTGGTGCAACGGCACATGCCACGTCGCCAGCGCCACCCGCAGGCGGCCGCCGCAAAAGCACATCACCGGCTCGCCGCCCCAGCGGTCCGCGAAAAATTCCGTCTGCCCGGGAAACGGATACCCGATCCGCGCGAGCCACTCCTTGCTGACCGGCCCGGTCACGACGCCCGCGAATTCCCCGGCCTTCGCCCCCTGGGCCGCACGCTCCATCGCCGCCCACGCCACCAGCGCCCCGTCGCCCGTGGGCGAGCCCGGCGTGGCGGCAAACTCCTCCAGCCCCACGGCGATTTTTTCCGCGGGCGTAGCGAGCGAAGCGAGCCAGCGCGCCGGTCCGATCACGGCCACGTCCTGCGCCTCGGCGGCGTGCGCCGCGAGCCAGGTGGCGATAATTTCCGGCCCAACTCCCGCCGGGTCGCCGCAGGTGATGGCGAGCTTAGCTGCCATCGGACTCTTCCACCGCGGCGCGGCGCGCCCGCGCAAAGCTGCGCTTGCCGTCCGCGAAGAACCGCAGGAACCGCCCGGCCTCGGGCGTCGTGTATTTTCCGCCCGCCAGCACCGCGGCCGCCACCGTGCGGATGTTGCCCGTCGTGAAATATACCTCGTGAAAGACCTGCTTCAGCTCCGCGATCGCGGCGCGGCTCACCCCGCGGCGTTTCAGGCCCACGACGTTGAAACCGATCACGTCGTCGCGCTCGGCCACCAGCGTGAAATGCGGCACATCGCGCGTGATCGCGGCGTGACCGGCCACCATGACACCCTCGCCGATGCGGCAGTACTGGTGCACCGCCGCCCCGCCGCCGAGAAACGTGTGGTCGCCGACGCTGACGTGGCCGGCCAGCAGCGCGGCATTCGCGAACACGACCAGGTTGCCCACGGCACAGTCGTGCGCCACATGGCTCGCGGCCATCAGGAAACAGTTTTCCCCCAGGGTGGTGAAATCCCCGGCATGGATGGAACGGTTCACCGTCACGTGCTCGCGCAGAACCGTGCCGGCGCCGATGCGCACGCCCGAGGCGAGCGAGCGGTCGAACTTCACATATTGCGGATCCCCGCCGATCACGGCGTAGGGATGCACGACGACGCGGTCACCCAGGACGCAGTGGCGCGTGACAATCGCGCCGGCCATGATTTCGCAGTCCGCCCCAAGCTGGGCGCCGGGTTCGACGAGGGCGGTGGGATGAATGACGGTGGACATCGGGGTCAGGCCTTGGGGCGACGGGGCGCGGCGGCGCGGTCGGGAAACATGTCGAGCTGCGCGTCCTTCAGGAGGTCGTAGTTTTTCAGGATGCGCATGACCTGCAGCGTGTCGCTCTTGCTGTAGTTCTGGTTGATTTCGATCTTGTCGAGGATGTCGAGTAGCATGGCGCGGAACGAGATGATGGCATCAATGCCGTGCGCCTTGAGCAGCTCGACACTCTGCGAGCGGAACGGCTCGGCCGTCGGCAGGCTGGGCAGCACCAGGATCTTGGTGAGCGCGCCGCCGTCATCGTCGGTGTCCGCCGGGAAGAAGCGCGTGACTTCCTTCAGCACGTTTTCCTCGAGGAAGCGGAAGATCTCCGGGCTGCTCTTGAGCGTGGCCGGCGTGAACACGCCCGTGTGCCAGCCCTTCACCGCCACGATGGCCTTGTGGACCAGGGCGAGCTCGCTGGAGAACAGGAAAAAATCGGGCCGCCGCGAACCGCGCCGCCAGGCCGGGTTGTAGACCACGAGGTCGATTTCCTCGTCGCCGGTCTTCCGGCGCGCGGACACCTGGTATTTGCGCGCCTGACGGACAAGGAAGCCGTTCTGCTCGAAATATTCCCGGACAATGCCTTCGTCGATGGCGGACATGGCGGGGATTTAACCCGGGAAAGACCCAAAAGTCACAGCGAATCCACCGCGCCGACTTCGCGGAAACACGCCTCGACCTGGGCTGGCGTGATGCCTTCCGACCGAGTGACGGCCACGCCCAGTTTTTGAAGCACCACAAAGCGCGGCAACCCGGCGCGGACCTTTTTGTCCCGCGCCATGACGGCCAGGAGGGCCGGAAGCGCCAGCGGTGCACGCAGGCGGATGGGCAGCGCGTGGGCTGCAACCACCGCGTCGACCCGCGCGACGTCCGCGGCGGAGAGGGATCCGAGCTTCTGGGCAAGCCGCGCCGCCGCGCCCAGGCCGATCGCCACGGCCTCGCCGTGCAGGTAGGTGCCGTAGCCCGCGACCTGTTCGATGGCATGGCCGAACGTGTGGCCGAGATTCAACAGCGCCCGGCCGCCGTCGGCGGCCAGTTCGCGCTCATCCGCCTCGACGATGCGCGCCTTCAACTCACAGCAGCGGCGGATGACCGCCGGCAGATTGGCACTCGTCGCCGTGAGGGGCGCACGCTCCAGTTGCGCCAGCAGGGCCGCGTCACCCAGCAGGCCGTACTTGATAATCTCCGCCGCGCCCGCGGCGAATTCCCGCGGCGCCAGCGTCGCCAGGAACTGGGTATCGATGAACACGCCGCGCGGCTGGTGAAAGGCGCCCGCGAGGTTTTTGCCCGCGGTGAGATTGATGCCCGTCTTGCCGCCGACGGAGCTGTCCACCATGGCCAGCAAGGTGGTTGGCACCTGGATGAATTCGATGCCCCGCAAATAGCTCGCGGCGGCAAACCCGCCCAGATCGCCGATGACACCTCCGCCCACGGTCACCAGTACACCGGTGCGATCCAGTCCCTGGGCGGCCAAAAATTCCAACACCCGGCCCAATTCCGCGACCGACTTCGTTTCCTCACCGGCTGCGACCACCAGCATGGGGGCGGCGCCAAACATCGCCAACAGAGCCTCGGCCTGCCGCGCGGCGATCGTGCGGTCCGTCAGTACAGCGATTTTCCGGCCGGCTTTCACCAGATCGGCGACCTGCGCCTGGATGACACCCCGCAAATCCGATCCAATTGAGATCGAATAGCTCCGCTCACCCAAGTTCACCGTTAGCGATTCTGTCATGCGAACGTTAAAACTAATGCGATAACTCAGGTCAACGGAAGCATTTCTGAGGTTAATGAGCCGTAGTGACATCCGGTATCGGCCAGGGACTTTCTCGCCTCATCGCTTGGACGCGTCTGGCGGCGCAATCTGCGGTAACCCATGCAGGTCAGCCCACGGTTCGCTGGACGGCACCGGGATTTTCTGCCGCATTCGTCGCACCCACCGGCCGCCCATGACTGTTCGCAAATCCATCTTCTGGCTGCATCTCGCCGCCGGCCTGACCGCCGGCCTCGTCGTCGCCGTCATGGCCTTCACCGGCACCGCGCTGGCCTTCGAGCATGAAATCATCGCGCGCGCGGAGCGCGACACCCTGCGCGTCACGCCTCCCCCGCCCAACGCCCCTCGCCTGCCGGTCAGCGACTTGATCAAGCACGCACGGCTGGCGGAGCCCGCCACCCGGCCCACCGCGGTCACCGTGTCTTCCGATCCTACTCAGGTCGTGCAGGTGGCCTTCGGCCGGGAGGCGACCGTTTACGTTGATCCGTATTCCGGCGCCATCCGCGAGCCGGGGGCAAAAAAGTGGCGCGCGTTTTTCCGGGCGATGGAGGGCTGGCATCGCTTCCTCGGGCGCAGCGGCGACCAACGCGCATGGGGCAAGGCCGTTACCGGCGCCTGCAATGCCGCCTGCCTCTTTCTCGTCCTCAGCGGCCTCGTGCTCTGGTGGCCGCGCAAGTGGCGGACGAAGGGCCTCAAGCGCTCGCTCTGGTTTCTGCGCGACGCCACCGGCCGCGCCCGCGACTGGAACTGGCACAACGTCATCGGTTTTTGGTCCGCGCCCATCCTGATCGTCCTCACCGCCACCGGTGTGGTGATGTCCTATCGTTGGGCCAACGATCTGGTCTACCGCGCCACCGGCAGTCCCGTGCCCGGGCAACAAGCTCCCGCCCTCGCGTCGGCCAAAGTCCCGGCCACCGAGGGCCCGCTTGGCCCCGATGCCCTGCTGGCCGCAGCCACGCAATTTTCACCCCGAGCGGAAGTGATCACGCTTCTCCTCAGCGGCCCGCGCGGCCAAGGCGGCGATTCGCGTCCCGCGGGTGAGACCCGTCCTGCCGCGGGGCCGACCGGTGAGAAACATCCGGTCACACCACCGGCGGTCATGATGGTCATGGAATCGGGCTCCTGGCCGCTCTTCGCCCGGACCACCCTCACGCTCGACCCTTTTTCGGCCGAACTGCTCAAGCGCGATGGCTACGCCGATGGCAGCCTCGGCCGCCGCGTGCGCACGTGGATCCGGTTTCTGCACACTGGCGAGGCCTTGGGGCCGGTGGGCAAACTCCTCGCCGCCCTCGCGTCGTTCGGCGCCTGCTTCCTCGTGTACACCGGCTTCGCCCTCTCATGGCGGCGGTTCTTCCTGAAGAAGGAGGAAAAGTCCGCCCCGGCGCCGGCGGCCTGACCCGGCGGTTTTTCCGCTGGTTCCGGCGCGGGGCGCTGTCTAGCTTCGCCATCCCCCATGAAAAAAGCCCGCGCCCACTTTCCCAAGATCAAGGCCATCGCCTACGAAGGCCCGAAATCCACCAACCCGCTCGCGTTCCACCACTACAACCCCGACGAGGTCATCGACGGGAAGACGCAATCCGCGCACCTGCGCTTCTCCATCGCGTACTGGCACTCGTTCCGCGGCGTGGGCTCCGACCCCTTCGGTCCCGGCACCATCGTCCGCCCGTGGGAAAAGGGCACCGACGCGATCTCGATCGCGAAGACCCGCCTCGACGCCGCCTTTGAGTTTTTCCAGAAAATCCGCGCGCCATTCTACTGCTTCCACGACCGCGACATCGCCCCCGAGGGCAAGTCCCTCGCCGAGTCGAACCGCAACCTCGACCGCGTCGTCGCCCACGCGAAGGACCTGCAGAAGGCCACCGGCGTGAAACTGCTGTGGGGCACAGCCAACCTGTTTTCCAACCCGCGCTACATGTGCGGTGCGTCCACGAATCCCGACGCCCACGTCTTCGCCTACGCCGCGGCGCAGGTGAAGAAGGCCCTCGACGTCACCAAGGCCCTCGGCGGCGAGAACTACGTTTTCTGGGGCGGCCGCGAGGGTTACGAGACCCTCCTCAACACCAACCTCAAGCGCGAGCAGGACCACCTCGCCACGTTCCTGCATCTGGCCGTGGACTACGCGAAGAGCATCGGCTTCAAGGGCCAGTTCCTCATCGAGCCCAAGCCGAAGGAGCCGACCAAGCACCAGTACGACTTCGACGTCGCCAGCGGCATCGCCTTTCTCCGCACCCACGGCCTGGAGAAGCATTTCAAGTTCAACATCGAGACCAACCACGCCACGCTCGCCGGCCACACGTTCCAGCATGAGATCGAGGTCGCCGCGGCCCAGGGCCTGCTCGGCTCGATCGACGCCAACGCCGGCGACGAGCTGCTCGGCTGGGACACCGACCAGTTCAACACCAACGTAAAGGAGCTTACGCTCGCGATGGTCTCCATCCTGCGCGCCGGCGGCCTCGGCCAGGGCGGCTTCAACTTCGACGCCAAGCTCCGCCGCCCCAGCATTGATCCCGAGGACCTCGTCCACGCGCACATCGGCGGCATGGATGCCTACGCCCTCGCCTTCAAGCTCGCCCGCCGGATCCTCGCCGAGGGCAAGTTCACGAAGTTCCTCCAGGACCGCTACGCCAGCTACGACGCCGGCTTCGGCCGCGACATCGAGAAACGCCGCGTCGGTTTCCGCGACCTCAACAAGCTCGTCCTCGGCAAACTCGGCGAGCCCAAGCCCCGCTCCGGCAAACAGGAGTACCTCGAGAACCTGCTGAATTCGTATCTGCACGGCTGAGGCGGCGGTGCAGCCGCCGCAGCGAGCGATCAGCAGTCAGCTTTCAGCCGTCAGCTTCTGACGACTGACCCACCAGCGTCGGCGCGTGCTGACAGGCGCCCAGCCCGCGCACCCATCGCCTAGGCGCTCAGAACCTTTCTGAGCGCCGCATGACACACCGCCATCTCCTCCGGCGAACCGATCGAGATGCGGCACCACTCGGTCAGCGGCGCGAAGGGACGGGCGACGATCACGTTTTCCGCCCTCATCCGCTGGGAAAACTCGGTGATCGGGATCCCGGTGTGGAAAAACACGAAGTTGCCCTGCGGCTCCGCGTACTTCCGGCCGTGTTCCTGGAGCACGGCGATCAGCGCGTCGCGCCCGGCTTTGATCTTGCGCCGGGTCGCCTCGACGTACGTCGGGTCTTCCAGGCTGGCCAGGGCACCCACGACACCGAGCAGGTTGACGCTGCCGTTCATGAACTCGCGCAGGCCCTTGGCCATTTCCGGTGGCATGATGCCGTAGCCCATCCGCTGGCCGGCGAGGCCGTAGAGCTTGGAGAACGTCCGCGCCACGGTGACGTTGTGCCCCTCGCGCACCAGTCCGACCATCGTGTTCGCCGCAAAATGGTCCGAGCACTGCAGGTAAGCCTCGTCGATGAACACCGGCACCTTTTTCGCGGCCGCGATGGCAAATGCCCGCAGCCTCGCCGGCTCAACGATCGTGCCGGAGGGGTTGTTCGGGTTGCAGATATACACCGCCTTGGTCTCCGGCGTGATCTTCGCCGCCATCGCCTCCAGATCGTATTCCAGCCGGTCGTTCAACGGCACCGACACGACCCGCGAGCCCATGCGCTGCATCGCATCCGTCATCTGCATGTAGCCGGGTGACGCCGTGATGACCTCGCCGCGCTGGCGGCCGAGATACACGCCGTAGGTCTCCAGGATCTCACCGGAGCCGACGCCGGCCACAATGTGATCCGTCGAGACGCCCTCCTTGGCCGCGAGGCGCTTGACCAGCTCGGGCGTCAAGTTGAACGGATAACGATGCACGCGCGGCACTTCGCGTTGCATCGCCTCGATGGCGCGCGGTGACGGACCGAAGGGATTTTCGTTCCAGCACAGCTGCACCGGGCCGGGCGGCACCGGCACGGGCGTGGCATTCGGCGCCGGCTCGGCGCGCAAGGCAATCCGGGGAGCCAGCGTCAGGCCGGCGAGAGCCGCGCCCGTGGCCTTGAGCCACTGGCGGCGATTGAGCGAGGTCGGGGAGTGCATGGATAGGGTGCGGCAGTGTGCCACGGCAGCCTGCCCACTGCAGGATGGATTCCAAGTCCGCGTGCGACCGCACCGGCCGGCCATTCGCCCGGTCAGTTGGGGTTTTTATCCGCACCAATCCGGACGACTTTCCCGTCTGCAAACAACACCGCGATCGTGTAGGAGGTCAGATCCGCCGGCTCCATCGAGCCGCCCTGGGGACCGCCGGTTTTGGAGATGCTTTCCGGGCTCCTCGACATGCCGACCGGAACTCCGTTCGACTGCATGGTGGCCCGCTGGGGCTGATACGCCGATTCCGTGGTAAAGTTGGCCCGCCGTAATCCGTGGACCGCATCCAGATTGGGATAGAACCGGCTGTAGGTCCACAGCTCGGCCTTGCCCTCGCGCAACTCCTGGGTCTCGACCTTGTCCGGATGGCCCATGGCGATGTAAACCATGTCCGGGGTGAAACCCTGGGCGATCGTACCCTTGGTGATGTACTTCTTCTGCCACGGCTTCAGTGCGGCATAGGTTGCGGACTTTTCCTGCGCGCGGGCGGACACGCCGCCGTCGGTTTCACAACCCGTCACAAACAGGGCCAGCAGGACCGCTGCACCCGTGGAAAGAAGATACTTTTGCATGGTACTGAGGGGTTGGGGATGAACTGCCCCGCCAGCAATTACTCCCGGCCGGTCCGGCGCAATGACTGTTCGCCGGTCGCGCCGGGCCGCAGGGCGGGTTGCACGAACGAGTTGATAACTTTCCGGTTCGGGACACGTCTTGGGGGTGATGAAACTCGTCCTTCCGCTGCTCGCCCTCGGCGTCCTGCTCACCGGCTGTTCGTCCCTCGACACGCACAAGGAGTCGGACCTCAGCGCCATCTCGCGCATCTACGTCGAGCACCGGTTGACGGACAACCACCGCATCGACCAGACCATCGTCGCGGACCTGAAGGCCCGCGGCTACGAGGCTTCCTGCGGGCCACTCACCATGCTGCCGGACGGCATCCAGGCCATCATCACCTACGAGGATCGCTGGGCGTGGGATTTCAACAACTACCTCATCGAGCTCCGCCTGGAGATGCGCGAGAACTTCACCGGCAAGCCGCTCGCCACCGGGTATTATCACCAGGCCTCCGCCCTCACCAAGTCACCCCCGGAGGTCGTCCGGCTGATCCTCGATCCGCTGATCAAGCGGAAGTGATCGGGGCCAAACTCCGGTAAGCTTCCCCGCGGATCTCGCGGATTTCCCCAGGTTATCCGCGTCAATCCGCGCAATCCGCGGAAAGGTATTCTCGGTCCAACCCTACTTCCCCGGATAATCCGCCAGCGTCCGCAGCGACCGCAGCCGCTCGGCCTCCACGGTGAGCTGATTCGCCGCCAGCCGGTCAAACTTCGCGCGCCCCAGTCCGGTCCCCACTTCCAGCTGGTAAAGTCCCGCGAGCACCGAGTCCTTCTGCCGGAGGGTTTCGCGGCTCACGCGCGCCAGCCGGTCGAGTTCGCCCCGGAACGCCCGGTCAAACGGCCCGCGGGTCTGCGCAATAAACGCGTCAGCACTCGCTGCGTTTCCGCTCAGCAGATACAGGTACTGCAGCACCACCTGGTTGGCTTCACCGCTGAAGAACCGGATGTTCACGCCGCCGACATAACCCTCCTCCACCGGGCGGAATGATTCGGACACCTTCGGCACCGGCACGCCCTTGATCACGGGCAGCCACGTGGAGATGCGGGAGAATTTCGCGTTCGATTTCCGGCTGGTGAGGAAGCGCAGGAAATCAATCGCCCGCTCCGGGTGGCGCGAGGTGCGCGTCAGCCCGAACGGCACCCCGGCAAAGGTGTTGGCCTCCGACATCGGCCCGAGCGTCCAGCGGCCATACTTGGGATCGTCGCGCCGGAACGCCGGCATCTTGAACGCCCCCACCGGGAAATCCGCCTGGCTCAGGATGCCGCCCGCATCCCACGTGCCCGTCGCCAGCATCGCCGCCCGCCCCTGCAGGAACTGCATCATCGCGTCCTCGCGGTTGAGCTGCGACCAGCCCGGCGGCAGGTAGCGGCCGAACGCCTCCACCGTCTGCAGGCCCGTGCGGATCGCCGGGGTCGTCAGCGACCACCGTCCGCGGGCGTAATTGACCAGCCCCTCCACCTTGGACATCTCGAGGTCGTGCGAGATGTCGAGGGTCAGTGCGACCCGCTGCGAGGCCGCGCTGAACAGGCCGTCGGTGATCTGCGTGACGTTGAACCACGAGCCGGCCAGCGGCGCGACGAACTCGTGCGTGACGTCCGCATGGCGTTGCAGCGCGGCGCAGAGCGCGACGAATTCGTCATAGGTCCGGGGCGGGCGGTCCTCGCCGATGGCCTCCTGGATCAGCCGGCGGTTGTAGAACATCCGCACCGTCACCATCGCGCTCGGCGCCCCGTAGTACTCGAGCAGGTTGGTGCTGAAGTAATGCACGCCCTCCACCGGCACGAGCTCGGCGGTGTAACTCTGCCGCCACGACAGGCCGCGCAGGTCGGGCTCGTCGGCGTTGTAGGGATTGGGCTGCTCCAGGTACGACGTGATCGGCGTGAAATAGCGCGCGAGCATGTCGTCGGGATTCTCATACGAGGCCAGCTCGACGAGGTCGGGCGCCGTGCCGCCGATGAGCCCGGTGCGCAGCCACTGTTTCCAGGCGCGGCCGGGGATGTCCATCTGCTCCACCCGCACCTTCGGGTGCAGCGCCATGTAGTCGGCCGCGATCTCGTTGAACGCCTCGCGCACGCCCGGCTCGATCTGCCAGTGCGCGTAGCGGATGACCTCGATGCTGGGATCCACCACTGCGGGTCCACGGCGCAGCACGAGGCGGCCGGCGGAGTAAAGATAGGTCCCGATGAGCAGGAGCAGCACCACCACGGTCGTCAGCGGCGGGCGTTTCATTTGGCCTCCTTCGCCAGGTCCGCCATGCGCTCCGCCACGGTGTGATAGCGGCTGTCTGTGGGCGCCGCCGTGGCGAGGTAACTGCGGTAATAGCCCAGCGCCGCCTCGCGGTGGCCGAGCGCGCGCGCCACCTCCGCCAGCTGGATGCGCAGGCTCGTCGCCGTCATCACATCCTGCGGACCGACGGCATCCGCGCGTTGCAGCCAGCCGAGCGCCCGCTCGTCGAGCATGTCATAATACAGCGCCGCCTCGGCGAGGACGCGGTAGTAAATGCACGCGGTCTCGGGCAGTTGCGCCGACCCGGCCACCGGCGCCAGCTCCGCCGCGGCGGCGATCCGCGCGGGCACGGGGAGATCGGGCCGCTGGTAGAGCAACACCAGCGCTAGTTTGCCCGCGGCCAGCTGCGCGAGCGGGTGCGCCGGCGCCGCCGTGATCACGGCACGGTACGCCGCCTCGATCTCCGCGGTCTCCGCCGGGCGGTGCAGGTGTGCGATGCGCGCCAGCAGGTAACGCGCGTAAATCGCGGGTTCATCCGCGGCATTGTCCGCCAGCAGCTGGCGCAACTGCGCCTCGACGTCCGCCACCTTGCCCGGGCTGACCGGTGGCTCGTTGAGCAGGCTCGCCGCGGCCCCGAGCGCGCGCCGCCGGTCCGCGCCGGCGGGTTCGCGGGTGAACGCGTCATGCGCGTCGCGGAACAGATAGCCCGCCAGCTCCTGCCAGCCTTCATCCGCCACAGGCGCGGCGTGGACCCCCACGGCAAACCCCAGGGCAATGATCCCCTTCATCCAGGCCGCGGTTCTGGAAAACCGTGCTCCCGCGGGCTGCCCTGGCCTGGGTTTATCCACCCAAGAGTTCTGCATTCGTGTCATTCAGTGGAATCCGTGGTCAAAGTCATCCGGCGGCGGCAGCAGTGTCATCGCGGGTGCGGCTGCTTGCCAAGCACGGAGCGCGCCACGATATTCGCCGCGCCATGGGTGCCTACGATTTCAATTTCGACCTGCCCGCAGGCGAAACCTACGTCCCCTCCTCCGACCGGTGCCGCGCCCTCCAGGCCCTGCTGCCCAAGGAACCCTTCGCCCTCGCGCCCGTGGTCACGGATCGCGCCGCCTGGGCCCGCTGGGCCGACGATCCCTTCGGCCGGCAAATCCTCGCCACCGCACGTGAATACGCCGCCGCGCCGTTCCCCGACTACACCGACGCCGCGTACCTCGACTGCCTCGCGCGCGAGGACGTCACGCACATCAACATCGTGCTGCCCCTCCTGCGGAAGCGCCAGGTGGCGTTCCTCCTCGCCGAGGCAATCTACGACCAGGGTGAGTTCCTCGGTGTGATCGGCTCCGACACGCGCCAGCTCGCGACGATCCGCACGTGGATCCATCCCGGCAACGATCTCAAGAAGCTCAACTACGACCTCAAGACCGTGGAGCCCGACCTCGGCGTCGTGCACTTCGCCGAGAACCTCGCGCTGATCGACTTCATCCTCGGCCCGCGACTGCCCGCCGACCTGCGCGCCCTGATCCGGAGCGAGGTGGACCGCCGCGTGCTCGCGCCCCTGCGCCAGCGCATCGAGTCCGGCCGCGACATCTATTGGTGGATCGCGGTGAAGCACAACTGGAACGCCGTGTGCCTCTCCTGCTGCGCCCACACCGCGGCGGCGCTGCTGCCCTCCGCGGCGGACCGCGCGTGGTGGCTGGCCCTGGCCGAGTCGCTCGTGAAGAATTTCCGCGATGGCTTCGCCGACGATGGCGTGTGCACCGAGGGCGTGGGCTACTGGAGCTACGGCTTCATGCATTACATCTCGCTCTCCGAGTTGCTGCGCTATGGCACGGGCAACGCGATCGATCTCCTCGACGAGCCCAAAATGCGCCGGGTCGCGCGCTTCCCGGAGCGCGTCGAGCTGCAGGCCGGGGTGTTCCCAAGCTTCGCCGACTGCGTCCTCAACCCCCAGCCGCTCACGTGGGCACGTCTCTGGCTCGACAACCGCCAGGGCACGTCCGAGCACGCCACCATCGCGGCGCCGCCGGGCACCGATCCGTTTGGCGGAATGAATCTGCAGTTCGCCGACGAGCCGCTGCTTTGGATGTTCCGGACGCACCACCCGCGCCAACCTTTGCGCCCGGCCCTGGCCCCGGAGCTCCGCACCTGGTTCGAAAACTCCGCCCTGCTCGTCTGCCGCCCCGGCCCCGCCACCTCGCGCCAGCTCTCCGCCACGCTCCTCGGCGGCCACAACGGCGTGAACCACAATCACAACGACCTCGGCTCGTTCACCGTGGTCCTCGACGGCCGCACACTGATCCTCGACCCAGGTGCGGAGGTCTACAGTTTCCGCACGTTCAGCGAGAAGCGCTACGACAGCCAGCTGCTCAACTCCTACGGCCACCCTGTGCCGCGCGTCGCCGGCCAGCTCCAGGAAGCCGGTCCCGAGTGGCGCGCCCGCGTGATCAGCAAGGAATTCACCGCCGACACCGACCGCATGGTGCTCGACCTGCGCACCGCCTACAACGTGCCGTCACTCCGGAAACTGGAACGCGAGTTCATCTACGACCGCCGCGGCGCCGGCTCGGTCACGGTCATCGACCGCGTGGAGTTCTCCACCCCCGCCGCCTATGAGTCGGCCCTCATCACGACCGGCCAGGTCGCCCGCACCGGTTCCAAGCTGACTCTCACCGACGGCCCCGCCACGCTCGCCGTGGAGGTAACCCTCGAGGACGGTACGCTGGAAATCGGTACCGACATGATCAACCAGCCGCCGCACCCCACCCGTCTCGCGCTCCGCTGCGCGGGCGAGGTCAAGTCCGCCACGCTGCGCACCGTCATCCGGCCGGCCTGAAGTAGCGTTGTCCTCCCCGCCTCCCCGGGAGTTGAAGTGTAACCCAATAGGTGACACTTCCTCCGGGACGTCCGGGGCCGGCCGGTCGAACTGGCATTTGGGCTTTGCCCCGGGAGGGACGCCAACCAAGCTCCCCGCCCATGAGTCACCCCTCCGCACCCCCGTCCGATCTTGGCGCCGTCCCCACCACCGACCCGCACGACACCGGCGGCATCGGCGGCCAGCCCCGCGGGCTGACCACGCTTTTCTTCACCGAGATGTGGGAGCGCTTCAGCTACTACGGCATGCGGGCCTTGCTCACGCTCTTCATGGTGGCGCCGATCGCAGCGGGTGGCCTCGCCTACGACAACCGGAAGGCCGGCATCGTTTACGGCACCTACACGATGTGCGTTTACATGCTGTCCATCCCGGGCGGTTTCCTGGCGGACAACTTCCTCGGCGCCCGCGCCTCCGTGCTCTACGGCGGCATCATCATCGCCGCGGGGCACTTCACCCTCGCGCTGCAATCCGAGAGCACCTTCTACGTCGGCCTCGTCCTCATCGCCCTCGGCACCGGCCTGCTCAAGCCGAACATCAGCTCCATGGTCGGCAGCCTCTACAAGACCGAGGATGTGCGCCGGGATGCCGGGTTCTCCCTTTTCTACATGGGCATCAATGTGGGCGCGTTCAGCGCGCCGCTCATCACCGGCTGGCTGGCGCAGAGCGACGCGTTCAAGGGGATGCTCCGCGGCTGGGGCCTCAATCCCGCGCACAGCTGGCACTGGGGGTTTGCCGCCGCCGGCGTGGGCATGACGCTCGGGCTCATCGTTTATCTCCTCACCGGGAAACGGCTCGCCCGGGTCGGCCACCCGCCGGCCGCCGATGCCCCGCGCCCGTGGGGCAAGCTCACGGGCGTGTTGCTCGGCGCCGCCGTCCTGTTTGCGCTGGTGCGGCTCTCCGACTCCGATCCGCGCTTCGCCTGGATCCGCTACGGCTACGTCGTGCTGCCCGTGCTCGCGATCCTCTGGTTCGGCTTTCAGGCCAACCTCGACAGCAAGCGCATTGCCGCGGTCTTTGTCTTCTCGCTCGCGGCGATCATTTTCTGGGCGATCTTCGAGCAGGCGGGCTCGACCATCTCGCTCTTCGGCGACCAGCTCACGCGCACCGAGATCTTCGGCTGGAAGTTCCCCTCCGCCTGGTTCCAGTCGGTCAACTCCCTCTTCGTCATGGCGCTCGCGCCGCTGTTCGCCTGGCTGTGGGTGCGCCTCGGTGACCGCCAGCCGTCCAGCCCGGCCAAGTTCACCCTCGGCCTGGTGTTCCTCGGCCTCTCCTTCCTGCTGATGGTGCCCGCCGCGCGGCTCACCGTCGAGGGCAAGGTCAGCCCGCTCTGGATCGTCGGCCTGTTTTTCCTCCAGACCGTCGGCGAACTGCTCATCAGCCCCGTCGGCCTGAGCACGATGACCAAGCTCGCCCCGCCGAAGCTGCTCGGCCTCATCATGGGCATCTGGTTCCTCGCCGCCGCCCTCGGCAACAAGCTCGCCGGCGTGCTCGCGGGCGAGTTCACCGCCACCGATGGCAATGCCCTCGCGAATTTCTTCCAGCACCAGGCCGTCTGGGTCGGCGTCGCCACCCTCGTCATGGCCGCCTGCATCCCGTGGGTGAAGAAACTCATGGGCGGCGTTAAATAATCCGCCCGTCCGCCATGGCCTGGACCTACCTCTTCGTCGCCGCGGCGCTCGAGATCGTCTGGGCCACCGGCCTGAAATACACCGCGGGATTCACGCGGCTATGGCCGTCCATTGGCGTCGGCAGCGCGATGGCCGGGAGCATGTTTCTCCTGGCCCTTGCCGCGCGCACCCTGCCGATCGGCACCGCCTACGCCGTCTGGACCGGCATCGGCGCCGCCGGCACCGCCGTCCTCGGCATCATCCTCTTCCACGAAAGCGCCTCGGCCCTCCGGCTCGTCTGCGTGGCGCTCATCCTCACCGGCGTCGTGGGGCTCAAGCTGCTGGGGAAATAAGTCACTTGCCCAATGCGTCCGGTCGCTCCGGCTGCAATGGCACCTCGAGCGGGGTCCAGTCGCCCGCAGCCACCGTCACGTCATGCCGCACGGCCGTCTGGTAGCCCGGGCAGGAAATGATCAGCTCGTAGTGTCCCGGGCGCAGCAGCCGCCAGTAATGCCCGAACGTCCCCTCCGTCCCGCGCCGGTCCACCGAATTGTTCTCAATCCGCGGCAACCAGACTTCCGCCGCCAGCGGGCGCCCGGTGACCGCATCCGTCACGTGCACCGCCAGGCCCGGTCCGCGCGCCCGGTTGAGGAGCGCGGCCGCGCCGGCCAGGTTCGCCGCGATGATCCCCGGGACGTCCTCCGGCGCAAACAGGTGCGTGCCCTTGCCGGTCTCGATGATGAAATCAAAATCCCCCTTCCGGCCATACAGCCAGACGTAGCTCTGGCTTGAGGCTCCGCCTGGCGAAATCGCATACGTGCCGTGCCCATCCATCGTGGTGATCCGGCCCGCGACCTCGCCCGCGATTTCCCGCAGCAGTGCATCATCCGGTGCCACCTGGCCGTTCCAGGACCAGGGATAATAAATCACCTCGCCCTGGCTGTGATACGAAATCGAAAGCACGAAGGTCTTCAGCTCGAGCAGGCGGCGCATCGCGCGGTTCTCCGCCTCCGAGAACGGGTGCTCCCCGCGGTAACGGTCGCTGTCCGGCTGGTCGCTGCCGCCCAGCGCCCAGTTGAAATCGTAGCCGCGGTTCACGTCCACGCCTTCGGGGAAAACCCCCGCCACGCCGTCGCCGTTCACGTCGCGGGCATTCTTGCGCCAGCGGGGGTCGCGCCCGGAGGTGACGATGTCGTGGCCGTCCACGTTCACGACCGGCACGAGGTAAATCTCATGGCGGTCCACCCATGCGGTCACCGCGGGATCCCGGCCGTAATCGAGCACCAGTTTCTGCAGCAGCGTGAACACAATCTCCGCCCCCATGATCTCATCGGAGTGATGGCAGGCGTCGAACAGCACGCCGGGCCGGTCCTGCACCTGGCGCGCATCGCGGGACACGCGGTACGCGTAAATCGGCCGGTGATACTGCGTCGTCTCGCCAATCTGCACCCGGGCGATCCGCGCCGGATGCGCTTTCACCAGCTCATCCGCGCGGGCGACAATCTGGTCATAGGTGTGGTAAATCGCCGGCAGGGTCAGCGTCGGCCCGTAGAGTCCGCGTTTGTACAGCGCCAGCGGGTCCGAACTTTCCAGCACCAGCACCGGGTGAAAGCCGGCGTGCTGCAGCGCCGCGAACTCCGCCCGGGTCGCCAGCAGCATCGCGCGGTCGCGCACGAGGCTGAGCAGCCCGACGCGGTCGTAGTCGCTGTAATCAAACCGGCCGCCCTTGCGCTGCTCCCTGGCCGGCACGCCGTCCACCTCGACCAGCAGCGTCCGCGGCTCCGCCGCCCCGCCATTCGCCACGACCAGCAGCCCGACCATGAGCCATTTTTTCCACATCACCGACACCCGTAGCCGGGCGGCCCGGCGGGCGCGAAGCAAAACCGCGCGAACTTTCACCGTTGCCGCGCGGAAGGCCCGCGGCCCATCATCCCCCCGTGTCCGTCCGCGCCTGGTTCCCCACCTACATTTACCGCGAGCCCCTGGCCCGCACCGGCCTCGCCCGCTTCAACGCGGAGCTCGCCGAGGAATGCCGGCGCCTGCGCGCCTTCGATGCCGCCGGCCGGCGCTGGTCGGCGAAAAACTACCCGGGCGGCTTCACCAGCTACGCCTCGATGAACGAGCTCCACCGCTTCTCCAGCACGTTCGCCGGCCTCGAACAAAAGCTGCTGCGCCATGCCCGGGCCTTTGCCCGCACCCTCGAGCTCGACCTGCGCGGCCGCACGGTGCGGATGTCCGACTGCTGGGTGAACATCATGCCGCCCACCGCGGCGCACTCGCTGCACCTGCACCCGCTCTCCTTCATCAGCGGCACCTATTACGTGGCTACGCCGCCCGGCTGCCCCGGCCTGAAGTTTGAGGACCCGCGCCTGAGCAAGTTCATGGCCGCCCCACCCCGGCTCGCCTCCGCCCGGCCCGCCCACCGGGCGCACGTGACATTCCCCGCCGAGGCGGGCCAGGTCGTCCTGTTCGAAAGCTGGCTGCGCCACGAGGTCCCCGCCAACCGCGCGGCGGGCGAGCGCATCAGCATCAGCTTTAATTTCAACTGGAGTTGAGCCCCGCCTGACTTTGATGAAACTTTTCCCGTCCGCCACCCGTCTGACCCTCGCATGAAAAACCCCCGCCTCTCCCTGACCGCGTCCCTGCTGGCCCTCGCCCCGCTCCTGCTCCTCGCCGCCTGTGAAGGCCCCGACCGCAAGGAGCTGATGCACGAGATCCGCCACTCCGTGCCCCCCATGGCGGCCGACCAGACCTACTTCGACGGGCAGATCATCTGCCGCATCACCCTCGGCAGCAATGTCGCCGGCGCGGCTTACTTCGGCGGCCACGACGGCCAGTCCGGCAAGATGAAGGGTATGAACACCACGGCCATGGGCGAAACCAAGTTTGGCTCCGGCACCGGCGTTTTGGACAGTACCTCGGGCGGTGGCATGGGCGGTAACATGGGGGGTGGCATGGGCGGCAGTGCACCCGGGATGAGCAGCAACGCGACGTCGGAAAGTAAGATTCACGCCGAGCACAGCGGCACCTACCAGGGCAACCAGGGCATGAACCACATCGCCGACGAGGATGAGGGCGAATCGCCCGCCGCCCGCCGGGCCCGCGAGGCCCAGATGCCCCCCGCACTGCTGCGGATGCAGTTGGAAAACCCCACCGCCGCCACGGTGGTCGTCGAGATCCGCGAGGTGAACTCCGACCTCGGCAACTTTGCCGTCCGGCCCGATACCGTCACCCTCGCCCCGGGCCAGGCCATCGAGGTCGAACCCATGCAGTCCCTGCTCGGGGTGGACTCCTACTCGCTGCCCGTCTCGATCACGCTGCGCGCCGGCGGCCAGACGCAGTCCAGGATCCTCACGCTGCGCCCCGTGGCGCCCGCGACCGGCGCCCCGCCCCCGCCCGCGAAGTAAGGGCCGGTCCGGCGCCAAATCCGGGCGGTCCGGCGCAGCGGGACGGTGATTCGTCGCAAACGTCTTTATGAAACCGGGGAAACCGGTGCAACTGGTGCCCGTAAAACCCTCGAGGTGAGCGATGAGGTGTATGCGTCACTGCAGGCCCTCGCCACCGGTTTTCATCGCACGCCCCACGAGTGTCGGCCACCGGGAGGAGGTCATCGCATTCGCCTGCGGCTTCATCGGCCGGAAACGCCCCGCCCGCCGCGGACCACCCCCGGTCGCCGCCTGAGCGCCCCGCGGGAAAAATGCGCTTCCGCCGCGCCGGGCCGCCGCCTAGCGTCCGACCCGTGCCCCCGCCCGCCGAACCCTTCGAGCCGAAGAAGCGCAGCTTCCGGAACTTCGTCGCCTCGGTGCGCTATTCCATCGAGGGGTTTTTCGCCGCCGTGCAGCACGAGCCCTCGTTCCGCGAGGACCTCATCTTCGCCCTGCTGCTCGTGCCGCTCGCCATCATCCTGCCGGTCAATGCCGTCTCGACCGCGCTGATGATCTTCTCGCTCATCCTGATCCTCATCGTCGAGCTGCTCAACTCCTCGATTGAGTGGGTCATTGATTACCTGCGCCCCGAGCAGCATCCGCTGGCCAAGCGCATCAAGGACATGGCCAGCGCCGCCGTCTTCCTCAGCTACATCAACTGCATAGTGGTGTGGTCGATCATGCTCTGGCCGAGCAACGCCGTGTGGCGCCGGATCCTGGGGTGATGGGGACGGGCCCGTCGCCGAACTCCGTCTTACTCCGGGAATACCTTCCCGCGGATTGCGCGGATAAACGCGGATGACCTGAATTGATCCGCGTCTGTCCGTGATAGCCGCGGAAATGCCTGCCGGGACTCAGCCGCGTTTGACGACCCCGACCTGCAAAACCTCACCGCAGCTTGGCAAACAGCCATACCGCCAGCCCGATCATCCCCAGGTTGGGCAGCCAGGCCGCCAGCACGGGATCAATGACCTGCTTCGTCGCCAGCGAGGAGGCGATGTTCGTGAAAAAATAATACAGGAAATACAGGCCGAATGACTTCGACACCCCCACCGCGGGATTCACCCGCACGCCGGTGACGGCAAACGGGATCGCGATCGCGATGACGATCAGCGGCAGGAGGGTGTCCGTGATCAGGCTGTAATAACGCACCGCGTAAGGCGTGAGCTTCTGGCTGTTCTCCACCTTGAAGTAGTCGATCATCTGCCGCAGCTCCGGGAACGAGAGATCGCGCACCGGCCGGTCAATCAGGAGCATCAGCTTCGGGTCCTCATGGTACCCCGCCACGAGTCGCTCGGTAAAAGGCTCGGTCCCCATCAGCTCACCCGTCACGGGATCGAAGGTCAGTGCGCGCCCGAACTTGAAAATCCAGCCCTCGCCACGCGGATTGGGCGCGGCCTCGGTCGCCACGAGCCGCGACAGCTCGCGGCGCTGCCCGTCCAGCTCCGACACCGTCACCCCGAAGCCGCGGTGCAGCACCTGGCTGTACCGGTTGAAAAACCACATGCGCCGCGCGCGGGGGTTGTTGAACGCCACGCTGTCCACCGCCCCGATGCGGTCCGCTGCGAGGGAGTGCGCCTGCTTGCGGAATTCCAGGCTGTCCTTCAGCTCGCGCGAGGTCACGACGGACCAGGGCACCACCGTGGAATTCAGCCACCACACCAGCCCGCACGCGATTGCGCCCACGACCCAGACCGGCGCCGTGATGCGCATCAGGCCGACGCCGGCGGCGCGCAACGCGGTGAATTCATTGGCCCGGTGCAGTTTGCCCAGGACGAACAGCAGGGAGAGGAGCAGCGCCAGCGGCAGCACCACCGCCAGGAAACTCGGCATCGTCACGAAAAAATACATCCACATATCCAGCCCGCGCGCGCCGAGGTCGCGCAGGGTGCGGAAGTCATCATACAGCACCTGCACCAGCATCAGGCCGATGGTCGCGCCCAGCACCAGGCCGAGGATCGACAGCCATTCGCGCAGCAGATGTCGGTCGTAGGTGTTCAACCCCGCCCATCAAACCCCCCGACCGGATGAAAGCAAAACCCAATGCGGGCCGGGTTTATTGCCCGGCGAATGGAGCTTACCCCGGCACGCCGGCTGCTACCCGCGGTCAATAGATTGGTTGAAAACTCCCTCTGGGTCCCTTTCCCTTCCGCCTCCCTAAACCCTCCGTCCCTCTATGATCAAAGCCCTCCGTCTCCTGCTGCTCCCGGCCCTGCTCGCGGCCGCCACCGGCGCCGCCCTCGCCCAGAATCCCATCAAGGTCGGCGAGTTCGCCTCGCTCACCGGCAAGGAGGCCGCCTTCGGCCAGTCCTCCCACAAGGGCACCCTCCTCGCCATCGAGGAACTCAACGCCACCGGTGGCGCCCTAGGCCGGCAGTTCGAGCTCATCACCGAGGACAACCAGTCCAAGCAGGGCGAATCCGCCACCATCGTCAAAAAACTCATCTCCCGCGACCAGGTCGTCGCCCTCCTCGGTGAGGTCGCCTCCGGCCGGTCCCTCGAGGCCGCGCCCATCGCCCAGAACTACAAGATCCCGATGATCTCGCCCTCGTCCACCAACCCGCGCGTGACCGAGATGGGCAGCTACATTTTCCGCGTCTGCTTCATCGACCCCTTCCAGGGCACCGCGATGGCGAAGTTCGCCCAGAAGAGCCTCCACCTGAAGAAGGTCGCCCTCCTCACCTCCGTGTCCTCGCCGTACAGCGTCGGCCTCGCCAAGTACTTCAAGGAGACCTTCGCGGCCATCGGCGGCGAGATCACGATCGAGCAGAAGTACTCCGAGGGCGACAAGGACTTCAAGGCCCAGCTCACCGCCATCAAGGCCGCCGGCGTCGACGGCATCTTCGTCCCCGGCTATTACACCGAGGCCGCCCTCATCTCCAAGCAGGCCCGCGAGCTCGAGCTCACCTTCCCCATCTTCGGCGGCGACGGCTGGGAGGCCCCGCAGCTCATCGAGATCGGCGGCAAGGCCATGAAGGGCACCTACTACTCCACCCATTACTCGCCCGAGAACTCCTCCCCCGCCGTGCAGAATTTCGTGAAGAAGTTCCGCGCCCGCTTCGCCGGCGAGACGCCCGACGCCATGGCCGCCCTCGGCTATGATTCCGCCATGGTCCTCGCCGACGCCATCAAGCGCGCCGGCACCACCGAGGGTCCCAAGCTCCGCACCGCCATCGCCGCCACCAAGGGTTACGATGGCGTCACCGGCAAGACCACGATCGATTCCCACCGCAACGCCACCAAGGCCGCCGTGGTCATCACCGTGAAGGATGGCGCCTTCAAGTTCGTCGAGTCCATCACCCCCTGATGCGACCGGCCCCCTCCGGCCTCACGCGCAGCCTCACCCGCTGCGCGTTGTTTTTTCTGCCGTTCGCCGCGGCCCTGGCCGCCGCGCCGGAGCCCATCAAGGTCGGGCAGTTCGCCTCGCTCACCGGCAAGGAGGCCTCGTTCGGCCAGGCCTCGCGCCGGGGCGTGGTCCTCGCCGTCGAGGAACTCAACGCCCGCGGCGGCCTCCTCGGCCGGCCGGTGGAGTTCCTCGTCGAGGACATCCAGTCCAAGTCCGGTGAGTCCGCCACCGCGGTGAAAAAGCTCATCGCCCGCGACGGCGTCGTCGCCATCGTCGGCGGCAACGCCTCGACCAACGCCCTCGAGGCCGCGCCCATCTGCCAGCAGGCGCATGTGCCGATGATCGCGATTTCCTCGACCAACCCCCGGGTCACTGCGATGGGCAGCTACATTTTCCGGGCGTGCTTCATCGATTCGTTCCAGGGCGCCGTGCTCGCGAAATTCGCCCGCGACCACCTGCACGTGCAGCGGGTGGCCCTGCTCACCTCCATGTCCGCCCCCTACAGTGTCGGCCTGTCCCGCGTGTTCCGCGAACACTTCACCGCCGCCGGCGGCGAAGTCATCGCCGAGCAGAAATACAGCGAGGGCGACAAGGACTTCCGCGCCCAGCTCACCGCCCTCAAGGCCCTCGCGCCCGACGCCATCGCCGCCACCGGCTATTACACCGAGGCCGCGCTGATCTGCTCGCAGGCGCGGGACCTGGGGATCACCCTCCCCATCTTCGGCGGCGACGGCTGGGAAGCACCCCAGCTCCTCGAGCTCGGCGGCAAGGCCGTCGAGGGCTCCTACTATTCCACCCACTATTCGGCCGAGTCGCCCGCGCCGGAGGTCCGGGCCTTCATCGCGAAATTCCGCGCCCGCTACTCTGGCGAAACCCCCGACGCCGTCGCCGCGCTCGGGTACGACGCGATGCTGCTCCTCGCCGACGCCATCACCCGCGCCGGCACGACCGCGGGCCCCGCCGTGCGCAACGCGCTCGCGACCACGAAGGAGTTTCCCGGCGTCACCGGCCACACCACGATCGACGCCGAACGCAACACCTCCAAGCCCGCCATCATCGTCACGGTCAAGAACGGCCGCGTGCAGTTTGTCAGCGCGGTGACGCCGTGATTACGCTTCGCGAGTCAGATGCGCCGTTCCGCCGGCTCGATTTCGCCCAACCGGGCCGCAGGAAGCTCCCGGTCTTCCCGGGTGGATTTTTGCCGTTTGATCGGACTGGCCCCGGGGTCCGCGTTTGAATTGTCCTCCCAGCCGGTAATTGCCCGTAACCAAGGCTTGCTCCCCGAGGCCGCACACCAGCAGATTTACCGAGCGGCCATGGAAGTGGTCCGCATGCTCAGCGGTCTGCATGACTCGCTGAGGGATTGAATCTTTCATCTTTCAACTCTCACCTTTTAACTCTCTGCAGTGTCCGAATTCCTCCAACAGCTCCTGAACGGTCTCTCCCTCGGGGCGATCTACGCCCTCATCGCGCTCGGTTACACCATGGTGTACGGCGTGTTGCGTTTCATCAACTTCGCGCACTCCGACGTGTTTATGGTCGGCGCCTTCATCGGCTACTACATGGGCAAACTGGTGCCCGAGGGCACCCTCTGGGGCGGCCTGGCCGTGCTCGGGGCCGCCATGATCGGGTGCGCCCTCCTCGGCATGACGATTGAGCGCCTCGCCTACCGCCCGCTCCGCAGCGCCCCCACCCTCAACGTCCTGATCACCGCCATCGGCGTCTCCCTCCTGCTGGAGTACACCGGGCAGGTCTTCTTCGGCGCCGCCCCGCGCAACTTCCCCGCGATCTTCCCCGTCCGGAACTTCTCCCTGGGCAACGTCATCATCTCCAGCAACCAGGTCATCGTCATCGTCGTCTCGGTCGTGCTGATGGTCGTGCTCCAGCTGATCGTCTACCGCACCAAGATCGGCACCGCCATGCGCGCCGTCTCGCTCAACCCGAAGGCCGCCATCCTCATGGGCGTGAACAACGACGTCGTGATCTCGTTCACCTTCGGCCTCGGCTCCGCCCTCGCCGCCGCCGGCGGCATCCTCTACGCGCTCAACTACCCGTCGATCGACCCCCTGATGGGCGTCATGCCCGGCCTGAAGGCCTTCGTCGCCGCCATCCTCGGCGGCATCGGCAACATCCCCGGCGCCGCCCTCGGCGGGCTCATCCTCGGCACGGTCGAGACCTTCGTCAGCGGCAGCCAGTTTTCGACGTACAAGGACGCCATCGCGTTCGCCATCCTCATCATCATCCTCCTCTTCCGCCCCGCCGGCCTGCTCGGCAAGTTCACGGTGGAAAAGGTCTGAGCCCGCGCGATGCCCCCGAAACCGCATCTCTTCCTGTTGGGCGCCCTGCTCGTGGCCTTCGGCGTCCAGCATTACTCGGATTCGTTCAATCCCTACTACCTCGATGTCCTCACCGGCATCGGCATCAACATCATCCTCGCCGTCTCCCTCAACCTGGTGAACGGCTACACCGGCCAGTTTTCCCTCGGCCACGCGGGCTTCATGTCGGTCGGCGCGTACCTGTCCGCGGCGGTGACGATGTACTGCGCCCCGCGCTGGTTCGGCGAGGACGGCGGCACCGCCCTGCAGGAGGGCGGGCTGTTCCTGATGGCGCTGATCGCCGGCGGCCTCAGCGCCGCGTTCGCGGGCCTGCTCGTCGGCGTGCCGTCGCTGCGGCTCAAGGGCGACTATCTCGCCCTGGTCACCCTCGGCTTTGGTGAAATCATCCGCGTCACGTTCCAGAACGTCGAGTCCCTCGGCGGCGCCCTGGGCCTCAACGGCATCCCGCCCTATACCACGATCTTCTGGGTGCTGGCCTTCGTCGCGGTCACCATCTTCGTCGTCACCTGCATCGTGAAGTCCACTTACGGCCGCGGTTTTCTCGCCACGCGCGATGACGAGATCGCCTCCGAGGCCGTCGGCCTCAACACCACGCGCTACAAGATCGTCGCGTTTGTCATCGGCGCGTTCTTCGCCGGCATCGCGGGCGGGCTCTACGGACACTTCAAGCTGACGATCACGCCCACCGGCTTCGACTTCACCAAGTCCATCGAGATCGTGGTCATGGTCATCCTCGGCGGCATGGGCAACACCCTCGGCGTCATCCTCGCCGCCATCCTGCTCACGCTGCTGCCCGAGGTGCTCCGGCCCATCGCCGAGTACCGCATGGTGCTCTACTCCTTCCTGCTGATCGTGCTCATGCTCGCCCGGCCGCAAGGTCTGTTCAACTTCAAGCTCGGCAAGATCAAAGCCTGATGCCTGCCCCGCTCCTCCAGCTCGACAAGACCACCATCCGCTTCGGCGGGCTCACGGCCGTGAACGGCGTGGACTTCACCGTGGGCGAGGGCGAGCTCTGCGGCCTCATCGGCCCCAACGGCGCCGGCAAGACCACCGTCTTCAACGTCATCACGGGCGTCTACCAGGCCACCGAGGGCTCCGTGACGTTCTGCGGCCGCAACCTCGCCGGCCTCAAGGTCAACGAGATCGTCGAGTGCGGTATCGCCCGCACGTTCCAGAACATCCGCCTCTTCGGCAGCCTCTCGGTCTTCGACAACGTCCGCGTGGCTTGCAACCTCCACCGCGACACGAGCCCGTGGCAGACCATGGTCCGGCTCGGCGCCTTCCGCCGCGACGAGGCCGCCATCACGCGCCGCGTCGAGGAGCTGCTCGAGATTTTCAACCTGCGCCGCTTTGGCGACGCCCCCGCCAAGAGCCTGCCGTACGGCGAGCAGCGCCGGCTCGAGATCGTCCGCTGCCTCGCGACCAAGCCGAAGCTACTCCTGCTCGACGAACCCGCCGCCGGCATGAACCCGACGGAGAAGGTCGAGCTCGTGCGGCTCATCCAGCAGATTCAAAAGCAGTTCAACCTCTCCATCCTGCTCGTAGAGCACTCGATGAAGGTCGTGATGGGCGTCTGCCAGCGCATCGCCGTCCTCGACTACGGCGTGAAGATCGCCGAGGGCGACCCCGCCGCCATCCAGCGCGACCCGAAGGTCATCGAGGCCTACCTCGGCGAGGACCACACCACGAGCCTGGCGCATCATTGACCATGAAGCTCTCAGCCTTCAGCGGTCAGCCGTCAGCTCTCCAACCAAAGACTCCGATGCTTGTGCCTTCACGCTTAACCAAGCTGAACGCTGAAAGCTGATCGCTGACCGCTTCTCCGATGCTCACCGTCACCGACCTCTCCGTCAGCTATGGCGCCATTTCCGCGCTGGGCGGCATCTCGTTTTCCATCCCCCAGGGCTCCATCGTCACGCTCATCGGCGGCAACGGCGCCGGCAAGACCACCACCCTCCGCACCATCTCCGGCCTACTCCGCGCCAAGACGGGGAAGATCGAGTTTCTCGGGGAGGACATCACCAAGCTCCCCGCGCACAAGATCGTCGCCCGCGGACTCTCCCACGTGCCCGAGGGCCGGATGATCTTCTCCAACCTCACCGTGGATGAGAACCTTGCGATGGGCGCCTACCTGCTGCACGACAAGGAGCTGCTCGCGAAGAACCGCGAGTACGTGTTCAGCGTGTTCCCCCGGCTCAACGAGCGCATCAAGCAGATGGCCGGCACGCTCTCCGGCGGCGAACAGCAGATGCTGGCGATCGGCCGCGCGCTGATGGGCAGCCCGAAGTTCCTGATGCTGGACGAGCCCTCGCTCGGCATCGCACCCCGCCTCATCAGCACCATCTTTGAGAAGATCGTGGAGATTAACCGGAACCACGGCATCACCATCCTGCTCGTCGAGCAGAATGCCAACCTCGCCCTCGAGGTCAGCAGCTCGGCCTACGTCCTCGAGACCGGCCGCATCGTGATGCAGGGCGAGAGCAAGCAGCTCCGCACCGACCCCCAGCTCAAGGCGACGTACCTCGGGGGTTGAGATTTTCGCCCTCTCTCTTGCAATTTTCCCGGGCCCGCTAAAATAGCGGGCTCTTTGCTTTTCTGACCCTTACAACGTACCCCTTACACCTTACCACGATCCATCCATGTCCACCTCCACTCCGCAGAAATTCGAGTTCCAGGCCGAGATCAAGCAGCTCCTCGATATCGTCATCCACTCGCTCTACACCGAGAAGGAGATCTTCGTCCGCGAGCTGGTCTCCAACGCCTCCGACGCCCTCGAGAAACTCCGCCACACGCAGATCACCGAGAAGGAGATCTTCGACGACAAGGCCGAGCTCGAGATCAACGTCACCACCGACGACAAGGCCAAGACCATCACGATCCAGGACTTCGGCCTGGGCATGACGCGCGCCGAGCTGGTCGAAAATCTCGGCACCATCGCCCACTCCGGCTCCAAGGCCTTCCTCAAGGCCCTCGGCGAGGGCGACCAGAAAAACACCAATCTCATCGGCCAGTTCGGCGTCGGCTTCTACTCGGCCTTCATGGTCGCGAAGTCCGTGAAGGTTTATTCGCACTCCTGGCGCGCAGCCGAACCCGGCCACGTCTGGACCAGTGACGGCGCCGGCAGCTACGAAATCGAGGAGGCCGCGGACCAGCGCCGTGGCACCAAGATCGTCATCGAGCTCAAGGATGACTGCGCCGAGTTCTCCGACGACTCGCGAATCAAGGAAATCCTCGAACGCTACAGCGCGTTCGTGTCGTTCCCGATCAACCTCAACGGCAAGCGCGTCAACACCGTGCAGGCCCTCTGGCTCCGCTCGAAGAACGAGATCAAGGACGAGGAATACACCGAGTTCTACAAGTTCCAGGCCCACGCCTTCGACGAGCCGCGCCTGCGCCTGCATTTCTCCGCCGACGCGCCGCTGGCGATCAACGCCCTGCTCTTCGTCCCGACGGACAACACCGAGAAGCTCGGCTTCGCCCGCACCGAGGCCAGCGTCGCGCTCTACTGCCGCAAGGTCCTGATCGACGCCAAGCCCAAGCTCCTCCTCCCCGAGTGGCTGCGCTTCCTCAAGGGCGTCGTGGACAGCGAGGACCTCCCGCTCAACATCTCGCGCGAGACGATGCAGGACAAGGCTC
>CAIOAO010000007.1 GCA_903855985.1 uncultured Opitutia bacterium | reverse complement strand
TGGAGACGACGGCGTACATCAGCACGTGGAGGGGGGTGTAGAACTTGGTGAGCACCGTAAAGACGATGCTCGCGATGATGCCGATGACGCAGCCCTGCCAGTTGGCGCGCCGCGTGAACATGCCGAGCGCGTAGATGCCCGCGAACCCGCCGCCGAGCAGGGCCATCAGCTCGATGAATTTGTCCCAGAGCGACCGGATATCGAGGGTCGACAGGTACAGGGCGAGGGCCGTGCCGGCCGCGCCGGTGAGCAGGGTGGTCCACTCGGCGAGGCGCACGCTCTTGGCGGGCGTGGGGCGCTTGGCGTAGCGCTCGTAGAAATCCACCGAGACGAGCGTGGCGATCGAGTTGATGTTGGAGCTGAGGGTGGCCATGGACGCGGCGAAGATGCCCGCGATGATCAGGCCGGTGACGCCCGATGGCAGGTCGGAAGCGATGAACTGCGGGAAGATCTGGTCGGTCGTGAGCAGCGGGTTGAGGTTGGCCGGGTGGGCCTTGTAGTAGGCGTAGAGGACGGTCCCGAGGCTGAAGAACAGGAAGCTGCCGGGCAGGGCGATGGCCGTGAGCATGAACAGCGAGCTGCGGGCGGCCTTGTCGTCCTTGGTGGAGAGCACGCGCTGCGTCATGACCTGGTCCTGCGGCCACGTGAGCGTGCCGACGATGAGCAGGAGGACGTAGGTCCAGACGTTCGGAATCGAGAAGTCGAAGCTCCAGTCAAACATGTGGGTCTTGTGGTCCGCGAGCGCGGTGTGCACCACCGCGCCGAGCCCGCCGGCGCCATGGATCATCCAGGTCATGGCGAAGAGCGCGCCGCCGATCATGACGAAGACCTGGAGCACATCGGTCCAGATGACGGCCTTCATGCCGCCGAGAAAGGTGTAGAGGGTCGTGATGACGCCCATGACAAGCACGGTCGTGGTCAGGCCAATGCCGGTGACGGCGGACAGTGCGAGCGCGGGCAGCAGCAAGACCACGCTCATGCGGCCGGCCAGGTGCTGCACGATGCAGATCAGCGAGGCCATCATGCGCACGGTGGGGTGGAAGCGCATCTCGAGGTACTGGTAGACGGAAATGAGGTTCAGCCGCCGGACGAGCGGGACGATCACGAAGGCGACGTAGATCGAGCCGACGAAGGTGATGACGTTCTGCGCGAGGTAGAGCCAGTTGGTGGCGTAGGATTTGGCGGGGATGGCGAGGTAGCTGATGGCGCTCGTGCCGGTGGCGTAGAGCGAGAGCCCGGCGGCCCACCACGGGATGCGGCGGCCGGCGACGAAGAAGTTGGCCGGGTCCTTCTTGCCGGTGAGATAGAAATACAAGCCGATGCCGGCGACGACACAGAGGTAGGTGGCGATGACGGCGTAATCGACGACCTTGAGCCCGCGTTTGGAGGAAATGAGCTCGGCCTGGGTGTAATGCAGCTTCCCGGCCGGATCGCGGGTCGAGACGACAAAGCCATTGGGCGAAGGTGCGGCTGTTTCGACCGTGCCGACCAGTGGCCAGGTGCCGAGGACAGCCCAAGTGTTGGTGATTGTGTGGTAGGCGACGAGCCGGAGTTGCCCGGCCGCGGGGTCGGGCGAGACGAAGAATACATGGGACTGGCCGACGGACTGGGCCACGGGCAGCAGCGGAAAGGGTGGCACGGCCCGGGGCTCCCAGTTGGTCTTGGCGTCCCGGCGCAAGAACACGGCCTGACCGGCGGCATCGTGCGCCAGCACGAACCGGGCGTCATCCTGCTCGGCGGATGCGATGGGCTGCAACGTGGCGCCGAGTTCCTGCGCCCCCAGGTTATAGGCCGGGCGCGCCGAGGCCCGAATCACTTCGCTGGCGGCCGCAGGGGTAAGCTCGGTGGTTTGCAGCGAAACCAGGCTGTTGGCGTGGGCGGCCAGCGGCAGACAGCAGACAAGCGCCACGCGGCACAACAAGGAGGGGAACATGCGGCGATCAGGGAAAAGCAGGCGCCGCACGCTGACAAGCGGTGAGCGTCCGAACATTCAGGGGTTTAGGGGTAGGGCGGGTCTTCGACCCGCCTTGGATTGTCATTGCGAGGAGGCGCTAGCTGACGCGGCAATCCATCCGGATGGATCGCCACGCCCGCAACCGGTCTCGCGATGACCACCAGGCGCGTCGAAGACCCCGCCCGCCTCCGGACGTTGCGCGCGAGCGCGCAACCCACCTCAAACCCCGGCCAGCTTCAGGATCTTCTCGCCGGTGAGGCGGGCGGCGGTGGGCAGCGAGTGCGGGACCTTGCCGCCGTAGATGGTGGCGTACTGCTTGAATTTCTCCTGCGTGGCCTTGACGAATTCCTCGACGGGGCGCTTTTCGCCGAACAGCGCCATCATCTCGGGCAGCCAGCGGTGGCCGAAGCGGACGTGGTTCTGCTCGTCGTTGCGATCGAAGGCCAGGAGCGTGTCAGCTTCGAAGTCGTTCAGCTCGCGAACGCGGTCCATCACCAGCGCCTTGGTCGGGAAGCTGCCGGCCTCGAACTCCATTGTCATCATCGCGTAGCGCTCGTGCGGCGGCATCTGGATGAGGATGTTGTAGAGGTCGAGCGAGTGCTCGACGGTCATGAGGTCCACGCCGAGTTTTGGCAGCTGGCGGAAGCCGAACTGGCTGTGGCGCGACTCGTCCCACAGGTGGCGCGCGAGATCGAAGTGCAGGTCAAACGGCGCCGCCGGCGTCTCGAAAAACACGGTCGCCAGGTAGTCCACCGCATCGAGTTCCATCATCAGCCAGACGTAAACCATCAGTCGGATCACACGCGCGTCGGTCTTCGGGTCGGTGAGCCACGGGCGGACGATCGGGTCCTCCTTCGGGTCAAAGCCGAACACCCCGGAGCAGAGCGGATACTTGCCGCGGCTGCACGTGGCGGGATGCGTGTAGGGAGCCTGCTCACCCTGCCAGACGTAGCTGGCCGCGAGGGGCAGCCGGGTTTCCTGGCCGAGCCAGCCGCCGAGATCGTCGAGGCCCTGCGTGAGGTGGAGTTTCCATTCGCGGGCGTCCACGCCCTTCAGGTGCGGCGTGATCTCGCGGAGATGACGCTCCTCATCAGCGATGAATTCCTCGACGAGCTTCTTCGAAGGCCAATCGGCGAGGTGGTCGGTGACCTTGAGATAGTGCCGGTAGGCGGCGAGCAGCGCAGGTTTCAGGACCTCGTAGAAACCGGCGGTGAGGACAAGCGGATTGGCGGTGTTGGTTCCGACGGCCTCGTTAAACAGGCGGCGGATACTGTCGCGCACGGTTTCGGTCGTGCCGAAGCCCGTGAGCTCGCGTCCGCGCTCGCGCAGGAAGCGCGCGTGGCCGGCGGATTCCCAGATGTGCTGGCAGAGGAGGTATTTCAGCTCCGGCTCGCCGACGCGGTAGACCAGCGTGGACGCAGTGCGGACGAACTCCCGCTCGACCTCGAAGAGGAGGCGGATGAGACGCGTCATTTCGCTGACCGCGGCCATGCGGCTGGCGGCGGGGGTGGCAGGGCGGGCGGGAGTGGAAGTGGAGGTCATGGGAACGGAAGGGAGGCGAGGGGCGATGGGTGGTAGGCGATAGGTTTCGAACCAATGCCTTGTCATTCTGAGCGCAGCGAAGAATGAGAAGAATAGGGCGGTTCAGCAGATCAGCCCGCGTTTGCCGTTGGGGCCGTGGGCGGGGGGGTTGACGCCGATCCAGCGCTCGTCGATGGGCTCGGAGGCGCGCTGGTAGCGGGTGTCACTGGAGATGCGGAGGCGGTTCGGGGTGCGGTTGTCGAGCGACGCGTGCACGGTGAACATGCCGAAGGTGAGGAAGTCGCCCGCCTGGTATTCGGCGGTGAGCCAGCGGCCGCCGAACTTGTTGCGGACGGCGGGCGGGTTGTGCGAGAGCGTGCCGGTGAAGGCCCACTTGCCCTCCTTCACCTTGGCGGCCTCGGCGGCCTTGTTTTCACAGAAGGCATCGACGTCGCGGTAAACGTACTTCTCCAGCAGGTCCATGCGCTTGAACGAGTCCTCGAGCACCATCAGGCCGCCGAGTTCGAACGAGACGTCACCGTACGGCAGCCAGCAGGTCATGTGCTTGTGCGTGCCGCGGCCCATGTAGGGGAGGTCGCAGTGGGGATTCGTGCCCTTGCCGGGCCCGATGGCGCGCAGCCAGGTGAAGTCGTAGTGGCGGATCTCCTCGTCGTAGAACTTCCGGTAGAAATCGGTCAGCCGTCCGGAGTAGAGCAATTTTTGCACAGGCTCGTTGCCGGTGGTGAGGTCGGGTTGGAAGATGTAGCCGGCGTCCTTTTTGACGATGGCGTCGGTATGGGGATAGGCCGGGTCGAGCGTGCCGCTGGCGGCGAGGCGGGAGGTGAGGGCGGCCCGGGCCTCGAGCACTTTTCCCCTCTCCAGATAACCCTTCATGTACAGGTAGCCCTCCGCCGCGAAGCGACGGCGGAGTTCGGGAAAATCGGTCGCGGCGTCGGATGAGTCACGCAGCAGGCCGAACTTGCCGTCGTCCATATCGAGGGCGTGGCCATAGGAATAAATCTGGGGCAGAGTAGCTGTGCTCATGACCCTAAGGTACACGCTATCGGCAAATCGCAATATGGTTGATCTGGGAAAAGGAATGTAATTTCTGGGAGTCATGGCCTCAACCGATAGTTTCCGCGCCCGTCCCTGGCTGGAAAGTCCGCTGCCGACAGGGGTCGGGGGATTGCAGCTGGCCGGCACCCTGGAGAACACCCCAGGCATCGATCAGACGGCGATGCGTGTTTTGGGAAGCTACGCCCTGGTCTACATGCTCGCAGGGGAAGGCTATTATGCCGATGCCAGCGGCCTGCGCCGCGACCTGGCGGCGGGCGATGTGGTGCTGATTTTTCCCGAGGTGGCGCATGCCTATGGCCCGAAGCCCGGCAAGCCGTGGCGGCACAGCTACATCGTGTTTGATGGGCCGCAGTTTGACCTTTGGCGCCGGGGTGGGCTGCTCGATCCCGCGCGGCCGGTCTGGCGCGCGGAACCGGTGGAATTCTGGGCCCGTTCCCTGGAGGAGGCGGTGTCGCCGGAGGATAGCCAGGGCCCGGCGGCGGCCCTGCGCACCCTGGGCCGCTGGCTCGACACGATGGCGGCGCTGCTGGCGGTGCGGGATGCGGACGCGCACAACCTTGCGGATGCGGGCTGGCTGGCGGAGAGCCAGCGGTTGCTCGGTGGCCCGGCGGTGAAGGGCTGGTCGAAGCCCCAGCAGGTGGCGCGGGCGGTGGGGTTGAGCTACGAGAACTTCCGGAAGCAGTTCGCCGCTCGCATGGGCGTGTCACCGGGCCAATTTCAAAAGCGCCGGCGCATCGATCGCGCGCAGTCGGCGATCTACCACGGCGACCGCACGCTCAAGCAGTTGGCGGAGGAACTGGAGTTCTGCGACGTCTTCCATTTCTCGAAGGCGTTCAAGCAGGTCACCGGCCTGACGCCGTCGGAGTTCCGCCGCAAAGTCAGGGGCGGATAGGAATTCCGCTGCGTTGAATTCGGAGAGGGGAGATGGGAGATAGGAGATGGGCTCGAACCCCTATCTCCCATCTCCCCTCTCCGCCGGGGCCGGCCCGGCTCAGTCAAATTTCGGCCAGACGGCGCCGGGGATGGGGCGCCAGAGGATGCCCTTGTCGATGCGCGGCTTGTGGTTCCGGTATTTGTTCATCACCCGGATCTTTTCGCGCAGCAGCTTGGGCAGGTCTTCGCCGTAGAAGAACGTGTTGTTGCCGACGGCGGACGTGATCATCACCTCGGTGCGGCCGCTTTCGAGTAGCGCGATGAGGTCGGCGGTGTTGGCGAGTTCGAGGTCAATGGCCGCCTGCAGGAGTTTCTCATGCTTCTTTTTCTCGGCGGCCGTCTTGCTCTCAAGGTAGCCGTAGACGTGGGCGCACCAGGCGCAGACCATGCGGAGTGAGCGGCACCACGCCAGGTAGGCGCGGGCGCGGTCGAGCAAGTCGGTGAACACGGCGTGAGCCGTGGTGTCGCCGCCGGTGCGGGCGACGAGCGCGGTGAGTTTCGCGAGGAGTTTCTCGAGGCGCGGGACGACATTCTTATCAAAGGCCGCGTAGGCCTTCGCGCCGTACTCGCGGGTGACGAGCTCAAAGAGCACGTCCTTGCCGAGATCATTGATCCCGGGGTTGTTGTGCTGGAAGCAGCCGTGGCGCTCGTAATAGGCGCGCTCCTTCAGCGGGATGGCCTCGATGTCGGGCACGTACGGGCGGTCGAAGGTGCGCTGCCAGCAGAAACCGAAGCCGGTGAACAGCGGCACGGGCGGCTGCCAGCTCATGGCGGTTTCAAAGTCATCCCACGCGGCGACGAGGCTCGGGGCGTGCTTGGCGCCGACGAAACGCTGCGCGGTGGCGAGGAGGACCTCATCCACGGACAGCTTCGGCGTGAACTGGCCGGCGGCGAGGATGGCGGGATTGGGCCAGTACGGCGTGGCGGTGGTGTTGGCGAGGCCGCCGAGGGCGCTGATGCGCTTGAGGCCGGTCTCGCGCATCGAGGCGAGCTTGCGGTGCAGCATGCGCGGATACGGCAGGCCGATCAGCGGCTCGTAGTTCGCCATCGTGCCGGCGGAGTAGTAAAGCAGCGGTTCGACGCCATGGGCGCGGGAATCCTTGAGCACGACCTTCTCGCTGGCATCGAGCTCCGGGTGGAGCGCGCTGCTGGCGACGCCGCCCATCTCGGGGTAGCGCGGGTGCGTGTAGGGCAGGTGGTAGCCGCGGACGAGAAGCGAGGGCGCCTCCCAGGTAACGTGGTTGCCCATGCCGGCCTTGATATGGTCCTGCTCGAGCTTGAACGGCTCGATGCGGAGGATGACGTCGAAGTCGGGGTTGAGCTCGGCGGCGGCGGTCTGGAGATTGCGGAGGTAGCGGACGATGCTTTCGCCGGCGGCCTGGGCGACCTTGTCGTGGTTGCGCCACTCGCGGATCATGTACGGGCCGCCGTTGCGGCCGACGTAGAGGGAGCCGGTGTGCTCGAAGCCGGCGCCGCTGTCATTGGTCCACACCGACATGTAGCTGAGGTCGGGGACGTTTTTCAGCAGGGCCTGGATGGCGGCGCGGTAGTGCTGCTTCGTGACGGGGTGGTCCTGGGCGAGGCAGTAGCGCGGGAGGCGGGAGCGGAACGGATGGTCCACGCGGGCGCCGCGGAGCGTCGGGTAACGGGTGAAGAAGCGCTCGGGCAGCGTGCGCGGCTCGAACATGCACACGCCGGGCTTGAGGCCGTACTTGCGGCCGAGGCCGGCGAGCTTGACGAGGTTGTTGAGGTTGGCCTCGAGGTAGTGCGCGGGCCACAGGCCCTGCGTCAGGGGCGTGTCGATGAAGTGGTTGAAGCCGGGGCTGTAGGTGTAGAACTGCGGGTAGTACTCCGACTGGACGGTGTCCTCGAACGGCATGTGCGCCTGGAGGCCGTTGACCTCGAGGTGGGTGAAGCCGCTCTCGGCGAGCGTGGCGACGTA
>CAIOAO010000006.1 GCA_903855985.1 uncultured Opitutia bacterium | reverse complement strand
GGCAACAAGGTCGGCGGCAAGCGCCGCAAGCGCGCCATCATCACGGCCGACACGAAGGCCCAGGTGAAGAATCTCGTCATTGCGGGCAAGACGGGCGGCGAGATCGCGAAGGCGATTGGCATCTCCCTGCCCAGCGTGCAGAACATCAAGAAGGAGCTCGGGCTCGTCAAAAAGCGCCGCTAAGCGCCCGCCCAGTCCGATCCACCCCGGCCCCCGCCCAGTTCGCGGGGGCTTTTTATTTGTCTGGTCGCGCGCCGCGCGTTCGCTGAACACTCCGCCATGCCCGATTACATCCAGGCCAACACCAACGGCCGGCTGCACGACGCGCGGGAGGCGTCGCTCGCCCCGCTGAACCGCGGCTATCTCTACGGTGACGCCATCTACGAGGTCTGGCGGACGTATCACGGGGTGATCTTTGCCTGGGAGGAACACTGGCGGCGGCTGGAATGGTCCGCGGCGGCGCTGCATTTTGCCCTGCCGCTGGCGCCGGCGCCGATGCGGGCGGAGATCCTCAAGACCGTGGCGGCCTTCCGCCGGGTGGTGCCCGGGGACGGCGACCTCTACATCCGCCTGCAGATCGCGCGCGGGGGCGGGCCGATCGGGCTGGATGTCGCACTGGCGGACCAGGCCGACTTCGTGCTGCTGGTGCAGGCCAACAAGGCGCACCCGGCGGAAATCCTGCGCGACGGGCTGAAGCTTTCGGTCGCCACGACGCTGCGCCGCAACCCGCCGGAAAGCCTCAACCCGGCGTGGAAGACGGGCAATTACCTGAACAACATCCTCGGCCTGCGCGAGGCGCGCGCCCGCGGGGCGGACGAGGTGGTTTTGCTCAATCACGCCGGCGAGGTGACCGAGGCGGCCGTGTCGAACCTGGCGTTTGTGCGCGGCGGAAAGGTCATCACGCCGCCGCTGACCGCGGGCATTCTCGGCGGGATCACCCGCGAGATCCTGCTGACCGAGGTCGCGCCCAAGGCCGGCATCACCGCGGAGGAAGGGACGGTCTGGCCGGAGGATTTCGGGCGGATGGACGAGTGTTTTCTGCTCTCGACGACGAAGGACCTCACACCGGTGGGAGCGATTGACGCGCACCGTTTCCCGGTGCGCGCCGAGTCCGTGACGGCAAAGCTGAAGGCGGCGTTTGGGGATTACACCCGGGCGTATGCGGCGCGGCATCCGGAACTGCGGGTCATTGCCTGACCGACCATGAGCGAGGCGGCAGACCCGGCGTTCGAGCAGTTCTGGGCGGACGCCCTGCAGCCGAAGTGGGCGGACAAATCGGAGTCATCGCAGCGCCGGCTGGACTGGTGGCGGGAGGCGAAGTTCGGGATGTTTGTGCACTGGGATCCGTCGAGCCTGGCCGCGAGCGAGATCAGCTGGAGCAAGCAGTTCTACGCCGACCACGGCGAGCAGTTGCTCGACAACCCGCGGCCGAGCCCGGACCTCCACGGCGTCCGGGAGCACCGGTTCTGGCTCGACTGGTTCAAGCCAGCGGTGCCGCGCGAGGTGTACGATCACCTGCACAAATCGTTTTATCCGGGGATGTTCGACGCGGACCGGTTTGTGGCCGCGGCCAAGCAGGCCGGCATGAAGTATCTCATCCAGGTCACGAAGCACCACAACGGCTTCTGCATGTGGGACACGAAGTTTACCGACTTCAACATCATGGCCACACCGTACCGCCGCGACCTGGTCGTGGCCATGGCCCAGGCGTGCGCCCGGGCGGGGATTCGGTACGGCATCTATTACTCACAGCGCGACTGGCACCACCCCGACTACGGCCCGGAGCGGATGGCGAAGTACAACGAGTACATGTACCACCAGGTGGAGGAGCTGCTGGTGAAGTGCCCGAACATCGAGGTCATCTTTTTCGACTGCGAGCAGTACTATCCCTGGCAGATGTGGGACGGGAAGAGGCTCTTCCAGATGATCCACCGGCTGCGGCCGAAGGTGATCATCAATGACCGCTGCGGGGTGCCGGCGGACTGCACGACGCCCGAGCAGAGCATCGGGGAATACAATCTGGAGCGGGACTGGGAGTCGTGCATGACGTTCACCGGGTTCTGGTCCTGGCACGGGTTTCAGGCCACGGTGATCCCGTTCGAGGAATGCCTGCATCACCTCGTGCGTTGCGCGGGTGGGGGCGGCAACCTGCTGATGAACATCGGGCCGCTGCCCACGGGCCAGATCGATCCCCGCGAGGCCGACCGGCTGCAGCGCGTGGGGGCGTGGCTGGCACAGAACGGCGCGAGCATTTACGGCACGCGCGGCGGGCCGTTTCCGCCGGGGGATTACGGTGTGTCCACGCGGAAAGGTGACACGGTTTACGTGCACGTGCTCCAATGGCCGGAGGGCGAGGTCGTGCTGCCGCCGCCCGGGTCACGGGTGGTTTCGGCGCGACTGTTGGCCGGCGGGAACGCCAGCGTCCAGCAGACGCCCGACGGGGTGCGAATTGGCGTGGCGCCGGCGGACCGCACGGAGCCGGACACGATTGTCGTGCTGGAACTGGCGCGCGGATAACCGCGACCCTTCGCTCAATACCGCGGGACCGCCGGGTCGATTTCCACCGCCCAGGCCTCGATGCCGCCCGCGATGCTGCTCACCGCGGCGAAGCCGTGGTCGCGCAGAAAATGGGTCACGCGCAGGCTGCGCTGGCCGTGGTGGCAGAGCACGAGCAGGTGGCGGTCGCGGGGCAGGGAGTCCACGTGGGCGGGAACCTGCCGCATGGGGATGGCCCGCGCGCCCTCGACTTGGGCGACGGCGAGCTCGTCCGGCTCGCGGACGTCGAGGATCAGCGCCTGGCCCGGGCCGGCGGCCAGCAGGGCGTGGGCCTCGGCGACGGTAAGTTCGAGCGGGTAGGCGGTTGGCTCCATGGCAGCGTAAGAGAGCCGGTCCGGCGGTGGTCGCAAATGAAATTGCGCCCGGCGGCGGCGGCCGCCGGAATCATGGCATGCGTTGCCTCGGCATCGATTACGGCACCCGGCGCATCGGGCTCAGCTACGGCGACGAACTCGGCGTGGCCACGCCCCTGCCTGCGATCACGGATGCGGCGCCGGAGAAACGCTGGGCGGCGCTGGTGGCGGTGGTAAAACAGCGCGGCGCGACCGACCTTGTGCTGGGTTATCCGCTGAACATGGACGACACCGCCGGACCCAAGGCGAAGGAGGCGGAGGCGCTGGCCGTCCGGCTGCGCGGGGCGCTCGGCCTGCCGGTGCACCTCGTGGACGAACGGCTCACCAGTTACGAGGCGGAGTCCACCATCGCGAAGTCGAGGCGGCGCGAGGTGCGCGCCAGCGGGCTGATCGACTCGCGGGCGGCGACGCTCATCCTGCAGGATTTCCTCGACCAGAAATCGCCGCCTCCGGCCGTGGAGGAGACGGAGCCGGATTAGTTTTTCCTTCCCGTGAGCGCACCCGCTTCCAAAACCCAGCGCTGGAAATGCACCTGTGCCTACGACGGCACGGGGTTTGCCGGCTGGCAGAGCCAGGCGCGGTCGAATGCGGTGCAGGACTGCATTGAAAAGCGCCTGGCGCAGATCTTCGGACACCCGATCCGGATCCACGGCAGCGGGCGGACCGACTCCGGGGTGCATGCGCACGGGCAGGTGTTTCACTTTGATGCGGAGTGGCGGCACGGCGTGGACAAGCTGCTCGCGGCGTTCCGGGTCGGGTTGCCGGACACGGTCCAAGTGAAGGCGATCCGCGCGGTGGCGGCGGATTTCCATGCGCGGTTCGATGCGAAGGCCAAACGCTATGTCTATCACCTGCAACTCGGTGATGCGGATCCTTTTCACCGGGCGTATTGCTGGTCGGTGTATCGACCGCTGGATTTCACCGCGATGCAGGCCGCGGCGGCGGTGCTGCGCGGCCGGCATGATTTCCGGGCGTTCACGGCGCTCGGCGGACAGGGGGAGACACCGGAGAACGCGGTGCGCAACCTGCGCCGGCTGGACCTCGTGAAACGCGGCCGGAGCATCACCATCACGGCCGAGGCCGAGGGGTTTTTATACAAGATGATGCGCAGCCTGGTCGGAATGCTGGTGAGTGTGGGCGAGGGGAAGGTCACCCTGGCGGAGGTAAAGGCGATCCTCGCGTCGAAGGAACGCACGGCCCGCGTGCTGACGGCCCCGCCACAGGGGCTGTTTTTGGTGAAGGTGTTCTACTCCTGACCTCCACCGTTCGCGGCGTAGCCGGATACGGATTTATCGCGGAAACGCGGAGGTGCGGAAACGCGGATGCGATCCATGCATGGGCTGAAGCAGGAAACCCGGAAGACCGGTTCCTGGCTTCGTGGCTTCCCCCTTAGAAATCGTGAATTCGATTGTCACTCAGGTTAACAGACTCGCCTGCGGGCTGGGTGACGTGGTGTTTCCGCCGGGGTGCGTGATGTGCCGGGGCTTGGTGGAGGCTGGTGCGGACAACGGGACTACGGACGGCAGGACCACGGGCTTCCGGCATGTGTGCGGGCGCTGCGCGAAGCAGATCGACTTTGTGACGCCGCCGCATTGCTCGACCTGCGGGCATCCGTTTTACGGCGAGGTGGAAGGGGAGCGGATGTGTCCGCATTGCGAGGGCCTCGCCCCGGCTTACCGCGAAGGCCGGACGGCGGTGCTGTCGAAGGGGCCGGCGCGGGCCCTGGTGCATGAATTGAAGTGCCACAAGGGCCTGTTTGTGCTGGCGGACATGGAGGAGGTTTTCCGGCGTTCGCTCCATGTGCTGGAGCTGGCGCGCGGGGCGGTGCTCGTGCCGGTGCCGCTGCACCCGCGCAAGGAGCGCGAACGCGGCTACAACCAGAGCCGGCTGCTGGCCGGGGCGCTGGCCCGGGCGGCGGGTGCGGGGGCCCGGGTGGAAACGTGGCTGCGGCGGACGACGGACACGGTTTCGCAAACGCATCACGATAGGAAAGCCCGCCAGGCGAACCTGAAAAATGCCTTTGCACTGGCCCGGGGGCCGAGGTTGAATCCCGGACAGCACATGATCCTGGTTGATGATGTTTTCACCACCGGTTCCACCCTCAACAGCTGCGCCCTTGTGCTCCGTCGGGCCGGCTGCCTGAATCTCGACGTCATTACCTTCGGTCACGGCTGAAACCCTCTCATGGTCCACTTCGACAAACCCACCTACACGGTCCGCCGCACGCGGAAGAAAGACATCCCTCACGGGCTTTACACCAAGGACCCGGTGACGGGTGAGTCGGTGTTTACCAAGGAGATCGAGGACAACCAGATGGTCGTCCCGAAAAGCGGGCACCACTTCCCGATCGGGGCGCGGGAGCGCATTGCCAAGCTGTTGGATGAAAACACGTTCGTAGAGGCCGATGCCAGCATCCGCTCGGCGGATCCGCTCAAGTTCACGGACTCGGCGCCCTATCCGACCCGGATCAAGAAATACGAGAAGGAGAGCGGTCTGGCCGAGGCGGTCATCTGTGGCACGGGCAAGATCCATGACATCCCGGTGTCCTTGGCGGTAATGGACTTCCGGTTTTGCGGCGGCACCCTGGGCTCGGCGGCGGGGGAGAAGATCACCCGGGCCATCGAGGTCGCCCTGGCGAACAAATGCCCCTGCATCATCTTCAGCACCTCGGGCGGTGCGCGCATGCAGGAGGGCATCCTCTCGCTCATGCAGATGGCCAAGACCAGCGCGGCGCTGGGCCGGCTGGCGCAGGCCGGTTTGCCCTACATCTCGGTGCTCACGCACCCGACGACCGGCGGCGTGTCGGCCAGCTATGCGACCCTCGGCGACGTGATCCTGGCCGAGCCGGGCGCGCTGATCGGGTTTGCGGGTCCGCGCGTCATCAAGGACACGACCAAGCAGACGCTGCCAGCCGGGTTCCAGACTTCCGAATTTTTGCTCAAACACGGCCTGGTGGACCAGATCGTGCCGCGCCCGGAGCTGCGGGATCGCATTGGCGACCTGCTGCTGGCCCTGCACGTGAAAAAGAAGGCCCCGCCACCGACCACCGTGGTCAACACCTGACGCGGGCGCTCGCCTCCATGCCCGCCAGCGCCCCGACCGATTACGCGGCGGTGACCGCGTATCTCTTCAGCCTGAAGGCGAAGGGAATAAAATTTGGCATCGACCGGATGCGGCCCTTTGCCGCCGCGTTGGGCCATCCCGAGCGCGCGGTGCCCTGCGTCCACATCGCCGGCACGAACGGTAAGGGCTCCGTCGCCGCCATGCTCGACGCCATCTTCCACGTGGCGGGCTGGAAGACGGGCCTCTACACCTCGCCGCACCTGGTGAAACTGGGCGAACGCGTGCAGGTGGACCGGCAGATTCTCAGCGAGGCGGAAATCACGGCCTACACGCGCGAGCTGCGGGTCGTGGTGGAGAAGCTGGCCGAGCCCGATCCGGACAACCACCCGAGCTTTTTTGAGTTCATGACGGCGATGGCCTTCATGCAGTTCGCGCGGAAGCGCTGCGATCTCAGCGTGATCGAGGTCGGCATGGGGGGACGGCTCGATGCGACGAACATCGTCATCCCCGAGGTCAGCGTCATCACCTCGATCGCCCTCGACCACGGGGAGTTTCTTGGCCGGGAAATCTCCAAGATCGCCACGGAAAAAGCCGGCATCATCAAGCCGGGCCGCCCTGTGGTCATGGGCCGCGTCCCGGCCGAGGCGGAGCGGGTCATCCGGGAAATTGCCCGCGAGCGCGGCGCGCCGCTGGTGTCGGTGGCGGAGGAATTCGGCGACGACCTGGCCCGTTATCCGGAGACGAATCTCGAGGGCGACTACCAGCGCTGGAACGCCGCGACGGCCACGCTGGTGGCGCGCGCGCTCGGGCTGAAGTGGCGGCTGACCGACAAGGTGATCGCGGCGGGGCTGCGCCACGTGGACTGGCCGGGACGCTGGCAGCGGGTGCACGTGGGCGGGCGGCTGACGATCCTGGATGCGTCGCACAACCCCGAAGGCGCGCAGGTGCTCGACAACAATCTCGCGCACCTCGCGGCCGAGACCGGCCGGGCACCGGTGGTGATCACGGGCGTGCTGGGGGCGGAGCGGGCGGGCCCGCTGCTGGCGGTGATTGCGCGCCATGCGAAGGAGATTCACCTGGCCATGCCGCAGCAGTCACGCGCCTGCAGCCATGCCGAGTTGGAGGCGCTCATCCCGAAGGACTTCAAGGGCCGTGTCGTACGCGCAACCGTGGAGGGGCTTTTTCCCAGCGCCGACCAGTGCACCGCGGGTGGTCCGGACGACGTACTGGTCGTGACGGGTTCAATCTACCTGCTCGGCGAAGTCATGGCCCGCCTCGAACCCCAGCGCGGCCCCGGCGAGGGGCGGCTGCAGGATTTTTGAGGGTTGATGGGTGATGGCTTCAGGTAAGCACCCTCTTTGCCGGAAGCGCAGGAGCGCAAACTAAGCCAGCTTCACGAGCTCCGTCGTCGTTGGCACATCCTTGATGATCTGGGACGGGTCGGGGCCGACGCCGAGGTAACGGAGGTTCGGGATCTTCTCCGCGGCGGGCCAGGATTCGTTGGCGTAGGCGGCGTTGAGCGTGGCCTTCACCATGGCGGCGACGTAGCGGCGGGCGTTGAGGGGGAGGTCGGCGAACTTGCGGACGGTGGAGATGTCCTCGGTCCAGCCGGGGTGCCTGCTGTAGACGGGCTTCAGCGTCTTGCGGACAGCCTCGTTGCGCGGGACGTGGACGTAGCGTTTGCCGGCGGCGTCCTCGTAGGCGGTGCAGATGAGCAGGTCGCCCTTCCAGTCACCGGCGTAGGTGAGGGCGTCGGCCTTGTTGATCATGAGGTCCTGGTAGCCGCCGTAGCGGAGGACATCGCCCTTTTCGACGGCGTCGAACCAGCCGACCATGCGCTGGCGGCCGGTGCTGGTGCCAAACTCGAGCCGCTTCAGGATCGCAGCGAGTGGGTGGGCGTCGTCCATCTGCGTGAGGAACGTATGTGTGCCGACCTTGGTGTCGTAGGCCTTGGCCACGCCGAACGAGTGGATGCGCTGCACGGGAATGCCGGCGCTCTCGAAGAACTCCGGCGTGAACGTGTGCGAGGCGGTGACGTTGGGTGAGTAGCCGTGGCGCTTGTCGAGCCAGTAGGCCTGGCCGAACTCGCCGATGATGGTGCGGCCGGCGCGGAGCTCGCGGAGGATGAGCTCGCGCACCTCGCCGATGTTCTTCGCGAGGGCGGTACCGGCCTTCCAGTAGGTTTCGGTCAGCGCGTCGAGGTTCAGCGTGAACGGTGTGGCACCCCGGAAACGGGTGAAGTCGAATTCATCCTTGTCGAACACCCCCAGCTCGATGCCCTCGGCGTTGGCGCGGAGTTCGGCGGCGGTGAGTTTGTCGAAGAAGCCGGCGAACGTTTCCGGGCTGACGCGGCAGACATGCTGGATCGTGCGCAGGGCGCGATCGGCGCGCTGGGCGAGCTTGCGGGCGAAGTAGTTGGGGCCGGCCTGGAAGTCGGCGTAGGTGATCTGCCACTGGCCGACCTCGTCGAGGTAGGCGGGGGTGATGCCGCGGCCGGTGGAGCCGCGGGGCTCCTCGGCGAGGATGTGCGTGCGGTAGTCCTCCCACGCGAGGTCGAGCAGGCGGTGGGTGAGGTCGGAGACCATGGTGCGCTCGTCGATGACAAGGCGGGAGAGGATGGCGTAGCCCTTTTTCTCGAGCGGCTTGGTTTCCCACCAGATCTTGCGCGGGTCGGCGACGACGCCGCTGCCGATGCAAAGGTGGGCGGCACCCTGCACCACCACGCCGGCGGGGAGGAGGTTGAGCTTGATGCCGCCGGCGGTGTGGCCGGAGTTGGCGCCGCCGTTGACCTTGAGCACGACCGAGACGCGGGCGGCGGTGTCACGGAGTTCGTTGGCGATCTCGGGAATGAGGCGGCCCTTGCCCTCGTCACCGAGGGAAATGCCCACGTCGGCGATCAGCTGGCTGCGAAAAGGAGTAAGCGACATGCTGGAGAGTGCAGCCAGAGAGGAGTCCCCAGTTGCCAAAAAGTAAAAACCCGCCCGTCTGCGTCTCGGCAAGGCAAAAGCTTGTCAGCGGTTGGATGTAACCTTGGCGGCCGGGCGGGTGAGGGCCCAGGCCAGGATGCCGCTGCAGCCGCCGCTGATGTGCGCCAGGGGCACGACGCGGAATTCACCGGAATCGTGCACCAGCAGCGGGGCGCCGGTGACGGTTTCGAGGGCGATCTTGACCATGACCAGGCCGAAGACCCCGACCCAGAACCAGGCGGGCTCGGCGTTGTTTTCGCTCAATTGCACGAAGGCCAGGAAGACCAGCACGCCGCTCGCGAGGCCGGAAAGGCCGGCGTAAACCAGCAGGGTGGGTTCGCCGATCAGCAGCGTCGCCGCGATGACGGGCGGGCAGGCGAGGTAAAACCAACGCGCGGAGCGGGGGCGGATCAATTCGAGCCAGCAGCCGGCGGCCACGAAGATGATGAGATTCCAGAGGAAATGGCTCGAGCTGTAATGCACGAGATGTCCGGTCCAAGCGCGCCAGATCTGGCCGTGGAGGATCTGGTCGCGATGGTAGAGCAGTCCGCGGTTGAGCGCCGGAACGCAGAAGATGACTGCGGAAACCAGGGCGATGGCCAGCGTCGCCACGGGCAGCGCCCGCGCGGGCGGAGTGGGTGCGGGGGTCTCGGGTTCAGTGGCCACCTGGGGCGTCACAGTAGGGGAAGCGGGCGGGAAAACCAGCTTCCAGATAGCGCGGAGTGGAGGCGGAATTGCGTAGCGCGGCCCGGGTCACGCGACGCGGGGTCGGGCGGCTTTTTTACCCAAGCCCGCCGCGAGCATGAGCAGGGCGCAGGCGGCGGCGGCGAGATGCGCGGACGTGGCGACGTGGATTTCCGGGTCGTCAAAACGAATCATACCGCCGCCCTGGCCATGGCCGACGGTGGACTCCAGGACGATCTCCCCCACATACACGGCCAGGACGGCGGGCCAGAACCAATCCTTCCAGTTGCGCTGCCAGCCCTGGCCGGCGACAAACAGCAGCAAGGTGAGGTCCACCGCACTGAGGCCGCCGTAGCGGGCCATGCCCGGGTCGAAAAAGTACACCGCGGCGCTGATGACCGCCGGGAGCAGCAGGAGAACGAGGGGAAACAGCCAGGACTGGGCCTGGCCGAGGATGAAGCCGAGGATGAGAAATAGCCCGGCGTCGGCCACGAAGTGCGGCCAGCCGAAATGCACCAGGTGCCCGCTCCACAGGCGCCACCATTGTCCGTCGGTGATGGCCACCCGGTCAAAGAGCAGGCTGGTTCGCCAGCCGGCGTGCGCCTGGATGACCAGCGCGGCGAGGGCGAAGAGGACAAATCCCCACGGCAGTTTCCTGGCCGTCCAACGCAGGGCGTTCATTCCTCCTTGGGCCGCAGTCGGCGCGCGAAGACCAGGAGGCTCAACGCGCCGAGGAACCAGACACTGGGTGCGCCGCCGCCACCGCCGCCGCCCGACGAACCGCCGCCGGTGGGCGGGATGGTGGTCGTGGTGATGGAGGTGGAAGGTGCCGTGGAAGACGTGGTCGTGCTGGTGGTGCTGCCGAAGGCCGTGAAGCTGAGGTTGAGCGTGATGCCACCAGAGTCGGCGCCACGGCCGTCGGAATTGTTGAAGCCATCCACGGCGATGTAGTAGGTCGTGCCGCCGACGGCGGTAAACGTGCCCACGCTGGACTGCACGACGCCGGGCTGTACGTCGTCCAGGGTGGTATTGGTGGCCGCCGCGGTCAGGCCCGAGACCGTGGCGCCGGTGTAGATGCCGAGGGTGGTGTCGAACACGCTGCCGGCCGTGGTGACGGACACGCTCCCGGGGCCCGGGGCGGTCCACTTCCACCAGACGGAGCGGCCGCCACTGTTGCCCGCATGGCTGGGTTCGCCGGACTCCTTGGACGCATTGGTGTTAAAGCCGGTGACAGTGGTGGAGGTGCCGCTGAAGTTGATCGTGACGGCCGAGGCAAAATTGTCGTTGGCCGGAATCCCGGGCGGACCGTAAAGACGCTGGGCGCCGGTGAGATCGTCGGACGCGAGCGAATCCAGGTCGCTCACATGGCTGTTCAGCATGGCGGTCACCGTTTGCCCGGCCTCATCCGGGTGATCCAGGCCGAGCACGTGGCCGAGTTCATGGAGGGCGACGCGCTGGATGTCGACCACGCCACTCCGGCGCGCACCCCGGTACGAATTCCACTCATACGAATTGTTGAAAATAATGTCGGCCTCCACGCGCTGATTGCCGCTGTACCAGGCCGTGGTCACGGCGAGGGTGTTGGTTTCCCACGCCATGCTGTAAGGCGCGGCGGAATAGAAGATCTCATTCAGGTGGTTGCCATCGGCGCCACCGCTCCCGACGGGCATGATTGTGGGGGCGAACTGGGCGCTGCCGAGGTTCGGATTCCATCCCCGCGCCGCATCCACCATGGCCGCCTGGATGGACTTGGCCCGGGTGAGCCCGTCACTCAGGAGGGTGACGTCGTCCACCATGACCCGCATGGGAATCGAGCCCGGAGTCCACTTGAGCGGCAGCCCGGTGGTGGAATTCGTGATGTAGGCAAATCCGCAGAAGAGGACGGCGAGGCCCAGGCCCGCCAGCCCGACGGTAATAAACTTCGCCGGTTTAATTGGCATTGGCGGGAGGCGCTACCGGGCGCTGGGCCAGGGAGGCGCGGATTTTTCCGGCAAACTCCGCCGCCGTGAGGGGCCGGGGAGCCGGGAGACCGATGGCATTGGCGGCCGTCATCGGCAGCGTGACATCCTTCACGTTGTAGAGGGGACTGCCATTGCTCCGCTGGATGAAATCCTGCCCGGAACTGGAGTCGTGGGTGACGAGGAACTGGCCGTACATGATGGCCACCAAGGGGAAAAACTGCCGGCCATTGCCCCGGATAAAGAGGATCTGCTCATCCCCGAGGATGAAGCTGGGGGCGCCCTCCACCACCATTTCGTCGGAGCCGATCCGGCCACCCAGCATTTCCAGCACGAGGGGCAGGGCCGGCGCGCCCTTGATGATTTCGCGCACGTCGAGCGTCACCTTCGTGATGATGTGGCGGTTGCGCCCATCGTTGCGCCACTCGGCCGTCTTGGCTTTGACCACCGCACGGACGACGAAGTCCGCCTGTTTGACGAGGGAATCAAAATCGGGCGCGATGACCGTCGTGGCGCGGCCGCAGAGCGGGAGCAGGCCAAGAGCCAGGATCAGCCCGGCGATAAGGCGGAATTGGTTCACCCTGATTATGACGACAGACAGGCAGGCTGGGTTCCTCATGGGCCGGATAATTTTGCGGGGGCGACGCGGGGAGGCTGACAGCGGCAAGTAAATGCCTTGCGGCGGGATGCGGCTAGGAAAATCGGGCGCTCGCAAGGGCCCAGTGGCCCGTCCAAGGCGGATCAACCCTTGCGGGTGGCGACCTCGATCACGTCGTGGGGGGCGGCTTCCTTCTGGCCGGCGGCGCTGACCTGCACATAGCGGGCCTTGGCGCGCAGCTCGGGGAGCGTGGCGGCGCCGAGGTAGCCCATGCCGGACTGCACGCCGCCGATGAGGTTGGCGAGGACGTCGTCCACGGAGCCGGAAACTTCCTTGAGGGCCTCGATGCCCTCGGCGGCGGCCTTGCGGGTGGTGTCGACCTTGTCGTGGCCGTAGCGGCTGGCGGAACCGGCCTTCATGGCGGCGTGGCTGCCCATGCCGCGGTACTGCTTATAAACCTTGCCGCTGATCTCGATGATTTCGCCCGGGGCCTCGCGGCAGCCGGCGAGCAGGCCGCCGCAGATGACGGCGTCGGCGAGGGTGAGGGCCTTCACGATGTCGCCGGACTTGGTGATGCCGCCGTCGGCGATGAGGCGGACGCCCTTTTTCCGGGCGGCGGCGCTGGCGACGTAGAGGGCGGTGAGCTGGGGAATGCCGACACCGGCGACGATGCGCGTGGTGCAGATGGAGCCGGGGCCCTGGCCGATCTTGATGGCGTTCGCGCCGCAGTCGGCGAGGTAGGCGACGCCGGCGGCGCTGGTGACGTTGCCGGCGATGAGGGTGAGATCGGGGAACGCGGCGCGGACCAGTTTCACGACGGCGCCCATGCTCTCGGTGTGGCCGTGGGCGCTGGACACCGCGATGGTGTCAATGTGCTCGTCCACGAGCTGGCCGACGTGCGTGAGGATCTGGTCGCGGTCGAGCGAGCCGTCCGGTTTGCGGACCGGGGAGAGGGCGGCGCCGACGACGAGGCGGAACTGGGAGTCGCGGGCGGGCTTGTGGCGGGATTTGACCTCGCCGGTAATTTTCTCGACGTCGGAAATGGTGACGAGGCCGCGCAGGCGGTCGGCGGGATCCACCACGAGCATCTTGTTCAGGCCGACGTGGGAGGAGAAAAAGCGGTCGGCCGCCTTGATCGGGTCCTTGGCGACATCGCGCTCCTGCACCGTGATGAGCTGGGCGCGCGGGGTCATGACCTCGGCGACCTGCTTGGTCTTGTAGCGGTCCTTGACGACGTTGCCGGAGAGCAGGCCGGCGAGTTTGCCGGCGGCGTCCACGACGGGGAAAGTGGAGAAGGCAAAGCGCCGGGATTCGATCATGGCGATGACATCACCGATGAGCTGCCCGGGGGTGACGGTGATGGGGTCCTGAATGAGCCCGTGGATGTGGCGTTTGACCCGGGCGACCTCCTTCACCTGCTCGCGGGGCGGCATGTTGTAATGGATCAGGCCGAGCCCGCCGTTGAGCGCCATGGCGATGGCCATGCGCGACTCGGTGACGGTGTCCATGTCCGAGGAGATGACGGGTATCTGGAGCCGGAGGGCGTCGGAGAGCGCCGTCGCGGTATCGGCGTCCTTGGGCAGGATCTCCGAGTAGAGGGTCGCGAGCGAGACGTCGTCGAAGGTCAGTGCGGTAGGAACGCTCGCGCGGAAAAACGCGTCGGCCGGCAGGTAAAAATCAGCATCCGACGGCGTCGAGCCCGGGGCGGACAGGGTGTCCTTGGCAGGCGCTTTACTCTTGGCGGACGCGGGGTGGGCGGGCGAGGCAACCTTAGTCATGATTGCCATGAACGCAGTAAGGCTACGGGCGCCGAGCGCAAACAGAAAGTCAGGTTTGCGCCGGGCCCGAGACGCGTGTGACTTGGAGGCGTGAGTTACCGCCTGCACTATCGCCGCTACCGGCTGCCCTTCCGTTCGCCCGTGCGGACGGCGCACGGCCCATGGGCGGAGCGGGAAGGGGTGCTGGTGCGGCTGGTCAACGCCGCGGGGCAGACGGGGTATGGCGAGGCGGCGCCGATTCCGTGGTTTGGCAGCGAGACCGTGGACGAGATCGAGGCGGCTTGCCGCGAACTCGGCGAGGCCGTGGATGACCGGAGATTGGATGCGGTGCCGGAGCGGCTGGGCTGCCTGAAAAATGCCCTGGGGGTGGCGCGGGAGGAAGCCGTCAAACGGACGCCGGCGCAGACCCATCTGGGGGTGGCGGCGTTGCTGCCGGCGGGCCGGGCGGTGCTGACCCAGATCGGGCCGAAGGCGGAAGCGGGATTTCGGGTGTTCAAGTGGAAGGTGGGCGTCGGCGACCTCGCCGATGAGCTGGCGCTGCTCGACGACGTGTGTGCCGCGCTGCCGGGCGGCGCGAAGCTGCGGCTCGATGCGAACGGGGCGTGGAACCGGCGGCAGGCGGAACGCTGGCTCGAGCGCTGTGCCGACCGGCCGGTGGAGTTTGTGGAACAGCCCTGCTTCGTTCCGCCCGGCGGAACTTCCCAGGGCCCGGCCCTCCGCCGAAATGACGATCTCTTGCTGGGGTTGGCGGCGGATTTTCCGACGCCACTGGCGCTGGATGAATCGCTGACGGGTGATGCGGAAGTGGAGCGCTGGCTGGGGCTGGGCTGGCGCGGGGTTTTCGTGGTGAAGCCGGCGCTGCTGGGCGATGTGAAACGCACCCTTGGGCGACTGGCCAAGGCGAAGGCGGTGGTGGTGTTTTCCTCGGCGCTGGAAACGCGGCTGGGTGCGAAGGCGGCGCTGCGCGCGGCGTTTGCCTGGCCGGGCGAGTCCCGGGCGCTCGGGTTTGGCGTGTGGCCCCTGTTTGCGGACGGACGCTTTGACGGGCCATACACGGGGCCGTTTTTGCACTGGGAAGATGTCGAGCGGATCAACCCGGAGGCCGTATGGAACGCACTGAGCTGAGCAAGCTGCTCCGGTCCACCGGCTGCGCGGAAGTGCGCAACGGGTTCACGTTCCTGTGCGACCCCGCATGGGGCGCAAACGAGCGCGCCGCCGTCGCCTCGCTGCAGCAATCGAAAATCGAAAATCAAAAATCCATCATCGACGACGGCTGGCTCTGCGTGCCGACGGGCGGGACGAGCGGCGGGGTGCGGTTTGCGCGGCACGATGAACGCACGCTGACGGCGGCCGTGGAGGGATTTTGCGCGCATTTCGGGCTCGAACAGGTGAATGCGGTCGGCGTGCTGCCGCCGCACCATGTGAGCGGGCTGATGGCGCGGGTGCGCTGCGCGGCGACGGGCGGCGAGTATCTGGCGGCGGAGTGGAAAACGATCGAGGCGGGCCGGCGGCCGGTCCTGGCGGCGGCGAACTGGGTGATTTCGCTCGTGCCGACCCAACTGCAACGCCTGCTGCTCTCGCCGGATGCAGTGGTCTGGCTGCGGGGATTCCGCGTGATCTTTGTCGGCGGCGGCCCGGTGTGGCCGGAGCTGGCGGACGCCGCGGCCCGGGCGGGGTTGCCGGTGTCGCTGAGCTATGGGATGACCGAGACCGCGGCGATGGTGACAGCGTTACGTCCGGTGGAATTTCTCGCGGGCGACCGCAGTTCAGGCACGGCGCTGCCGCATGCGCGGCTGGCGTTGGATCCGGAAGGCGTGATCAACGTCACCGGCGAGTCCGTGTTTCGCGGGTATTTCCCGGATGAGTTCCCGACGCGGCAGTTCGTGACGGAGGACCTAGGGAGAATTGACGAGCACGGCCGACTCCACGTGTTAGGACGCCGTGACGCGGTCATCATCACGGGCGGAGAGAAGGTCCAGCCCGCGGAGGTGGAGGCGGCGCTGCGCGCCAGCGGCGAGTTTTCCGATGTCGGAGTGGTGGGACTGCCGGACCCGGAATGGGGGCAGACGGTGGTGGCCTGTTACCCGGCGGGCGAGAAACAGCCGGATCAAGCGCGACTGACGGAGGCTCTGGCGGGGCTGTCGGCCTTCAAGCGGCCGAAACGTTACCTGCCGGTCGCCGACTGGTCACGCAATGCCCAGGGTAAGCTGAACCGGGCGGCGTTGCTGGCGGCAGCCCGCCAGCAGGTGAAAGTTGAAGGTTGAAAGCAGAGAGTACCGCGGCTTCTGCCCGGCATCTTTCAACGTTCAACCTGACACTTTCAACTCCGGCGGTCCTCAGCCGGCTTTTACCCACGCGAGCAGGGCGGGCGGAAGGGGGGCGCGTTCCCGCTTGGCGGGGGAGGTGCAGACATGCTCGGTGCGCACCCGGGCGGCGAGTTTGTCGCCGTTGCCGAGCCGCGTGATCTCGTAGCGGATCTCGAAGGAATTTTCCGACAGCAGGGTGGGGGTCACGCTGACGCGGAGTTTGTCGCCGCAGGCGAGCGGGCGCAGGTAGTTGGCCTCGCTCTTGGACACGGGCACGACCACGCCGGTGGTGGAGAAAAATTTGGCGAGTTCGATCCCGGCGGCGCCAAGCGACTCCTCGTAAGCCTCGTGGCAGATGACGAGATAGTTCGCGAAGAAGACCACGCCAGCGGCGTCGGTGTCGGGAAAATGGACCGTGCGATGGTAGGCGAAGGGCATCGGGAGGGATTGAGCTATCAGCGGACGGTGCCCGGCGGTCAGCAAGAAAAGACGGTCCGAACGCCGCCCCAAAGCCCTAAGCCGCTCGCCCGGGAACGCCTTGGCCATGGGAAGCGGCCTGAAAATGCCCGACTTACGTAATTTATATATAATTCATAATGAGATACTTATCGCTATTGTTACGCTCAGGGGTGTGGCTCCGCCCATGGGTGAACGCCGCATAGCAGATCTGAAGCGCCAGCTAGCCGCCCTCAACGCGAGCATTGCCCGGCTGGCGGCGATCGGGGTCGAACTGGGCGAAAATCTGACCGCCGCCGAATCGCGCCGGCTCGTGCAAAATGCGGTCAAGGTGCGGCGGAGAAAACTGCCCGGGAAGTGAGACAGAGGGGTGTCAGTGATCAGTGTCGAGCGATCCGCCCTGCACATGGTTAGCGGCAATAACGAGGTCGCTGCATTTTCTTGCTGAAAGCTGACCGCTGACCGCTGAAAGCTCTGTCATGACGAAAAACGAGATCGCCGACGTGCTGGAGGAGATTGGCACGCTGCTGGAGCTGAAGGGCGAGAATCCGTTCAAGGTGCGCGCCTACCAGGCCGGGGCGCGGGCGCTCGAGGCGATCGAGGATGCGGAACTCACGCGGCTGATTGCGGAGGAGCAGCTCAAGACGGTGAAGGGCATCGGCGATGCGCTCTCGCAGAAGATCACCGAGCTGCACACGACGGGGAAGCTGGAGTTTTTCGAGAAGCTGAAGGCGTCGATCGAGCCGGGGCTGGCCGAAATGCTGCAGATCCCGGGGCTCGGCCCGAAGAAGATCCGCGCGCTGCACGACAAGCTGGGCATCGCCAGCATCGCGGCGCTGACGAAGGCGTGCCACGACGGGACGGTGGCGGCACTGGACGGGTTTGGCGAAAAGACGCAGGAGAAGATTCTCGCCGGCATCAAGAACCGCGAGGCCTATGGCAAGCGGCACCTGTGGTGGGACGCGTGGGAGATCGCGACGCCGATCGTGGCGGGACTGCGACAGCTCCCCGGCGTGAGCCAGGCCGAGTCGGCGGGCAGTCTCCGGCGCGGCCTGGAGACGGTGGGCGACCTGGATTTCATCGTGGCGGCGGGCGACGTGGCGCCGGTGGTGGCTTGGTTCACCGGCCAGCCGCACGTGAAGGAGGTCACGGCCTCGGGCGAAACCAAGGCTAGCGTGCGCTTTGAAAGCGGCCTGCAGGCGGACCTGCGCATCGTGCCGGAGGAGCAGTTTGCGTTCGCGCTGCACCATTTCACCGGGTCGAAGGACCACAACGTACAGCTGCGCCAGCGGGCGCTGGGCCGCGGGCTGAGCCTGAGCGAGTGGGGCCTGGTCCCCGCCGAGGGCGAGGGCACGGCCAAGGAAAAGGCGGAGGCCTTGAAGTCGGCGAAGGGCGGAAAGCTGAAAATCAAGAACGAGACGGAGCTTTTCGCCGCGCTCGGACTGCATTTCATCCCGCCGGAGCTGCGCGAGGGCCTGGGCGAGATTGAGGCGGCGGAAAAAGGCGAGCTGCCGCGGCTGGTCGAGCTCGGGGATTTGCGCGGGGCGTTTCACAACCACACGACGGCGTCGGATGGACGCAACACCCTGGCGGAGATGACGGCGGCGGCGGAGGCGCTGGGCTGGGAGTACCTCGGCATCGCGGACCACTCGAAGTCGAGTTTCCAGGCGAATGGGCTGAGCGAAGAGCGGCTGCTCAAGCAGGTGGCGGAGATTCACGCGCTGAATGCGTCCAAGAAGTTCAAGACCCATGTCTTCACCGGGGTGGAATGCGACATCCTGCCCGACGGCCGGCTGGACTACGAAGACGCGGTCCTGGCGAAACTCGATTACGTGGTGGCCTCGGTGCACAACGCCTTCACCCAGGACGAGGCGACGATGACGGCGCGGATCATCTGCGCGATCGAGCACCCGCGCACGACCATGCTGGGCCACCTGACCGGCCGGCTGCTGCTGCGGCGCGAGGGTTACCGGGTGGACGCGGTCAAGGTGATCGACGCGGCGATCGCGCATGGCGTGGTGATCGAATTGAACGCGAGCCCCTGGCGGCTGGACATGGACTGGCGGCACTGGCGCAAGGCCGCCGAACGCGGGCTGGTGTGCTCGGTCAACCCCGATGCGCATGAGACGGCGGGGCTCGAGCAGGTGCGGGCGGGCATGAATTCCGCCCGCAAGGGCTGGCTGACGAAGGACAACGTCCTCAACACCCGGACCCTGGCTGCGGTGAGGAAAAAGCTGAGCCGGTAGGCCGGCCTACGGCTTGGCGAGGGCGACGAGGACGGACTCGAAGCCGTAGAGATCGAAGATTTTCACCACCTGGTTGGCGCGGGCGAAGGCCGCGATGCTCTGCTCGCGGGTGGGCTCCTGGGGCACGGTGATCTTGATGACGGTGTGCTTGTCGAGCTTGCCGGTGGTCAGCTGTGCAACCACCCACTCGCGGGTGACCATCTGTCCATCCGCGCCCCGGGCGTTGCCCGCCGGGTCGAAGGTAACGTCGTAAATGCGCGATGCCGCCGGCCGGGCGGGGGCCGCGGGGGCGGCCGGAGCCGGCTTCGCCGGAGCGGCCGGGGCCGGTGTCTGCGGGGTGCCGGCGCAGCCTCCGAGCAGGAGGAGGGCGGACAAGCCCAGGGCGGGAAGGGGGAGGTTTTTCATAAAGCGGCTCACCGCGCCCCGCGGCCGAAGAGCGCGGCGGGGAGGGTGGCGAGGAGGATTTTACAGTCGAGCCAGAGCGACCACTCGTCGATGTAGGCAAGGTCGAGGCGGACCCAGTCGGTAAAATCGGCAATCTCGCTTCGGCCGCTGACCTGCCAGAGGCCGGTGAGGCCGGGTTTCACGCTGAGCCGCCGGCGGTGGGTGTCGGAGTCGAAACGTTTCACCTCTTCGACCGGCAACGGGCGCGGCCCGACCAGGCTCATTTCGCCGCGGAGCACGTTCCAGAGTTGCGGGAGCTCGTCGAGGCTGTGCCGGCGGAGGATGCGGCCGAGCGGTGTGACGCGCGGGTCGTTGGCGACCTTGAACACGGGTCCGCGCATTTCGTTCTGCGCGGCCAGTTCCGCCTGCTGGTCCTCGGCGCCCGCCCGCATCGAGCGGAACTTCAGCATGCGGAAGGAGCGGCCGTTGAGCCCGGCGCGGACCTGGCGGTAGATCGCCGGGCCGGGCGAGGTGAGGCGGATGGCGAGGGCGATCAGCAGCAGCAGCGGCGACAGCACGACCAGCAGGAGCGCGGCGGCGATGTAATCGAAGATCTGCTTGAGGAAGAGGTGGCTGAGCGCGGCGGACTGGGCGCGGTAGTAAAAGACCGCTTCGCCGCCAAACTGGTCAACGGTGACGCGGGGTGACGGCAGGGCGGAAATGCCGGGGCGCACGAGCACCTCGACACCCTCGTGGGCGCAGGCGAGCAGGATGCCGGTTGCGTGGTCGCGCTCGACGCCGGCGAGGTTGAGGATGACGACGTTGACGGCCTGCTCGTGCAGCTGGCGGACAAAGTCCGTGATCGGGGCGGCGGCGGGGTTGTATTCGCCTGAGTCGTCCAGGGTCGCGCGTTCGGCGCGGGTCAGGGCCTCGCGCAGCCGGCGGTTCTCGTCCGGCAGGCCGACCCAGAGCGCGCGGCGCTGGATCTGGCCCTGGGCGAAATGGCGGGACTGCAGCCAGGCAGTAAGTTCGTGCCGCACGTAGACGAGCGTGCCGCCGATGAGGCCGACGAAGATGATGACCGAGCGCGCGAGCTGTTCGCGCAGGATGAACAGGAAAAGGATCAGCCCGACGACGGTGAAGATGCAGCTGCGCAGGACGATGAAGAGCGAGCGCAGCCGCTGGGTGGGGCGCGGCGGCTCATAAAACCCCTGGCCGGCGAGTACCACCGGCCCGAGCACAGCGACGGCCGGCAGCAGCCAGATATAGCCGTCGAGGGTCTCGAGGGCGGGCCAGTGAAACCAGCGGGAAAACGCCTCGCGCAGAAAATAGGCGGCCAGCAGGGCGATCGCGAACAGGCAGCCGTCGGCGAGTTGGAAAATCCGCGTGCGCGTCTGCGAGAGGTGCGAGAGCATGGCGCGGGCGTTCGCGACGTTGCCTAGAAACTCTTGACGTAGGTCGCGCCGGTGGCGTCCGCGAAGGTCAGGCTGTCCGCCTCGATTTTCACCAGGCGCAGCCCGAGTTTGCGGTCCACGAGGTCGTTCAGGCGGTAGACCTTGTCGTTCATCAGGACCTTGCTGCCGGTTTCCGAGGTGCGGATGCCGGTGACGCGGACCTTGTCGACGTAGGTGGCGATCCGGTCGGCCAGTGAGCCCTCGGCGGCGGGTTCGGCGGCCGGAGCCGGAACGGGAACCGGGGCGGCGGGCGGGGTGGTGACCGCGGCAGTGGCCGGAGCGGGTTGTTCCACGGCCGGCGGCGGTGTCACGGGTTTTTCCACCACCGGAACGGGGGCCTTGATAATGACCGGCGCAATGATCACGGGGCTCGGCGCGGAAGCGACCGGAGCGGTCGGGGGCGCAACCGGGGCGGACACGGGAGCGGTGACGACGGGGGCGGCGGCCACTTTCGGGGCCGAAGGCCGGTTGACGAAATAGACCGTGGCCACGACGGAGATCACGACGACGACGGCCGCGCCGGCGATCAGCAGCACGAGTGTGCCGGTGGGCATGCCCGAGGGACCGCGACTGCCACCGGAACCGCCGCCGGGCATGGGCGGGGCGTCCATCCCGCCGCCGGTGCGCTGATGCTGGGCTTTCTTGAGGGCTTCGTTGATGAGGCTCATTGCGCGGCGGGTCAGGAGTGGGTGAGGTTGCGCATGTCCTTGATCGCGCGGCGGACGTCCCAGTAGGTCACCTCGTCGGAGCCGCGGATGAACGCGGACAGGATGGATTTGTCGCAGAGATTATTGACGATGCGGGGAATGCCCTTGCTGCCGCGGTGGATGGCGCGGAGCGCCCATTTCGTGAAGTGCGGACGGCCCTGGCTGCCGGCGAGCGTGAGCCGGTGCTGGATGTAGTGCTGGATGTCGGTGAACGTGAGCGGGTGCAGCTCGTAGTGGACGAGGATGCGCTGGCGCAGCTGGCGGAGCTCCTCGCGGGCGAGCACGTCCTTGAGCTCGGGCTGGCCCATGAGGACGATCTGGAGGAGCTTTTGCTTGTCGGTCTCGAGGTTGGACAGGAGGCGGATCTGCTCGAGCACCTCGAAGGAAAGGTTCTGCGCCTCGTCCACGATAAGCACGATGTCGCGGCCGGCCTCGATGCGCGCGAGGAGCACGCGGTTCATCTGGGCGACGAGGTCCACCTGGCTGCGGGCGAGCTTGGTTTCACCGAGGTCGGTGAGGATGGCCTTGAGCATCTGCGTCTCCGTCACCCGCGGATTGAGGATCAGGGCGGTGTCGTAGTGCGCCGGGTCGAGCTCGTTGAGGAAGCAGCGGCAGAGCGTGGTTTTGCCGCAGCCCACCTCGCCGACGAGGACGATGAAGCCCTTCTTTTCCCGCACGCCGTACTTGAGGTGCTGGAGGGCTTCCTGGTGGGTGGGGCTGAGGTAAAGAAACCGTGGGTCGGGGGTGATGTTGAACGGCATCTCCTTCAACCCGTAATAGCTCTGATACATGCGGGCTTAGGCTAGGGGGTGACGCCGGGGAAACGCACGCCAAAATCGCGGGTGGGTCGGGGGTTTCACGAGTTTCAAACAACCCCGCCAAACCCAGCCCGGAATTTTGCCCGCGAATGACGCGAAGGGACGCGAATGCGGATGGAAACGGTTCGGATCGGATCGGCGTTCGCGTCCCTTCGCGTATTTCGCGGGCAACTCTGGGACGGTAACCGAAAAAGCATTGCGTGGGCCGGAGGTCGCGCCGTTCATTTGGACAAACTCCATGGTGAACCTGCGCCGCGTCATAGTCGGTTTCTACTTCGTGCTCTTTTTGGGCGTGGGACTGACCGCGGGGGTGTTTTTCCTCCAGGCGCGGGCGGAATACAGCCAGTTGAAGCAGCAGGAGACCCTCAGCCGCCGCCGGCTGGCCGAGGCCGAGGCCAAGCTGCGCGAGCAGGAGATCATCATCGACCGGCTGCGCAACGACCCGGCGTACGTGGAAAAGGTGATCCGGCGCCGGCTCAACTACGCCAAGCCGGGGGAATTTATCTTCCGGTTCGAGGACTGAACCCCGGTCCGCCCCGCCTGACCGCACATCGCATGGCTCCCCATCCGCTCATCGAGAAATTCCGCCACGCCGGGCAGGGGCAGGTCTTTGCATTTTTCGACCGGCTCACCCCCGCAGCCCAGACGCACCTGCTGGCGGAGACCGCCGAGATCGACCTCGCGGAGGTCGCGCACCTGACGCGCACCCTGCTCGCGCCGGGGGCGACGGCGGGCGTGAATCTGGCCGGGCTGACACCGGCGCCGTACGAACTGCGGCCCGAGCACGGCGGCGATGCGGCCGCCTGGGCGCAGGCGAAGGCCGCGGGCGAGGCGGCGCTGCGGGTGGGCCGCGTGGCGGTGTTCACCGTCGCGGGCGGACAGGGCACGCGGCTGGGCTATGATGGGCCCAAGGGCACGTTCCCGGTCACGCCGCTGAAGCGGAAGCCGCTCTTCCAGGTCTTTGCGGAGAAAATCCACGCCGCGGGCGTGCGTTATGGCCGGCCGCTGCACTGGTTCATCATGACGAGCCACCAGAACCACGCGGCGACAGAGGCGTTTTTTGCGGAGCACAAATTCTTCGGCCTCGATCCGGCGCGGGTGCATTTTTTCCGGCAGGGCCGGATGCCGGCGGTGGATTTTGCGGGCAGGATCCTGCTCGAGACCCCGGGCACGCTCGCGCTTTCCCCGGACGGCCATGGCGGCTCGCTGCGCGCGCTGGAGCGCAGCGGGGCGCTCGACCTGATGGCGCGCGAGGGCATCGACACGCTGAGTTACTTCCAAGTGGACAACCCCCTCGTGCGCTGCGTGGACCCGGCTTTCATCGGGTGGCACCTCCAGCGCGGCTCCCAGATGTCGAGCAAGATGGTCCCCAAGGCCTATCCCGAGGAAAAGCTCGGCCATTTCTGCGTGCAGGGCGGCCGGCTCGTCGTCGTGGAGTACTCCGATCTGCCGATGGCGCTGCAGCGCGAGACCGACGCCGGCGGCCGGCTGCGCTACCTGGCGGGCAGCATCGCGATTCACGTGCTCGACCGGGAGTTCATCCGGCATGTCGCGCGGGGCGAGGGGATGGCGCTGCCGTTTCACCGCGCGGACAAGAAAATCCCAACCGTGGATGCCGCGGGCCAGCCGGTGAAACCAGCGGCGGCGAATGGCGTGAAATTCGAGCTGTTTGTCTTCGACGCGCTGCCGTTTGCGAAGAATCCGCTGGTGATCGAAACCCGGCGGGCGGATGACTTTTCCCCGGTGAAGAACGCCGAGGGTGTGGACTCGCCCCAGACCTGCCGGGATGACCAAATCCGGCAGTTTGTCCGCTGGCTGCAGGCGGGTGGCGCGGCGGTGGAAACCGATGCGACTGGCCTGCCCAGCGCGACGCTCGAGGTCTCGCCGTTGTTTGGTTACGACGAGGATTCTTTCGCCGAGGCGTGGAAAAAACGCTCGCCCCGGCCGGCGGTCTCGGACGGTCTTTATCTCGTCTGACCCGATGACGACGCTCGAAAAAATCAAAGCCGCCGGTGTGGCGAAACAACTGATGCCGGGCGCCGTGGAGAACCTGGGCGCCTTTCTCGGTGCGAACCTGCCGGCCTGGGCCGGGGCGAGCATTGACGAACTGGTGGCGAAGGCGGCGTGGTCGGAGTTGAATGACCGGTTTTACAGGTTCCTCGAGTTCGGCACCGGCGGCATGCGCGGGCGGACCATCGGGGTGGTCCCGGCGGCGGCCGAGACGGGCCGGCTCAGCCCGATCGGCACGCCGGAGCACGCGGCGATCGGCAGCAACATGCTGAACGACTTCACGCTCATCCGCGCGGTGGTCGGGCTGTTTCGCTATACCAAGAAATACCTCGGGACCCGGCCGGAGGCCGCCCGCCCGAAATTGGTCATCGCCCACGACGTCCGGCATTTCTCGCGTCCGTTCTGCGAACTCGCCGCCTCGACCTGGATCCGGCTCGGCGGCGAGGCGTTTATTTTCGACGGCCCGCGGCCGACCCCGCAGCTCAGCTTCAGCGTGCGCTGGCTCAAGGCGCACGCCGGCATCGTGATCACGGCGAGCCACAATCCGCCGCACGACAACGGCTTCAAGGCGTACTTCGAGGATGGCGCGCAGGTGATCCCGCCGCATGACACCGGGATCGTGGCCGAGGTGAACGCGGTGGCGCTCGGCGAACTCGGCGCGTTTCTCACCCCGGACATTGCCAAGGTCACCACGCTCGGCCGCGCGGCGGACGACGCCTACCTGGCCGTGGCGGCGACGGCGGCGCTGGATCCCGGCGTGCTGCGGAAGACGAAACTGAAGGTCGTCTACACGAACATCCACGGCACGGGTGCGGTGCACTCGCTGCCACTGCTGTTGCACGCGGGGTGCGAGGTGGAGGCGGTCCCGGAGCAGCTGGACTTTGATGCCCGGTTCCCGACGGTGAAATCGCCCAACCCGGAGAATCCCGAGGCCCTGGCGATGGCGATCAGGCTCGCCGAGCAGAACGGCAGCGACGTGGTCCTCGCGACCGATCCGGACGCCGACCGCATGGGCTGCGCCGTGCGCAACCGCGGGGGAAAAATGGAACTGATCACGGGCAACCAGATCGGCTCGCTGCTCGCCGAGTACCGGCTGATGAAGTACAAGGAGCTCGGATGGATTCCGGCGGCGGGGACGCCCAACGCCTGCATCATCAACACGGTTGTCACCACGCAGCTGCAGGCCGCCATCGGCCGCGGGCACGGCGTGAAGGTCATCGAGACGCTCACCGGCTTCAAGTGGATCGCGGCCAAGCTGGCGCGTTATGAGCAGAAACTCCGCGCCGCGATGCCGGCGGGGTTTGACTACGAGGCCACGCCTTTCGCCGAGCGGGCGAGGCTGCTGCAGCAGCACAGCACGTTCTACGTGTTCGGGACCGAGGAGAGCTACGGCTACCTGCCCAACGACTACCTGCGGGACAAGGACGGCAATTCCGCCTGCCTCATGTTCGCGGAGCTGTGCGCTTGGGTGAAAGGCCGCGGGCTGACGGTGCCGGAGTACCTCGACGAGATCTTCCTGCGTTACGGCTTCTATCTCGAGGGCGTGATCAACCTCTACTACGAGGGCGCGAGCGGCTCGGCCAAGATCAAGCGCATCATCGAGACCTACCGGGCGAACCCGCCCAAGGCGTTTGGCGACGTGCAGGTGGCGAAGTTCCAGGACTACGGCCGCGAAAAGATCGTGGATGCGGACGGCGAGACCATTCCCGCGCAGGATCTCTATTTCGTGACCCTGTCCAACGGCTACAAGTTCGCCGCGCGCGGCAGCGGCACGGAGCCGAAGATGAAATTTTACCTCTTCGCCAATGAAAAGGTGGGCAGTGCGACGGAGCTGCCGGCGGTCAAGGCGAAGACGCGGACGACGCTCGACGGGCTGATCAAGCTGATCGAGGCCGATGCGCGCATGCGGGCGGAGAGCTGACCGGGAGCGGTGCCTCGTCCGGACCATTTCCTCCATGACACCCCAACGCCTCAAGCTTGCCGCGATCGGTTGCGGCAGCCGCACCTTCATCTACTTCGAATTGGCGGCCAAGCAGCCGGAGTTGTACGAGATCGTGGCGGCGGCGGACCACAGCCCGGCGCGCCTGGCCAAGGCCCGGGCGCTGTCGCAGAACCCGGCTTTCCGCGAATTCCATGACGACGTGGCGATCCTGGCCGAGCCGAAGCTGGCCGACCTGATGATCATCGCGACGCAGGATGCGTTTCACTTCGGGCACGCGTCGGCGGCGCTGCGGAAGGGCTACGACCTGCTGCTGGAGAAGCCGATCTCGACGAACCTGCGCGACGTGCTGGCGCTGGAGAAACTCGCGCGCGACCTCGGCCGGCGGGTGACGGTCTGCCATGTGCTGCGCTACACGCCGTTTTACCGGAAGGTGAAGGCGATCATCGCGAGCGGCGTGCTCGGCGAGATCGTGTCGGTCGAGGCGACGGAAGGCGTGGAGCCGTGGCACCAAAGTCATTCCTTCGTCCGTGGGCACTGGAGCGTTATGGAAAAGTCCACGCCGATGATCATCGCGAAGTCCTGCCACGACATGGACATCCTGTCCTGGCTGATCGACTCGCCCTGCACGGCGCTGGGGAGCTTTGGCGGCATCCAGCATTTCCGCGCGGAAAAGGCGCCGGCCGGGGCGCCGCAGCGCTGCACCGACGGCTGCCCGGTGGGTGACACTTGTCTCTACAATGCCCACCGGTACCTCGGCGACCAGAAGCGCTGGCTCGATGTGATTTACGACCGGGCGAAGACCGCGACCGATGCCGAGATCACCGACTGGCTGCGGACGAGCCCATGGGGCCGCTGCGTCTATCACTGCGACAACACCGCGGTGGACCACCAGACGGTGAACCTGAATTTTGCCAGCGGGGCGACGTGCACGTTCACGATGACGGCCTTCAGCGAGGGCCGGGACCTGGCGATCTTTGGCACGAAGGGCCGGCTGCTTTCGGGCGAGCGCGTGAAAAAGACGGCGGGCTGCGACCTGGTGGTGGAGGTATTTGCGACCCGGAAGCTGGAGCGCATCACCATCGACCTCGAGAAGGACGGCGGGCACGGCGGCGGCGATGCGGGGCTGATCCGGGCGCTGCATGCCGAGATGAGCAAGCCGCGGCCGGAGGACATGGAGTCGTCGCTCCAGAAATCCGTCGAGAGCCACGTGATGGGCTTCGCCGCCGAGGAGTCCCGGCGGACGGGGCGCACGCTGGATCTGGCGGAATTTCGCCAGGCGTACGGCGGGTAGGCCGGAGCTAAGCCCAGCCTAAAGCAGCAGCAGCGCCGGGTTCTCGAGGTGGTCGCGAAGGGCGTTGAGGAACTTGGCGCCGAGGGCGCCGTCCACCACGCGGTGGTCGCAAGAGAGGGTGAGGGCGAGGCGCTCGCCGATCACGATCGCGCCGTCCTTCACCACGGGAACCTTCACCGACGTGCCGACGGCGAGGATGGCGGAGTTAGGCGGGTTGATGATGGCAGAGAAACGCGTGATGCCCATCATGCCGAGATTGGAGACACAGAACGTGCCGCCGGTGAACTCCGCGGGGGCGAGCTTCTTGTCCTTGGCCCGCTTGCCGAGATCCTTGGCCTCGGCGCTGATCTGGAAAACGGTCTTCTTGTCGGTGTCCTTGATCACCGGCGTGATCAGGCCGTCATCGATGGCCACGGCGAACGACACGTGGGCGGCGCTGTGGTACTTGATGCCGGTGGCGTCCCACGAGCTGTTGACCGCGGGGACGGCGCGCAGGGCGGCGGCGCAGGCCTTGAGGACGAAGTCGTTTACCGACAGGCGGACGCCGTCCTTGGTCAGGCCGGCGTTGAGGTTGTTGCGCAATGTGCTGAGCGGCGCGGTGTCGACCTCGATCTCGAGGTAGAAATGGGGAATGGTGGTCTTCGACTCGACCAGGCGGCGCGCGATGGTGGCGCGCATGTTGGAGAGCGGGGCGACGGAGTCGGCCTGCACGGGGGACTTGTCCATGACCGAGCGCCACGGCCAGGTGTCGGCCTTGGGTGCGGCGGATTTGGGGGCGGCCGCGGCGGGGGCGGAGGCGGGTGCCGGCGGGTTTTTTGCGGCGGCGAGGATATCCTCACGGACGATGCGGCCGTGGGGGCCGCTGCCCTTGACGCGCGAGTAGTCGAGACCCTTTTCCTCGGCGAGTTTGCGGGCCAGGGGGGAGATGCGGACGCGGCCCACGGTGGCGGGTGCGAGAGGTGAGGGGCTCGGGGCGATGGCCGCAGGCGCGGCGACGGGGGCCGGGGTGGGAGCGGTGACGGCGGCGGGCGCGGGGGCGGAGGCCGGGGCTGCAGGCTTAGCCGCAGGGGCAGCGGCCGCCGGCTTGCCTGCGGGGGCGTCGACTTTTTCACCGGGCTTGCCGATGGCGGCGAGCGGGGCGCCGATTTCAACCTGGCCGCCGGCGGGAACGAACTGCTTGAGCAGGGTGCCGTCGAAGAAGGACTCGAGTTCCATCGTGGCCTTGTCGGTCTCGACCTCGGCGAGCATGTCACCGGATTTGACGACATCGCCTTCGTTTTTCAGCCATTTGACCAGCGTGCCCACCGTCATGGTGTCGCTGAGTTTGGGCATATCGATGATTTGGGCCATGGTGGTGAAAGTGAGAAGGAAGAGGGAAGAAGGATGAAGTCCGGACCGAAAACTATGCCAGGGCTTCGAGGGCGGCCTTGATGACGCGCTGGGGGTTGGGGAGCTGCTCGATTTCGACCGGCGGGCTGTAGATGGCGGGGGCGTCGACCGTGGTCAAACGGTGGATCGGGCCGTCGAGTTCGTCGAAGGATTCCTTCTGGATCATGAACGCGAGCTGGGAGCCGACGCTGCTGAAGGGCTTCTGCTCCTCGACGATGAGGACGCGGTGGGTCTTCGCGACCGAGGCGAGGACGGTGTCGATGTCCAGCGGGCGGATGGAGCGCAGGTCCACGACCTCGACGGAGATGTTATGCTCCTTCTGCAGCTGCTCGGCGGCGGCGAGCGAGTGCAGCACGCAGCGGCCGTAGGTGACGATGGTGAGATCGGTGCCTTCGCGCTTCACGTCGGCCAGGCCGAGCGGGATCAGGTATTCGTCGGTGGGGACTTCGCCCTTGTCGCCATAGAGGATGGTGTTTTCGAGGAAGAAAACGGGGTCGTTGTCGCGGATGGCGGACTTGAGCAGGCCCTTGGCGTCGTACGGCGTGGACGGCACGACGACTTTCACGCCCGGGTGGTTGGCGAGGACGTTTTCCGGGGTGTGGGAATGGGTGGCGCCGACGTTGGTGCCGCCGTTGGCGGGACCGCGGATGACGATCGGGCAGTTAATCAGGCCGCCGGACATGTAGCGGACGTTGGCGGCGTTGTTGAGGATCTGGTCAAAGGCGACGGAGTAGAAACTCCAGAACATCAGCTCCATCACGGGACGGATGCCGAGCATCGAGGCGCCGACACCCATGCCGATGAAACCGGCCTCGGAAATGGGCGTGTCCACGATGCGCTTGGGGCCGAACTTCTCGAGCAGGCCCTCGGTGACCTTGTAGGCGCCGTGGAACTGGGCGACCTCTTCGCCCAGGACGACGACGTTCTTGTCCCGCTCCAGCTCCTCGGCAAGGGCGTGGCGGATGGCTTCGCGGTAAGTGATCAGAGGCATGGGAAATTTTCGATTGGCGGTGGGCGGTTTTCGATTGGTCGGACCGATCAATCGAAGAACAGGCGGCCTTGGGATTTGCGCTCGGAGGGATGGTCGGCCTCCCAGTAAACATCCTTCTGGATGTCGTCGGGGGTCGGGAACGGGCTGGCCTCGGCGAATTCCGCGGCGGCCTCGGCCTCGGCGCGGGCGGACTGGTCGATCGACTCGATGAGCGCGTCGGTCAGGACGCCCTCGGTGACCAGCGCCTGCTGGAAGACCTGGATCGGGTCCTTGGTTTTGCGGTATTCCTCAATCTCGGCCTTCGGGCGGTAGGTGTTGTCCGGGTCGGCGACGGAGTGGCCGCGGTAACGGTAGGTGCGGATCTCGACGACGGCGGGTTTGGACTCCTCGCGGGCGAGTTGCAGGAACTTGTCCATCGTGGCGCGGACGTCGTAAATGTCGTGTCCGTCGCAGCTGGCCCAGGCCATGTCGTAGCCCGCGGCACGTTTGCCGAGGTCGCCGGCGGAGGAGCGCTCCTGGCTGGTGCCCATGGAGTAGCCGTTGTTCTCGATGACGAAGATGACGGGCAGCTGCCAGAGGGACGCGAGATTGTAGGCCTCATGCACGGCGCCCTGGTTGACGGCGCCGTCGCCCATGAACGCCATGGCGGCGCCCTTGAGGCCCTTGTACTTCAGGGCGTAGGCGAGGCCGGTGCCGAGGGGGATCTGGCCGCCGACGATACCGTGGCCGCCCCAATAATTGCGGTCGGGGGCGAAGAAGTGCATCGAGCCGCCCTTGCCCTTGGAACAGCCGGTGGCCTTGCCGTAGAGCTCGGCCATCTGCTCGTTGAGGCCCATGCCGACGGCGATGGCATGGCCATGGTCGCGGTAGGCGGTGATGACGTGGTCGTTCTTGCCCATCAGCGAGCAGCAGCCGACGGCGACGGCTTCCTGGCCGATGTAGAGATGGAGAAAGCCGCCGATCTTCTTGGCCTGGTAGGCGCGGAGGGAGCGTTCCTCGAAGCGGCGGATGCGCATCATCGTGGTGAACAACGCGATCTTGTCGGCCTTGGTCAGCTGCTGGTTGATGGGCGCGCTGAGGGCGGGGCTGGCGCTTTGGGCGCTATCCGCGGCTTTGGCGTCGGCAGTGGCACTGGGTTTCTTGTTCACAGGAGAGGGCATCAGATGGGTTAAACGAAAAGTCTTTGTCGGCCGCCCTAGAAATCAAGTGTTTAGTCCGGCTTCAGCGGGGGATGATTTCCTCGATGGCAACCTGCACGGGTTTGCCCGGCGCGCAATCCGCCCGCAGGGCCACAAATTTGTCCCGATATTGGTCATAAATGGGCCAAAGCGCGTTGCGGTCGGTTTCGGGGATGGCGAGGGAACGGACGGCGTCGCGCGAAAAGAAGCCGAACCTGCCTTCAGCCATGTCGGGCGGGAGGGCGGCGATGGGTCGTTTGCAGCGGAACAGGAACATCAGCCAGTGGGATTCGCCCTCGTAGGCCTGCTCGGCAATCATGGCAAAGAGGTGCAAGTCGGCGGTAGTGATGGCGTGACCGGTCTCCTCGCGGGTCTCGCGCACGGCGCATTCGAAGGGGGACTCGCCGACGGACGTCTCGAGTTTGCCGCCAATGGGACTCCACACCCCGAGATTCGGCGGTTTGGCGCGAAGCAGGAGCAGGTGCTCGCCCGCGGCGTTTTCGAGGAAAACGAGGACGGCGAGTTTGTGGGAAAGGGTAGGTGGCATGCGGGGTCCGGGCACGGGGCATGGAGCAGGGCGAGCGTGTAGCGCGGTGGGAGTGGGACAACGCTTTTTCCGGACGGGCCGCGCCGCCCGCCGGGCAGGGTGAGGCGAGGTGTGCCTTACAGAAATGTAACGTAGCCGGATTGGTCCGGTCGGGACGGACCGGGTGAGTTTCTTGCCCGCGCACTGCACCTATTTCCCCGAGAGCCCGTGATGTTTTCTTCCCGCCAATTTGTCGTGGATGCCGGTGCCGGCCATGTTGCCGGCGCGGTTTTCAGCTCCAGCACTGCAGGTAAACTGGTGCTCGAGGAGTTCGCGTTGGAGACGAGGAGTTCTGAACCGTCACTGGAGCCGGCTTGGATGGAGGGCACGACCAAGGCACTGGCGGCAGTGGCCGGCCGAAGGAAATTGCGCGGGCCGGTGGCACTGGCGGTGCCGGGACATCTGACGCTGACGAAGTTCGTTCGGACGCCGGCGGTGCCGCCCGCGAAACGCCGCGAGGTCATCCAGTTCGAGGCGGCGCAGGCGATTCCGTATCCGCTCGAGGCGGTGGCGTGGGATCATCTCGTCGTGACGGGCGACGAACGGGAGCTTGAGCTCATGCTCACGGCGGTGAAACGCGACGTGATGGAAAACCTCTGCGCGGCGGCGGAAACCGCGGGTTTTCCGGTGAAACGGGCGGTGTCCTCGTGTTGCGCGCTGTACCGGGCGTTTCGTTTCAATTATCCGGAGGTTACCGGGCCGGTGCTGGTGGTGGATATTGGCGCGCGGTCCACGAACCTGGTGCTGGTAGGGCCGGGAGGACGCTTTTTCGCCCGCACGTTTTCCCTGGCGGGGAACGCCCTGACGACGGCCGTGGCGGAGGAGCTGCTGCTCGATTTTAACCGGGCGGAGGTGCTGAAACTCCACGTATTTGCAGCCCCGCCGGACCTCGCGGATAATTCGGCCGCCCGAGCTGCCGTGCAGCGCGCGAGGGACGATTTTCTCGGCCGGCTGCAGCTGGAGATCCTGCGGACGACCGGCAATTTCAGCCTCCGGACTGGTGCCGCGAAACCGGCGGCCATCTACCTGACGGGCGGGGGTTCGCTGATCCCGGGGCTGGGGACGGCGCTCGCGGAGAAATTCGCCCTGCCGGTGGAGCCCTACGACCCGTTCCGCAACGTCGAGCTATCAGCCAGCGCCCGCGCGGCTGGGGCGGCATCGGCTGCGCCTGTGCTGGCCAACCTCATCGGACTTGCGGTGTCCCCGGGGATGGAAACGGGTGCGGAATGCGGCCTGCTACCGCTGGCGGTCCGGGCTGCCCGCGAAGTTCGACGGCGGCAGCCACGGCTGCTCGGCGCGGCGATGCTGCTGGCCCTCGCACTGCTGCCGCCACTCTGGCATTTTCACCGGCTGGCCAAGTTGGAAACGGGCCGCGTGCAGGAACTGAGGTCCCAGCTGGCCCCGATGCGGGTGAACGCGGAGCGCAATGCGCGCAACCTGGAGCGACTCGCCGCGGCGCGGAAAGAAACTACCGCATTCCAGGCGGTGATCGCGGCGAGGACGAATTGGATCCGGTTTCTGGCCGATCTGCAGGACCGGCTCGGAAAAATCGAGGATGTATGGCTGGACCAACTCTTGATCGTGCCGACGTCGCCGACCGCCCGGGCAGGTGGCCCGCCTGACCCGGCCGAGTCAGCAACGTCCTGGCGGTTGAGGTTGAGCGGCCGGCTGCTCGATGTGCGAAACCCGGTGGCGAAAGTCAGTCCGGAATCGTACGCCCGGGTGAAGCAGCTGCTGGCCGGTTTCGCCGGATCGCCGTTCATCGCGGCCGTGGAGCACGAGCGCTTCGACAATGCCCAGCCGGGCCTGCTGCGCTTCGATGTCACACTGGCCGTCAACCCGCAGCATCCGCTCTGACGCGGCGAACGATGAACTGGGTGCGGACCAACCGGGCGTTTGCCCTCGCGATGCTGGGACTGGGACTGCTCGTGATCGGTGAGTCGGGCCTGCTCGGCGAACGCTGGGTGGCAGCGCGCCAAGCCCGCCGACAGCGCGAAAAGGCGAGTCGCGAACTGCGGGCCCTGGCGGCGCTCCAGCCGGCGCCCACCGCGGAAAACACCGGTCTAATCGAGGCTGACCGGGTGCGCACGAACCGGAAGCTGGCGGAACTCAAGACGGCTTTGAAGCCGGCGGCCGGGGCGGACCCGTCGCACGAACCGCCGGCGACGGCCCACCGGGCGGAGGCGTTTTTCGAACATGCGGAATTCGTTGAGGCGATGCGGGCGCGGGCGCTTCAAGCCGGCGTGAAGTTGCGGACGGATGAGCGATTCGGATTTTCCCGCTATGCCCACGAGGCTCCGGAAGCGGGGCAGATCGCGGCGGTCTTGGGCGAGCGCAGGAGGATGGAAGCCCTGCTCGAGGCCCTGCTGGCAGCGCAGCCGCACGAGATCATTTCCTGCCAGCGGGAGCTACCAGGGGAAAGGCCCGGCGAGGCCCGGAAATTCAATCCGGAGCAAACGCTGGCGGCACGGGCGCCCGGAGTGGCCGGGGAGGATTTTTTTGCGATCGATCCGAGAATATCGTGGCGAGTGTCCGGCGTCGTCGAGACCGCGGCGTTCCGACTGACATTCACGGGGCGGACAGAAACTCTGCGGACGTTGCTCAACCGCCTGGGCGAAATGGAGCCGCCGGTGTTGGTGCGGGCGGTGGAAGTCGCTGCCCCGGATCGGCCGCGGGAGAGTATCCGTCCCGTGGGGGCGGGTGCCGTGCCACTGGTCGCGTCACCCTGGTCGCGGTTCACCGTGACGGTTGAGTTCATTCGGATCCCGGTACAGCCGGCGGAGAAATTCTAACCATGAGCCGGCCCAATCTGGAGCAGATATTACTGGGCGCCGCGCTCGCTGTGGCGTTGGCCTCGATGGCTGTTTTCGGGTGGCCCGGACTGCACCATGCGCGATCGACGCGGGCAAATACCGTCGGCCCGAGACAGCCCGCTGGTTATGTAGCAAGTGCCATCGAGGAGCCGGCAACCGGGCCGTTACAATGGATGCCGCCCGGCACGCAATCCCGGGGGCCCGAGTGGGCCTATGATGTGTTCACGCCACCGGAGATTTCCTATGATGAAGGAAGCCGTCGCTTCGCGGTCACACCGCCACCGAACCCAGCCGGATCGAAGGACCGGCCGCCGGGTCCTGGACTCGAGATGGTTGCCGTGCTGCGCGAACCCTGCGGACTTCAGTTGCTCGGTTATGTCGGCGGCGAAGGGAGTTATCTCGGCACGTTTGAAAACCTGCAGACCAACGAGGTCTTTTTGGCCGGTGCCGGGCGGGCGGTGCCCGGACTGGGAATGGCGATCCTGGAATTTTCCGTGGAGCTTCGCCCCGTGAAGGCAGGGGATGGCTCGATTGTGTTTCAGCGGGTCGCCACGGCGGTGGTGCGGGATGAGCACACCGGGGTAAAAACCACGCTGACGCATGGGGAACGCGGTTACACGGGCGAGCTGCGGGCGATCCTGGCCGAAACGGAAGATGAGGACGAAACTCACTTCGCCCTGCACCGGGGCGATGAGTTCCGGAGTCTGGACCAGACCTACATCGTGGACCGCCTGCAACTGGACCCGCCGCTGGCAGAGCTTACGCAGGTTACACCCACCACGAAGCAACCGATCCGCGTGCGCCTGACCCCGCGATTGTCACCGGAGTCACCGTCAGCCAACCCCGCCAACTGACTGCCGATCATGAGCCATTTTCCCCTTACGCCGATGAGAAGCCTGACTGCATTAGCGGTGGCGTTGTGGCTGGCGGCGATGCCCGTGGCCAAGGCCGCGGATCCGGTGACTCCGGTCGGAACGGATGGCGTGACGCAACTCATCCGCCAGGGGCGCAGCCAGTATCTCGCCGGGGATCCGGCGGCCGCGGAGCAGACGTTCCACGAAGCAATCGCCCGCGATCCGGCCTGCGCGGAAGCCAGGGGGTTTCTGTCCCGGATTGAGCAGGACCAAACAAAGAAACGGGCCTCGGACCGCGAACAAACCCGGACGCAGCTCATGGCGGAAGTGGCGCGAAGCTGGCAGCGCCCGGTGCTCACTCCGTCTCCCGCTGGTGATCAGGCCAAGCCGGCAGTGGCTTCCCCGCTGGCGGGAAAACTGAATGACATCGTGCTGCCCGAGGTGAGTTTTACCCGCGTGCCCATCAGTCAGGTGGTGGTGGCGCTCAGCGCCGCCGCGGAGGAATTTGACCGGACGGGGGTGCAGCCCAAGGGCGTGAATATCGTGCTGCTCGATCCGGAGAACCGCGCGCCGGCGGTCACGCTCACGCTCCGCCATGCCGCGCTCCGGCGGGTGCTGGATTTTGCAACGGAGGCCATCGGCTACCAATATGAAGTGCAGGCCGATGCGGTGGTGGTGCGTCCCGGCGGGGAATCGTCGTCCCTGGAAACCGCCTTTTTTCCGGTAACCCGGGCCACGGTGCTGCGGATGGCCGGCATCAGTGATCACCCGGCGGGAGCCGGCGGTGCGCCCGGAAAACACCTGGTGGCGAGATCGGTGCCGGCCGAGGAAGAGTCGGCGTCCGGCCCCGTGGCCCGCAGCCGGGAGGCATCGGCGATGAAGTCATTTCTCCAGCAGGCAGGCGTGGGTTTTGAGACGGTGCCGGGGGCGAGCCTGGCCTACGACGGCACGGCGATCGTCGTGACGCAGACACCGCGCAATCTGGAACGCATCCGCAATATCCTGATGCGGTACAACGATGTGCGACAGGTGGAGATTGAGGCGAAGTTCATGGAAGTGCAGGACGGCGCGCTGGAGGAGTTGGGCCTGAATTGGAACCTGACGACCAAGGCCAGCCAGGCCAACGCCGGGGTCCGGGCGGTTTATGGCAGTGGTAACCGCACCCTCGCGGGGGCGTTTGCCAACCGGTCATCGAGTCAGCAGGGCAGCATTATCCGGCCGGAGGGCATCATCGTGGCGCCGGACGGCGGCACCACCGTTTCACCCGGCCTGAATCTGCCCATCCTGAACAATGCCCCGCAAATCCCCGGCGTCGCCGACTTGGCGGTGTCCGCGGGTCCGCTTGCCAGCGTGGCGGGGGTGATCGGTGAGTTCGATGTGGCGGCGGTCGTGCGGGCGCTGTCGCAGAAGCAGGGGACGGATCTGTTGAGCGCGCCGAAGGTCACGGTGCTTTCCGGCAACCCGGCGACGATCACGGTGGCGCAGGAGATGCGCTACCCGCAGAGCTACGGCCAGACCCAGAGCCAGGTGGGCACCGGCAGTGCGAACGGCGGCGGCTCGGCGGGCGTCGCGATCACGGCGGGCACGCCGCAGGAATTCACGTCGCGGAATGTCGGGGTTGAACTGCGGGTCACGCCGACGGTCGAGGAGGACAACTACAGCATCAGCCTCGATCTGAATCCCAAGGTCACGGAATTTGACGGTTTCGTGGAATTTGGCGGACCGAGCATCGCGATCTCGGGTGGGACGACAGTCACGGTGCCCTCGGGTTTTTATCAGCCGATCTTTTCGGTGCGCGACATCGCGACGAAGGTCACGATCTGGGATGGCGCCACGCTGGTGATGGGCGGGTTGACGCGCGAGGAAGTCAAAAAGGTCCACGACAAGGTGCCGATCCTGGGCGACCTGCCGTTGCTCGGCCGGCTGTTCCGCTCCACCGGCCAGAGTTTCCAGAAGCGCAACCTGATGATCTTTGTCACTGCCCGGCTGGTGAACCCGGGCGGGGCCCCGCGGAAGCGGCCCGGGCTGCCGGTGCCGGCCACCCCTTGACCCGCGCCGCGGGGTTGGCTCTGCTCCGGCATGGCGAAATGGCTGCTCATTGACGGATTCAACCTGGCGTACCGCTGCTTTTATGCGGTGCCCGAGCTTACCCGCACGGATGGATTTCCCACCGGGGCGCTGCATGGCTGGGTTAAGTCGCTCTGGCGGCTCTCCGACCAGGAGCAGCCGGCGGCCACGCTGGTGTTTTTCGACCTGGGCGGATCGGACGAGCGGCTCGCGCTGCATGCCGAATACAAGGCGCAGCGCGCGGAAATGCCCGAGGCGCTGCAGAAGCAGATTGACCCGATCAAGGCGTTCACGCGCGCGATGGGCCTCGTGGGCATCGAACAGGACGGCGTGGAGTCCGATGACCTGCTGGCGTCGCAGGCCGTGGTGCTGGCGCAGGCCGGCCACGACGTGATCATCGTGAGCGCGGACAAGGATTTTGCCCAGGTCGTGAACGAGCGGATCAAGATCCTGCTCCCGCCACCCACGGCGAACCCGAAGCTGGGCTGGCGCCTCCTCGATGCAGCGGGCGTGAAGGAAAAGTTCGGTGTACCGCCCTCCGGCATCGCCGACTATCTCGCGCTCGTGGGCGACACCTCGGACAACATCCCCGGGATCAACGGGGTGGGGCCGAAGACGGCGTCGAAGTGGCTGGCGGAATTTGGCGACCTCGAGGGCGTCATCGCCCATGCGGGCGAATTGAAGCCGGACCGGTTCCAGGCGGCGGTTGCGGCCGAGGCGGAACGGCTGCGGCTGAACCGGAGGCTCACGACGCTCAACCTCGCCCTGCCCACGGTGGCGGCCGAGCCGACGGCGGTGCGCGCGGGTGAACTCTTCCGGTTGCTCGAGGAGATGGAGATGAAGTCGGCGCTGGCCGAGGCGCGGGCCCGCTATGAGCAACGGGAGCTGTTTTGAGCGCCGGATAGTCCCGGCCCGGCGCCCGAATTAGCTTCAGCCCACTCTTGCAAATGAACCCGGAAACCCCGGCAAACAGGCACACCCATCGCCATGGATAACAAACAAATGATGCAGGCCATTACCGCCAAAGTCGGAAACGAGAAGGCGATCGAGATCGTGATGCAGGCGTACAGCACGGAACTGCTTACCACGTGGATCGCCCGGGTTCAGGCCGTGAAGCCGATTGGCGGACCGCAGCGCCGGGACCACCTGGCCGATGCGCTGACGCGCGTCGTCGAAGTCTGCGATCTCGCCTCGTAACCACCCGCAGAAGCGGGCGGGGGTGCGGGATTTCGGTCCCGAAGGAGCCGCACTGCGATTACCGGCCTTCCTGCGACACTCCGTTCGGGTCGAAGATATAACCGATGCCGTGCACCGTGCGGAAGTCGCCGAGCGTCAGGCCATGCGCACTGTAGAGTTCGCGCACCTTGACGATGTACTGGTCGAGGGAGCGGCTCTTCACGTCGGCGTGGATACCCCAGACCGAGTGGATGAGCGCCTGGCGCGTGATGACGGCGCCCTGGTGGGCGTTGAGGTAGGAGAGGATGCCGAGTTCCTTGCGTCCGAGCTTTTGCACGGGTTTGCCCGGGAATGAAATCTCGAGGCGGACGGGATTGATCTGGGCGCCGCAGAAGTCGAAGGGGTCGTCGCTCAGCTTCACGTTCTTGGTGACGTTGAGGTCGTGGTTGGACTCGGTGCGGCGCAGGACGGCGTGGATGCGCTCCACCAACTCGGCGTAGCTGAAGGGCTTGGTGATGTAATCATCGCCGCCCATGTTGAGGCCCTTGACCTTGTTGGCCTCGTCCACGTTGCCGGTCAGGAAAATGGCCGGGACGGAAATGTCGGCGGCCTTGAGGGCCTCGAGCAGCGAGAAGCCGGACTGGTCGGGCAGCGAGATGTCGAGCAGGAGCAGGTTCGCAAAATTCTTCTGGAGGAATTTCAGCGCGTGGTCGGCCCGGTTGCAGACCTGGGTCTCCATGCCGGCGCGTTCAAGATGGATGGCGATCAATTTGGCGAGCTCGGGCTCGTCTTCGACCACCACTACGAGGGGTTTGGGTTCTGCGCGCATCGTCAAGGAATTACGGGACTACACTGGTTTGTAGATTCGAGTCGGTAGTTGTCAATAGGAGTGGTCCGGGCCCCCCGGGCCGCGAATTTACTTGAAGCTTCAAATGCCGAAGTGTCCTTTGGCCGCGTGTCCGACCCGAAGCCACTCTTGATGCTGGGCCTGCCGAAAGGCAGCCTCGAGGAATCCACCATCAGCCTGTTTGCCAAGGCGGGGTGGAAAATTTCCACCAGTTCGCGCTCTTACAAGCCGTCGATCAACGACGCGGAGCTGGACGGCCGCTTTGTCCGCGGCCAGGAGGTCAGCCGTTATGTCGAGCACGGCTTCTTCGATTGCGGGCTGTGCGGCCATGACTGGGTGCTCGAAAACGAGTCCGACGTCGTCGAGGTCTGCGACCTGATCTACAGCCGCGGTTCCAACAAGAAATCAAGCTGGGTGCTCTGCGTCCCGGAGAGTTCGCCAATCAAGAAACCTGAGCAGCTGGCCGGCAAGCGGGTGGCGACCGAGCTGGTCGGCACCGTCCGCCGCTATTTTGCACAGAAGGGCGTCAAGGTGGACGTGGAGTTCTCCTGGGGTGCGACGGAGGTCAAGGTGCCGGATTTGGTCGACGCCATCGTGGACCTCACCGAGACCGGGAATTCGATCCGGGCGAACAAGCTCCGCATCATCGACACGCTGCTCGAGACCAACACCAAGTTCATCGCCAACAAAAAGAGCTGGGCCAATCCGGCCAAGCGGAAGAAAATCGAGACCATCGCGCTGCTGCTCCGCGGTGCCCTCGAGGCGGAGAGCAAGGTCGGCCTGAAGATGAACCTGCCGAAGGCGTCGCTGAAGGCGGTCGTCAAGGCGCTGCCTGCGCTGCGCAACCCGACCATTTCCCAGCTCAGCACGCCCAAGTGGATCGCGCTGGAAACGATCATCGATGAGAGCGTCGTCCGCGAAATCATCCCGCAGCTCAAGGCGCTCGGCGCCGAGGGCATCGTCGAGTATCCGCTGAACAAAGTGGTGTATTGAGCGGCGCCGTTTCCGTCATGAAAGTCACGCTCGGTCTCCTGCAGCACGCCTGCACCGCCGACCCGGCCGCGAATCTCGCCAAGACCCTCGCGCTGGCGACGCAGGCGGCGAAGCGCGGGGCGAAGATCATCTGCACACAGGAGCTTTTCCACTCGCAGTACTTCTGCCAGAGCGAGGACCACGCGAATTTCAAGCTGGCCGAGCCCATCCCGGGCCCGAGCACCAAGGCCTTCCAGCAGTTCGCAAAGAAGCACAAGGTTGTGGTCATCGCTTCACTTTTCGAGAAGCGCTCCGCGGGCCTCTACCACAACACCGCAGTCATCATCGACGCGGACGGCAAGCTGCTCGGCATTTACCGGAAGATGCACATCCCGGACGACCCGGGTTACTACGAGAAGTTCTATTTCACGCCCGGGGACACGGGCTTCCGCGCGTGGCAGACCAAGTACGGCAAGATCGGCGTGCTGATCTGCTGGGACCAGTGGTATCCCGAGGGCGCCCGGCTGACCGCGTTGCAGGGCGCGCAGATCCTGTTCTATCCGACGGCCATCGGCTGGCACCCGAAGGAAAAGAAGGCTTACGGTGCCGACCAGCACGGCGCGTGGCAGATCAGTCATCAGGGCCACGCCGTGGCCAACGGCTGCTACGTCGCCGCCATCAACCGCATCGGCACGGAAAAACCGGTCGGCGGCGACGGCCTGGAATTTTGGGGCCAGAGCTTTGTTGCCGGCACCAGCGGACAGATCATCGCGAAAGCCAGCGTGGACCGGGAGGAGATCCTGCTCGTGCCGGTGGACCTGGACAAGGTGGACACCACCCGCACGCACTGGCCGTTCCTCCGGGACCGGCGCATTGACGCGTACGGCGACATCACGAAGCGGTTCGTGGACTGAGCAAGGCCCGGCCGACGATGAAGACGCCCGCCGCCCTCGGTTTCCGGATGCCGGCGGAGTGGGCGCCGCAGGCCGCCGTCTGGCTGTCCTGGCCGCACAACCGGAAGACCTGGCCGGGACACTTCCGGCCGATCCCGCAAAAATTCGCCGAGATCGTCGCAACCATCAGCCGTTTCGAAGAGGTCCGCATCAACGTCGCGAAGGCGCTCCAGCCGCGCGCCTGGTCGCTGATCACCCGGGCGAAGGCCGACTTGGCGAAGGTGGAACTCTACAACCATCCGACGAACGACTCCTGGTGCCGCGACCACGGGCCGATTTTTGTGAAGCATGCGCGCACGGGCGAGGTCGCGCTGACCGACTGGAAATACAACGCGTGGGGCGGAAAATATCCGCCGTTTGACCGGGACAACACGATCCCGCCGAAGATAGCGAAGGCACTGCAGCTGCGGCGGTTTGTCATTTCGCGCGTGCTGGAGGGCGGGTCCATCGACGTGAACGGTGCGGGCTCGCTGCTCACGACCGAGGCCTGCCTGCTGAACCCGAACCGGAACCCGACGCTCACCCGCGCGGAGATCGAGCAGATGCTGCGCGACAACCTCGGCGTGCAGCAAATCATCTGGCTCGGCGACGGCATCGTCGGCGACGACACGGACGGGCACGTGGACGACCTGAGCCGTTTTTTTTCGACCAACGGCATTGTGACCGCGGTGGAGAAAAATCCGCGCGACGTGAATTACGCGGCGCTGAAGCTCAACCGGGAGCGCCTGCGCGGCTTGCGGACGCCCGCGGGCGGGGAATTCCGGATAGTGGAACTGCCGATGCCGGCGCCGTGCTATTGCGAAGGCCAGCGGCTGCCGGCGAGCTACGCCAATTTTCTGGTCATCAACGGGGCGGTGCTGATGCCGGCGTTCCGCCAGCCGCGGCGGGATGCGGAAGCGGCGGAAGTGCTGGCGGGCTGCTTTCCGGGCCGGGAGATCATCCCGATTGATTGCCGGGAACTTGTGTGGGGTCTCGGAACTCTGCACTGTATCTCACAGCAGCAACCCGCCTGAACCATGAAACGCCACTTCGCCTCCATTTTCGCTCCCATCCTGCTGCTGGCCGCCCTGGGGCTGGCCGGTTGTGACTCCATGCCCGGTGAGGTCCATGGCCGCCTCGGCCCGGCACCGGAGACGACCCGGACTTTTCAGGCCGACCCGCGCTCGGTGTATGATGCCGCCCGGGTTGCGCTGGCGCGGATGGAGTTCCGGGTGACTGGCGGCGGACCGGCCCAGGGCCGCATCGAAGCGGTCAGCGGACTGTCCAAAAAGGACTCCTTGCAGGGCACCCGCCAGATTTCCATGTCCGTCCGCATCATAGCGTTAAGTGAGGGTGGCAGCGAGGTAAGCGTCACGCTCAAGGAAGTCATCGAGGAAGACTCCACGGACCGGCCGGGTTTTGCCACCGAAACACCCCTGCGGGACACGCCGTACTACGAGGTGTTTTTTGGCGGGGTCGCGCAGGCGCTGGCGACGCCCAAAAAGGGCTAAATTTCAGCTTGCGGCAGGGTACGGGGCAGGGGAACCTGACCGTTCGCGGCATAGTTATCGGTCAAGCTGGCGTCGCCGCGATGCTCCCGCCGGCTTTTCACCTCAGTTCAACAGTCAACCCACGGCCCCGCTTTATGGCGGGGTCATCACCGGTGGGCTGGCGCTTCTGGAGCAGGGCGTCTGACCGCCGGTTTTCCGCACATGAGTTCAGTAATGTCAGATCTCCTCGCCCAGTCGTCCTTTGATAAACTCAAGGAAGGCGCGATCGTCCCGGGCACCATCACCGAAATCCGCCAGAACGAAGTTGTCGTCGATATCGGCGGCAAATCCGAAGGCCTCGTCCCCGCCAACGAATTTCTCGACATCGGCGAGCTGCAAATCGGCTCCACGATCGAGGTGCTCGTCCAGAAGCTCGAAGACAAGAACGGCGCCCCCGTCCTGTCCTACGACCTCGCCGAGCAAAAGAAGAACTGGGACAACATCCTCACCAAGTTCCCCGAGGGTTCCGTGGCCGCCGGCCGCGTGAAGGCCAAGGTCAAGGGCGGCCTCATCATCAGCATCGGCGTCGATGCGTTCATGCCCGCGTCGCACATCGACGTGCAGCCCCCCAAGAACCTCGACCAGTACGTGGGCCAGACCTACGACTTCAAGGTCCTCAAGATCAACCTCGAGCGGAAGAACATCGTCCTTTCCCGCCGCGAGCTCATCGAGGAGCAGCGCACCAGCAAGCGCCGCAACCTGCTCGAGAGCATCCAGCCCGGCCAGATCCGCAAGGGCGTGGTCAAGAACATCACCGACTTCGGCGCCTTCATCGACCTCGACGGCATGGACGGCCTCCTCCACATCACCGACATGAGCTGGGGCCGCATCTCGCACCCCTCCGAAATGCTCAAGCAGGGTGAAGAGGTCCAGGTCATGATCATTGAGGTGAACCGCGAGAAAGAGCGCGTGTCCCTCGGCCTCAAGCAGACCACCAAGAACCCGTGGGACGAGATCGACCGGAAGTTCCCGGTCGGCGCCAAGGTTCACGGCAAGGTCGTCAACCTCGTGCCCTACGGCGCGTTCGTGGAAATCGAACCCGGCGTCGAGGGCCTCGTGCACATCACCGAGATGTCCTGGACGAAGCGCATCACCAAGCCCTCCGAGCTGCTCAAGGTCGGCCAGGAGCTCGATGCGGTGGTCCTCGGCATCCAGAAGGACGAGCAGAAGATCTCGCTCGGCCTCCGCCAGCTCGAGCCCAACCCGTGGGACATGGTCCGCCACAACTACCCGATCGGCGCTCGTGTCCGCGGCAAGGTCCGCAACATGACCACCTACGGCGCCTTCATCGAACTCGAAGAGGGCATCGACGGCATGGTGCATGTCTCCGACATGTCGTGGACCCGCAAGGTCAACCATCCCTCCGAAGTCCTCAAGAAGGGCGACGAAGTGGACGCGATCGTGCTCGACGTGGATTCCTCCCAGCAGCGCATCAGCCTCGGCATGAAGCAGCTGGCGACGGATCCGTGGTCGGACATCGACTCGTTCTTCCGCATCGGCGACGTCGTCAAGGGCACCGTCACCAAGCTCACCTCGTTCGGCGCCTTCGTGGAGCTGAAGGACGGCATCGACGGCCTCGTGCACATCTCGCAGATCAGCGAGGAGCGCATCGAGAAGGTGAAGGATGTCCTGAAGCCCGGCCAGGAGGTCAGCGCGCGCGTGATCAAGATTGATCGCGACGAACGCCGCCTCGGGCTGAGCATCAAGGCCGCCAACTACAGCGCCGAGCAGCTCGCCGCCGAGACGACGGCCTACGAGGCGCTCAACCGCCAGAGTGGCACCGACATGATGAACCTCGGCGACATTCTCGACGAGGCGTCCAAGAAGGAATAACCGCAGCGCGATTCCTTCGCGAAACTTCAAGCCGCCCCGAGCAATCGGGGCGGCTTTTTTTGTGCCCCGGCGCCGGCGTTGTGTTGGCCCAAACCCGCTGGATTGAGGTGGAGCCGCGGTACCCCCACCGCGGAAGGAGGCATTGACGCGGTGGGGGCACCGCATCCCCAGGCTGAAGCGCCTTGAGGGCACGGCGTTCCCACCTACGTGACCGGCACACTACGCCGGATCCGGGCACAAAAAAGGCCGGCCTGGCGGCCGGCCCTTGGTAATCCTGCGCTGACGCCCGCTCAGTTCCGCCCGGTCTTGGGGGCCGGTTTGCGGGACTTGGCCTCGATGAAGTCGCGGATGACGGCGTTGCGCTGGCGCACGCGCTCGTCCTCCTCGATTTCCTCGGTGGTGCGGACGGCCTCGTGCTTCGCCATTGCGCGGCGCATCTTGGACAGCGCGAGGTACTCGAGCTGGCGGATGCGTTCGCGGGTGACGTGGAATTTCTTGCCGACTTCCTCGAGCGTGAGCTCGTCCTTCCCATCCAGGCCGAAGCGCAGCTTGATGATCTCGGCCTCGCGCTCGTCCAGCGACTCGACCATGGCGTGCAGGTCGGAGTTCTGGTTCTTGTCGCGCAGGCCGTCGTACGGGCTGATGGCGTTGTCATCGCCGACGATCTCACCGAACGTCGCGGAGTCGCCGTCTTCGCCGACGGGAGCGTCGAGTGAGGCCGGGCGCACGCTGACGGACTTGAGGTGGGCGACCTTGCTGGTCGGGATCTGCAGCTCGATGGCCAACTCCTCGTCGGTGGGCTCGCGGCCGAGTTCCTCGGTGAGCTTCATGGCGGTCCGGCGCATCTTGGAGATCTTGTCCACCAGGTGGACCGGCAGGCGGATGGTCTTGGACTGGTTGGCGAGGGCGCGCTTGATGGACTGCTTGATCCACCAGGCGGCGTAGGTCGAGAGCTTGCCACCCTTGCGCGGGTCGAAGCGCTCGACGGCCTTGATCAGGCCGATGTTGCCCTCGCTGATGAGGTCGAGGAGCGGCAGGCCGAAGTCCTTGTAATCCATCGCGATTTTCACGACGAGGCGCAGGTTGGCCGAGATCATGTGATCGCGGGCGGCCTTGTCGCCGCGACGGATGCGGCGCGCGAGGGTGACTTCCTCGGCGATGGTGAGGAGGGGGGTCTTGCCGATCTCCTGGAGGTACAGCTGCAGATTGCTGCGCTCGCCGTGCGGGATGGGCGCCTCGGGGGCGGAACGGTCGGCCTTTTCCAGAAAGGACGGGGGCGTGTCTTGCAGTTCGACGCGGAGAGCGGCGGGAGACTCATCGGTCTCGACCGCGGTGTCGTGAAACTTGGATTTAGCGGGCATAGAGTAAAATCCTCGGGTTAGTGTAGAGGCCTGAAGCCGTTGGTTTGTTCCCAACTGATAGCTAGGTCTGTTCCAAGGCTGAGACGGGCCAGCCCCCTCGGTAGATGCCTCAAAAGCGCGCTCATTAGGCGCGATTTTGTCACACTTCAGTTCTGCTGCGTGTCACGGTGGCGCACTGTGGGCGCCCCGGCCGCTTAAAACTGCTCAGCCATGGCCACGGCTTTGAACAGCGCCGAGGCCTTGCTCATGGTCTCCTGATATTCACTGGCGGGCACTGAATCGGCCACGATGCCAGCACCGGACTGGATGTGAATCTGGCCGTCCTTCAGCAGGGCGGTGCGCAGCATGATGCAGGTGTCCATGTTGCCGTCGTAGCCAAAATAGCCGAGCGCCCCGGCATAGAAGCCCCGCTGGGTCGGCTCATGCTGGGCGATGATCTGCATTGCGCGGATTTTCGGTGCGCCGCTGACCGTGCCGGCGGGAAAGGTCGCCCGCATCAGGTCGTAGGCGTTTTTCTCGGGTGTGATGGTGCCTTCCACCTGGGAGACGATGTGCATGACGTGGGAATAGCGCTCCACGACCATGAACTCGGGCACATGGATGGAACCGAAGCGGCAGACGCGTCCGATGTCATTCCGGGCGAGATCCACGAGCATCAGGTGTTCGGCCCGCTCTTTTTCGTCGGCGAGCAGCTCCTTCTCCAAGGCGGAATCCTCTGCGGCGTTGGCGCCCCGCTTGCGGGTGCCGGCGATGGGGCGGATCTCCACCTTGCCGTCGGTCAGGCGCACGTGCACCTCGGGTGAGGCGCCGACGATGGAAAAGTCGCCCGCCTCGAGGATAAACATGTACGGCGACGGATTGACCGTCCGCAGCGCGCGATAGAGGTCGAGCGGTGACTTCCGGAACGGCTGGCTGAAGCGCTGGGAGGGGACGAACTGGATGATGTCGCCGGCGCGGATGAATTCCTTGCCGTCCTCCACCATCTTTTCAAAGCGCGCCTGGGTGAAATTGCCCGGGGGCACCGTGATCTTGGCCGGCTCCACCAAGGCCACGGGTGCGATTTCGCGGGGGTGCCGGAGGAGGGCGAACAGCTCCTTCAACTCGGCCACGGCGGCGTCGTAGGCGGCGCCGGGGTCGGCGGCGGGGCGGACGTGGGCGTTGACGCAGAGGCGGAGGGTTTGCTTCGCGCGATCGAAGATCAGCAGCGAGTCCGACAGCATGAAATAGAGCAGGGGCACCTTGAGCTCGTCGGACTTGGCCGCGGGCACGGTGGGTTCGATGCGGGTGACGTATTCGTAACCCACGAATCCGACGGCGCCACCGGTGAAACGGGGCAGCCCGGGCAGGGTGACGGGCTTGTAGCCGGCCATCTCGGCCTCGATCAGGGTCAACGGATCGGGCGGAGTGGGGACGGTCTGGGTGGGCCGGCCGGGCTGGCGGATTTCGGTGGTGGCGGGGCCGCAGACAAAGACCTTGCGCGGCCGGCAGCCGATGAAGCTGTAGCGGGAGAGCCGTTCGCCGCCCTCGACGGACTCAAGCAGGTAGGACGGACCGGCCTCCTTGAGCTTCGCATAGGCCGAGACGGGCGTCTCGAAGTCCGCCATCAGGTCGGTGTAAACCGGGATGACATTGCCCTGCGCGGCGAGGCGGAGAAAGGCGTCACGGGTCGGATGGATGTTCATCGGCGGGTCAGGGCTTATGCGAGGCGGACCCGGACGCGGCAAGGCGAATGCAAGGATGCCCCGGTCCCGGATTATTCGGTGAGCTGGCGGGCCCGCCATTGCAGATTGGCCTCAATGCGGGCGAGGGTCCTGGGCGAGAGGGTGAAGAGGCAGACGCTCTTGACCGGATAACGCTGGCGGAGCGCAAGGGCCACGAGCGCTGGATCCAGGGGTGCGCCGACCTTGACCTGGTTGAGGCGGAAATCTGAGTCTCCTGTAACATACGTCCTCCGATGAGAGAATCGAATTTAATGCTTTTTTTTAGCATCTGTTACGGCGACCTCGATCACGTTAGTTCCGCCTGCGATATTGAACCCCTTGGAGCGGTTCTTGGGGTCGATCCAGTTGAACCTGTCTCCGTGGTACGGCAGTTTAAACTGGATGGTCAAGCGGTGGGACCGGACCCCAAGGGTCCTGACGTGGATATCCTCAACAACCCGTCCCAAGAGTTCATGCCGTTCCTTGGGGGTGAAATCGTTCATTTGGTTGATCCTCTCGCCAAACTCGGTGACCCAGTTGATCCACTTCTGGCGAGATTCTAGAGCCCGAATCTTACCATCAGTGTCCTGACGCTTGGCGCGAAGACCAACTCGATGCTTCTCAATCTCGGTAATGATCTTCGTGACTTCCTCGGGGGATCTACGGGCAATGAGCCTGTCTGCTTCAAGGGTTGTCAGGGACTCGCCGACGCTCTGGATCTCGGCGTCCAATTTCTTCAGCTGTGTCTGAAGGCGATTCGCCTCAATGGTACGGTCCGAGAAGGAGCCTTTCGTCCCAAGGGTATCCTTTTTGAACCACTCTTTGAACTGAGCTGAGTTTGAAAGGACCTTAACCACCGTCTTCCAAACAAGGTCATCGGTCTCGGCAATCTTGAGATACCGGCTGTTCGAGCACTTCTTCACCTTATCGGTGCCGAGGTTCACGAAGTTCCGTTCCTTCCTAGGGCAGTAATAGACGGATCTGTACTGCTTCGCGTAGGTCCTGCCACTGAACCGACTCTCGCAGTGATCACAAACGAGGAAGTCCCTCGCTGCTGAGATGCGGGTGGGCGTTGGCGTCGGTCACGCCACCATGGGTCGCCCAGCGGGTATGGCCGATGCCGGTGGTGCCCGTAAGATGATGGCGCGCAACCTCCTTCGCGAGATTGTCCACCCGGCCGGCCTTCTTCACAACCGTGAGCTTCCGCCCGGCTTGGACGCACACGCCCGCGGAATCGTAGCCGCGGTATTCCAACCGTTTCAGGCCCTCGAGGATGATCGGGACCGCCTGCTGCTTACCGACATAGCCGACAATGCCGCACATGGTGGGGAAAGATTTGGACTGGCGAATTAGGCGTCACGCGCAAACGTGGAGCAAGGTTTAAGGACACCACCGCTCCCGCTTTTATCCATGCCAACCCCGACTACGCAAAAACGAGTGCTCGCCGTCATCATGGGTGGCGGCCGCGGCACCCGGCTGTCCCCGCTCACGGCGGAACGCTGCAAACCCGCCGTGCCCCTCGCGGGCAAATACCGGCTCGTGGATATCCCGATCAGCAACTGCCTCAACTCGGACATCAACCGGATCTTCCTGCTCACACAGTTCCAGACCGCGTCGCTGCACCGGCATGTGCAGGGCACATATCACTTCGACCCCTTCGGCGGCGGCTTCGTGGACATCATGTCCGCCGAGCAGACGGAGAAGGGCGCGCACTGGTACCAGGGCACGGCGGATGCGGTGCGCCGCAACCTGATTCACTTCCGGGCTTTCCCGCACGACCTCGTGCTCATCCTGTCGGGCGACCAGCTCTACAAGATGGATTACCGGAAGATCATCGAGCAGCACCTGGCGACCGGTGCGGACGTGACGATTGCCGCGATTCCCTTTCCCGTGTCGAAGATCGCCGGCCTGGGCCTGATGCAGGTGCATGACGACCTCGCGATCGAGCGCTTCGTCGAGAAGCCGAAGGAGCAGGCCGTGATCGACAGCCTGACGCTCAGCCCGGCGCTCGAGTCCCGGCTCACGGTGCCGTCCACGGAGAAGCGGTGCCTGGCCTCGATGGGCATCTATGTGTTCAACCGCGCGGCGCTGGCCGACGCGCTTGACAACACGATGACCGACTTCGGCAAGGAGATCATCCCCGGCCTGCTCGGCAAAAAGAAGCTCTTCGCCCACATCTTCGAGGGCTACTGGGAGGACATCGGCACGGTGCGCGCCTTCTTCGAGGCGAACCTCGCGCTCGCGCAGCCGCTGCCGCCGTTCAACTTCTTCGATCCCGTGTCGCCGATCTACACGCAGGACCGTTACCTCCCGGCCTCCAAGCTCAACAAATGCGCCATTGACCACGTGGTCATCGGCGACGGCTCCATCCTGACGGATTCCACCCTGAAGCACAGCGTGCTGGGCATCCGTTCGTACGTCGGGGAAGGCTCGGTCTTGGAGGACACGGTGCTGATGGGCGCGGACTATTACGAGACGGACGAGCAGCTCGCTACCAACCTGGAACGCGGCCGGCCGCACCTGGGGGTGGGCAAGAACTGCCGGATCAAGGGCGCCATCATCGACAAGAACGCCCGCATTGGCGAAGGGACCGTGCTCAATGCGGAGGGCAAGGCCGACGGCAGTTATGTCAACGGCGCGGTGATCATCCGCGACGGTGTGCTGGTGGTGCCCAAGGGCATGACCATCCCCCCGGGCACGATTGTCTGAGCTTTGACCGGGCCCGGAGGTAGGGCAGTCCTTTGACCTGCCCATGCCGGCAGCGGCGGGTCGGAGACCCGCCCTACTTGGCTTCCAGCGGCCGCGACGGCTGCAGGATGAGCCACAGCCCGCCGGCGATCAGGAAGAGCGAGTAGAACGTGCCGCGGCTCAGGCCGAGGATGAGCGAGGCGTCGGGTTCGCGAAATACTTCCCCGATCGCGCGGGCGAGGGCATAGGCGAGGAGGAATTCGCCCGCAAGCCGGCCCGGCCTGGCGCGCACGACGTCGCTGCGCCAGAACCGCCATTGCATGAACGCGAGCAACAGCAGGCCCTCGAGCGCGGCCTCGTAGAGTTGGGAAGGGTGGCGCGGAAACATCGGCGGCGGGCTGGCGGGAAAAATCACCGCCCATGCGACGGTGGTGGGCTTGCCCCAGAGTTCGCCGTTGATGAAGTTGGCGATGCGCCCGAACAGCAGCCCGGCCGGGGCGACGGAGGTGATGAGGTCGGCCAGGTGAAGAAAGCGGATCTTCGCCGAGCGGCTGAACCAGAAAATGGCGACGGTCACGCCGAGCATGCCGCCGTGGCTGGCCATGCCGCCCTCCCACACCCGGAAGAAGCTGAGCGGGTCATGCAGGAGCTGCTCCGGATGGTAGAGCAGGAACGACCCGATGCGGCCGCCAAGCATGACACCGATCACGATCGCGACCATGAAATCCGCGATCCGGTCCGCCGCGAGCTGCGACCGGCCGGCGCGGGCGTAGAGGGTGAGCAGCCAGGCCGCCGTGAGAAACCCCAGCACATACGACAGGCCGTAATAGCGAATGCCGAAGGTGTCCGTGAACCGGATGAGAAACGGGTCCAGGTGGTGGACCCAGAAGGCGAGGGGCAGGGCGGGCATGATGCTCAGGGTTTCGCGGGAAACGGCGGGGTGCTGGTGCCATCGGGCTTGCGGCTGCGCGTGGCCTTTTGCTGCTTGGCCCGGGCCAGTTCGCGCATGTCCACGGCCACGTCGTCCTTCTCGAAGATCTCGCGGCCGAGGAGCTGCTCCATGACGTCCTCCATCGTGACGACGCCGGCGGTGGAGCCGAACTCGTCCACGACGACCAGCAGCTGCTGATGGGTCTTGAGGAAGACCTGCAGCGCATTGGCCACGGTCACGGTTTCCGGGATGAAATGGATCTCCTGCATGACCGATTCGACCAGCGCGAGGTCCTGGTCGTTGGCCTTCGCCTTGAGCAGGTCACGGCGGCGGGCGAGGCCGGTAATATCGTCGAGGTTCTTGCCGAAGACCGGCATGCGCCCGAACGGCAGGTTGGGAAACTCGCGAAACACCTCGCCGATGGTGGCGGTCTTCTTGAGGGCCGTCACGACGGTGCGCGGGGTCATGATCTCGCTGACACGGATGTCATCGAGGGCGAGCGCGTTGGTGATGATGCTCGACTCGCTCTTGCTGAGCGTGCCCTGCTGCGCCCCGCGCTCGGCAAGGAGGATGATTTCCTCGTCCGACTCGTGGGCATCGTGCTTGGCCGGAATGAATGGGCGCACGACGAGATTGGAAAGGTAGGTGACCGGCAGGAGAACCCGGCGGAGCCACCACAGGGGATAAACCACGTAGGGTTGAAGGGTTTTGCTGTAGGCGACGCCGAGGCTCTTGGGCAGAACCTCCGAGAAAACGAGGATCGTGAGGGTCAGGGCGGCGGTGAGGATGCCGAGTTCCGTGTCGTCGAGCAGGTGCGCGGCCAGGCTGCCCACCAGCATGGAGCCGAGGGTGTTGGCGATGGTGTTGAGGGTCAGGATGGCCGAGATGGTCTGGCCAACGCCCAGCTTGAGCATTTCCAGCAGTTCGCCACGGCGCGGATGGCGGCGTTTCAGGGCCTGGATGTCGGCCATGGAGGTGCTCAGGATGATGGCCTCGAACAGCGAGCAAACAAACGAAAGCCCCACGGTCAGGACGATGGCGGTGACGAGCCAATGCATGACCGCAGTTTATACAGTGGGTGGGCGTTGCGAATATAAACTGCGGGCGGGGGACCAAAACAGCCTTGCGACGGCTGCGGGGGGAGCGCGTAGTCTCCCGGGATGAGCGAACTCAAGCGCACGCCCCTGAGGGACTTCCACGCCGCGCATGGCGGCCGCCTGGTGGACTTTGCCGGCTGGGAAATGCCGGTGCAGTACAAGAGCATCCTCGAGGAGCACAAGGCCGTGCGCCGCACCGCCGGCCTGTTCGACGTGAGCCACATGGGCGAGGTGGACGTCTACGGACTCGAGGCGGCCAAGTTCCTCAATCACCTCGTCCCCAACGATGTCACCAAACTTTATCCCGGCCGGGTGCTCTACACCCCGATGTGCTACCCGAACGGTGGCGTCGTGGATGACCTGTTGATCTACAAGCGCGCGGAGGACGACTTTCTCCTGTGCATCAACGCCGGCAACATCGCCAAGGATGTGGCCTGGATCAAGGAGCAGGTGAGGGGCTTTAACTGCACGATTGACGATATGTCCGAGGAGTACGGCCAGCTGGCGATCCAGGGGCCCAAGGCGGTGGCGCTGGTGCAGACGCTCACTGACGCCGCCCTGGCGGACCTGAAATACTATCACTTCACCTCGGGTGACGTGGCGGGGGTGGCGTGCCTGATCAGCCGGACCGGTTACACCGGCGAGGATGGCTTCGAGCTTTACTGCCCGGCCGAAAACGTGGCCGAGCTGGCGGAGAAGATCCTGGCGGCGGGCGGACCCTTTGGCCTGGAACTGGCCGGCCTCGGCGCCCGCGACAGCCTGCGGCTGGAGGCGGGTTATCCGCTCTACGGCCACGAGATCACCCAGGACATTTCGCCGCTGACGGCCGGCCTGGGCTGGACCGTGAAGCTCGACAAGGGCGCCGACTTCATCGGGCGCGCGGCCTTGGTGGCGGAGAAGACGGCCGGCTCGAAACAGAAAATCATCTACTTCAAGACGGGTGACCGCCGCATCGTGCGGGCCGATACGCCGGTGCTGGGCGCGGATGGCGGCGTGGTGGGGCGGGTCGTTTCCGGCACGCTGTCACCCATCCTCAACGAGGCCATCGGCTCGGCGCTGGTCGCCACTGCCGCCGCCGCTGCGCCCCTCGCGGTGGACATCCGCGGCACGAAAATGAATTTGCAACTGGTCAAACCTCCCTTCGTCGAACTAAAGAAACCCACATGAGCAACGTACCTGGCGGCCTCCGCTACGCAAAATCCCATGAATGGCTGAAGCTCGAGGGCGACGGCACCGCGACGATCGGCATCAGCGATTACGCGCAAAATTCGCTCGGTGACATCACCTACGTCCAGATGCCCAAGGTCGGAGCGGCCCTCAAGGCCGGCGAAACGTTCGGCGTGGTAGAGTCGGTGAAGGCCGCGAGTGATCTTTACGCCCCGGTCGCCGGGACCGTGCTCGCGACCAATCCCGCGCTCGAGGCCGCGCCCGAGACGGTGAACAAGGCGCCCTACACCGAGGGCTGGATGATGAAGCTCAAGCTCGCCAATCCCGCCGACGCGGCGGCGCTGCTCGACGCGGCGGCGTACGAAAAATCCATCACCTGAGGCCGAGCGCCGGCGCAGCCTGACCTGCGGAAAACAATGGGCGGTAATTCTCTCCACCCCGTCCCGGGGGTCCTCCTCGTGGTCCTGTCGTTCGCGCTGGCGGGTTGTGGTGTAATCCCGGGTGATGCGGCGTTGCGGCTTGGCAGCCCCGAGCGGGCGGCGAAAATTTATCAGACTGAAGCCGAGAAGGGGAACGCGGATGCCGCAGTGCGCCTCGGCACCCTGGTCGCCAACCGGGAGGTCAGTGCCGCCAACTACGGCTCCGCCATCGATTGGTTTAAGAAGGCCTGCGCGTCAGGCAGCCTGGAGGGCTGCCACAACCTCGGGGTGGCCTACGAGTACGGGACGCATTGCGTCGCGAAGGATTACGCCGAGGCCCGGGCGTACTATCTCAAGGCTGCCGCCGCGGGGTACATGCCGGCGCAGTACAATCTTGGCGGGCTGTATGCCAACAACCACGTGGCCCCGGCGAACGACCTGGAGGGGCTCAAGTGGGTGTTGCTGGCGCAGATGTCAGCCGAGCGGCACCATTCCCAAGCGATGTCCCATTGGGTGTTGCAGGATCTCGCCGGCTACCGGTGCCGCTTGGAGATGCGGCTGTCCGATGCGCAGCTGCGCGAGGCCCGCGCGCTGGCGGAAGCCTGGAAAGCCCAACCGACCAGACCCCAGCCGCCGGCTTGACCGGCGGCGGGAATCAATCGGCCTTGCCGGAGCGCTCGTGCTTGCGGCGCTCGCCGGAGTTGAGGACGCGCTTGCGGAGGCGCAGGTTCTTCGGCGTGACCTCCACAAATTCATCGGCGGCGATGTACTCGATGGAGCGTTCGAGCGAGAGCTTCGTCGCGGGCGTGAGGCCCACGCCGACGCCTTCACCCTGCGAGCGGAAGTTGGTGAGCTTCTTTTCGCGGACGGCGTTGATGGAGATGTCCTCGTTGCGGGGATTCTCGCCCACGATCATGCCCTCGTACACCTGCTCGCCGGGACTGACGAACAGCTTGCCGCGCTCCTGGCACATGACCAGGGCGTAGGCGGTGGTCTCACCGGCCTCGGTGGCGATGAGCGTGCCGGTGATGCGGGTGAGCACCTCGCCGGCGTAGGGGGCGTATTCCTTGAAGAGATGGCTGAGCACGCCGCGGCCGCTGGTGGCGTTGACGACGTCGATTTCCATGCCGATGAGGCCGCGGGTCGTGATGGTCGCCTCGATCATGGTCGAGTGGGAGAGCTTCTCCATGTTCGTGAGCAGGCCCTTGCGGTTGGCAAGGTTGGACATGATGGCGCCGACGCACTCATCCGGGACCTCGATCCAGACGGTCTCGAACGGTTCGTGCCGCGCCCCGTCCACGGTCTTCTCGATCACGGTCGGGCGGGAGACGAGGAGTTCGAAGCCCTCGCGGCGCATCGTCTCGACGAGCACCGCGATCTGCATCGCGCCGCGGGCCTTGACGTTGAACACGCCGGCCTTGTCGGAGTCCTCGATGTAGATGGAGACATTGGTCTTGAGCTCGCGCATCAGGCGCTCGCGCAGCTGGCGGGAGGTGACGAGCTTGCCTTCCTTGCCGACGAGCGGGCCGTCGTTGACGCAGAACTGCATCTCGAGGGTCGGCGGGTCGATCTGGGTGAAGGGCAGGGCGTGGCCGGCCTCATCGGCCGTGAGCGTGTCGCCGATGTCGACATCCTCGAAGCCGGCGATGCCGACGATGTTGCCGGCGATGCCCGTCTCCGCTTCCGCGGTGCCGAGGCCGGTGAACTCAAAAATCTTGCTGATTTTGGCGCGCACGCGCTTGCCGTCGGAGTGGCGGATGACGAAGACCGGGTCGCCGACCTTGGCGGTACCGCCAAGGATCTTGCCGACGGCGATACGGCCGACGTAGTCGCTCCAGTCGATGTTGGAGACGAGCATGTGGAACGGCTCGTTCGGCTTGGCGAACGGCGGCGGGACGTGGTCCAGCACCGTCTGGAAGAGGGAGGACATGTCCTTCTTTTCCTCGCCGAGGTGGTACATCATGTAGCCGTCGCGGCCGGAGCCGTAAACGACGGGGGCGTCAAACTGCTCCTCAGTGGCGTTGAGCTCCATGAGGAGCTCGAGCACCTTGTCGTACATCTTGGCGGGCTCGGCGTTTTCGCGGTCAATCTTGTTGATGACGATCACGACCTTGAGGCCGTGGGCGAGGGCTTTGCGGAGCACGAAACGGGTCTGGGCCTGGGGGCCGTCATAGGCATCCACCACCAGGAGGACGCCGTCCACCATGCGGAGCGCGCGCTCGACCTCGCCGCCGAAGTCGGCGTGGCCAGGGGTGTCCACGATGTTGATGATCTTGTCCTTCCAATGGACGGACGTGTTCTTCGCCTTGATGGTGATGCCCTTCTCCTTCTCGAGGTCCATGGAGTCCATGGCGCGTTCCTCAACCTGCTGGTTGGCGCGGAAGACGCCGCCTTCCTTGAGGAGCTTGTCCACGAGCGTGGTTTTGCCGTGGTCAACGTGGGCGATAATGGCGATGTTACGGATGTTCTGGTTCATGGCGCGGACGCGTTCTGGTCTATGGAAAAAAGAAGAACGTGCTGACCGGCCGGGTCGAATGCAAGGCGGAAGGCGGGGTCATAATCAGTTCTTGCGCGGGGCCCCCGGGCGGGCTCTCTGGCGGGATGCCAGCAGACACGGTTCAGCCGGCCCCGGGGACGGGGCGAAAGGTTACCGCGGAGACACTTACGGTGGCGCCCAGCGTGCTCGGTCAGCCACTGGCGGAGCCCTGGCGGCGGCTGGCGGCGATCCTGGCGGATATCGTGGTGGTGGGACTGCTGTCCTTCCTCACGCGGCCCTGGCTGGCATTGGGCACGGGATTGCTCCTGATCGTGCTTTTCGGCAAATCGGACACGGCACCGCTGGTACTGCGGACGTTTCGCTGGATTGCCCGCGCCCTGGGCGGGGTGATCGTGCTGCTGGCGATTCTCGCGTTGGGGCAGAGTTCACTGGTTCGCTCAGCCAAGGTGGATCTCGAAGCCCTGACCGGGGCGGGTCAGAGCGCCGCGATGAAGGAGGATGTGTGGGTGCCGGAAAACGCGTCGGCCGCACAGCTGCGGGCGGCGAACGCGCGGCTGCAGGAGCAGGTTGAGAAGCTCAAGGCCGAGAACAAAGGCTATCTCACGGCCGGAACGCCGTGGATGTACAAGGCCCGTGCGTTCACCAAGGCGCTGGGTGTGACCTTTGGCTGGTCGGGGGTGTACTTCACCCTCATGGCAGGCACGTTCGGCGGCCGCACCGTGGGCAAGCTGCTGTTCCGCACCCGCGCCGTGAAGATCAACGGCTCCACGCTGACCTATTTCGACGCGTTCATCCGCAACGGCGGTTATGTCGCGGGCGTGGCGATGGGGCTGATCGGTTTTTTCAAGCTGCTCTGGGAACCCAACCGCCAGGCGGTGGAGGACCGGATCGCGAGCACGGTGGTGATCAAGACCTAGGCCACGAATTTGCGCTCGCGCAGCCAGAAGAGGCAGTCGTTGGCCCACGGCGGGGCGGGCTGGGCGGGGTTGCCGAGGCCCAGGCCGTGCACGCCGTTTTCGAACAGGCTCAACGCGAAGGGCACTCCGGCCTGGCGCAGGGCCGCGGCAAAGATCAGCGCGTTTTCAACGGGCACGGCGTTGTCGGCGACGGTGTGCCAGATGAAGGCGGGGGAGGTGTCCGGCTTTACGTGCAGCTCGGCGGAGAGCGCGTCGATCAACTCGGGACCGGGGTTAAGACCGAGCAAATTCTCCCGCGAGCCCATGTGCGCGTGCGGCTCCTGCATCGTGATAACCGGATAGCACAGGATCCCGAGGTCGGGCCGGCTGCTCTCGCGCTCGATGGGATCGGCGGCGCCAGACTGTCCGGCGTCAAATTTGGTGATGATGGTCGCCACGAGGTGGCCGCCGGCGGAGGAGCCCATCACGCCGATGCGCGCGGGATCCAGTTTTTGCTGGCGGGCGAGGTGGCGGACGGTGCGGACGGCACGCGCGGCATCATGGAGCATGGCCGGATGGCGGTAGCCATGGGGGCCGAGGCGGTATTGCAGTACCCAGGCATGGATGCCGTGGGCGGCGAGCCAGTGGGCGTAGGTTTCGCCTTCGTGGGGGGCGAGCATGCCGTAGGCGCCGCCGGGAAAAACGATGATGCCCGCCCCGGTGGGTTTCGCGGTGGGCGGGAAACTGGTCAGGGTGGGGCGATCCTGGAGCTGGTCGCCGAGGGCGCCGGGGGGGCGGTCGGGCCAGAGGGGGAAGGAGGTGGGGGACTTGGACATGGGCAGGGCGGCGAGCCAACGCGGTGAGGGGCGGCGCGGCAAGGACCGCGTGCCCGGGCGGCTAAAAAAAATGGCCCCGGGACCTTGCGGTCCCGAGGCCAAATTTTGGGGGTGGGCGTTCGCCACGCGCTCTTTCCCGGCCGCACACGATTGGGCGCGCTCGCTTTCGCGGGCTGTGTGCTTCCCGACGCCACTCTCCGCGGCATGCGGATGTTTCGGTCTCATGGCGGGACCGTCCTGGCCGTTGCCGGCCGGGATCTTTTGAGTGAGGCCTCTTCGCCCAGTTCGGTCGCCCCCTGCCGGGAGCGGCGCGCCGGACGTGGTGCGGACACGTCTGCAATCTTACTTCGCGTCGGCACCGTTACCACGGGGACGGCGCCAGCTTTTGGCTGGCCGTTGGCCCTGCGTTACGGGTCTGACCTCTTAACTCTCAGGTTGCGTTCGCTTTTGCAGTGTGGCGGCGTGCTTTTTCACGCTGCCCCATTGAGGAGGTTGACGGGCTTTGCCGGGCCCGCTCACTCCCCGCCGCCGCCTCTCCCTTGCGCGCCCTGTCCGCGTAAACGGACCGGGCCTTTTGGCGGGGGTTGTCCCGCCGGGAAACGCGACTGCGTTCTGGTCTGCACAGTAGCAACCATAACCCTCTGGGGTAACTGTGTCGGCGCACGGGTCGAAACGGCCCGTGGGCCTGACTCGGCTTGGACGCGGTTTCTGATCGCGCCTGGCCGCTCAGCTCCTGATTCGTGAAAACCGGCCGGACACGACTCCGGCCAGAGGAGCTGGTGATATCTGCCTATCAAACCGCTAACGCGGCTTGAAGGGGACGGCGGCACCAGCTGCCACCGACCATTCCCCGGTCGCCCGGGATTATCCCAGTCGTGCATCCGGCGGGTTTTTCAGGCCGCCGCGCTGCGACTGTTCTATCAAGGAACGTGACAAACCTGTGACGCCGGTTCCGGAAGTGAAGGCTTTGTTCTCCACAACTTCTTCACCACGCCCCTCGGTGAATAACTTGGGGATAATCCGGCTCACCGGTTATTCACCGGCACTGGACGCGCCAGAGTTGAAAGACGCAGGGTGAAAGTTGAATGCCGCCGGGCCCTCAAAGGGCTGTCCGTCTCTGGACTTTCAACTTTCCCCATTCAACTTTCAACTGGGCGCCGATGTCGCCCCGCGATCTGCCCATCTACGAGCTTGAGTCTGCCGTTACCGCCGCCCTGCGGACATCGGGGCGGCTGATCGTCCAGGCCCCGACCGGCTCGGGTAAATCCACGCAGATCCCGCAGATGTTGTTGCAGCACGGGCTTTTGGGCGAGCGGGGCGAGGTGGTCGTCCTGCAGCCGCGTCGGCTCGCAACCCGGATGCTGGCCAAGCGCGTGGCGGAGGAAATGGGGACGCCGCTGGGCGACGTGGTGGGTTACCAGATCCGGCTGGAGTCACGCTTGAGCGAGAAGACGCGCATCCGTTTTGTGACGGAGGGAATTCTGCTCCGGCAGATGTCCTTCGATGCGGCGCTCCGCGGGGTAAGCACGATCGTCTTCGACGAATTTCATGAGCGGCATCTCTACGGCGACATCTCGCTCGCGCGGGCCCTGCAGCTCCAGCAGACCACGCGCCCGGACCTGAAACTGATCGTGATGTCCGCGACCCTGGACACCGGATTGCTGAAAACTTACCTCGCACCGTGCGAGATTCTCGTTTCGCAGGGCCGGAGTTTCCCGGTGCGGATCGAGTATCTGCCGAAGTCGGTGAACTTCGACAACGAGCCGGTCTGGGAGATCGCCGCGCGCGAGTGCGAGCGCGTCGCCGGGGAATCGTCCGGCGACATGCTCGTCTTCATGCCGGGTGCCTACGAGATCAGCCGGACCGTACAGGCGATCCAGGGCAACCGGGCATTGCGGGAGTTCGTGACCTTTCCCTTGCACGGCGAACTGCCGCCGGAGCAGCAGGACCGGGCGGTGGCGCGGTACGAGGCGCGGAAGATCATCGTCTCGACCAACGTCGCCGAGACCTCGCTGACCATCGATGGCGTCACGACGGTGATCGACTGCGGCCTGGCCCGGGTGGCGCGGTTCGATCCGCACCGCGGCATCAACACGCTGCTCATCGAGAAAATTTCCGCCGCGAGCGCCGACCAGCGCGCCGGCCGGGCGGGCCGCACTGCGCCCGGGGTGTGCGTGCGGTTGTGGACGGAACGCGAACACGGACAACGGGCGCCGCAGGAGCTGCCCGAGGTCAAGCGGCTCGATTTGTCCGAGGTGGTGCTCACGCTCAAGGCGAGCGGGATCGATGACATCGCGAATTTCCCCTGGCTGGAGAAACCCGAGCCGAAGGCGCTCGAGCGGGCGGAGACACTGCTGGCGGACCTGGGCGCGCTGGCCGGTGGGAAGCGCACGATCACCGAACTCGGCCGCACCATGCTGCGCTTCCCGGTGCACCCGCGGTATGCGCGGATGTTCCTCGCGGCCCAGGAGCGCGGTTGTGTGCGTCCGGTGGCGCTGATGGCCGCGTTGACGCAGGGGCGGAATTTCCTCCTGCGCGGCGGGTCGAAGGAGGTCGAACAGGCGCGCGAGGACACGCTGGGGGAGGAACACGAGAGCGATTTTTTTCTGCTGATGCGCGCGTGGCGCTACGCCGACAAGGCCAACTATTCGCTCGATGCGTGCCGGCGGTTGGGAATTCACGCCCAAGGTGCGCGGCAGGTCGGTCCACTGTTTGAGCAGTTCCTGGCGATTGCGGAAAAGGAGGGGCTCGATGTGACCGAGCGGCGCACGGATGGAACGGAAATACGGAAGTGTGTGCTCGCGGGCTTCTCGGACCAGCTGGCGAAGCGGCTCGATGGCGGGACGCTGCGTTGCGAGCTGGTGCACAACCGGAAGGGCCTGCTGGCGCGGGAGAGCGGCATCCAGCAGGCGCCGCTGTTCGTGGCGGCCGAGATCAGCGAGGTCGGCGGGCGCGGGGGCGAGGTGAACACGCTGCTCTCGCTGGCGACGGCGATCGAGGAAGCGTGGCTGAAGGAGATCTTTCCGGACGACTACCGCGAGGTGCGGGCGGTGACCTATGACGAGTCCATCAAGCGCGTGGTCTCGCGCCGTGAACGGCGTTTCCGCGACCTCGTGCTCGAGGCGAAGTCCAGCAGCGACGAGGCGCCCCTCAACGAGGCGGCGGCGCTGCTCACGAAGGAAGTGCTCGCCGGGCGGTTGAAATTGGAGGCGTGGGACGAGGCGGTGGAGCAGTGGATCACCCGGGTGAACCGGCTGGCGGAATGGTTTCCCGAACTGGAGGTGAATCCGCTCACCGACGCCGACCGCGCGACGCTCATCGAGCAGATCTGCTACGGCGAACTCGGTTACCGTGATATCAAGGACAAGCCCGTGATGCCCATTCTCAAGGACTGGCTGACCGCGGAGCAGCTGGCCGTGATTGACGACTATCTCCCGGAAAAACTGACCATGGCCAACGGCCGCCGCTCCAGGATCACCTACGCCAGGGAGGGACCGCCGGTGCTCAGCGCGCGCATCCAGGAACTCTACGGCATCGAGGGGAAATTCACGCTCGGTCACGGACGGGTCGCAGTGAAGATCGAAGTGCTCGCGCCCAACCAGCGGCCGATTCAGGTGACGGACGACCTGACGAATTTCTGGCGGGAACAGTACCCGAAGATCAAAGCCGAACTCTCCCGCCGGTATCCGAGACACGAGTGGAGGTGAGTAAGGGCGAAGGGGAAATTGCCTTGAGCGCGGGTGGTCGGCCGGCACGCTGCCCGGATGGCACACACCGCCGGTCCGCAGACTACGCTCCGCGAATCGCGTCATCCGTTCGTCTACACGATCCTGATTGTGCCATTCGGCGCCGGCACGGGGTTTGTGACGGTCGCGCTGGCATTCCTGGCAACGAAACGCGGCCTGTCCGTGCAGCAGGGGGCCGAGTTGGTGGCGCTCTCGGTGCTGCCGCAGGTGTGGAAGTTTTTCTGGGCGCCGGTGGCCGACACGACTTTGACCCGCCGGCGCTGGTACCTGATCGCCAGCAGCGTGGTGGCGCTGGGGCTCATGGCCATGGCAACGCTGCCACTGGGGCCAGCGAGCCTGCGACTGATGCAGCTGATCATCGTGGCCACGAGCGTGGCGTGCACCTTTGTCGGGTTTTCCGTCGAGTCGTTTGTCGCGCACCTGACGCCCGAGAGTGACCGGGGGCGGACGAGCGGCTGGTTTCAGGCGGGCAACCTCGGTGGTTCGGCTCTGGGCGGCGGGCTGGGACTCTGGCTGTTGAACGTCCTGCCGGCGGCCTGGCAGGCCGGGGCGATTCTTGCCGCGGTGATGCTGGCGTGCAATTTCGCGCTGTTTTTCCTGCCGGATGTGCCGGCGGAATCCCGCGGGACCACGCTGGGCGCGGCGATCCGCAATCTTGGCACCGATCTCTGGTCGGTGATGTGGTCGCGCAACGGCTTTATTTGCGCGGTGCTCTGCGTGATCCCCGTGGGCACCGGGGCGGCGTCGGCGGTCCTCACGCAGGCGGAGATTGCGGCGCACTGGGGTGCCGGGGCCAAAACGGTGGAAATGGTGCAGGGCCTGCTGGCCGGACTGGTGAGCATGGCGGGCTGCGTGCTCGGCGGCTATGGCTGCAATCGCTGGGGCTCGCGGCGCGCCTACATCGGCTACGGCCTGGTGATGGCCGGCGTGGCGCTGGCGATGGCCTATCTGCCGGCGACTTTGCCCGTCTATATCGGGGGGAGCATGGCCTATTCGTTCACCACCGGGCTGACCTACGCGGCGTTCACCGGGTTTGTGCTGGATGCAATCGGGGCCGGCAATGCGGCGACGAAATACAACGGCTTTGCCTCCCTCTCGAATTCGCCGATCTGGTACATGGGCCTGGTGCTGGCCGCGGTGGAAACCCGGTTTGGCAACCGGAACATGCTGATCGCCGAGGCGGTGTGCGCGGTGGCTGGGGTGCTGGTGTTCATGGCTGCGGTGAGCCTCAGCCGGCTGCGCCGCGCGGCCCCGGTGACGGCCTGACTCGCGCCTGCGGGTGCCCGCCCGCACGGGTTACTTCCACAGGATCGTCAGAGCGCCGCCCGATTGGCGGAGCATCGAGCCGGCGGCGCGGTAGTAACCCCAGAGTTTTTCCAGCCAGCCGCGGCCGGCGGCGGACGACGCGTGGTAGTCGCGGCGGTAGAGGCGGCGGTTCATGTCGTGGGGCGTGGGGAGGACGAGCTTGCGGCAGAATCCGGCCTTACGCCCCACCTTCCAAATGTGGCTCGGGGGCATGTCCTTCTCGTGCACGCCGTACTCCTTTATCGCGTGCTGCGACCCGGCGCTGTGGTGGTGTCCCTTGCCGGGTTCGAAGGCGAACAGCGCGCCGCCCGGCTTCAGGGCATTGCAAGCGGTGCGCAGCGCGGCGGCCTCATCCTCGGCGTGATGCAGCGCGTCGTAAAACAGCACGTAATCGTAGGTATTGGCCGGGAGCACCGTCTCGTAGTCTCCAACCAGGAAAGTGGCGTGGGGCAGGTTTTCCTCCACGGCCAGTTCCTGGGCGATGGCGATGGCATCGGCCGAAATGTCGACCCCGGTAACGTCGTAGCCGGCGCGGGCGAGCATGCGGGAGGTCCAGCCGGTGCCGCAACCGAGGTCGAGCACACGCCGCGGCGCGGGTTCCAGCATGGCGAGCAGCGCCGCCATGTCGGAGAGGTACTGGCCGACCCGGGCGTCGCTGAACGGCTTTTTCCGCGCGTGCTGCAGGCCCTCGGGGCTCAGCTTCGCGTAGTACGCGCGCTCGCCGGCCTTGGGATCGGGGGTGTCCATGGACGCAACGTGCGGGGTGACCCGCCGCCTCAGGCTTTCTTCTTCCGGCCCTTCTTCGGCTCGATGTTCAGGTAGGTCTTGTTGAGCATCTGGCTCTCGTAAAGTTCGAGCAGGCGCACGCCCTCGCGGGGCTTGACCATGTCCTTGCGCGTGGCGGCGTCGATCTGCGCCTTCATCTTCCGGCAGAGGTCCTCCTGTTGGTATTGCACGCCTTCGATCACGTCGGCGATGCGGCTGCCGCTGAGCGCCTCCTCGATGTAGAAGCCGTTGGGTTCGTCGTTCTCGAGGAAGACGTGCACCTCGTTCACGCGGCCGAAGAGGTTGTGCAGGTCACCCATGATGTCCTGGTACGCGCCGGTGAGGAACACGCCGAGGTAGTACGGCTTCCCGTTGAGCGGGTGCAGCGTGATGTAGTCCTTGGTGTCCTGCAGGTCGATGAACGACGAGATCTTGCCGTCGGAGTCGCAGGTGATGTCGGCGAGGATGGCGTTGACCGTGGGCTTTTCCTTCAGCCGGTGCAGGGGAGCGACGGGGAAGAGCTGCTTCAGCGCCCAGTGGTCGAGCAGCGACTGGAAGACGGAGAAATTGCAGACGTACTGGTCGGCGAGAAGCGTATCGAGGTCGTGGAGTTCCTCGGGCTGGTAGCCGGAGTCGCGGCCCTCCTTGGCGATCTGCTCGCAGATCTGCCAGTAGATGGACTCGGCGGCGGCGCGGTTCTCGAGGTCGAGGTAGCCGAGGTTGAAGAGGGAGAACGCCTCCTCCTTCTTCTGGAGCGCGTCGTGGAAGCGCTCGAGGCGGCCGAGCTTCGACTTGTTCTTCAGCATGAGCTCGAGGTCGGTGACGACCTTGTGCTTCACCTTCGGGTCGTGCTGCTGGCCGAGGGACTCGCGCTTGTTGATGCGCTCGAAGACCTCGACGACGAGGAGGGAGTGGGGGGCGACGACGGCGCGGCCGGACTCGCTGACGATGTCGGGCACCTTGACGCCGGAGGCGGCGCAGATCTCGCGGATGTTGAACACGACGTCGCGGGCGTATTCCTCCATCGAGTAGTTCATCGAGCTCTCGAAGTTCGTGCGGGAGCCGTCGTAGTCGATGCCGAGGCCGCCGCCGACGTCGAGGTAACCCATCGGGAAGCCCATCTTGTCGAGCTGGCAGTAGAAGCGCGTGGCCTCGATGACGGCGTTCTTGATCGTGATGATGTTCGGGACCTGGGAGCCGATGTGGAAGTGGACGAGCTTGAGGCAGGCGGTGAGCTTGGCGGCTTTGAGTTTTTCGCAGGCGAAGAGGATTTCCGCGGTGTTGAGGCCGAACTTGGCGTTGTCGCCGGTGGACATGGCCCACTTGCCCTCGCCGCGGGTGAGGAGCTTGGCGCGGAAGCCGATCATCGGCTTCACGCCGGTCTCGAGCGAGAGGCGGATGATGTCGTCCACCTCGGCGAGCTGCTCGACGACGATGACGATCTTCTTGCCCAGCTTGCGGCCGAGGAGGGCGAGGCGGATGTAATCGTCGTCCTTGTAGCCATTGCAGATGATGAGCCGCTGGGCGCCCTCGTGCATGGCGAGCGCGATCATGAGCTCGGGCTTGGAGCCAGCCTCGAGGCCGTAGTGGAAGTCCTTCCCGGCGAGGACGATCTCATCCACGACCTCGCGGAGCTGGTTGACCTTGATGGGGAAGACGCCGCGGTACTGGCCCTTGTAGCCCTCGTCCTTGATGGCCTTGGCGAAACACTCGTTGAGCTGGATGACGCGGTGGCGGAGCAGATCCTGGAAACGGATGACCATCGGGGCCTTCAGGCCCATGCCCAGCGCCTCGTCCACCACGTCGAGCACCCGGATGCCGCGGCCGTCGGCGCGGGGCTGCACCTTGACGAAGCCCGCCTCGTCCACCGAGATGTGCGGGGAGCCCCAGCGTTTGAAACCGTAATGCTCCTCGGATTTAGCGGCAGACCAAGCGGATGCGGATTTACTTTTCAACGCGGAGGAGTGGGGGAGTTATGGCTTGCTATGGCCGGAGGGGAGTCGGTTAGGATATATGTTTTCTTTTTTCAAAACCCTCAACACGCAATGACGAAAATGTCCCTTATCACCGACGCGACCACGATTTTGGCCCAGACCACCGCTCCCGCCGGAGCCAGCGGCCCCGGTGGCAGCACGATGATCATCTTCTACGCCCTGCTGTTCGCGGCGATGTACTTCTTCATGATCGCGCCGCAGCGCAAGAAGCAGAAGGAGCAGGAAAAGATGCTGTCCGCCCTCTCGTCCGGTGACGAAATCATGACGACCGGCGGCATCTACGGCACGATCACGAACGTGAAGGACGACCGTTTCATCGTCCGCATCGCCGACAACACCAAGATTGAGATCGGCAAGAGCTTCGTCAGCGCCGTGGTCAGCAAGGCCGGCAGCGACGAGAAGAAGTAACCCCCGGCGGCGCCGCCCGCCGGCGCCGGTTTCGCCCTGTTTCGCTTTAAACCACACCCAACCATGTTCAGCCGCAACCTCTGGAAGATCTCGCTCAGCCTCCTCTTGGTGGTCTGGGCGGTCTCGACCCTGTACCCCCTCAAAGACCAGCCCTTCGCCGACTACGCCCGCTCCCATGCCGGCGCCAAGCCCGCGGAGTTTGCCAAGCTCCTCGACGAGGCCGCCGCCCGCAAGAAGTCCGGCGTCGCCCCCAGCGAGTTCGTCGCCCTCAAGCAGATCGGCCGCGAGCGCAAACTCGACCTCTCCGAGTACTTCCCCGACATCAAGCTCGAGAGCAAACTGAAGAACGTCGAGAAGCGGAACACCATCCTCCTCACCGAGCTGCTCGCGCGCTCCAAGAGCAAGCTCCAGCTCGGCCTCGACCTCAAGGGCGGCGTCTCCGTCACGCTCGAGGTCGACCCCGCGGCGGCCGCCAAGCTCTCCGAGGACGCCCGCAAGGAGAAGCTCTCCAAGGCGATCGACATCATCGCCGCCCGCATCAACTCCTTCGGCATCGCCGAGCCCGTGATCCGCGCCGTGGGCGAGAACCGCATCGAGATCCAGCTCGCCGGCATCAACACCAAGGACAACCCGGACGTGGTGGACAACATCAAGAAGCCCGCCCGCCTCGACTTCCGCACCGTGCACCCGACGCTGTCGCCCGAGATGGTGGCGCCCGGCGAAATCCCGCCCGGCTACGAGATCATGACCCTCGACTTCGAGGGCCAGCGCGGCGAGTCCGTCAGCGAGGAAGTCTTCGTCAAGCGCATCCCCGAGATGGGTGGCGCGTCCGTGGCCGAGTCCCGCGCCACGCCCGACATGTACGGCAAGCCCGAGGTTTCGCTCCGCTTCACCAAGGAAGGCGCGCAGCGCTTTGCCGAGGTGACCAAGGAGATCGCCGACAGCGGTCGCGCGAACGGCCGCCTGGGCCGCCTTGCCATCGTGCTCGACGGCAAACTCTATTCCGCCCCGACCGTGAAGGAAGAGATCAGCGGCGGCAACGCCTCGATCTCCGGCGGCGCCATGACGGACCGTGAAGCCATCAACCTGGCCAACGTCCTCAACAACCCGCTCGACGTCCCGCTCATCGTGCGCGAGCAGAAGGAAGTTGGCCCGCAGCTCGCCGAGGACGCCATCTCCAGCGGCGTTAAGGCCTCCATCATCGGCACCGCGCTCGTGGCGGCGTTCATGATCACCTTCTACACCACCGGCGGCCTCGTCGCCGTCGTCACGCTCGCCGTGAACATCGTCATCATCTTCGGCGCCATGGCCAGCCTCGGCGCCACCATGACGCTCCCCGGCCTCGCCGGCATCGTGCTGACCATCGGCATGGCGGTCGACGCGAACATCCTGATCTTCGAGCGCATGCGCGAGGAAATCGCCGCGGGCAAGTCACTCACCGCGGCCAACCAGGGCGGCTTCATCAAGGCGCTCACGACCATCCTCGACGCCCACTTCGTGCAGCTGATCATCTGCGCCATCATGATCTGGCTCGGGACGGGCCCGATCCGCGGCTTTGGCTACACCCTGCTCATCGGCGTGGTCTCCACGCTGATCTCCGTGCTCATCACCGCGCACATGCTGATGGAACTCCTCATCGAGTCGGGCCTGCTGAAGCAATTCACCATGCGCCGCATGCTGAAGGGCCTCAACGTGGACTTCGTCAAGTACGGCAAGCCCGCGGCCATCGGCTCGGTGGCGCTCGTCCTCATCGGCCTCGCGGTCGTCGCCTACAAGGGCAACCGCATCTACGGCATTGATTTTGCCGGCGGTGACCAGATCACCGTCCAGTTCACCCAGCGCATCGACACCGCCCAGATCCGCCATGTGGCGGACACGGCGAAGATCGGCGAGGTGCAGCCCACCTACACCAGCGCGCTCGGTGGCACCAAGGAAGTGCTCGAGATCGAGACCCCCGAGGGCAAGTCCGGCGCGATGCTGGCCGCCCTCCAGTCGGCCTATCCGTCGGCCGGGCTCGAGAAGGTCGGCGAGAACCACATCGGCGCCTCCATCGGCAAGGAAATCGAGCTGAACGCGCTCATCGCGGTCGGCGTCTCGATGCTGACCATCCTGGCCTACATCGCCTTCCGCTTTGAGTTCGGCTTCGGCATCGGCGCCATGTTCTCCACGCTGCACGACATCCTGATGACCATCGGCATCTTCGTGCTGTTCGGCTACCAGTTCTCGGCCCCGATGGTGGCGGCCATCCTCTGCATCGCCGGCTACTCGATTAACGAGACCGTGGTCGTGTTCGACCGCATCCGCGAGGAGCTGAAGCTCAACCCCACCGGCGCACTCCGCGACGTGATCAACAGCGCCATCAACAAGGTGTTCGCCCGCACGATCATGACGGCGACGACGACGTTCCTGGCGGCCCTGTCGCTGTTCCTCTTCGGCGGCGGCGTGCTGCGCAGCATCTCCTTCACCTTCCTCATCGGCATCGTCACCTCGACCTTCTCCGCGATCTTCATCGCGGCCCAGGTGTTCTACTGGTGGCACAAGGGCGACCGGAAACACGTGGAAGCCCACGCCGACGTCGCGCCGAAGTACGAGTGGACCGGCTCCAGCAAGGCGTCGCAGTAACGGCCGGAACCCGTACGGGAAGTTTGCACTTCGCCCCCTGACTTCCGCGCCCCGGATTTCAGGGTTCGTTTTTCGAATTTCCCTTTGCGGGCTTCGGTTTTTTAACTCCGCTCCTGATGCGCTGGACCTACACGCCGCTCCCGGCCGGGGAGATCGAAGCGATCAGCACCCGCGCCGGCGTCAGCCCGGTGCTGGCGGAACTGCTGTTGCGCAACGGCCACCGCGATCCGGACGCCCTGGCGCGGTTCCTCGCCCCGGCGCTGGCCGGCCTGAACGACCCCTTTCTGCTCCGCAGCCTGACGCAGGCGGCGACGCGTCTGCGCGGCGCCATCGAGCGCCGCGAGGCGGTCGCGGTGCTGGGTGACTACGACGTGGACGGCGTCAGCAGCACCGCGCTGCTGGTGGGCATCCTGCGCGCGTTCGGCCTGCAGCCGCATTTTGTCGTGCCGCGCCGCTCCGAGGACGGCTACGGCCTTTCCCGCACCGCGATCGACCGCGCCCTGACGGCGGGCAAGCCGGCGCTTTTCCTCGCGCTGGACTGCGGCACGAACTCCCACGAGGAGGTCGCCTACCTTTGCGCGCAGGGCATCGACGTCATCGTCATTGACCATCACCGCTCGACCGAGAAACCGCTCTCCCAGGGGTTGCTGATCAATCCCCACGTGCACGCCGATGAGACCGGCGCTGACGCACCCTGGCGCGACCTCTGCACGGTCGGGCTCGTGTTCAAGCTCATGCATGGCCTGGTGAAGCAGCTGCGCACGGAAAACCATCCGGTGGCGCTCACGTTGAAACTGCGCGACCAGCTCGACCTCGTGGCACTCGGCACGGTGGCCGATCTCGTGCCGCTGCTGGGTGAGAACCGCATCCTCGCGCGTCATGGCCTCAAAGTCCTGCAGGAAGCCGCGCGCCCCGGGCTGCGTTCGCTGATGGCTGTCGCCGGCGTGAAGCCCGAACTCGGCATCCAGCCCGTGGACATCGCCTTCCGGCTGGGGCCGCGCATCAATGCGTCGGGCCGGCTGGCGGACGCGGCATTGTCCGTGGAATTGCTGCTCAGCCGGGACATCGCCTTTTGCAACGACACCGCCCGCCAGCTCGACGCGTTCAACCGCGAGCGGCAGGACATCGAGCGCAAGATCACCGAGGAGGCCGAGCGGATGATCGAGACCGAGTATGCGGCGTCGCCCGGCATCGTGCTGTTCAGCGAGGCCTGGCATCCCGGCGTGGTGGGAATTGTCGCCGGCCGCGTTTCCCGCAAATACAACCGGCCCTGCGTGGTGCTGGGCAACGAGGGCGACCTGGCCAAGGGCTCGGGCCGCAGCATCGACGGGTTGAACCTCGTCGAGATCCTATCCGGTTGCGGCGGCGAACTCGCCAGCTGGGGCGGCCACCCGATGGCGGTGGGCATCGCGATCCAGAAGACGCGGTTGGATGCTTTCCGGGGCGTGTTTGCCGAGGCGGTGCGCGTCCATGCCGGCGGGGACATCACGGCGCGCCAGCTCGATGTGGCGGCGTGGCTGCAGCCCGACCAGGTGAGCGAGCAGCTCATGACGGAGCTCGAGGTGCTGCACCCGTTTGGCCAGGGCAATCCGGAGCCGGTGTTTGGCGTGAGCGGGGTGGTACTGAAGCAGTCGCCCGAGGTGTTCAAGCAGCTGCATTTTCGCTTCCAGTTCGACAACGGCCGCGGCCGCCGGCTGCACGGGGTGGCCTGGAAGCTGGCCAACCGGCTGCCGCCGGTGGGCGTGCCACTCGACCTCGCGGTGGAGATCACGTGGAACCATTTTAACGACCGCAAGTTGCTCCAACTCGAGCTCATCGACTGGCGACGGGCGGAGGGCTGACCCGGGCAGCCTTAAGTTCCCGGCCCGGACTCGATCAGGCCGGGTGATCTCAGGGGCAGAAGTTAATCCCTCCCGCTTACCCCCTTAAAACTAGTCTTGCACTTGCCTGCCAATCTCTGCTTTTTCGCACCCTCGCGCGGCCATAGCTCAACTGGATAGAGCGCCAGACTACGAATCTGGAGGTTTGGGGTTCGACTCCCTATGGCCGCACCACTTTTAAAGACCGCTCGCCAGCAATGGCCGCGGTCTTTTTCTTTGCTCGTCGGGCTTAGGGTCCACCACCGGTAACGCCCGGATATCCCCCCTGTCGGACGCGTTTGGCGCGGGGTAGATGTAGCGCGGTGCGGGTGGGTTGCTCCACCGGGCTTCTCGGCTGGCGCCGCCACCGTGCCGTTGCGGCCCCGATCTCTGATGCTGAGGGCCGTCGAAAGCCGACCGCTGCCTCAGGCCTTTGCCTTGGGCCGCGGCTCCACGTTGGGCAGCAATGCGGTCAGCACGCCGATCAAGGGCAGGAAGCCGCAAACGAAGAAGACATGCTCGATGCTCGTGAGGTCGGCGAGCTTGCCCAGCGCTGCTGAAGCAAGGCCGCCGATGCCAAACGCAAAGCCGAAGAAGAGGCCGGCGATCAGGCCGACTTTGCCGGGGATCAGCTCCTGCGCATAGACGAGGATGGCGGAGAAGGCCGAGGAAAGGATACCCCCGATGAACACCGTGAGGATGACCGTGGCGACCAGGCCGACGTGCGGCAGCGTGAGCGAAAACGGGGCGACGCCGAGGATGGAGAACCAGATGATGTACTTGCGGCCGAAGCGGTCGCCGAGCGGTCCGCCGAGGAAGGTGCCCGCCGCGACCGAGAAGAGGAAGATAAACAAGCACACCTGGGACTGCTGGACCGAGACGTGAAACTGGTGAATCAGGTAAAACGTGTAGTAGTTGCTGAGGCTGACGAGATAGACGTACTTCGAAAAAATCAGCAGGAGCAGGATGCCGATGGAAAAAATGACCGTTCGGCGGGGCAGCTGGTTGGTGGCCGCGAGCTGCCGAGCCTTGGTCCGGGCGAGATAATGCGCGAGGTTGCGCTGATACCAGCCGCCGACGCGGAAGAGGATGTAGATGCCGAGCCCCGCGATTCCACCGAACCAGATGATCGAGCTTTGGCCGTGGGCGACGATGACCAAGCCGGCGAGCGGGCCGAGCGACGAGCCGAGATTGCCCCCGACTTGAAAGAGTGACTGCGCAAACCCATGCCGGCCACCTGCCGCCATGTGAGCGATGCGCGAGGCCTCGGGATGGAAAATGGACGAGCCCATGCCGACCATCGCCGCCGCGAGCAGGATCATGGGATAACCCGCGGCGCGCGACAGCATGATCAGGCCGACGAGGGTGATGCTCATGCCGATCGCCAGCGAATAGGGCTTCGGGCTGCGATCGGTGTAGGAGCCGACGATCGGCTGGAGCAACGAGGCCGTGGTGTTGAACGCGAGCGTGATCAGGCCGATCTGGGTGAAGGTCAGGTGGTAGTTTTCCTTCAGGAGCGGGTAAATCGCGGGCAGCAGCGACTGGATCGTGTCGTTGAGCAGGTGGGAAAAACTCATCGCGAGCAGGACCTTGAGAACAGTCTGCTCGGTTGCGCTGGGATTCCCGGGAACGGTGGTTTCGACACTGGCCATGACCAGCTTGGTAGCTATCCCCGCGCCACTGGCAACGCTGGATGGCAAGGGAAGCGCAGTTTGGGGCAGGGGCGGGGTCCGAACTGATGCCGCGCGTTTCGATCCCGGGGGTGTTTTACAGGAGGAAACAGAGGGAATGGAGGGCCAACCACAATGCACTGACTTTTGTCACTCTGTTACCTCCGTTTTCTCCTGTGAAATCAGATGGAATCAACTCAGGAGAGTGGCTCGGTTCGGCCCGAGCAGCACCACGATGTCCTTGCGGCGGGCTTCGGGGGTGACGGTCAGGTGGACGAGCTGACCATCCTTGAGCTCGCCTTCGACGACAGTCTGGCCGGTGACGTGCAGCTTGAAGGTCACATTCCAGCGGTCGGCGGGCCAGGCCGGGAAGAGCAGGATCCTTTCGCCGACCGTCTGCACGAGCATGGTCTGCAGGGCGAGCTGGCTGACGCTGCCATGATCGAAGTCCGGAACCCAGTCGTAGTTTGGCCCCCAGAAGCCCTTGAACGTCGCCGGGAACCCGGTGCGGTCATTGTAGTTTTTGCTGACGTAGAATGCCGCCGGCTCCGTGAGCCCGAGCAACGCCGCGTGCACCGCGTCCTGCCGCCAGCCACCCGTGTCGGGAAACAGGCGCCGCGCAAACGTCCACTGTGCGACTTCGAGTTCCGGCCGGCCCAGGCCATATAGCTTGTAGGGAAACACGGCGTAGAGCTCCGGGTTTTCCGAATTGTTGGGCACAGCCTCGTGAATTTCGGCGGAGCGCAGCAGTTTCCGGCCGTCCACGGTCCCGGTGGGCAGCGCCGGCAGCCGCGTGGCGAGGGCGTGCCAGTTCTCGCGATCGGCGGGAGTGAGGTGACTGACCGGTAGCGCCAGCAGACGGGGTAGCAGGAAGTGCAGCGCGGCGACCTCCGGCATCGGGTTTTCCGCCTGCCACCACGTCTCGAGGGCCTGCGCCGGCGCGAAACGGAGTTTGCCGCCGGCGTCGTTGGCGTAATGCAGCGCGCAGAAATTCATCACGGCCCGCGCGATGGGCAGCAACTCCTCATCGAGCAGGGCGGTGTCCGTGGTGTGGTCAAACGTCTCCAGCAGCAGGGCGACGAGTTCCAGGCCGCTGTTCCAATAATAACGGATGTACTGGTTCTCGATGTCCCGCGGCGCTTTGCCCGCGCGATCCCAGCCGTAATTCGAGGGCAGATGGGTGCCCCAGAAATAGAGCGTCTCGGGAAAAAACGCGCCGCCATGCCCGTACCACTGCTGCGTGCGGTGCTCGGCCAGCGGGAGCATGTCGCGGTACATGCGGAACAACGGGCGCACCAGCTCGTAGTCACCGTTCGCGAGCAGCGCCCAGTAGATCAGGCGGGTGTTCTGCCACCAGTAGCCGCCGCCCCAGCGCCGGTAGTCGGCGTCGAAAGCCTCGTCCTTGAGCCCCCAGTCGGCCGTGAAGAGGCCGCCGTTGAATTTTACCGGATAGAGTCCGCGGCCGCAGCACGCGACGAGGTAGCGCTGCCACGCGGATTGTTCCGCAATCGTCGCAGCCTGGTTCCAGTCGGGCGCGCGCGCCTCGGGGCGGATGTAACTGCGCGACCAGAACTCCCGCCACCAGTGTTGGTGATCGTGCCAGAGTTCGGCGGGAGAGCCCGCGGACGAGGAAGCCGTGGCGGCACGAATTTGCGCCAGCCAGAGGGCGACAGTGTCGGTCTGGGCCGCATGCACGGTGACGGTGAGTACGGCGGAGGTGGCGGGGCCCGACACTAGGGTGCTCTCGCCGGCTTTCTTGAAACCGGTGCCAGTGAGGCAGCCGCCAAAGGTCCGGTGCAGAAGCGGGTCGGTTGACCGGGCCTTGAGCTCGCCGAGACCCTGCTGGTCGAGCGTCAGCGGCCAGACGGAGGTCTCGTTGCGCTGATACCAAATGACAGCCGCGGGCTCGCCGGGCACGATATGGTCAGGCCGGGCGGTCAGCTCGACTTGGCCGCCCTCGAGGCCGCAGGCGGCATGGGCTTCCTTCGCCCCGATCTCGCGCGGCGATGTGCGCCATGGGTCAAGGCTGGCGGAGATGTCGCCGGGAGTCGCGCGGTTCACCTCGATCACCAAGCGGGGCCAGTGGGCATCGATCCAGAGTCGCACGGACGTGCCGCCGCTCGTGATCACGACCGAGGCGTCGGCCAGCGATAGCTTCTGTTCAAAGGCGCCTCCGTCTGCGGTCAGCGCGGGGGTGAGCCGCAGCCGGATCCGGCCGAGCTTGATCAGGCGGCCGAGATGATCCCACGCGTCATTCTTCGCCAGATAGAGGACGATGTCACCGTTGGGCTCGGTCCAGACGTTGGCGGCGAGGTTGCCGTTGCCGAGGGGGAGGGAGTCGACCGAGCTTTGGCCAGGGGTGGACCAGATGACATCGCCAATCACGCGGTAAATTTCGGCGGTGCGCCCCGTGGACGCAAGAAAACCCGCCGGGTGGCGGGTTTTCAAAGTAGGGCGGGTCTTCGACCCGCTCTTTCCGAGGGTGCGGCTTTTGGCCAAGCCAAGGCGGGTCAAAGAGCCGCCCTACCGCGTATTAAATGGCCTTGGGGAGGTCGACGCCGTTGAACTCCACGGCGTGGGGGTGGTTGCGCTTCACCTTGTGCAGCAGGTGGCGCTTCTCGAGCATGCGGTCGAGCTTGTCCACCAGCAGGGCGACGGCCTTGTGGCATTCGTCGGCCTCAACGGAGGCGTTGATGTCAGGCCCGAGGACAACGATATGGCCCTTGGCTTTGAACCGGGTGCCGACTTCCTCCTTGGAGTCGCACTCGAGTTCCACGCGGATGCGCACGATGCGCTCCTCGTGACGGAATAATCGATCCGCTTTTTCACGCACGAAAGTCTTCAGCGACGGAGTCAGCTCGAGATGAATGCCGGAGACGATTAGTTCCTGGTTGTTTTGGCTGTTCATATTTCTGGGTTATGTCTGGGTTGGACCAAATCCGACCGGAAACCCGGCCGGACGAAAAATGTCCCGCTCAATCCCGTGCCCTCGCTAAGCGAAGCGCTCTCTTCCTTTTCCACCGTCATCGTGACCGGGGGATCTTCCGGTATTGGAAAATCTTTCATCGAGCTGATGGCAAAACTGAATCCCAGCCTGCAGTTTTGCAACCTCTCAAGGCGCGAACCGGCCGTAAAAATTTGCGGCATAAAATTGAACCATTTTCCCGGTGATTTGTCTCGGCCGGCCGAACTGGCGCGCGCCGCCGGGGCGATCGAGGCCTTTTTAGCCGACGCGGCGCCGACCGGGCGCGTGCTGCTCATTAACAACAGCGGCTTTGGCGCCTACGGGCGTTTTCCGGAACCCAATCTGGAGCATCAGCTTGAGCTGATCGATGTGAACATCCGCGGGCTCGTGGACCTGACCGGCCGGCTCCTGCCGCTGCTGAAGGCGCGCGGCGGGGCGATCATCAACGTGGCCTCCACCGCGGCCTTTCAACCCACGCCGTACATGGCGACGTACGGGGCATCGAAGGCCTTCGTGCTGCACTGGAGCCTGGCGCTCAACGAGGAATTGCGCGGCAGCGGCGTGAGGGCACTGGCGGTCTGCCCCGGGCCCACGACGACGGATTTTTCCAAGCGCGCCGGGCTGCGGTCGGGTTCCGTCCCGCCCGCGCTGAGCATGACCTGCGAGCAGGTGGTGCTGGGCTCGCTGCGGGCGCTGGCGGCGGGCCGGAGCCAGGTCGTCAACGGCTGGAAGAACAAGACCATGACATTTGTCACCGCGAAATTGCCGAAACCGCTGATGGCGCGCGCTGCGGCCAAGGCATTGGGCAGCTATCAGGTAAAGCAGGTGCGGAAATGAGTGCGGAGCCGCCGGCGGCGCCGGAGGATTTTTTTGCCAACTCCTCGCGCGCCTGCGCGTGGCCGCGCCGGCTGAAGCAGGGGCCGGTGCGGTTGTTCACCCTCGAGGAAGTGCGGAGCTGGATCATCTACGAGGACGCCCGGCTGCTGGTCGTGGCGAAGCCTGGCGATGCGGTTTGTCATCCGTCGAAGGCGGGCCCGTGGTCGAGCCTGGTCGGAGCCGCGCGCGAGTACACGCAGCTGCCGGTGATGCACCTCGTGTTTCGGCTGGACCGCGAAACCAGCGGGGTGGTTGTCCTCGCGAAGGACGCGAAAATGGCCAGCCGGCTGCAGACGGCGATGCAGGAGCGCAAGGTGGGGAAGGCCTACCAGGCGATGCTCACGGGCGAACTCGCGGGCCCGGTCACGGTGAACCAGCCCTTGGGCGACGACACGGCGAGCCCGGTGTTCATCAAGTCGGCCGTGCGCGCGGACGGCCAGACGGCGGTGACCCATTTCACCCCGGTCACGGCGGGCGGCGGCTTCACCCTTGTGCGCGTCGTGACGGAAACCGGCCGCAAGCACCAGATCCGGGCGCATGCCCAGTGGCTCGGGCATGCCATTGTGGGCGACAAGATCTACGGGCCGGACGCGCGCTGCTACCTGGATTTCATCGACCACGGCTGGACCGAGGCGCTGGCGGCGAAGTTGTTGTTGCCGCGGCAGGCACTGCACTGCGCGGAGATCGACCTGCGGCCGGCGGGCCTGGAGTATGTGTTTACGACTCCGCTGCCGGAGGATTTGCGGGCGTTTTGCGCCAGTCGCGGGCTGTCAGCGTAATCGCGGTTTCGAGCGCAACCCGGTGGGCGGCGATGCGCTCCGCCAGCGGGAAAGCCGAGGGTGACTCAAGCGTGTAGGACTGGGAAGTATGATGCGCCCGCAGGTAAATGGGCTCCGGCCAGTTCTCCCGCAGCAACGGATCGCTCACGGGCCGGAGAATGCCGGCTTTGGACTCACGGCCGTCAATGAGCGGACTGTGGTCGATGGGGCAGACGGCGGTGACGGCGGCGATCATGGGCTCGGCGAGGCTGGGCCGCTGGCCGGGGTTCAGCTCGTAAAGGTAATAGCCGGTGGATTCCCAGTCCTCGTGGATGGACAGCGTGACGATAAAGTTGGGCTGGCGCTGGAGCCAGGCGGCATGCGCGCGCGACTCGGCGGACCGGAGGTCCTTGTAATCGCGATTGAGGTCGAGGCCGTCGGCATTCTCCCGTTGCCCGCGCGCCAGCCCGTTGGGGTTGAGCAACGGGCAGAGGAACCAGTTGGCGCGGGAATCAAACCGGCCGGCCTCGAGCATCTCGAGCAGGGCCAGCGGCGGGGCGGGTTCGTCGCCATGGATACCGGCGGAGAGATAGATTCGCGGGCGGGGGCCGGGGGTGCGTTTCGTGAGAGCGATCAGCGGGCCCGACGCCGTTTCGCCCATCTGCTCGACGTGGAAGCCGGCGGCCGGGGCCGAGGCGATGAAACGGGCGGCGACGCCGGCGGGGTCGAGGGGAGCGGCTTTGACAGGAGACACGCCGTGGTTCTTGCTGGCCGCTTTCCCGAAGCTCAAGCCACAATCTGATCCCCTCGCCATGTCCCAAGTCCGCGTTCGTTTTGCCCCCAGTCCAACGGGGTTTTTCCACATCGGCAGCGCCCGGACGGCGCTATTCAACTGGCTCTATGCGCGGCACACAGGTGGGGTTTTCATCCTGCGCATCGAGGACACGGACAAGGAGCGCAACAGCGCGCAGTTCTACAACGTCATCTACGACGCGCTGACCTGGCTGGGGCTGAACTGGGACGAAGGCCCGAAGGTCGGGTCCTGCGGTGGCGGCAATTTTGGCCCGTACCTGCAGAGTGAACGCGCGGATATTTACCGGCAGTATTTGGAGAAACTGAAGGCCGCAGGCCGGACTTACGAGAAGGACGGGGCGATTTACTTCAAGCTGCTGGGCGACCGCTCGGAGGTGTTCGATGATCACCGCAAGAAGACCGTCACGAAGGTCAAGGTGGCGCCGACGGTCATTGACGACCTGATCCGCGGTCGCGTGGAGCGGTTGGAGGACGAGGATTTCGTCATCGTGCGCTCGGACGGCAACCCGGTGTTTCATTTCGTGAACGTGGTAGACGACATCGCGATGCAGATCACGCACGTCATTCGCGGGGAGGATCACCTCTCGAACACGAGCAAGCATGTCGAGCTGTTCAAGGCGTTCGGCGCGCCGGTGCCGCAGTTCGCGCACATCCCGCTTATTTTGAAGCAGAACGGACCGGGCAAAATGTCCAAGCGCGACCAAGGGGCGCTGATCGACGAGTACCAGAAGCGTGGCTACCTGCCGGAGGCCCTGGTGAATTTCCTCACGCTGCTGGGCTGGAATCCGGGCGATGATCGCGAGAAGATGCCGATTGCGGAGATCATCCGGTTGTTCGACCTGCCCGGCGTGAACCAGAGCAACGCCCGCTTCGATGACAAGAAGCTCGCGCACATGAACATGGTTTACCTGCTGGAGCAGCCGGCGGACCGGTTTGTCGCGCTGGCCCGCAGTTACTTCGACGGGCTGCACGCCGGGGCGCCGGCCTTGCAGGCCGAGGCCGCCTGTTTTCGCGCCGTGTTGCTGCTCTGCCAGCCGAAGATCAAGGGTCTCGAGGAACTGCCGGCCTATACCGCGTATTTCTTCACGGAGGACTACGTGATCGACGCCAAGGTGAAGGAGAAAGTCATGGCCAAGGGCGACCCAAAGGCCCGGCTGAATGAGCTGATCGCAGCGCTGCCGGGCTTAGATTTCACGAGCGACACGGCTATTGAGGAGGGAATCAAGGCGCTGGCCACCCAGAACGGCCTCGGCTTTGGCGATTATCAGAGTGTGGCGCGGCTGGCTGTCTCCGGGACCAACGTCGGTCCGAGCATCACCGGCCTGTTCCGGATCTTAACCCGGGAGCGCGTCGTGAAACGGCTGGAGCGGTTCCTGGCTTCGGTCTAGGTCCCGTTTTGGGTTGCGCGTAACTTCCCGGCGGACTTTGCGTCTCAGCTTGAGCATGAAAAAAATCCTCATTCTTTCCTCCGTCCTCCTTGGGTTTGGCGTGACGGCCCTGCTGGCGGAAGACGCCACGGTCACACTGCCGGCGCTGACGCCGGTTCCCGCCCCGGCCGAAACCGCGCCGGCCGCAGCCAACGTCCAGCAAGGCTCAGCTCCCGCGGCCGGTAAGAAGCATCACAAGCCGCACCACAAGAAGAAGGCCAGCGAGGCGACGCCTGCGGCTGCCCCGAAGTCGTAATCCGGCCCCGCATCCGAGGGTCGGCGGGCCCGCCCACCTTACGGCTTTCCCGGTGCCTTGGCCCAGGTGTCCTTCAGTGAGATCGTGCGGTTGAACACCAGCCGGCCCGGGCTCGCGTCCTTCGAATCGAGCGAGAAGTAGCCCAGGCGCTCGAACTGGAAGCGCTGCTCCGACGTCGCGCTTGCGAGGGACGGTTCCAGCCGGGCGGTCACGGTTTCGAGAGAGTGAGGGTTGATGTGCTGGAGAAAATTATCGTCCAGGCCCGGCTCGGGTACCAAAAACAGGCGGTCGTAGAGCCGGACCTCGGCAGGGATGCTCTCGGTGGCGCTGACCCAATGGATGGTGCCCTTGACCTTGCGGTCCACGTTCGGGCCGCCGGCCCGCGTCGTGAGATCGGCGGTGCAGCGGAGTTCGGTGACGTGGCCCGCGGCGTCCTTCACGACCTCATCGCACTTGATGATGCAGGCGTACTTGAGCCGGACCTCGCCGCCGGGTTTCAGGCGGAAGTATTTCGGCGGTGGCACCTCGGCGAAGTCGTCGCTCTCGATGAAGATCTCGCGGGTGAGCTGGATCGGGCGGGTGGTGGGCGTCTCGGACTGCGGGTCGTTGGTCGCGGTGCACTCGAATTTTTCACCGGCGGGAAGGTTGGTGAGGACGAGCTTGATCGGCCGGAGCACGGCCAGGCGCCGCTGGGCGACGGGATTGAGCTCCTCGCGGATGGCGTGCTCGAACACCGCGAGGTCGGTCGTGCTGATGAACTTGGTCACGCCTGCGCCGATGGCGAAGCGACGCACGGCGCTGGCCGGCACACCGCGGCGGCGGAGTCCGCGCAGCGTCGGCATGCGCGGGTCGTCCCAACCGTCGACCGCGTGCTCGTTCACCAGCTGGATCAGCCGGCGTTTGGAGACCAGCACGTAGGTGGGGCGGAGCTTGGAGAATTCGTACTGGTGCGGGAGCGGCCGCGCCAGGCCGAGGGCCTCGAGGATCCAGTCGTAGAGCGGGCGGTGGTCGGTGAACTCGAGCGAGCAGAGGCTGTGGCTCACGCCCTCGAGGTAGTCGCTCAGGCAGTGCGCGTAGTCGTAGAGCGGGTAGATGCACCACTTGTCGCCGGTCTGGTGGTGCGCGGTGTGCCGGATCCGGTAGAGCAGGGGGTCGCGCAGCCACATGTTGGGCGAGGCCATGTCGATCTTGGCCCGGAGCGAGCGGGCGGCGTCGAGGTATTCGCCGGCGCGCATGCGCGCGAACAGGTCGAGGTTCTCGGCCACGGTGCGGTGACGGAACGGGCTGTCCTTGCCGGGCCGGTCCGGGGCGCCGCGGTATTCGTCGGTGTCCTTGGGGGACAGGTCGCAGACGTAGGCCCGGCCGCGTTTGATCAGCTCGACGGCGTAGTCGTGCAGCTGGTCGAAGTAGTGGCTCGCAAAGAATGGCTCGAGGTTGGGCTCGCCGGCCTCGGCGGGCACGGCGGCGAGGTAATAGTCGGCCTTGCCGTCCACGGTCTGGGCGGCGGGGGCGGCGCCCTTGCGCTTGAACCCGAGCTGGTGGTCGGCCCAGCCGGAGATGAGCCATTTCACGTCGTCGATGATGGCGTCGACATACTCGATTTCCTCCTTGGCCGGGTTGGTGTCGTCCATCCGGAGGTTGCAGGTGCCGCCGTTCTCGCGGGCGATGCCGAAGTTGATGCAGATGGCCTTGGCGTGGCCGAGGTGGAGGTAGCCGTTGGGCTCGGGCGGGAAGCGCGTGACGATCTTCGGGTAGCGCTTTTCCGCGACATGCTGCGCGACGATGTCGCGGATGAAGTCACTGGGCGCGGGGGCGGCGCCGGGCGCGGCGGCGTTGGGCTCAACGGTCATAACGCGGCAAATTGCGGGGCCTGCGGGCGCGAGGCAACGTCACAATTCATCGCGTCATTTTTTCTTCCGAAACGGCGCCGCGGACAGGCTGGCGGACGTGGGCAGGGCGCCGTCGGCGGCCATTTCACGGAGCAGGCTGCCGAGGTAGGGGATGAGCTGCTTCTTGCGGCTGACGATGCCGGGCAGGTCGAAGATCTCGTCCTGCTCGACATGTGCGTAGGAGATGCGGCGGATGAGGCCCTCGTCGGCCTTCACGAGCATCAGGGAATTCTGCGTGTTGATGTCGGTGACCAGCAGGCAGGCGAACGCGAGCCGCTCGTCGGCGCGCAGCTCCTGCAGCGCGTCTGAGATCGGCTGGGCGTGCTGCCAGAAATTGCTGAAGCCGAGTTCCTCCACCTGGGAGACGGCGAAACGCACGCCCTCCTCCTCGTAGATCTTGAAGTCGGAGCGGACCACCTTGGCGGGCGGGTTGGCGAGGATGACGGAGCCGGAGCTGAAGATCTCGTCGGCGAGTTTCTGCGGGTCGACGCCGGCGATCGAGGCGAGCCAGGCGAGGATCACGCCGTCCTTGGGCGTGGTCGTCGGGCTGTTGAGCATGAGGGTGTCGGAGATGAGCCCGGCCATCATGATGCCGGCGATCTCGGGCGAGGGGGTGAGACCCTCGCGGCGGAAGAGGTCGGCGACGATGGTGCTGGTCGAGCCGACGGGCTCGTTGATGAAGAGGATGGGCTGCTGGGTGTTGAGGGCGCCGAGCCGGTGGTGGTCGATGATCTCGGTGATGGTGACCTCCTCGGCGCCGGGGACGGCCTGCGTCAGTTCGTTGTGATCAACCAGGACGAGGCGGGTCCGCACGGGCTTGAGCATGTCGCTCTTGGTGAGGATGCCCTGCAGCGTGCCCTCGTCGTCGGTGACCAGCAGGGCGTGGGGGGAGCCGCCGGAGAATTTCTTGCGGGCCTCGGTCAGCCGGGCGTCCGCGCTGATGGTGGCGAACTTGCGGTCGATGACGCGTTCCAGCGTGGAGGCGGTGCGGACGACCCAGGCGGTGGTGGCGGAGTCGTAGGGGCTGCTGATGAGGCTGACGCCCTTGGCCTTGGCGAGTTCGATGATCTCCGGGTCCACCTCGAGGCTGCTGGTGATGATGAGGGCGCGGATGCCGATCTCGATGGAGCGTTTTTGCACGTCGCGGCGGTCGCCGACAATGATCAGCGACTGGCTGGCGGGGATTTTTTCGCGCTCGGAAATGCTCCAGAAGGACTTGATGTCCATGGTGCCGAGGCGGACATAAAGTTCCTCGACCTTGCGCTCGCCGACGAGATGGAGCGCCCGGGCGTGCAGGGCGCGGGTGATGTTGGTGAGCGAGGTCTTCACCTGGCGCATCAGGCGCGGCTCGTGGGCGCGGGGGATGAAATTGCTGCCGAGGGCGGCGAGGGAGACGGTGCCGACGATGCCGCGGCGCGGCGAAATCACGGGCAGCAGGCGGATGTCGTGGCGGTCAATCAGCTCGAGGGCCTCGGCGCAGGTGGCGTTCTCGGTGACGGAGACAACCTCGGCGGCCATGAGGTCGCGCACGCGCGGGCTGACGTCGCTCAGGTACAGCGGCAGCGGTTGGTGGAAGCGGGCGAGAATGGTGTCGATCCGGGCGTTGGAATTGCCGCAGCGCGCCGCGACGTAACCCTGGTCGCCGCGCTGGGTTTTGTAGGCGGCGTACGCGATGGCCGAGCAGATGGCGTCGGCGTCGGGATTCTTGTGCCCGACAATGTACGTGGGGGCGGCGGCCCGGGCGATGGGGTCGGTTGAAGTGGGCGCGGTGGCGGCGGTCGTCATGCGGACCGGTGAGGTTGGCGGCCGGGGCGGGCCGGTGGAAGCGGGAAATAATCCCCGCGCAAAATATCCCGCGGAAACCCAGGCGCCGCCCGTGTACGCTCAGGGTCCGGGTTCGGCCGGAGTGCCCTCCGGCGTGCCCAGCCCGCCGCTGGCGGTGGCGTAGATGCGGGCGGGGTTGCCACTGCTGGCCGGGATGGCCTGGAGGACGCTGTCCACGAGCTGGCCGGAACTGTTGGAGACGAATTTCTGGCGGGTGTCCGGGTAAAAGACGACGTTGCCGCCGAGAAAGACGACATAACCGCCGGCCGCCTTGTACACGCCGCGGGCGGGGTCCCAGGTACCGTTCGAGGTCAGGCCGCGGGAGAAGGCGATGGGGGTGGTGGCGGGATCGCCCATTTTCAGGCCGCCGACAAACTCCCAGCTGAGGGCGGGATTGCTCGTGAAGGTGGCGTCGAGGGTGCCCCGGGTCGCATCGGCCTGGGCAAGGATGGCGGCGGGGAAGCTGCCGTTGAAGAGCGGGTCGTTCTTGGCGAAGTAAAAGGTCGGATCGCTCAGCATGCCGTTGCGCGCGAGGATGGCGGGCCAGAGATAGGCGGGCGACGGGGCGGTGAGGAGGCCCTGCGCCTGGATGACGAGCGGGTCGGGCAGCCGGTCGTTGTTGTCGCTGGCATAGATCATGGCGGCCTTGGCAATCTCGCGGAGATTGCTCGCGTCAACGGTGCGCTGGGCCTTTTCGCGCACGGTGCCAACGGTGGGGATGATGATGGCGGCGAGAATCCCGATGATCGCGATCACGGTCAGCAACTCGATCAGGGTGAAGCCGGCGCGGGCGGGACGGGGTGGGGTGGTCATGGGCAAAGGGGCCGACCGGACGGCGGGCCGGGGCAAACGTCGTTCCCAACGGAAACCGAGCGTCGGACTCGACAAGACTTTGGCGGGTGCCCTAGCATGGCCGGTCATGAAGATTTACCTGGATGGCAAATTCGTCGAAGAGGCCGAGGCCAAGGTGTCCGTGTTCGATCACGGACTGCTCTATGGTGACGGCGTTTTTGAGGGCATCCGGCTCTACGGCGGCAATGTTTTCCGCCTGGAGGAGCACCTGGAGCGCCTCGAATACTCGGCCAAGGCCATCATGCTCGACATGCCGCTCTCGCGGAAGGCCCTGAGCGACGCCGTCTGCGAGACCTGCCGGCAGAACGGCCTGACGGACGGTTACATCCGCCTGGTCATCACCCGCGGCGTGGGCGACCTCGGCCTGGCGCCGTGGCTGTGCTCGAAGCCCTCGCTGTTCATCATCGCGGCCAAGATTTCCCTCTACCCGAAGGAGCATTACGACAACGGCCTCTCCATCGTCACCGTGCCGACGCGCCGCATCAATCCCGCCGCGCTGCCGCCGACCATCAAGTCGCTGAACTACCTCAACAACATCCTCGGCAAGATCGAGGCGAAGCAGTTTGGCGCGCTCGAGGCGATCATGCTCAACGACCAGGGCTACGTCGCCGAGTGCACCGCGGACAACATCTTCATCGTCCACAAGGGCGAGCTGATCACGCCGGCCGCCTCGCAGGGCGCGCTCAAGGGCATCACCCGCTCCACGATCTTTTCCATCGCCCAGGAACTCGGGCTGCCCATCCGCGAGGCGGACATGACGCGCTACGACGTGTGGGTCGCGGACGAGTGCTTCCTCACCGGCTCCGGTGCGGAGGTGATTCCCGCGGTGAAGCTCGACGGCCGCGTCATCGGCTCCGGCAAGCCCGGTCCTATCACGCAGCAGGTGCTCGCCGCCTTCCGGCGCCGGGTGCTCGTCGAGGGCACGCGGATTTGAGGTTCTCACGCCCGCAGTCGGGGCCGCGGGTCGCCGGTGAGCGACACGCTGTCCGTAAAAAATCCGCTACCCGGGAAAGAACGGCGCATGGCGGCATTCCGTTCACCCGCGCTTGCCTGTATCCCCGCTTATGGCATAGTGCCTGCAGGTAGCTTTTACCACTTCCCATGGCCAATCCGCTCAAATGTGACCTTTGCACCAAGCCCGCCACCGTGCACCTCACGCAGATCGTGAACAACAAGGTGCACAAGGTGGACCTGTGCGAGGAATGCGCCCAGGCCAAGGGCGTGACGGACCCGAGCGGTTTCTCGCTCGCCGACCTGCTGCTCAAGGCCTCGCTCAATCCCGAGCCCGCCGCGGCCGGCGTGCGCTGCGAGCAGTGCGGGTTCACCCAGAACGATTTCAAGAAGCAGGGCCGCTTCGGCTGCCCGGCGTGCTACGACACCTTCAGCGCCATCATCGAGCCGATGCTGGACACCATGCACAAGGGCACCGCCCACACCGGCAAGGTCCCGCAGAAGGCCCTCGCCCGCAAATCCCTCTACGACCGGCTGACGAAGCTCGAGACCGACCTCACCGAGGCGATCAAGTCCGAGCGCTACGAAGACGCCGCCCGCACCCGCGATGAAATCAACCAAGTCAAACACACCTTCGGGCAAAAGCCGCCGCGTTGAGCCCATGACCATCTCGTCGCTCATTGATACCCCGTCTGAGCTGACCGATGCCGCGAGCAGCAAGACTGCGATCGTGCTCATGACGCGCGTCCGCCTCGCGCGGAACCTCACCGGCAACTCCTTTCCCGGCTGGGCCAAGCCTGCCCAGCGCGAGGAGGTCCTCGCCATCTGCCGCGAGGCTGTCGCCGCCAGCGCGCCGATGAAGCGCAGCCTCAGCATCAACATCGACGAGCTCACCGACCTGGAGAAACAGATCCTCGTCGAGCGCCACCTGATCAGCCGCGAGCTGAGCGGCGCGAAGTCCGGCGCCGGTGTCGTGATCAGCCGCGACCAGGCCTTTTCCGTCATGATCAACGAGGAGGACCACCTGCGCATCCAGGTCCTCCGCTCGGGCTTCCAGCTCAAGAAGACCTGGACCGCGATCAACGAACTCGACACCGCGCTCGAGGACCGCCTCGACTATGCCTTCTCGCCCACGCTCGGTTACCTGACCGCGTGCCCGACGAACCTCGGCACCGGCATGCGCGCCTCGGCCATGATGCACCTCCCGGCGCTCGTCATCGCGAGCCAGATGGAAAAGGTCGTCCGCGCCGTCAACCAGCTCGGCATGGTCGTCCGCGGCCTGTTCGGCGAGGGCTCCGACGCCAGCGGCAGCATCTTCCAGATTTCCAACCAGACCACGCTCGGCGAGTCCGAGGAGGGCATCATCAAGCGCCTCGGCAGCGTCCTCAACTCGATCATCGAGCACGAGCTCAACGCCCGGCAGAAGCTGCTCGAGGCGGACGCCAACAAGATCTTCGACAAGATTGGCCGCGCGTTCGGCATCCTGCAGAACGGCCACGTGCTCAGCTCCAGCGAGGCGATGAACCTGCTCTCGCTCATCCGGCTGGGCGTGGACCTCGGCGTGTTTCCCGACGCGAACCGCTGCGTGATCGACCGCCTCCTGATCGAGGCCCAGCCCGGCCACCTGCAGCACGCGCAGCGCGGCGAGTTCGAGCCGGGCCAGCGCGACCTGCTGCGTGCGATGCGGCTCCGCGGTGAGTTTGCAAATTTCACGAAACCCAATTTTACTCTGTCTTCCGACGGACCGAATTAATCCCTCTATCCACCTACCATGTCCCAAGAGCCGATGAATAACTTTACGCCGCGCGCGCAGCAGGTCCTCGCACTTGCCCGCAAGGAAGCTGACCGCTTCCACCACAACTATGTGGGCACGGAGCACATCCTCCTCGGGCTGATCAAGCTCGGGCAGGGCGTCGCCGTGAGCGTGCTGCAGAAGATGGGCCTCGACCTCGAGACCGTCCGCGCCGCCGTCGAGAAGCAGGTCGGGACCGGCCAGGAGACGAAGACCCAGGGCAGCATTCCCTACACGCCCCGCGTGAAGAAGGTCCTCGCGCTCGCCGGCAAGGAGGCGAAGACCCTCAACCACTCCTACGTCGGCACCGAGCACATCCTCCTCGGCCTGCTGCGCGAGGGCGAGGGCGTCGCCGCCCGCGTCCTGAAGTCCCTCGACATCGACATCGAGCGCACCCGCAACGAGATCCTCCGCGAGCTCGACCCGCAGTTTTCCGCCGGTGAACAGGGCGGCGCCCCGGGTGGCGAGGAAGCCGCCGCCGGCGGCCCGCAGCGTCCCGGCGCCCAGGCCGACGACAAGAAGGAGGTCAAGACCCCCGCGCTCAAGGCGTTTGGCCGCGACCTCACCGAGCTCGCCCGCAAGAGCGAGATGGACCCGGTCATCGGCCGGAAGAACGAGATCCGCCGCGTCATCCAGATCCTCTGCCGCCGCACCAAGAACAATCCCGTCCTCATCGGCGAGGCCGGCGTGGGCAAGACCGCCATCGTCGAGGGCCTCGCCCAGGAAATCGCGGCCGGCAATGTCCCCGAGATCCTCGCGGAGAAGAAGGTCATCACCCTCGACCTCGCCCTCATGGTCGCCGGCACGAAGTACCGCGGCCAGTTCGAGGAGCGCATCAAGGCCGTGATGGACGAGATCAAGCGCGCCAAGAACATCATCCTCTTCATTGACGAGCTCCACACCATCGTCGGCGCCGGCGCCGCCGAGGGCGCGATGGATGCGTCCAACATCTTCAAGCCCGCGCTCTCGCGCGGCGAGCTGCAGTGCGTCGGCGCGACCACCCTCAACGAGTACCGCAAGTACATCGAGAAGGACTCCGCTCTCGACCGCCGCTTCCAGTCCGTGAAGGTCGAGGCGCCGTCCGTGGACGACACCATCCTCATCCTCAAGGGCATCCGCTCGAAGTACGAGGATCACCACAAGGCCACGTTCAGCGACCAGTCGCTCGAGGCCGCCGCCAAGCTCTCCGACCGCTACATCACCGGCCGTTTCCTGCCCGACAAGGCCATCGACGTGATGGACGAGGCCGGCTCGCGCGCCCGCATCGGCGCGCTCACCCGCCCGCCGGACGTCGAGAACATGACCAAGGAGATCGAGGCCGTCTGCGCGCAGAAGGAGAAGGCCATCGCCGAGCAGCATTTTGAGGAAGCCGCCAAGTTCCGCGACCAGGAGAAACAGCTCCGCACCAAGCAGGAGCAGATCACCGAGGAGTGGAAAAAGGCCCGCGAGGAAAAGCGCGTCGCGATCGACGACAACCTGATGATGCAGGTCGTCGCCGACTGGACCGGCATCCCGCTCAACCGCATGGAGAAGAAGGAGAGCGAGAAGCTCCTGTCCATGGAGGGTGAACTCCAGCGCGCCGTCATCGGCCAGGAAATCGCGTGCAGCGCGGTGGCCCGCGCCCTGCGCCGCTCCCGCGCGGACCTCAAGGACCCGCGCCGCCCGATCGGCTCATTCCTCTTCGTCGGCCCGACGGGCGTCGGCAAGACCATGCTCGCGAAGCAGCTCGCCGCGCAGATGTTCGGCAACCAGGACGCCCTCATCCAGATCGACATGTCCGAGTACATGGAGAAGTTCGCCGTTTCCCGCCTCGTCGGCTCGCCTCCGGGCTATGTCGGCTATGACGAGGGCGGCCAGCTGACCGAGGCCGTGCGGCGCAAGCCGTATGCCGTCGTCCTCTTCGACGAGGTCGAGAAGGCGCACCCGGACGTCATCCAGATCCTCCTGCAGATCCTCGAGGACGGCCGCCTGACCGACTCGCTCGGCCGCACGGTGGATTTCCGCAACACGATTATCATCATGACGAGCAACGTCGGGGCGCAGCTGCTCCAGCGCCAGACGTCGATGGGCTTCGGCGCGGCGTCGATGAACTTCAACGACGCGGAGAAGATGCGCGAGAAGGTGCTCGAGGAGGCCAAGCGGGTCTTCAAGCCCGAGTTCCTCAACCGTATCTCCGACATCACGTTCTTCCGCCCGCTGGACAAGAACGACCTCATCAAGATCGTCGAGCTCGAGACGGCCAATTTCGCGAAGCGCATCGCTGAGCGGAAGATCAGCCTCGAGTTCACGCCCGAGGCGAAGGCGCTGCTCATCGAGAAGGGCTACGACGAAAAGTACGGCGCGCGTCCGCTGCGCCGGGCCGTCGAGCACTATCTCGAGGATCCGCTGGCCGAGGCCATCCTGCGTGGCGACGTGAAGGACGGCGAGCCGGTGCTGGTCGTCCGCGAGGGCGATGCACTGATCTTCAAGCAGAAGACGCCCACCGCCGACACCGGCGTGGCGCCGTAACCCGCGACGGTTCTCCGTCGCTGCCCATCAAACCCGGCCCGATGCCAACGGTCCGGTTTTTCATTGGGCAAGCCCGGGACCGGCGATTCGCTTGGCGGTCATGTCCCTCCTTCGCCCCGGACTGGGTCTGCTGTTCCTGGCGGGCCTGCGGCTGGGGGCGGAGTCCTTCGCCCCGCTGACTGACGCCGAGATGCTGCAGCCACCCACGGCGCCGCGGCTGGCAGAGTTCTCCCGTTACGCGCAACAGGCTGGGTGGGACCAACTCACGCCGCAGTTCCGGGCGGCCGCGCTGAAGGCCTACGAATCGGGCCGGTTGCCGGCGGCCGAGCGTTGGTTCTATGTTTACCGGTGGTCGGCGCTGTTCGCGGAAACCGAGGCGCACTTCATCCCGCACTGGATGAAGGAAGTGGAGGCCGCCAAGGTGGTGCACGCCAACCTGCCGCGGCACTACGCCCCGCAGAAGGAACGGCTCGGGTTGTGGCTCTCGTCCGCATTGAAAACGTGGCTGCTCACCCATCCTGATTTCTCCGGCGAATTTTTCGCGCTGCTCTCGCCGGTGGACTACCTGCCGGAGGTTTTCCATCTGCTCGACGGACTGCATGAACGCGATCCCGCCCGTTTTGCCCGGTATGCCAGCCTCGCGCTGGCCATTGCGGTGGTTTACGACCTGCCGCCGCCGCCCGACTGGCCGCATGGCCAGGTTTACCCCGCGTCGTTTCCCCGCCACCCGCCGGCGGCCGCCGACGCGTTTGCCTGGTGGATCCGGCAGGACCAGCTCGACCGGAGCTATCACCGGCTGGAGAGTCTCGGGGCGGACGACCTGAAATTCGTAGTGGATGCCGCCGCGCCGTTCAACGAGCTCGAATGGTCCCAGCGCAACGTTGACCTCTCGCTGGGTCAGCTGGACAAGGCCTACAGGCTCATCCGCTACCGCCCGGACCGGGCGGAGAAGGAGATCTACCTCTGGCCGGACGGTGCGTACACCCTGTCCGACATCCGCCGGGTCGGCGGCATTTGCATCGATCAGGCGTATTTTGCGACCCAGGTCGGCAAGGCCCGGGCCGTGCCCACGCTCTTGTTTCGCGGCGAGGGGATGGACGGGCGCCACGCCTGGTTTGGCTACCTCGACGGCAACCTGCAGTGGCAGCTCAATGCCGGGCGCTACGGCGAACAGCGCTTTGTGACCGGCTACGCGCGCGATCCGCAGACCTGGAAGGAGATTTCCGACCACGAGCTCCAGTTCCTGAGCGAGCGCTTCCGAACCCTGCCGGCCTTTCACAGCTCCCGCATCCACCAGCAATTCGCCGCGGACTACCTGCAGGCGAAGGACCCGGCGGCGGCCATCCGGGCTGCGTGGAAGGCGATCAAGCTGGAGCGCCGCAACCTGGATGCCTGGGCCACACTGCTCGAGGCGCAGCAGGCCCAGGGCGACAGTCCCAAGTTGATCGAGCCCACGCTCTACCAGGCCGTGGCGGCCTTCGAACGCTATGTGGACCTCGAGGCGGCTTTTTCCGGGCAGCTGACCCGCAGTCTGCGGGCGCGCGGCCAGCTCAGCGCGGCGGATTTTGAGGAACAGCGGATCCTGACCAAGAACCGGATCGCCCGCAGCGACCTCGCGCTGCTCCGGGCGCGCGACACCCTGCAGCAGGCGATCAACACCCGTCCGCTGGTGGAGAGCACCCAGGTCTACAACCGGCCCGTGGACACGCAGGGCCGGGGGGCGGGCATCGAGTTTTTCGACCGGATTGTGACGCTGTTTGTGCAGCACCTGGTGGACGCCAACCGGCCCGCCGAGGCCCGGCAGGCGGCGGAACGGGCCCGGGCGGTCCTTTACGTCCCGGCCGGCAGTCAGCTGGAAGGGGAGTTCAACAAGCTCTTCAAAGACCTGAAATCCATGGCTCCGGCCGGCCGTTAACCCGGCGGGTAGGGGGCTGCTGACGGGATTTCCTGTTGCGCCGGAATTGAATCGTTGCACCGTCAACCCTTCGCGACATGCGCACTCCTCCGCGTAATCTCTTCGACAAGGTCTGGGCCGCCCACGCCGTCCGTGAACTGGCCAGCGGCCAAACGCAGCTGCTCATCGGGACGCACCTGATTCACGAGGTGACCAGCCCGCAGGCCTTCGCCATGCTGAAGGACCTCGGCCTCAAGGTCGCCATGCCGCACCGCACGTTTGCCACGGTGGACCACATCGTGCCGACCGACCGCCAGACCGAGCCGTTCAGCGACCCGCTGGCCGACGCGATGATCAAGGCCCTGCGGAAGAACTGCGCCGAACACGGCATCACCTATTTCGACCTCGCCTCGGGCCGCCAGGGCATCGTCCACATGGTCGGACCCGAGCAGGGCATCACCCAGCCCGGCACAACCATCGCGTGCGGCGACTCGCACACGAGCACCCATGGCGCCTTTGGCGCGATCGCGCTGGGCATCGGCACCAGCCAGGTGCGCGACGTGCTGGCGACGCAGACGATGGCGCTCGGCCGGCTGAAGGTCCGCCGCATCAACGTCGAGGGAAAGCTCGGCCCGGGCGTGTACGCCAAGGACGTCATACTTCACCTCATCCGCACGCTCGGCGTGAACGGCGGCACGGGCTTCGCCTACGAGTACGGCGGCGCGGTGTTTGACCGCTTCTCGATGGAGGAGCGCATGACCGTCTGTAACATGTCCATCGAGGGGGGCGCCCGCGTGGGTTACGTGAATCCCGACGAGACGACTTTTGCCTACCTAAAGGGCCGGCCCTATTCCCCGACGGGTGCCGCCTGGGACGAGGCGGTCACGCGCTGGCGCGCCTTCGCGAGCGAGCCGGACTGCACTTACGACGATGTCGTGACGATTCAGGGCGCGGACATCCCGCCGACTGTCACCTGGGGCATCAATCCCGGCCAGGGTATTGCCATCACCGAGACGATTCCCGATCCCGCGAAGACCAAGGAAGTCGACGAGAAGGCCGCCATCGTGGAGGCGCTGGCCTACATGAAACTGACGGCCGGGGCGCCGATCAAGGGCACGAAGATTGACGTGGCTTTCCTCGGCAGTTGCACGAACGCGCGGCTGTCGGATTTCAAGGAGGTCGCCAAGTACCTGAAGGGCCGCCGCGTGTCCCCGGGCGTGAAGGCCATCGCCGTGCCCGGCTCGCAGATCGTCGGCAAGTTGTGCGCCGAACTCGGGATTGACCGTGTGTTCCGCGAGGCCGGCTTCGACTGGCGCGAGGCGGGTTGCTCGATGTGCCTCGCGATGAACCCCGACAAGCTCGTGGGCGACCAGCTCTGCGCGAGCTCGTCCAACCGCAATTTCAAGGGCCGGCAGGGCAGCCCGACCGGCCGCACGCTGCTGATGAGTCCGCTGATGGTCGCCGCCGCCGCCGTCGCCGGATCGGTCGCCGATGCCCGCGAGGTGTTTGGCGTAACCCAAAACTAACCCAAGCCTGTTGCCCGCGAATCACGCGAAACAATCCCGAATTCCAGCCCTGAAAATTCGCGTCCATTCGCGTATTTCGCGGGCAAAAACTTCTCCCTCTCGTGGCTCTCGCAAAAATCACCTCCATCACCGGCCGCGGCCTCGCCGTGCCCGGCAACGACATCGACACCGACCGGATCATTCCCGCGCGTTTCCTCAAGGCCATCACGTTTGACGGGCTGGGGGAGGGACTCTTTTTCGACGCCCGGCAGGCCGTGGCGGCCGCCGGCCAGGTGCATCCGCTGGACGATGCCCGTTTCCGCGGGGCGAAGATCCTCATTTCCGGGGCGAATTTCGGCTGCGGCAGCTCCCGCGAGCATGCCCCGCAGGCCATCCAGAAATCCGGCTTCCGTGCCGTGGTGGCGGAGAGCTACGCCGAGATCTTCTTTGGCAATTCGACCACCATCGGCCTGGCCTGCGTCAGCTCCGACCGGGCCGACATCACCCGCCTGACGGCCGCGGTGGAGGCCAATCCCGCCCTGGATGTCACGGTGGACCTCGTCGCCCGGGAAATCCGCTTCGGCGGCCAGACTGCCCAGCTGACCATGCGCGATTCGGCCCGGGATGCCCTGGTTCATGGCCGCTGGGACCCCATCGGGGAGCTGCTGGAGGGGGCGGAGGCCGTCCTTGCCACCGCCAGCAAATTGCCCTATCTGGCTGTCCCGCAAAAATAATCTGAACCTTTTTCGCCCCACCGACGTCTCAACGACAACTTTCCTCCTATGTTTATTGCCATGATCGAAGTCTTTAAGGGCGCCGGGTTGCTCATCTACCCGCTGGGCATCTGCTCGGTCGTCGCGGCCTTTATCATCTGTGAACGCGCCTATGCGCTCCGCCAGGGCGCCGTGATGCCCCGCGACCTGGTGGACGCCATCGTCTCCGGCAAGCCGCTGGTGGGTGGCAAGCACTCGGTGCTCGCCCGCATCGTGGACTTTGCCGAGGAGCACAAGAAGGACGAGGATGCGATCAAGGCGTTCGCCCGCCTGGAGATCAACCGCATGGAACGCGGCGTGCCGTACCTCGACGTCATCTACGCCGCCGCCCCGCTGATCGGCCTCACCGGCACGGTCACCGGCCTGCTGCAGGTGTTCTCGCAGATCGCGCCCGACACCGGCCTGCCGGATCCCGTCAATTTCACCAAGGGCGTCGCGCTCGCGCTGTCCGCCACCGTCATCGGCCTGACCATCGCGATTCCCTCGCTGGTCGGCAGCGGCTACCTGCAGCGCAAGATTGAGAATTACGCGGCGCAGCTCGACGTGCTCCTCGAGCGCATCCTCCAGCGCGGGCGCTCATGAGCGGTTTTTACCAGAAGCGCCGCAAGCGGCCCGAGCTGAACCTCGTGCCGTTGATCGACGTCCTCGTGATGCTGATCTTCTTCTCGTTCGTCACGATGCAGTTTCGCTCGGCGTCGACGCTCAACATCACGCTGCCCAAGGTGGAGACCGCGGGCAAAAACGAGTTCCGCGGCAGCGTCACCATCTCGATCGATAAGACCGGCGCGATGACCTACAACGCGAAGCCCATCGCCGACGACCAGCTCGATGGCCTGCTCTCGCAGGTGCACAATGTGGACAAGGACATCCCGGTGCTGATCCGCGCCGACGTGACCACGCAGCTGGGCAAGGTGACCTTCGTCTGGGACCAGTGCCGGAAGAACGGCATGACCAAGATCAGCCTGCAGTCGCAGTAGCGCGCTGGGGCGCGCTCCTGCTCAAGGGACAAGGGGCAAGTAACAACCGGGCAAGCCCCGAGTCGCGTCTTGGCACCTGTTACCTGATACTTGATACTTCGCGCCTATGAAGATCGTGATTACCGGGGCGACTCGCGGACTCGGGCGGGCGCTGGCGGAAGAATTTATCCGGGGCGGGCACACCGTCCTCGGCTGTGGCCGGGGCGGGGAGGCGGTTTTCGACCTGCGCATGACGCATGGTGCGCCGCATGACTTCTCCGTGGTGGATGTGTCACTCGACAGCAAGGTGGCGCTCTGGGCGGCCAAGGTGCTCGAGGCCGGCAGCCCGCCGGACATTCTGATCAACAATGCCGGCCTGATGAACCGCCTGTCGCCGCTCTGGGAGCAGGACGACCGCGAGTTTACCAAGGTCGTGGATGTGAACCTGCGCGGCGTGGCGAACGTCATCCGCCATTTCGTGCCGGCGATGGTCGCGGCCAAGAAGGGCGTGATTGTGAACCTGAGCTCCGGCTGGGGTCGCAGCGTTTCGCCTGAGGTCGCGCCGTATTGCGCGACCAAGTTCGCCATCGAGGGCCTCACGAAGGCCCTGGCGGCGGAACTGCCGGCCGGCATGGCGGCGGTGCCGCTCAACCCGGGCGTGATCGACACCGACATGCTCCGCCAGGCATGGGCGGACGGCGCCGCGGCCTATCCCAAGGCGGAAGCGTGGGCCAAAATCGCGGCGCCTTTCATCCTCGGACTCGGCGCGAAGCACAACGGGCAGTCGCTGAGTGTGGGCGGGGCGGAGGACTGAACTTAACCGCGAAAAACACAAAAACTGACTGGATATTCGAATCCCGGAAACCTGTCGTCCGTGGGATTGTTGTCCGATCAGCTTTCGTGTCTTTCGTGCTTTTCGTGGTGAACCAAATCCTGATCAGTTCGCCTTCAACCTGACATACAGCTGCTCGACCTTGGCCCTGGCCCAGGGGGTTTTGCGCAGGAATTTCAGGCTCGAGGAGATGCTCGGGTCAAAATTGAAGCAGCGGATGTCAATGCGCTGGCCCAGTTCTTCCCAGCCATATTCCGCCACGAGCTCGGTCAGGAGCTGCTCGAGCGTGACCCCGTGCAGGGGATCGCGCGACTTGGGGTCGTTCGTCGGCTCAACCATGGCGGCTCAGTGCATCCACGAATACCCGACCATGAACCCGAGGGCGTCGATGCCGGGGTTGGGCTTGGTCTGTCCGCCGTTGGACATGTGCTGGTACATGATCCCGGCGCTGATCCGCGTGTTCTTGGAAATGACATGCTCGATGCCGCCGCGCATGAGCCAGTTGAGCGTGAAATCCTGGCCCTGGCCGCCCTTGACGCCCTGGGCATCCACCAGCCCGAAGCCGCCGCCCGCGCCGCCATACAGCGACCACGTACCGGCGGCATTCCACCATTCGATGGATGGGGAGGCGGAAACCGCGAAGTAGTGCGACTCGGGCGCCTGCTGGATGGCCGCGCCGATGAAGGCGAAGCGGTGACGCAGGATAATCCGCGAGCCGTCAGTAAAGACCCGGCCGAAGACCTCCGCGGATTTCCAGGAGACCTGCGTCTCCAGCAGCCGATAGGGAAACGGGGTGCCGGTGCCGATTTCCCAGAGAACGCCGGACTCGACCGTCATGACGCTCGTTTCCCAGGGCTTGGCGGGGAGGGGGGAGATCGTGGGCTCCGTGGCCAGCGCGGTGGCGGCGAGCACGGATCCGAAACAGACGATTTTCGTGAGCAGGTGCATGGGAGGAAGGGCGCGAGGGCAGGGGGATTTCCGGCCAGCGTGCGGCGCCCGGGCGGGGCGTCAATGAAGCTCGTCATGCTCCCGGACCCGTGGCAGTCAGGATGGGTCCCAGCCATGTCGCTTTTCACGCAAGTCTACGCCATCGGGGCTGTGCGCTCGCTGCTTTGGAAGCTGTGGTACCCATTTGTCACCCGCCGGCTGCGCGGGGAGGAGGTCCTGTTCCTCAATTACGGTTTCCAAACCGAGCCGCCGATGAAGCTGCCGCTGGGACCCGCGGACGAACCCAACCGCGTCTGCATCCAGCTCTACCATCACGTCGCCACCCAGGTGGATATTGCCGGCAAGCACGTGCTCGAGGTCAGCTGCGGCCATGGCGGGGGCGCGGCCTACCTGGCCCGTACGCTGCGTCCGGCCACTTACACGGGGATCGACCTGAATCCCGCCGGGATCCGCCTGTGCGAAGAGCGCCACACCGTGGATGGGCTCGCCTTTTTCCGCGGTGACGCGGAGGCGCTGCCCTTTGCCTCGGAGACCCTGGATGTGGTCATCAACATCGAGGCCTCGCACTGCTACGCCCGGTTTCCGCAATTTCTGCAGGAAGTGGCGCGGGTCCTCCGGCCGGGCGGTTATTTCCTGTATGCGGATTTCCGGTTCAGCGACGAACAGGCCGCGTGGGAAGTTGCGCTCGCCACCGCGCCGCTGGAGCTGGTCCACGCACAGGTGATCTCGGCGGAGGTCCGGCGCGGGCTCGACCGCAATGCCGCGCGTTCGCTGGAACTGGTCACCCGCCGGCTGCCGAAGTGGCTGCATTCGCTGGGCCGCGACTTTGCGGGCATTCCCGGCTCCCGCGTGTACCAGGCGCTGCAAAACGGCCAGGTGGTGTACCACTCGTATTGCTACCAGAAGCCCCGGGTGGAAACCCCCGCGGCGGATGGCACCGGCGCGGCGGTCACCTGACCCGGAGATTGGCCAGCCCCTTGCCGAGCTTGGGCCATTTCAGGCGAAGGCCCTCCAGGGCCTCGACCGTGGCGGCGGCGATGACGTAGTCGCGGTACCAGTTGCGGTCGGCGGGCACGAGATGCCAGCGGGCCGCCGCGTGGCTGGTGGCGTTGAGCATGTCCTGGTACGCCTCGATGTAGTCATCCCACCGCTGGCGCGTGGCGACGTCCGCACGGGAAAACTTCCAGTATTTCTCCGGATTTTTCAGCCGCTCCTCGAAGCGCGCCGCCTGTTCTTCGCGGCTGATGTGCAGGTAGAACTTCAGCAGGACGACGTTGTTCTCCACCAGGATGCGCTCAAAAGCCACGATCTGGTCGTAGCGCCGGAGCCAGGTTTCCTTCGGCACGATGCCCAGGACACGCTCGGCCAGGACGGCCTCGTAGTGCGAGCGGTTGAAGACACCGAAATTGCCATAGCGGGGCACCGCATGGTGGATCCGCCACAGAAAATCGTGGGCCCGCTCCTCGTCCGACGGCACCTTGAAGTTCGCCACCTGCACGCCCGCGGGGTTCACATGCTTGAAGACACACCGCACCGAGCCGTCCTTGCCACTCGCGTCCATGCCCTGGAACAACAGCAACACCGCCTGCTTCGAATTGGCATAGAGCAGTTCCTGGAGTTCGCCGATTCGCTCGCCCAACTTGGCGGTGAGCTTCCTGGTCTTGGCCTTGTCCAGTCCCGCGCAGTAGCCCGGGTCAAACCGCTTCAATTTGATCCGGCCGGAGATGACGGTGGGCTGGTTTTTCATGCGGGGACACTGACACCCAAAACTGGAAAACGCACCGAACATTTCCGCCCGCCCGGCCCGGCGCGCACCCCGATGGGTCATCTTCAGCGCCGCTGCCCGCGGTGACGGGAGTGCCGCAGATTCGGCGGTGCCCAACGGACAGTGTAACCTATTGGGTTACGCATGACCGAGTGCCGGGGTGAAGGCGGGCAGGTGTATTCGGCGGGGAACAACGGTGAGTGTAACCTATTGGGTTACATTGCCGCTGGCCGGCGGGGCGGATGGGCGGGGCGGGGCGGATGGGCGCGGCGGGGAGGTCCAGTGGTGGCGTTCCGCATTGATCCAGCCGCGCCTTCTTCCATCGTCCCCGCATGCATGGCACTGTGACTCTGGCGGGTGTTCCGGAATTGATCCGCCGGCTGACGGAATTGAATGAAGTGGGCATCGCCCTGTCGCAGGAGAAGGACATCGACCGTCTGCTCGAGACCATCCTCATTGCGGCCAAGCAGATCACCCGCGCCGATGGCGGCACGCTTTACCGGCGGCACGCCACGGACAAGGACACGCTGCACTTTGAGATCATCCGGACGGACTCGCTCGGCATTGCCATGGGCGGCACCACCGGCGTGAAAATCCCGTTCGCACCCATCGCGCTGCGCGACGCCGGGGGCCGGGAGAACACGTCCATGGTGGCGGCCTACGCCGTGCTGAAGGACCGCACGGTGAATATTGCCGATGCCTACCGGGAGGAGGGCTTCGATTTCTCCGGCACGAAGGCCTTCGACACGCGCACCGGCTACCATTCGCAGTCCTTCCTCACGGTCCCGATGAAGAACCACGAGGGGGAGATCATCGGCGTCCTGCAGCTGATCAACGCCAAGGACCCGGTCACCGGCGCCATCGTGGCCTTCAGCGAAACGGACGAGCGCCTCGCGGCCTCCCTCGCATCGCAGGCCGCCGTCGCGCTTACGAACCGGCTGCTCATGCTCCAGCTCGAGGACCTGTTCGAGTCGTTCATCAAGCTCATCAACGAGGCGATCGACGACAAGTCGGCCTACACCGGCGGGCATTGTCACCGCGTGCCGGTGCTGACGATGCTGCTGGCCGAGGCGGCGCACCAGACCCAGACCGGCCCGCTGGCGCCCTGGCAGATGTCCGACAAGGACCGCTACGAGCTCAAGATCGCGGGCCTGCTGCACGATTGCGGCAAGGTCACCACGCCGGTCCACGTGGTGGACAAGGCCACCAAGCTCCAGACCATCCACGACCGGATCGAGCAGGTGGACACGCGCTTCGAGGTCATCAAGCGCGATGCCGAGATCGCCCGGCTGCGGACCCAGGATGAACCGGCCTACCGCGCGCGGCTGCAGGAGATCGAGGCCGACCGGGAGTTCCTCCGGGCCTGCAACATCGGCGTCGAGGCCATGAGCACCGCGGACCGGGAGCGGGTGCATGACATTTCCTGCAAGTACCGCTGGACCAACCCGGGCGGGCGCGAGGTGGATTTCCTCACGACCGACGAGATTGAGAACCTTACCATTCCCGCCGGCACGCTGACCCCCGCCGAGCGCCGCGTGATCAACCACCACATCGAGGTCACGATCAAGATGCTGGAGGCGCTGCCGTGGCCGCGGGACCTGAAGAACGTCCCCGAGTACGCCGGCGGCCATCACGAGCGCATGGACGGCAAGGGTTACCCGCGCGGGCTGACCCGGGACCAGATGTCGGTGCAGGCGCGCATCATGGGCATCGCGGACATCTTTGAGGCGCTGACGGCCCGGGACCGGCCGTACAAGAAGGGCAAGACGCTGACCGAGTCGCTGCAGATCCTCGGCCAGATGAAGCTCAACGGCCACGTGGACCCCGACCTCTTCGACATCTTTGTCCGCGAGCGCGTTTACCTGCGTTATGCGCAGCAATTCATGGATCCCGCGCAGATTGACGCGGTGGACGTCAGCCGCATCCCGGGCTACACCGGCGCCTGAGCGCCTTAGTGGGCCTCGGCCGCGTGGGAGTCGTCCCGGCGGACCACGATGTTGGTCCGGAAGACGTAATCCCAGATGCCATTCGAAACACCGAAGTTGCCCAGGTCATTGTAGTGGTGATGCAGGGCGTGGCGCTGTTTCAGCCGGAAGAGAAAGCTGCCGTTCCGGGCGTTCCAATGGTGGATGGTGTAATGGGCGAGCGTGTACCCGAGGTAGCCGAGCATGAGGCCCGCGGTGAACGCGGCCCCCAGGACGAGGCCGGCGTAGCTGACGGCCGGGCCGGACGCCAGGACGAGGATGACCACGAGGCTCAGCCAGGTCGGCGTGCCAAACAGGGCCTTCTGGTCGTCGTGATGCTTGGCATGCTGGTCCTTGATGTACGTCAGGTGATGCAACACGTAGCGGTGCATGATGTACTCGATGAACGTCCAGCTGCAGAAACCGATGACAAAGGCCACCAGCACGGCCAGCCATTGCGTGGGCGCACGGTAAAAGGCGAAAGCCATCAGGATCACGGCCAGGGCCGGATAGACGTAGAAATCGGCGAAAAAACTGGCCGGGCTCAGGTACATGGGTCCCTGATGCAGTCCGCTGGCGGATGCGGGAGTGGTTTTAGTCGCTGCGGTTGGGCTGGTCATGGAAGGGTCGCTGGTGGTCCGAAGGGTGCAGAGGTTGTGGTCGTGGCGGGATAGGTCGAACTCCTGCGCTAGGAGAATGTAAGGCGACTTCCGAACGATCTGCAGCTAAGCGCAACGGGCCGCCCCCCGGCAAACCGAAAGTTTGGTCCGGCTGGGCGCGAAAGCGTAATAAGCCATGCCCGCGCCCCTCCGGTCACCGCCAAGCCATGCATAGTGACACGGCTGGCGCCGGACGGGGCCTTCCGGCGGCCCAACTCCGGCTGGGCCCTGAAAATCATGGCAAGTGACCGGATTCGCGGGCAAGATATCGCCGTCATGAGCGATACTACCCAGTTACCTACCCCGTCCAAAAAAACGTCAACCGCGGCCATGGTGATCGCGGTTCTCTGCATCGTGATCGTGGCTGTGCTCGTCGTGCGCAGCTTGAATGTGAATGAGCTGAACGCCCGGCTGGACACGAACTACGAACAGCTCACCCAGGCCAAGGCCGACAACGCCCAGGCGCAGAAACAGCTGGAAACGGCCAAGAATGCCGCCGCCCGGCAGCAGAAGCAGCTGGATGACAGCAAGGCCGAGGTGGCCCGGCTCCAGCTGCAGGTGAAGGAAGCCGCAGCCGGCGCCGCCAGCACCGGGGTGCAACTGAAGGTGGCCAAGGTCGAGTCGGCCCAGCTGCAAAAGCAGATCGAGCAGCTGCGCACGACCTCCGATGCGGTCCAAGCCCTGGCCGATGAGTTCAAGGCGGCCGCCGCCCAATCCCAGCGGCAAGTGGAGACGGCCAATGCCGCGGCGGCCGCCGCCCAGGCCAGGCTCGAGGAGGCCCAGGCCAAGCTGGCCGAGGTGCAGGGCAAGCTCGATGACGCCACGCGTCAGCTCTCCTCGTCCAAGAACAAGAAAAAGTAGTCCCGCGACCCGCCTGCCGTGCCGCCGCCGCCGGCGCGGGCGGTCAGCTGGACTTCAGGCTCTGCGCGCTGCGGTCGGTGTTGAACGTCCCAAACACCACGCCGCCGTCGCGGTTGCCCTGGAAGCGCTCGCGTGCGACGCGCAGTACCTCGCGGTCGTCCACTTTCCCGAGGGGCGTGTAGCGCGGGTGATGCGACTCCTTGTACGGGTCGTTGTGCTTCGTGTTGTAGCAGCTGATCAGCGACCAGCGGGGATGCTCGGATTCGTTGGCCGCGGAGCAATGCAGCAGGTTGGCGTGAAAGTAGAGCGAGTCACCGGGTTCCATCTCGCAGTGCACGAGCGGGAGGCGTTTCTTCGCCTCGTTGACGCGCTCCAGGTCCGCGCCGGCCTGTTCGCCGGAGAGGTTGTGGTTCACCCGGCCGAGCTTGTGCGAGCCGGTGAGGACCTGCATGCAGCCGTTGAGCTTGGTCGCGCGGTCCACCGCGGTGCTGACGCTGATGAAGTCGGGGTAGAGGCAGCCGTTCTGGTACCAGTACCCGTAATCCTGGTGCCACGCCCACGCGCCGCCGGTGCGGGCGTCCTTCAGGATCATCTTGGAGTGATAGTGGTAAACCTCGTCCTCAAGCAGCTGCTCCACGGCGTCCACGATGCGGCGGCAGCGGGCAAACATGCCGTAGATGCCGTCGCCGGGGTGATTCCACGCCGACAGGCGCACGGGGTGGCCTTGGCCGTCGTCACGCGCGATGGCGGCCTGGTCGAGGGCCTTGTCCTCCTTGCTCGCGCGGGCGAGCAGGGAGATCTCCTCCGCACTGAAGTTGCCGCGGACGATGATGAATCCGTCGCGGTTGAAGTCCTTCACCTGGGCCTCGGTCAGCACGTTCATGGGGAATGGGGTCGGGAAGGACGGGCGACGCTCAGCGGGCGGCGAGCGCGGGTTCGGCGTCCTTTTTGAGCGGGGCGACCGGGTTGGTGATGGAAATCTCGGTCGTGAACAGATCTTGGCCGGGCCGGCGGTTGCGGCGCCCGGCCACCATGAGGCCCGGGCGGCCCTTGCTCTGGCCGCCGACCTGGACGTTGTCCACGTTGCGGTAGCCGAGGCGGACCAGGCGGCGCGCCTCGTTGGTCTGGTTGAGATGGGAGCCGTGGATCGTGAAGATGTTGAAGATCACCACGTCGCCGCGCGACGCCGGGACGGGCACGGTGGCGTCGAGCGGGTACTTGTCCGTCGGCAGGTGCGGCGTGCACGGGCCGTCGGCGGTCTTGGTGATGTGCGGGAGATAGCCGGCCTTGTGCGAGCCGGGCAGGAAGCGGATCTCGCCGTTCTCGTGGCGGGTGTTGTCGAGGTGCATCAGCACGTCCACGTAGCGGCCGTCGGTGTGCTCATAGAACGCGTTGTCCTGGTGCATCGGGAACGGGTGGCCGGTCTCCGGCGGTTTCACGTGCATCGTGGTGTGGTGGAGCTCCACGTTGGCGCCGAGGAGGTCCACCATGCAGCGGACGAGGTTCGGGTTGGTCACGCAGCGCGACCACGCCGAGGAGTAGAACTGCAGGTCGTGCATGCCGACGAGTTTCGATTTCTTTTCGACGTCGGCGTTCATGTAGACCTTCCGCCACGGGCCGGTCCAGCTGGCGTCGGGCCAAGCCCACTTGTCCATCATCCAGTCGAGTTCGGACGCCAGCTCGTCCGTCTCGGCCTGGGTGAAGACCCGGGGGATGTGGAGATAGCCGTGCTCGTGATAAAACGCGATTTGCTCGGGGGTGAGGTGCGTGGTGGTCATGGGAAAAGGCAGCGGCGGGTCACAAGGGACCGGTGAGGAGGGGCGCGGAGGGGTGGGGTGAAAAACCGCTGAACCGGCTTAACAACGCTCGGACGCCGCGCAAGCGAAGAAGTGAGCGGCGGGCAGGCTGGAACAGCCCGGGATACGCTGGGTCAGTGTGATCAGTTCGCGCCGAAATCATTCGGCCCCACTCATCCCAGTCCATGAAACCCACCGAACCGCAGATCGCCGAACGCGCCCGTCAAATTTGGAACCACCGGGGCCAGCCCGCCGGGCAGGACACACCCATCTGGCTCGAGGCGGAGCGACAGCTGTCGGATCCGACCGAAGTGAAGAACACACCCTCGGCCACGGAAGGGCGGGGCAACGGCAAGACGCAGGCAGGCCTGTCGGGCGTAAAGCCCGACCCACGACGGAATCATGGGTGGGACACCCATGCCACTGAGGAGGCGGGCGGCTGTCCTAACTTCCTCCTTCTTCCTTCTTACATCTGACTTAGTCCCGCTTGGGCGGGACTAGATCATCGGCACGTGCGGCTCGACTTCGGCGTCGTAGTCCACGCCGGCGAGGCCGAAGCCGAAGTTCTTGAGGAACTCGACCCGGTAGCCGGCGATGTCGGTGGTCTGCTCGAGATTTTCCGTGGTGACGGTGAGCCAGATCTCGCGGACCGCGGCCTGGATCTCGGGGATCATCTCGAGGTCGTCCACGCGGACGCGTCCGCCGGAGTCGAGGGTCAGCGTCTTGCCGTTGTAGAGCTGCGTGGCGAAGAGCCGCTGCATCTGCTCGATGCAGCCCTCGTGCGTGCCGCGGGCCTTCATGAGCTTGTAGAGGATGGAAATGTAGAGCGGGACGACGGGGATGGCGGAGCTGGCCTGGGTGACGAGCGCCTTGTTGACGGAGATGAAGGCGCGGCCGCCGCCGAGGGCCTTGAGGGAGGCGTCAATGCTCCGGCCGGCGCGCTCAAGGTCGTTCTTGGCGAGGCCGATGGTGCCGTTCTTGTAGATGGCCCAGGTGACCTCGGGCCCGATGTAGGAATAGGCGACGGAGGTGGCGCCGGGGGCGAGCAGGTTGGCGTCGCGCAGGGCGTTCATCCACATCTCCCAGTCTTCGCCGCCCATGACGGCGGTGGTGTCGGCGACCTCGGCCTCGGTGGCCGGCTCGATGGTGACGTCGCTGACGATGCCCTTGTCGGTGTCCACCGTCTTGTTGGTGTAGGGAACGCCGACGGGCTTGAGGCAGGATTTGTGCACGACGCCGGTGCGCGGGTGGGTGCGGCGGGGGGCGGCGAGGGAGTAGATGACGAGGTCAACCTGGCCCATGTCGGCGCGGATAAGGTTGAGGGCCTGCTGCTTGATCTCATCGGTGAATGCGTCACCCATGATGTTCTTGGCGTAGAGGCCGGCGGCGCGGGCGGCGTTGGTGAAGGCGATGGTGTTGTACCAGCCCGGGGTGGCGGTGCGGCCCTCCTCGGAGGGGCGCTCGAAGAAGATGCCGAGGGTGGCGGCACCGGAGCCGAAAGCGGCGGTGATGCGCGAGGCGAGGCCGTAGCCGGTGGAGGCGCCGATCACCAGGACCTTCTTGGGTCCGGGCTTGATGGGGCCCTTGGCCTTCACGTAGTTGATCCACTCTTGGACATGAGCGGCGCAGCCGGTGGGGTGGGCGGTGACGCAAACAAAGCCACGAACCTTGGGTTTGATGATCATGCGGCGGACAGGTTCCCCGGGGAGGGAACAAGGGGCAAGATTCAAAAAGTAAGAAGTAAGAAG
>CAIOAO010000005.1 GCA_903855985.1 uncultured Opitutia bacterium | reverse complement strand
CTGGATACTCTCCATCTTCGTCAACGTCGGCATGTGGTTCGAGCGCTTCGTGATCATCGTCACCTCGCTCGCCCGCGACTTCCTGCCCTCGAGCTGGGGTTACTACAGCCCGTCCATCGTCGAGATCTTCACCTTCTTCGGCACCTTCGGCGTGTTCTCGGTGCTCTTCCTCCTCTTCATCCGCTTCCTGCCCATCATGCCGATGGCGGAACTCAAGGCCGTCACGCCCCAAGCGGACGTGCACGGCGGCGGCGACCACCACTAATCTTCCCGACCATGGCTGCACCCTCCTATGGCCTGATCGCCACCTTCGAAACCGCGCCGGAAATCTACCACGCGGCGGAGCTGGTGCGTGACGCCGGCTACAAAAACTGGGACGTCATCGCCCCGTGCCCGCTGCATGGCCTGGACAAGGCGATGGGCCTGAAGCGCTCGATCGTGCCCCGCATCTCCCTCGCCGGCGGCCTCACCGGCTTCTGCACCGGCATGTCGCTGATCTGGTGGACGGGCGCCTATGACTACAAGCTGATCGTCGGCGGCAAGCCGCTCTTCAGCCCGATGTTCGCCTTCCCGGTCTCCTACGAGCTGACGATTCTCTTCACCGCCTTCGCGACGATCATCGGCATGTTTGTCGTGAACGGCCTGCCGCGGCACTACCACCCGGTCCTGAAGTACGACCAGATCAAGCGGGGCCTGGACGACACCTTTTTCATCGTGATCGAGGCGCGCGACCCGCGCTTCAACCTCGCCAACACGACTGCGCTGCTCGCCAAGGCCGGCGGCAAGTCGATCAAGGAGCTGGAAGCCTGAGCCATGCGCAACGTCTACCTCATCACAGCGTTCGCGGTCGTGCTGCTTGTCTCCATCTTTGGATTCCGCGGCTCCCTGTTCACGAGCCCGCCGATCGACGTCTTCCCGGAATGGGCTTTCCCCGGCATGAAGCGCCAGCCCAAGCCGAAGCCGCAGGGCGAAAGCAAATTCTTCGCGGACGGCCGCGCCGACCGCCCGCTGCCCGCGGGGGTGGTTTCCCGTGATCCGCTGCGCAATGACGATGCGCTCTTCGCCGGCAAGCAGGCCGACGGCAGCTGGGTCCGCGGCTTCCCAGTCGCGGTCAACGCCCAGCTCATGGCCCGCGGCAAGGACCGTTTCACCATCTACTGCGCGCCCTGCCACGGGGCGGTGGGCGACGGCAACGGCATCACGAAGCAGTACGGCATGGGCGCCACCCCCACGTACCACGACGACCGCCTGCGCCTGATGGCCGAGGGCGAACTCTTCAACACCATCACCCACGGTTCGCCCAACAAGAACATGCTGCCCTACGCCGACAAGCTCCTCCCCGAGGACCGCTGGGCCGTCATCCTCTATGTCCGCGCCCTCCAGCGGGCGCAGCTGGCCACCGCGGCGGATGTCTCCGACGCAAAAGCCCGTGAAACCCTTGGCCTGAAATGAGCACCCCCGCTAACTCCACCGCCGCCCCGGCCGGCAAGGCGCTCACCATCGGCCTGATCGGCCTCGCCGTGACCGCCCTGGCGGCGCTGCTCGCGCCCGAGAAGCACGGCGTCGCGCTGTCCTACCTCGTGGGCGTCTCCTACTGGACCGCCATCGCCATCGGCATGCTGCTGATGATCCTCATCCACCACATCACCGATGCGTCGTGGTCCGTGGTCATCCGCCGCCAGTGGGAACACGGCCTCGCGGCGTTCAAGTGGCTCTTTGTGCTGTTCCTGCCGCTGCTCATTCTCGCCTGGATCAAGCCGGGCTTTGTCTGGCCCTGGATGGACAAGACCCACGTCCTGCACGGCCACGGCACGGTCGGCACCGACATCCTTTATCTGAAGAAGGAAGGATTCCTGAACATCTACACGTTCACGATCATGACCTTGGTGTTCTTCGGGTCTTGGGTCTGGCTCTCCGCCCGCCTGCGCAAGGCCTCCTTCACGCAGGACTCTGACGGGGATGTCCAGTGGACCTACAAGAATCGCTTTAACGCCGCCATCGGCCTGCCCATCGCGGCGCTGACCCTGACCTTTGCCGCCATCTACTGGATCAAGAGCCTGGAGTACCACTGGTTCTCGACGATGTACGGCGTGTGGTTCTTCGCGAACTGTGCCCGCGGCGCCCTCTGCGGCGGCGTGCTGATCATGGTCTGGCTCCTCAACCGCGGCGACTACAAGGGCATCATCAACACGAATCACTTCCACAGCATCGGCATGCTGATGCTGGCCTTCACGGTGTTCTGGGCCTACGTCACGTTCTCCCAGTACTTCCTGATCTGGAACGCCAACGTCCCCGAGGAAACCTTCTGGTACAACCTCCGTGAGTTGAACCACGACGGCACGACCAACCAATGGTGGTACGTCGGCCTCGTCATCCTTTTCGGCCACTTCGTCATCCCGTTCTGTGCGCTGCTGTCGTATCGTTTCAAGGTCACGCCGCACATCATCCGCCGCATCGCCTGCTGGGTCCTCACGATCATCCTGATCGACCTCTGCTACAACATCCTCCCGGCACTGAAGGACGAGCACGGTGACTCGCTCCCGTTCCTTTCGATCAACCTGCTCTGGGTCCTGACCTCGGTCATCGGGGTCGGCGGCATCTGCATCTGGGCCTACCTGAAGAGCTTTCCGACGACCAAGCTGATCCCGATCCGCGACCCGCGCGTCGGCGAGAGCCTCACGCACCATGAGTGACCAATCTTCCCGTTCCGCCCCGCTCGTAACCATCCTGACGGTGTTGGCCGGCTTCGCGCTGTTCGCCGCGGTGGTGTACTACATCTACCTGCCGCACCAGACCGGGCCGTTCACCGGCGACGGCATCCGCACCCCCGAGCAGCGAAAGAAGAACTTGGCGGACCTCCAGGCCAAGCAGTCGAAGCAGGCCGCGAGCTACGGCTGGGTCGACCAGAAGGCCGGCATCGTCCAGCTCCCGCTGGATGTCGCCATGGAGCTCACCGTGCAGAAATACGCGGCCAAGAAGTAACTCGCCCGCACCCACCATTTTGCAATGACCACTGCCCCCCAAGCCGCGACTGCGGCCGAAGTCACCGAGATCGACACCTCCGCGCGGTGGCCGCTGCTGTTGCTGCTGGGTTCCGCCCTGCTGTGGCTGGTGCTGAGCGGCATCCTGGCACTCGTGAATCTCGTGCAGTTGCACACCCCGGAACTCCTGGCCGGCTGCTCCGCCATGACCTATGGCCGCTCGTCCGCCATCCAGGAAACCGCGTTCATCTACGGCTGGGCCGCCAACTCCGGACTCGCCGTCGCCCTGTGGCTGCTGGCCCGCCTCGGCGGCGCGCCGCTCCGTTCGCTCAACTGGGTCGTCGCCGGCACGCTTTTCTGGAATTTCGCCCTCGTCCTCGGCATCGCGGGCATCGCCACCGGCGACATGACCTCCAACGCCTGGCTGCACCTGCCCGCCTACGTCCTCCCGATGCTGCTGGTCGCCTACGGCACGATTGCCGTGCCCGGCGTGCTGGCCTGGACGGGTCGCCGCAAGGAAATGACCTTTGCCGCGCAATGGTACGCCGTGGCCGCGCTGTTCCTCTTCCCGTGGCTCTTCTCCATCGCCCAGATGATGCTGGTCTTCGCCCCTGAGCGAGGCGTCCTGCAGGCGCTCGTGGCCGGGTGGTTTGTGCAGGGTGCGTGGACGCTCTGGCTCGCGCCGCTGGCGCTCGCCGCCGCGTATTACCTCGTGCCGAAGATCACCGGCCGGGTCATCCCCAGCTATGACTTTGCCCAGCTCAGCTTCTGGACGCTGCTCTTTGTCGGCGCCTGGACGGGCGGCCGCCACCTGATCGGCGGACCGGTGCCGGCTTGGGTGGCCACGATTGCCGTGGTCTCCTGCGCGCTGCTGCTGTTCCACTACATCGTGGTCGCGGTGAACCTCCGCGGCGTGTTCTGTGGCGGCGGCAGCACGGTGTTGAAGTTTGTCGCCTTCGGCCTTGTGGCCTATGTGGCCGGCGGGTTTCTCGACGCCTACACGGCCATGCGCGGCGTAGCGGTTCATACCCAGTTCACCCACTTCAGCGAGGGCCAGTCCCAACTGGCGCTCAACGGCGCCTTTTCGATGCTGATGTACGGCGCCATCTACTTCCTTGCCCCGCGCATCACCGGCCTGGCCTGGCCGTCGGTCCCGCTGATCCGCGCGCATTACGCCGCTGCGCTTACCGGCACGATTGTCCTGGTCGTGACCCTGATCGGCGCCGGCTGCGTGCAAGGCCACGATTTGAACACCGCGTCGATCCCGTTCGCGGACATCGCCGGCCACGTCCGCCCCTGGCTGCTCGCGGCCACGGCGGGGCAGGCGATCCTGCTGCTCGGTAACCTTTTGCTCGCCACCCATCTCTTCTGGCTCGCTGCCGCGAAATCGGCGGCTCCCGCGGTCTTCGACCCGGCTCCGGCGATGGAGGCGTCCGTGTCATGAAAAACGGCTTCACCTTTTTCCTGGGACTTTTCCTCGCGGTGGCGCTGGCCTGGGCCGGCATCGTGATGGGTTCCCACGTCCAACTCGGCCATCTCGCGCCTTACTTTGACGAGAACGAGGGCAAGGCCTTCCCCGAGCGCATGCCCGGCATCGCCGCGCAGGGTCAGCTCGTGTACCAGGATCTCGGCTGCGCCGCGTGCCATACGCAGCAGGTGCGCCGCCCGGATTTCGGCAGCGACAAGGCCCGCGGGTGGGGTGACCGCCAGAGTGTCGCGCGCGATTATGTCAACCAGGCCCATGTGCAACTCGGCGAGAGCCGGGTCGGCCCGGACCTTGCGACGTTTGGCGCCCGGCCGCTCGCCGTGGATGCCTCCCGCCTGATCCAGTACCTTTACGAACAGCATGGCGGCATGCCGGCCTACCGTTTCCTCTTTGAGGAGCGGAAGATCACCGGTGAACGCTCGGCGAATGCCCTGAAGGCTGCCGCCCCGGCCGGCTACGAGATCATCCCCTCGCACCGCGCGGTGGCGCTGGTCGCCTATTTGCAGAGCCTGAACAACGTTTACGAATATCCCGAGGCCCGGCCGGTTGAGCCGGCCGCCGCCAAGGAGGGTGAATCCAAATGAGCGACCTGACGCCCAAAGATCCGCGCGTGGAGCAAGCCGGCGCCTCGGATGAAAGCCTGCAGGCCGCGCACGAGAAGCTGCTCGGCCGCAAGCCCGATGACGGTGCGCACTACAAGATGCTGCCGCTCGTGCTGCTGTTCGTGTTCAGCGGACTCATCTTTTACGCCGGCACCTACCTGAACCACTACTCGGCCCGCTACGATGCGACCGTGTTCGACGAAAACGGGCAGTCCACCAAGGGCGTGACCGTGGTGGCGAAGGTTGACCCGATGGTGCTGGGCAAGAAGAACTACGAGCTCGTCTGCATCACCTGCCACCAGTCGAATGGCCAGGGTGTCCCCGGTGTTTACCCGCCGCTGGCGGATTCCGAGTGGGTCAATGGCTCCGAGGAGCGGGTCATCCGTATCGTGCTGCACGGCCTCAAGGGACCGGTGACCGTCAAGGGAACCACCTACGGCACCGCCGCCATGCCCGTGTTCGGCAAGGTCGCCGGTTCCGGTTACAATTGGAGTGATGACAAGATTGCCGCCGTGCTGACTTACGTCCGCGCCTCCTTTGGCAACAAGGCCTCCGCCATCACGCCCGAGCAAGTTGCCGCGATCCACGCCAAGGAAGGCGACCGCAAGGAATGGTCCGCGGAAGAGCTGCTGAAGCTGCCCTGAGCTGCTGACCTCGCTCAGCTCAAAGCCGCGCTGACCAGCGCGGCTTTTTTTATTTCCCAGCCGCCGCCGTCACTCGCCGAGTTTCTTGCGCGGCACGAGGTAGCCCTGCACGTAGTCGCGCACGGCCTCGGGAAGCGGGGTCATCGCCCGGTCGTAGCCGGTGGCACGGAGCTTTCCGACCTCGGCCTGGGTGAAATACTGGTATTTCCCGCGCAGGATTTCGGGCATCGCAATGAAATCGATCGCCGGTTCGCGACCCAGGGCAGCGAAGATGGCACGGGTCAGCGTGAGCCAGGTGTTGGCCTGGCCGGAGCCGAGGTTGTAGAGGCCGCCCGCCGTGGGCGCCTTCTCGGCGAAGTGCAGCGTCATCTCGACCGCATCCTTCACGTAGAGGAAATCCCGCATCTGTTCGCCGTCCTTGAAGTCGGGCCGGTGGCTCTTGAACAGCTGCACGCGTCCCGTCGCCTGGATCTGCTGGTAGGCCTTGTTCACGAGCGAGCGCATGTCGCCCTTGTGGTCCTCGTTCGGGCCGAAGACGTTGAAATACTTCACGCCGACGATACGCGGCAGCCAGCCCTGCTTCTGCGCCAGCAGGTCAAAGTTGTGTTTCGAGTCGCCGTAGAGGTTGAGCGGGTGCAGCCGGGTGAGGTTGTCATCCTTGTCGTCCATGCCCTGGGTGCCGTCACCATAGGTGGCCGCCGAGGAGGCGTAGATGAACCGGGCGCCGTGCCGGAGGGACCATTCGGCGAGCTCGCGGGTGTAGGCGAGGTTGTTGTCGTCGAGATAGGCCGCGTCGTTCTCGGTGGTGGAGGAGCAGGCCCCGAGGTGGAAAATCGCCGTGAAGCGGCCGAACGCGAGCGGGTCCTTCGCCAGGCGGAGGCGGAAAGCGTCGGCCTCGACGTACTCGGCGAATTTCAGCGGCCGCAGGTTTTTTCGCTTCTCGTCGAGGTCGGCGAGCGAGCTGGTGCGCTTGTTTTCCGGGGCGAGGAAGTCGGCGATGACGATGTCGGTGTAACCGCGCTGGTTGAGCGCCCAGACGATGGCGCTGCCGATGAAGCCGGCGCCGCCGGTGACCAGGATGCGGCCGTGCAGGGGGTTCATGTGGCGTCCTTGGCCATCTCCTCCGAGCGGGCCTTGGCGGCCAGGATGGTTTCCTTCATCAGGCCGCGGAAATCGCGCGCTTCCATGCGCTGGAGCCCGGCGAGCGTCATGCCCTTGGGCGAGGTCACCTGGCGGCGCAATTCCTCCGGGTCGGTGCCGGAGCGGGCGAGGAGGCGGGCGGCGCCGAGCACGGTTTCGACGGCGAGGGTCTTGGCCGTTTCGGGCGGCAGACCGCCGGCGACGCCACCGTCGCGCAGGGCGGCGGCAAATTCGAAAAGAAAGGCGGGGCCGCTGGCGCTGACGGCCGCGGCGACATCCATGAGTGACTCATCCACCTCGATCGCGTTGCCGAGGGCCGCGAGCAGGGCTTCCACGGTCGACCGGTCCGCCGCGCTGAGCGGTGCGCGGCTGCACCACGCGGTCATGCCGGCACCGATGCGGGCGGGTGTGTTGGGCATCGCCCAGACCAGGTTGCGCGCCGCGGGAAACGTGGTGGCGAGCCGGGCGAGGCGTTTGCCCGCGAGAACGGAGATCACGAGCTTGCCGGCCGTGAGCGTCGCGAGCCGCGGATCAGCGCCAGCGAGCTGCTGGGGCTTGAAGGCGATGACGAGCACGTCGGCTGCCCCGGTGAGTTCCTCGAGCGAGGAGGCGAGGCGAATGCCGGTCCGCGCGGCCAGCGTGGCGGCGCTTTGGCCGCTGCCGCCGAGGCAAATCAAGTCGGGCGGGGTGACCGTGCCCTTGGTGAGCAGGCCGTCCACCATGGCGGACGCCATGTTGCCGGCACCGAGGAAGGCGAATTTAGGCATCGCTGCGTTTGCGCGGCTTTTGCTCGAGCGGATGGTGAAGGACCGCGCTCGTGCCGCCGCCCTCGCGCGCGTTCAGCATCACTTCGCCATCGAGGTTGCGGAGCGCATGGCGCGCGATGGTCAGGCCCATGCCGACACCGACGGTGTGCTTCGTGCTCACGAACGGCTCAAACACGCGGTCGCGGATCTCGGGATCAATGCCGTGCCCCTGGTCCTCGATGCGGATCTCGATGAACTTGTCCTTGCCGGGCTTGTCGAGGTACTGGGTGTGGATGGAAATGGGGCGCGGCGTGGCCGGCGGGGTGTCGTAGGACTCCCAGGCGTTGATCAGCACCTTCGAGACGACCTCCTCGAACACCTCGTAGTTGGTGTCGATCAGCAGCTCGCCCAGCGGGTTGTCGATGGTCACGGGGGCGGTGAGCTTGTTGTCGGTCTGGAACCGCAGGACGCTGCCCTCGAGCAGAGTCTGCAGGTTGCCCTTGGTGAACGGGGGATAGGTGCGGACCACGAGCAGGCTGAGCTGCTTGATGATCGAGACGATGCGGGCGATGGCGTTGTCGATCTGCGCCGCGTTCTTCTTCACCTGCTCGGGCTTGTCGTAATAGGCCTTGATGAGGTCGAGGTGACCGATGACGACGCCCAGGAGATTGTTGAGATTGTGGGCGATGCCCTGCGTCACGGCGCCGATGGTGGCGGCCCGGCGGGCATCCACGAGCCGGCGCTGCAGGTCGATCATCTCCCGGTTGACGGAGAGGAACCGGAGCTGCGTCTGGACGCGGGCCAGCGTTTCGTCGAGGTCGATGGGCTTGGTGATGTAGTCAACCGCACCCACGCTGAGGCCCTCGATTTTACCCTCCTTGGAGGTGCGGGCCGTGACAAAGATAACAGGGATAGAGCGCGTATCGGCCGAGGCCTGGAGCCGGCGGCAGACCTCAATGCCGTCCATGTCCGGCATCATCACGTCCAAGAGGATCAGGTCGGGCTTGGACTTAGCGATGAGGTCCAAGGCCTCGATTCCGCTGTAGGCGGGCACCACGCTCAGACCTTCTCGCTCCAGCTTGCGTTTGAGCAACTGAACGTTGATCGGCTGATCGTCGACGATCAGGATGGTGGGAGCGGCGGTCATTTGCGGGTTAAAGCCAAGGGGCAGAAATGCCCAAGCGCAAGCTAGTGCGCGGTTTGGAGACGAAACGCCTTGACGGTGTTCTTCATCAGCATTGCCACCGTCATGGGGCCAACCCCGCCCGGAACCGGCGTGATTTTGCTGGCCAGCGGTGAAACCGAGGGGAAATGCACGTCACCGACCAGGCGGAAGCCGCTCTTCTTGGTGGCGTCGGGCACGCGGTTGATGCCGACGTCGATGACCACGGCGCCGGGCTTGACCATGTCGGCGGTGATGAACTCGGGCCGGCCGATGGCGGCGACGAGCACGTCGGCCTGGCGGACCATCGCGGGCAGGTTGGACGTGCCGGAATGACAGATGGTGACGGTGGCGTTGGCGCCGGCCTTTTTCTGGAGTGCGAGCAGAGCGATGGGCTTGCCCACGATCAGCGAGCGGCCGACAACCACCACGTGCTTGCCCTTCAGGTCCACCTTGCTGCGGCCGAGCAATTCCATGATGCCGGCGGGCGTGCAGGCGGCGAACCCGGTCTCGTCCTCCTGCGCGATCTTGCCGAGATTGAGCGTGTTGAAACCATCCACGTCCTTGGCGGCCGACACCCGCCCGAAGACCGCCACCTCATTGATGTGCTTGGGCAGGGGTGACTGGACGAGAATGCCGTCCACGGTCGGGTCGGCGTTGAGCTGGTCGATCAGGGCGAACAGCTCGGGCTGGGAAATCGTGACGGGCGGCAGGATGATGCGGCTCGTGAGGCCGATCTCCGCGGCGGTCTTCTCCTTCTTGGTCACATAGGAGAGCGAGGCGGGATCATCGCCAATGCGGATCAGGGCGATGCAGGGCTTGCGGCCGCTGATCGCGTTAACCTCGTTCTTGAGCTCGGCGATGAGCGCCGCCGCAATTTGGTTTCCGTCGATGAGTTCCATGGGAAGAAAAAGAAGACCGGCCGGCGGGTGCGGCCGGCCGGGGGGAAGGCGAAATTACCTGAGCTGCAGGCTCTCGACGACGATCACGATGTCCTTGCGGCCGGCCATGGACTTGGCGGCACCGTAAACGACGACGTGGCGGTCGATGTATTTGTCGAGCTGCTCGGTCAGCAGCAGCTTGCTCATGTCAAGGTAGGCGTAGCGCTCGCCGCTGTCGTCATCGAGGGCCCAGTCGAAGGGGCGGCGGGGCTTGAAGGCGCTGCGCGTGGAGACGAATTTGCCCTGGAACAGCCGGGGCAGGGTGCTGGAGCCGCCGTCGCCGAGGTTGACCATGGGGGCGGGGCGGCCGGCGGTGGTCACGCCGTAGGCAACCGGCGTCAGGGGCGCGGGTGAGACCGGGGCGTACTGGGCGCTGGGCGCGTTGTTGGTGTCGCGGAGGGCCATCGGCGGCTGGGCCGGGGCGACGGGTGAGGCCGCGACATAGCTACCTTCGCCGGTGAGGCGGATGTAGCCGGTGAGTTTCTTCTGGAGGCTGATCTGGGTCCACTTCCCGTGGAGGCCGGTGATGTTGGTCTTGTCGCCCTTTTCCATCGCGGCGAGGACGCCGGCCTCGGGCTTGGGTGCGAGGTAGATGGCGGCACCGTCACGGACGTCGAGGCTCTTGGTGATGTCACGGTTCTGCACGTAGCCGTCAAACGGGCCCGGCAGCTCGACAGCCATCCAGCCGGCGGGCGTGTTGGCCATGGTGGTGCCCAGCGTCGGCACGGGCTCACTGCCGGCGCTGAGGACGGTGATGGTGGGCGAGGCCTCGTCGGGCTTGGTGTGGACCGCGGTGGTCGCAGCCAGGGGCGCGGCCAGCGCGGAAGCGGCGGTGGCCAGCAGCACGGACAGGAGTCGGAGGATGGTCTTCATGATCAGGATTCGACGGGAGTGGAGGAGGCTTCGAGGGCGGCGCGCGGGGTGCGCGGTGACTGAAAGAGCAATTCGATATCCTTCGTAGAAAGGACTTTCATGGCGTGCAACGGGATTCCCTTCAACTGCAGCGCGCCGATCTGGTAGCGGCGGAGGCGCTTCACATCGTAGCCGAGGGTCGTGAACAGCAGGCGAATCTCGCGCTTTTTGCCGTGGTGCATGTGCACGTCGAGGCTGGTCGAGGACTTGGAGGCGTTGGGGCTGATGAGCGCGGCGCGCTCGACCTTGAGACGCTCGCCCTCCAGCACGATGCCCTTGACGAGCAGCGGCAGGCGCGCGGCGGGGAAGGGCTGCTTGAGGATCACGTGGTAGCGCTTCACCACCACGTTGGACGGGTGCATCAGGCGGTGGGCGAGGTCGCCGTCGGTCGTGAGGATGACGAGCCCCTCGCTGTCGAGGTCGAGGCGGCCGGCGCAGAAAAAGCGGTACTTGGCCAGCTCGCGCGGGAGGACGCTGAAGATGGTCTGGGTGTGGAGCGGGTCGTCGTTGGAGCAGATGAGCCCGCGCGGCTTGTTCATCGCGAGGGTGATCTTCGGCTGGGCGACGGTGCGGACGGGTTTGCCGCTGACCGTGACCTTGTCGACGCCGGGCGTGATCTTCTGGCCGACGGTGGCCTTGGTGCCATTGACCCAGACCTCGCCCTGGTAGATGAGCGCCTCCGCGGAGCGCCGGGAGCACATGCCGGCGTCGGCGATATATTTTTGGAGACGGATGGGTTCGGCGACGGACATAAAGTGACTGCCAGTTGGCGGGAGATTTTGGAACGTAGCAAGCCTGCGCACCGGGTGAAACCGTGCTTGCCAGTGCGAACGGGGCGCCGTTTTCATGCCCGCAGCCATGTCTGCTTCCGTTGACGCCACCGCCTACTCCAAGGACCGTCCGTTTCCCGCCCGCATCATCGAGAACCGCCTGCTGAACAAGCCGGGCTCCGCGAAGGAAACCCGGCACTTCGCGGTCAGCCTCGCCGGCAGCGGGTTGCACTACAAGGCGGGTGACTCGCTGGGCGTGTTTGGCGAGAACCGTTCTTCCGAGGTTACCGAGATTCTGTCCCGGCTTGGGGCCACGGGTGACGAGTTGGTGTCGCCGGTGATGCTCAAGCTGCCGGCACCGGTTCCGGTGCGGGAAGCCCTGACCAACCGGCTGGCGCTGGCGGGTCCGACGAAGAAAATCATCGAAACCCTCGCCGCCAAGACGACCCACGCCGGGGAAAAGAACCGGCTGGACGCCCTGCTGCTGCCGGAGGCGAAGGAGGTGCTGGCGTCCTTCCTCGAGGTGCGGGAGTTCGTGGACCTGCTGGCCGAATTTCCCAGCGCGAAACTCACGCCCCAGGAGCTGGTGGACCACATGCGCCGGCTGATGCCGCGGCTCTACTCAATCGCGTCCTCCCCGAAAGTTTATCCGGAGGAGATCCACCTCACGGTGGCGGTGGTACGCTACGAGACGAATCGCCGCGAACGGGTGGGGGTGTGCACGACCTTTCTGGCGGACCGGGTGCAGCCCGGTGCGACCCCGACGCCGGTCTTTGTTTCGCACTCGCATTTTGGCCTGCCGGACGACGGGACGAAGGATGTCATCATGGTCGGTCCGGGCACGGGCATCGCGCCCTTCCGGGCCTTCATGCAGGACCGGGTTGCGAGCGGTGCGAGCGGGCGCAACTGGGTTTTCTACGGCGACCAGCACCGGGCGACGGATTTCCTGTACGAGGAGGAGTGGGCCGCCTGGCAGGCCCAGGGCCGCTTGGCTCGCCTCGACACGGCTTTCTCCCGCGACCAGAAGCTCAAGGTCTATGTCCAGGACCGGATGCGCGAGAACGCGGCCGAGCTCTGGTCCTGGATCAAGGGTGGCGCCTATTTCTTCGTCTGCGGCGACGCCAAGCGCATGGCCAAGGACGTGGACACGGCATTGCTGGACGTCATCGCCCAACAGGGCGGCATGGAGGCCGCTGCCGCGGCGGACTACATCAAGCAGCTCAAGAAGGACAAACGCTACCAGCGCGACGTGTATTGAATCGCAGGTGCGACAGGGGCGTCGCGGCGAGCGGGTTTTCAACCCCTCCGGTCCCAATTCCACCGGCAATTTTCTACTCGCTACCCGCTGCTCACTACCCGCTACTTTCCACCCCATGCTCACGTTCAATCAACGCACCGCCTTGGTCACCGGCGCCGGTCGCGGCATCGGCAAGGCCATCGCTGAAACCCTGGCCCGACACGGCGTGACCGTCATCTGTGTCTCCAAGTCCGCCGACTCCTGCGGCGCCGTGGCCGCTGCCATCACCGCCTCCGGCGGCAAGGCGAAGGCCCTCGCCGTGGATGTGGCGGATGGTGCGGCCGTGGCAAAGGCGGCCGAGACCCTGCTCGCCGAGTTTCCCACGATCGACATCCTGGTGAACAACGCCGGCATCACCAAGGACGGCCTGCTTTTCCGCATGAGCGAGGCCGATTGGAACGATGTCATCACGACCAATCTCACGAGCTGCTTCCACTGGACCAAGCACCTCGCCCGCCCGATGACGCGCGCCCGTTGGGGCCGGATCGTCAACATCACCTCGGTCAGCGGCATCATGGGCAACGCCGGCCAGGCCAACTATTCCGCCGCCAAGGCGGGCATGATCGGCCTGACCAAGACCCTCGCCCGCGAATTCGCCGGCCGAAGCGTGACCGTCAACGCCGTGGCGCCGGGGTTCATCAAGACCGATATGACGACCGAATTCGTCAATAATCCCGAGGTTTCCGCCAAAATCCTCGAAGCCGTGCCCCTCAAACGCTTTGGGGAGGCGGCCGATATCGCAAATATGACCGCTTTTCTGTGTGCGGAAGAGGCCGGTTACATCACGGGCCAAGTTTTTGCCGTTGACGGCGGCATGGCGATGTGAACCCTCTAAATCACCCGAATTTATAATCATGGCAGACCAAAAAACCATCGAACAACGCGTCAAAGAGATCATCGTTAATCAGCTCAACGTGAACGAGGAGCAGATTACGCCGACGGCCTCCTTTCTTGACGATCTCGGGGCTGACTCGCTCGACACCGTCGAGCTGATCATGGCTTTCGAAGAGGAATTTAAGGACGAAATCAAGGGCGAGATCCCGGAGTCGGACGCCGAAAAGCTCCAGACCGTCGGCCAGGTCATCGATTACATCAAAGCCAAAGCCGGCAAAGCCTGAGTCTTCGTTTCGTTAAATCTCTGGCGTTCTGCCTGTTTCCCCACGGAAATTTTCGCAGAACGCCTTTTTTGTTTCTGGACGTCAGGAAGTAGCCCACCGCCCGCATGGAACCGCCCCCTCTCCTGCAACGCCGGGTTGTGATCACGGGCTTGGGGGTGGTGACCTCCATCGGGCACAATGTGACTGATTTCTGGGCCAGCCTGCTGGCGGGGAAGAGCGGCATTGACCGGGTCACACATTTCGACCCGACCGCTTATGCCAGCCAGATCGGCGCCGAGGTGCGCGACTGGGATCCGGCGCAGCACATGGATCCCAAGGAGGCCCGGCGCAACGACCGCTACACGCACTTTGCCTTCGCGGCCGCCCGGCAGGCGGTGGCGGACTCCCAGCTCGATGTGACCCACGTAAACGGCGACCGCGTCGGCGTCATCATCGGTTCGGGCATCGGCGGCATGCAGACGATCGAGACGCAGCATGACGTGCTGCGCGAACGCGGCCCGCGCAAGGTTTCACCGTTCATGATCCCCGCCCTCATTGGCAACATGGCCAGCGGCCTCGTCGCCATTGACCTGGGGGCGCGCGGCCCGAATTTCGGCATCGTCTCCGCCTGCGCCACGGGCACGCATGCGATCGGCGAGGCATTCCACGCCATCCGGCGCGGCGATGCGGATGTGATGGTGGCGGGTGGCAGCGAGGCGGCCATCACGCAGCAGTCGTACGCGGGTTTCTGCTCGATGAAGGCGATGAGCACGCGCAACGACACGCCGCAGAAGGCCTGCCGGCCCTTCGACAAGAACCGCGACGGCTTCATCATGGGCGAGGGTTCGGGCATCCTGATCCTGGAATCGCTGGAGCATGCCCAGGCCCGGGGCGCGCGGATTTACTGCGAGCTGGTCGGTTATGCCGCCACCTGCGATGCCTTTCACATCACCCAGCCGGATCCGGAAGGTAGGGGTCTCTCGCTCGCCATGAAACGGGCATTGGCCTGCGGCGGGGTGCAGCCGGAGGAGGTGGACTACATCAACGCCCACGGCACCTCCACGCCGTACAACGACAAGTTTGAGACCCTCGCCATCAAGAAACTCTTTGGGGACCACGCCCGCAAACTCGCCGTCAGCTCGACGAAGTCCATGACCGGCCACCTGCTGGGTGCCGCGGGTGGCATCGAGTCGGTCATCTCGGTCAAGACGATCCAGACCGGCATGATTGCGCCGACCATCAATCTCGAGGAGCCCGATCCGGACTGTGACCTCGACTACGTGCCGAATGTCGCCCGCGCGGCGAAGGTGCGCACCGTGCTGAGCAACAACCTCGGTTTCGGCGGGCAAAACGCCGCGGTCGTCTTCCGCGCCCTGTAGCGGGCGGCACGATGAGAGCGATCTGCGCCACCCTGATCAGGGCTGGCGGGGGGCGAGCCATTTTTTCAGGCAGGCGTAGAGGTCGGCGCGCTTCACGGGCTTGGGCAGGAAGTCATCCATGCCGGCGGCGGCGCAGTCGGCGCGGTCCTCCGGTTGCACATTGGCCGTAAGGGCGACGATGGGAAGGGGCCGGCCGTTGAGCCCGGCCCGGATCGCGCGGGTGGCGGCGAAGCCATCGATGCCCGGCAGCAGGCAATCCATCAGCACGACGTCCCACGGATCGCGCAACGCAGTCTCCACTGCGGCTTCACCGGTGCCCACCACCGTGATTTTCAGGCCGTGCTTTTCGAGCATGCGGCGAATGAGATGCTGGTTCAGCGGGTCGTCCTCCACGACGAGTACACGGCCAGACAGCAGCTCAAAGGGGCCGGTGCTCAAGCTCGGGACGACGGCAGGGACCTGGGGTGTCTGGGCGGGGTCGGACGGGTCCATTGAAGCGGTCAATGTGTGACGAAAAAGGACGGGCGAAAGCGAATTGGGCAAGGATGCGTAGTTCCACGTACAAAAAAACCCGCGACCGGTGGGTCGCGGGTGGGAAAGCAAAGGGCCGGAAGGACTTAAGCCTTCTGGACGAGACCGGCCTTGATGGCCTTGACGGAGACCAGCATGCGCTTGGTGCCGCCATTGGCGAGGCGCACGCGGATGCGCTGCAGGTTGGGGCGGAATTTGCGCTTCGTGATACTGGTCACGTGCGTGCCGATGCCGCCGCTCTTTTTCGACTGACCCTTGCGGTTGATGATCGAGCCCTTGACGGGGCGGCGACCGGTGATTGCACAGATTCTGGCCATGGTGGTTTTGAGTTGGTTAAAGGGTTAGGAGTAAAGGTCGGGTCGGAGGCGAGGCAAGGGGAATTTTACCGGTCACGCCAGGCGTGGAGGACTTGGAACTTCTGGCCCAGATGGGAGGGATGGAGCAGCTGGAGCAGGGAGAGTTTCTTCTGGCTGAAGTGCGCGGCCTCCGCGGCGGCGGTGGTGGCGATGTAATGGGCGGCGTGATGGATGAAAAAGGCCTCCTGCGACTCCACTGTCGGAGTGGCAAAGCCGTGGGCCGACAGCGCCGCGGCGAGCCAGTCCCAGCAGATGTGGCAGGTGAGATCCTGTTCGCCGGGGCGGGCGAGGAGATCGTTGGACTGTGTATGGCGGTGGTAGGCGCGGGCGGTGCCGGCGGGGCAGGCCTCGGTCAGTTCCCGCCAGGACTTGCCATAGTCGAACGCGACAAAGAGCCCGGTCCACGGCTGGGTGCCGAGTTCGCCGGCCAGGGTGGCAGCGGCGAGCGGGGCGTCGATGACGTAGCCCTCGGGCGCCACGCCTGGCAGGGCGGCCGGCGGGGCGACGGGTTGTTCGAGAAGGACAAGCGCATCGTCGCGCAGGACCACATTCACCTCGAGCCAGGCGCCGTGGCGGAAAACAAATCGCCGGAACGGCTGGGCATCAAAGAGCTCGTTGGAGAAAACGATGCACGGGCCGGAGAGCGCCGCGGGCTCGCCGACCTGCACGGTGCGCGTGGAGGCGAACGGGTGGGAGACGCCGGCCAGGACGCCGCCGCCGGGCTCGGCGCCGATCTCCACGAAGGAGAAATCACCGGGGTTGCGGCCCGTCAGCAGGGTGACGATTGCGGCCGTGACGAGTTCGCCAAAAACCGGTCCGCTGGTGCTCGCGGTGAAAAAATCGGTGCCGGCGCCATAACCCACGCGAGCCCGGTCCCGCCGGTAATAGCCGAGCGCGGGGTGGTAGAGCGCAAGTTGCATGAACTGGGCAAACGTCAGGCTCCCGGCCGCGCCGGCGGCGGCGCGGAAGGCGGCAAGGAATTCCGCGGCAGGCGCGGGAGAGGACGGAAGCGACGAACCCATTTACAAACCGAACCAGATGCACACAGTCGCCTGCATGCTCAAACGGATTCTCATCATCGCGACGGGCCTGGTGCTCGGCCTGGTCCTGTCGCTGGGCGCGGCCCGGCTGGCGCTGGCCTGGGGGCTGTTTCCCAACCGCGAGCTCGACCGCTCCTCGTCGTACATGCGCGAGGTGATGCAGCTGGTGAACGAGAACTACTTTGACGCCAAGTCCTCGGACTATGACCACCTCGCGAAGTCGGCCATCCACGGGATGGTGGAGTCGCTGGACCCGCACTCGGAGTTCCTAGAATCGAAGGATTACAACCAGCTCGAGGAGGAGCTGAGCGGGGATTTCAGCGGCATCGGCGTGCAGGTGGAGATGCGCAAGGGCCACGTGATCGTTATCGCCCCCATCGCGGGTTCACCCGGGGAAAAGGCGGGCATCCTGCGCGGGGACGAACTCATCAGCGTCAACGGCAAGCTCCTGGAGCGCGGCCTGTCGATGGACGGCGTGATCGACCGGTTGCGCGGCAAGCCACAGACGAAGGTGGCTGTGAGTCTGCTGCGGCCCAGTACGGGCAAGACGATCGACCTCACGCTGGTGCGCGAACTGATCAAGCTCGAGAGCGTGCGCGACGTGCACGTGCTGGCGGACCACACCGGCTACATCCAGCTGACCGAGTTTTCCGACCACACGGCCGAGGAATTCGACCAGGCTCTCAACCGGCTGCTGAAGGAGGGCATCGACAGCCTCGTCATTGACCTCCGCAACAATCCCGGCGGGCTGCTCGACGCCGCGGTGGACGTGGCGGAGCCGTTTTTCAAGAAGGGCGAGCTGATCGTTTACACGCAGGGGCGCAAGGCGGCCGATCGCGAGGAGTACCGGGCGAGTGCCGACGGCGATCCCCTCCAACTCCCGGTGGCGCTCCTGATCAATGCCGGGAGCGCCAGTGCGGCCGAGGTGGTCACGGGCGCGCTCAAGGATACCGGTCGCGCCGTGGTCGTGGGCGAGCGTTCCTTCGGCAAGGGCTCGGTGCAGTCCATCTTCAAGCTGAAGAATGGGGAGGGCCTGCGGCTGACCACGGCCCGCTATTTCACCCCGGGTGGCGTGAGCATCCACGAGAAGGGGATCACCCCGCAGGTGGAGGTCGTCATGACACCGGAGGAGGACAGCCGGCTGCGCTTGCAGCATCTGCGACCCGACGTGGCGGACCCGAAGGAATTCAAGGAGCGGTTTGGCTTTGCGCCCATCGCGGACCGCCAATTGCAGGCCGCGCTCGACGTCCTCAAGGGCATCACCCTGCTGCGGGAGCGGTCCGCGCCGCTTGAGCCCTGACCACCCATGATCCTGGCGCTCGAAAGCTCGTGCGACGAGACCGCCGTCGCGGTGTTTGACCCCGCCCGCGGACTCACGGGTGAATGGGTGCACAGCCAGATCGCGCTGCATGAGCGGCACGGCGGCGTGGTACCCGACCTCGCGACGCGGGAGCACCTGCGGCATTTCGGGCCGCTGCTGGCCCGCGCCAAGGCGGAGGTGGGATTTGACCGGGTGACGCAGGTCGCGGTGACGAACGGCCCCGGCCTGGCGGCGTGCCTGGCCATTGGCGGGGCGGCGGCGAAATCGCTCGCACTCGCGCTCAGGGTACCGCTGGCGGGCGTGAATCACCTGCGCGGCCATGTCTGGTCGCCGTTCATCGCGTTGCACGCGGAGAGGCCGGAAAATTTTGACGCGCGCCTGGCGGAGCTGCTGCCGCATCTCGGGCTGATCGTCTCGGGCGGCAACACGATCCTCTTCACGCTCAGCGCCGAACGCCGGGTCACGGTGCTGTCGTCCACGCGGGACGACGCGGCGGGCGAGGCGCTGGACAAGGGCGCGAAACTGCTGGGCCTGGGTTATCCCGGCGGCCCGCTGATCGAGCAGCTGGCGCTGCAAGGCCGGCCGGATGCGTTCGATTTCCCGCGCGGCATCGGCCGGCGGGACGAGCTCGATTTCAGTTTTTCCGGGGTGAAGACGAGCCTGCGCTACCAGATTGAAAAGCTGACTCCGGCGGAGGTCCAGGCGCGGCTGCCGGATCTCTGCGCCAGCTATCAGCAGGCGGTGCTCGACGCGCTGGCGCGGAAGACGCGCGCGGCACTGGAGCAGGGCGCGGGGTCATTTCGCAGCCTCGGTTTGTCCGGCGGCGTGGCGAACAACCGCGCGCTACGCACGGCGCTGCAGGGGGAGGCCAACCGCCGGCGGATCCCGTTCCTGGCGGCGCAGCCCCAGCACACGGGCGACAATGCCGGGATGATCGCGTTTGCCGCGTGGGCGGATGCCGCGGGGACCGAGCGCGCCGCGGGCCTGAGCCTGCGGGTGGAGCCGAGCGCGGCGCTGGCCTAGCGGCCTACTTGTAGTCGCGGCGGAGATTGCTCGGCAGGATGCCGAGCTCCTCGCGGTACTTGGCGACGGTGCGGCGGGCGAGGCTGAGGCCTTTTTCCTGGAGCTTCACGACGAGTTCCTGGTCGCTCAATGGGGCGGACTTGTCCTCGACGGCGACGATATCGGCCAGCATTTCCTTCACGCTGGTGTTGGAGACGGAGGCGCCGCTATCGGCCTGGTAGCCGGTGGTGAAGAAGAATTTGAATTCGAAGATGCCGTGCGGCGTCTTCATGTACTTGTTCGCAATCGCCCGGCTGACGGTCGTTTCGTGCACACCGACGATGTCGGCGATCTGTGTCATGGTGAGCGGCTGCAGCTGCGAGACGCCGTGCTCGAAGAACGGGGTCTGCGCCTTGATGATCTCGCGGGTGATGCGCTCGATGGTCCGCTGGCGCTGCTCGATCGAGTCGATCAGGAACTTGCCCGAGCGCATGCGCTCGCGGAGATACTCGCGCTCGTCCTTGGAGAGGGTGCCCTTGGCGATGAGGTCGCGGTAGGTGCTGGAGATGCGCAGGCGCGGGATGTAGTCGCTGTTGAGGTGGATTTTCCACTCGTCGCCATCCTTCTCGACGGTGACATCGGCGACGACGACACGGTTGTTGTCCTCGGCAAAGCGGCGACCGGGCGCGGGATCGAGCTTGCTGATCTCCTCGATGGCAGCCTGCACGTCATCGGCGGGCGCGCCGAGCTTGCGGGCGAGCTCGGGAATGCGGCGGCGCGAAAGCAGCTCAAAGTGATCGCGCAGCATGCGGGCCGCGAGCGACTCGCCCCGGCCGCGGGCGGCCAGCTGGGCGAGCAGGCACTCGGCGAGGGTCTGGCTGCCGATGCCGGGCGGGTCGAAGCTCTGGAGGAGCTTGAGCGCCTCGAGCATGGTATCATAGGGCAGGTTGGTCTGCAGCGCGATGTCCGCGGGCGGCTGGGCCAGATAGCCGCGGTCATCGAGATTGCCGACGAGCTGGCGCAGCGCCTCGAGCACCGGGGGGGCGAGCTCGTCGAGCGCCACCTGCTGCATCAGGTGCTCCTGCAGGGAGGTTTCCGAGGCGAGGGAGTCGAAGAAATGCTGCCGTTTCTCGGCGTCCTCGGCCGTGTAAGACTGGGTGCCGCCGGCACTGGACAGGTGGTCCTTCCAGTCCTGGTCGAGCTTCCCGAGGATTTCGAATTCCTTGCTGAAATCCATTTCCTCGCGGTGGTCGCCCTGCTCGGCCGAGGCGGCGTCGGTGGCGGGTTCGTCGGGGGACGCAGGCGCCTCGGTCTTGTCGATGCTCTCGCCGTCCATCGGCAGCTCCTCCAGCGTGGGATTGGCCTGCAGCTCCTCCTGGATGACCGAGCGCAGGTCCAGGGCGGCGACCTGCAGGATCTTCAGGGAATGCCGAAGCTGCGGCGCAAGAACAAGGGACTGGGTCTGGCGCTGGCGAAGATCGTGGCTAAATCCGGGCCCGCTCATGTACGGGATGAAGTCTGGCGGTTATCATCGCAGGGGCGTGGGGTACGGGGGACGGGAAGAAACCGAGGTGCCGCCGAGTACGGTCACGCCAAGCAGCT
>CAIOAO010000004.1 GCA_903855985.1 uncultured Opitutia bacterium | reverse complement strand
CGATGCAACGCTCGAACAGCGAGTCGCAGATCTGCTCCATCTTCGCGCGGCTGAGCTGCACGTTGAGGTGCTTCGGGCCGGAGGCGTCCGCCGTGATGAACGGCAGGTTGATGTCCACGGATTGGGTGGAGGAAAGCGCGATCTTGGCCTTCTCAGCCTCTTCCTTCAGGCGCTGGAGCGCCATCGGGTCTTTGCGGAGATCGATGCCATTGTCCTTCTTGAAAGTTTCGACGAGCCAGCCGATGAGGGCATCGTCCCAGTTGTCACCGCCGAGGTGCGTATCACCATTGGTGGCCTTCACCTCGAAGACGCCGTCGCCGATCTCGAGCACGGACACGTCAAACGTGCCGCCGCCGAGGTCGAACACCGCGATCTTCTCGTCCTTCTTCTTGTCGAGGCCGTAGGCCAGCGACGCCGCGGTCGGCTCGTTGATGATGCGGAGCACGTCGAGGCCGGCGATCTTGCCGGCATCCTTTGTGGCCTGGCGCTGCGAGTCGTTGAAATAGGCGGGGACCGTGATGACAGCCTGCGTGACCTTCTCGCCGAGGTAGGCCTCGGCGTCGGCCTTCAACTTGCCGAGCACAAACGCCGCAATCTGCTGCGCCGCGAATTGCTCGGTCTTGTCGCCGGACTTAACCTCGATGTACGCGTCGCCATTCTTGCCCTCGACGACCTTGAACGGCATGTTCTTGGCCTCGGCGCTGACCTCGGAGAACTTACGCCCGATCAGCCGCTTGGCGGAAAAGATGGTGTTGGTGGGATTGGTCACCGCCTGGCGCTTGGCCGCCTGGCCGACGAGACGCTCACCGGATTTGGTGAATGCGACCACGGACGGCGTCGTGCGCGCGCCCTCGGCGTTCGGAATGACGACGGGTTCGCCGCCCTCCATGACTGCCATGCAGGAGTTGGTGGTGCCGAGATCGATGCCTAAAATTCTGCTCATAGTGGCCCATCCTTGAGCAATGGATGTGCCCCACCCTCGGTAAATTTCTTATTTAGCTATTGTTCATATGGTTAAATATTTATCTGGCCTATTTCAGGCCCTTAAAATCGAGCCAATTCAGGCCATCTTGTCCCACTTTTACCCCGCTCAGGCGGGGACATGTCACAGCCGTCACAGTTGAATTTTCCCCCTCCCCGCCTACCTTGGCCGGCATGGAGATGGAAATCACGCTGCCGGACGAAGTGCCGGTCATGACTTTGCCCAACGTGGCCTTTTTTCCGCAGGCCCTGATGCCCCTCCATATCTTTGAGCCGCGCTACCGGCAGATGCTCAAGGAGGTCCTCGCCACGAACCGGCTCTTCGCCGTCAGCGGCCTCGACCAGAAACGCTTGGGCGAATCCGGGGAGTTCGAACCGCCTCATCGCGTCGCCAGCGTCGGCATCGTGCGCGCCTGCCAGAAAAACGCCGATGGCACCTCCAACCTCCTGCTGCAGGGCCTCTGCCGCGTCGAGGTCCTCGGCATCGTCACCGACCAGCCTTTCCGCCGCATCCGCGTGCGGGCGCTCCCGAGCGAACCCGTGGCCGACCCCGCCGAAAATACCCGGCTGCGGGTCGAACTCGCCCGGCTCATCGCCCTGAAGCAGAAATTCGGCGCCCCCGTCCCGGCCGAGATGGCGGAATTCCTGCGGACCGTGGAGGATCCGGAGGTGTTCATCGACCTGGCCGCGTTCAGCCTCTGCGAAAACACCGGGCTGAAGCAAAAACTCCTCGAGACCCTGGATGTCCGCCGCCGGCTGGAGCTGTTCGCCCGCCAGCTGCGCGGGGAGATCGACGCGCTCCGGCTGCGCCGCAAGCTGCAGGGCGGCCTCCCGGACGAGCGCATCTCGGACAATTAAAAACCCCGCCCGCAGCCAGGCTGCAGACGGGGTTTAAATGGAGCCGAACATCGGATTTGAACCGATGACCCACGCTTTACGAAAGCGTTGCTCTACCAACTGAGCTAGTTCGGCAAAAGAGCTGTTCCCGTCGAAAGACGAGTGGCGGGTATTACGCTTTGCCGCAATCGGGAGACAAGCAATTTCGCCGCCCCCGGGCCGGGCCGGAACCTACTGGGAAATGAACTTCCCGAAATAGTAATAGACCTTGTCCCCGCCGCTCAGCACCGCGACCTCGACCTCGCCCTTGCGGCCGCCCGTCGCCGGGTCGTTCGCGGTTAGGACGCGCACCGAGTAATACCGCTGGCCAACCGCGAGGCTCTCCCCCTCGACGCTCCACTTGGGGCCGCTGTGGGGCGCATCGGCAAAGTATGGTCCCAGCTTCTCATACGGCAGGTTCACCGCGGAGGGTTCGTTGACGATGTCGCAGGTGGCAAAATCGCCGTTCTTGAAGAAAATCCAGTAACTGACGTTTGCGTTGGTGTGATTCGGACGGACCGAGGCCCCGGTTTTCTCGATCGATTGGATCATGTCCTTGGGCATCGTGTTTTCACGGATGTCGACGCCGTTCTTTTTTTCCAGCACGACCCGGAAGTAGACCGTGCCCCGGCCCGCTAGGGCGGGGGCCAGGAATTCTTCGATGGGCGTGGAGGCCGGTGCGGCCAAGGCGGTGGCGAGCAAGAGCAGGAGGGTGGCGAAGGATTTCATGGTCCGGGGCTGGGATGTGAAAGGGAAAGGGCTGATTCGAGGGAAATCTCAGGCCTTGTAAAGGTCGCGGATGGGTTTTTGGCCCAGCGCGATCAACGTGGCGAGACCGATGACGGTGCCAATGGGAAAGAGCAGCAAACTCACCACCGCGATGCACTGCGAAAACCCCCGGGCCCTCCGGAGCCAGATATTAACCCCGGAAATCAAAGCGCCCACGCCCGTCAGGACCGAGATCACGGCCATGGCAATCGACACCGGCCGGTAGGTCGCCAGCGCATGAAGCTCGGCCGCGCGGTTCGGATTCGCCGCGCGGGCGGCCGTGTCGCCGTACAGCATGTAAATCAACACGAGCGCGGCCGCGGCAATGACCACCAGCGCCCACTGCGCGACAGCCAGAATCCGGAGGAAGATGCGGAACGTGTGCTGCTCTTCGGTCGTCGCCATGGGTTTGATGGTTCATCCCGGGAATGAACCACCCTGCGCCCCGTTGCAACCCCGGCCCGCCACCCCGGCGGGCTCAGCGGGTGGGCGTCACAATCAGGCTGAGGTTCTTGCTGTCCTGTTCGCTGACGGTGAACTTGATGTCCCGGGCCCGGTTGGCGGGAAAGAACACCCCCAGCGCCTGGTAAGTGCTCCGGTCCTCGCCGCGGGCACAGAAAATATTGAGGGTCCGGTCATAGTCCCCGCGGTTGTAGATGCGCATCTGGACCATGATTTCCGTGGTGGCGAGCTGCGTGGCGAGGAGGTTCGGCATCGAGACATCACTCGTGAGGATCAGCTTGTAGCCCATCTTGTTCTCAGGAAAGACCGTGCCCTTCTCGGTCTTTAACGGCGAGGAGACCCCCTTGGCCTCACTCACGCTGATGTTGTTGTACAGCGTTTCATGCTCGGCCACCGCCGCCTTGGGTTTCTTCGCCACCGGGGCCACCACCTCGGGTGCAGTTTGGCAGCCCATCAGGATGAGGCTGGCGATGCAGATCGTGGAGAGGAGAATGGTGTTTTTCTTCATTGCGACTGCGGGAGTGAGCGCGGGAGATTCATGAACGCCGCCGGGTGTCACCGGCAAGTTGTTCATCGTAATTCATTGGTAGTAAAAAAGTTGCTATATCTTCACGAAGTACGGCATCTCCCTGATTAACACCAGCTAACACCTACTCTTCCCTGCGGGGACAAATCCGTGTAAGTAATTATACCCGCATCCTGCGGGAAATTTTCGCCTTTCGTGCCGTCCCTTCCCACCTCGCTTTTTGACTACACTCTGCCGGCGAACCTGATTGCCCAGGTTCCCGCCGCGCGCCGCGACCAGTCGCGGCTGCTGGTCGTGGACCGGGCCACCCGCACGTTGCACCACCGGACGTTTGCCGACCTGCCGGAGTTCCTGCGCGCGGGCGACACGCTCTTTCGCAACAACGCCTCCGTGCTCCCCGCGCGGCTCCGCGCCCAGCGGCCGACCGGCGGTCAGGTCGAATGCTTCCTGCTGCGTCCCGCCGATGGCGCGCAGACCTGGCGCTGCCTCATCAAGCCCGGGAAAAAACTGCCGGTCGGCGCCACGTTTGCGCATGCGACCGGTGCATTCCGCGGCGAAATCGTCGCCAAGGACCCCGACGGCTCCGCGCTCGTCCGTTTCACCACCCGCGACGACCAGCCCATCACCGCGGTCGCCCGCGAGCTGGGTGAAGTGCCGCTGCCGCCGTACATTGTCCGCGCCGACGACACGCGCCGCGCCGATGATCTTGAGCGCTACCAGACGGTTTACGCCGACCGCACCCAGGCCGTCGCCGTGGCGGCGCCCACCGCCGGGCTGCATTTCACGCCGGAACTGTTCGCCCAGCTCGGGGCCCAGGGCGTGCACACGGCCGAGGTCACGCTCCATGTCGGCCTCGGCACCTTCAAGCCGATCACGACCGAGACAATCGCGGACCACGCGATTCACCGCGAGCTCTACGAGCTGCCCGTCGCCACCCAGCGGGCCTTGTTTCCTCCCTTCTCCGGCCGCCGCATCGCCGTCGGCACCACCACCGTCCGCTCGGTCGAGGACTTCCTCGCCACGCATCCGGCGCCCGGAGACCACCCGCACCTCGCCGAGGCCGGACTCTTCATATACCCGCCCCGCCTGTTCCGGGGCGTGGACGCGCTCATCACGAATTTTCACCAGCCCCGCTCCACCCTGCTCTGCCTCGTGGCGGCCTTCCTCACCCCCGGCGCCACCGAGGGCATCGCCTGGCTGCACGAAATCTACGCCGAGGCCATCGCCCGCGAGTACCGGTTTTTCAGCTACGGGGATGCGATGTTAATCGTGTGACAAGGAGGCCGCCTGCCTGCCGCGACTTTGTCATAAGATGAGGGTCTGCGAGTTGCGCCGCGGCCAAACCTGCTTTCATTTTTCGCTCCAACCCAATCATGAATAAAACCCTCCGTATCCTGTCTCTCGCCAGCCTCGCCCTCGGGCTGCTGGCTTCTGCGCACGCCGCCACCGAGACCTATGCCATTGACCCGGTTCACTCCTCGGTCGGCTTCTCGATCCGCCACGTGTTCAGCAAGGTCCCCGGCAGCTTCACCAAGTTCAGCGGCACCTTCTCCCTCGACCAGGCCAACCTCGAAGCCAGCAAGGTCGAGGCCACCATCGAGATCGCCAGCGTCGACACCCGCAGCGAGAAGCGCGATGAGCACCTCAAGAGCCCTGAATTCTTCAACGTCGCGAAGACCCCGACCATCACTTTCAAGAGCACCGCGTGGAAGAAGACCGGCGCCGACACTTATGACGTCACCGGCGACCTCACCATCAAGGGCGTGACCAAGTCCGTTGTCCTTCAGGCCAAGCTGCTCGGCTTCGGCCCCGGCCTGATGGGCGCCTACGTTTCCGGCTGGGATGTCACGACCACCCTCAACCGCCACGACTTCGGCGTGGACGGTCCCGGCTGGCTCGGCAAGGCCATTGGCGACGAAGTCGCCGTCACGATCTCGATCGAGGCCGACCTGAAGAAATAATCCCCCGCTTCACCGCGTTTAACGTGAGGACGGCCCGCAAGGCCGTCCTTTCTTTTTACCCGGGTTCAGACTCTACTCGCATCCTTCTACCCGCCAGTCGCTACTTCCCCACCCAACCCATGACCGCCGACGAACTCCAGACGCTCATCGAGGACGCCACCGCCGACTATGCCAAGGGCGACAGCGACTCCGCCCTCGCCAAGCTGTCCCGCGCGACCACCGCGGCCCCGGGTTCCTTCGAAGCCTGGCATGCCCTCGCCGAGGTGAATTTCTCCCTTCGCCGCCTCGATGCCGCCCTCGCCGCCGGCGAACGGGCCCACGCCCTGCAGCCCTCGGACCTCTTCATCAACACCACCCTTTCCCGCATCTGGATGGAGCGCGGCGACAAGACCAAGGCCGAGCATTTCGGCGCCCAGGCCAAGATCGGAAGCTGGAAAGACCAGTTGAAAAACCCTGATCAGCAAGCGGGTGGCATTAAGTGACACGCCACCCGTTGACACCCCTCCGGCCGGCCCCGTAACTTTGTGGGTGATGGAAAAACCGGCCTACGTCCTGGAGTTCGAAAAACCCCTGCGCGAGCTCGCCAAAGACCTCGACGCCCTGCACCAGAAATCCCTGGAGCATAACCTCGACTTGTCGGTCGAGGTAAAAGCCTTGGAAAAGGCCATCGAGCAGACGCGCCGGGACATCTACTCCAATCTCACCCCCTGGCAGCGCGTCCAGATCGCCCGCCACCCCAAGCGGCCCTACGCCCTCGATTACGTCGGGATGCTCTGCGAGGGCTTCCAGGAACTGCACGGCGACCGCCAGTACAACGACGACCGCGCCCTGATCGGCGGCACCGCTTTCTTCAACGGCGAGGCCGTCATGATCATCGCCCAACAGAAGGGCCGCGACACCAAGGAAAACATCGAGCGCAACTTCGGCATGTCCCAGCCCGAAGGCTACCGCAAGGCCCTCCGCCTCATGAAGACGGCCGAGCGCTTCAAGCTCCCCGTCCTGACCTTCATTGACACCCCCGGCGCCTTCCCCGGCGTCGAGTCCGAGGCCCGCCACGTGTCCGAGGCCATCGCCGTCAACCTCCGCGAAATGGCCATGCTCCGCGTCCCGTCCATCGCCGTCGTCGTCGGCGAAGGCGGCTCCGGCGGCGCGCTCGGCATCGGCGTGACCGACCGCGTCCTCATTTTCGAAAACAGCTACTACTCGGTCATCTCCCCCGAGGGTTGCGCCGCCATTCTCTGGAAGGACCGCGCCGCCGCCCCCAAGGCCGCCGAGGCGCTGAAGCTCAACGCCGCCACCCTCGAACAGCTGGGCGTCGTGGACGAAGTCCTGCCCGAGCCGTTCGGCGGCGCGCAGAACGACCCCGCCCAGGCCGCCGCCGCGCTGAAATACGCGCTGCTGAAACATTTCAACGACCTGCGCTCCCTCGACGTCGAGACCCTGCTCACCTCGCGCTACGACCGCTACCGCAAGCTCGGCTCCTACGAGGAAGCCGGCGTGGTGCACAGCTAAGCGCGCACCGGGCTGCGCACCGTCAGCAGTTCGATCTTCTCCGCCCGCGCCATCGCCGGGCTGATGTCGATCAAGGCACCGGATAGCCGGACGTCACCCGTCGCCACTTCGAAACGGTGCGGCATGCCGTCGAGAAACTTCGCCACCACCGGCGCGACTTCGCGGCCGAGGACACTCGCATACGGCCCGGTCATGCCGACGTCGCACATGAACGCCGTGCCTTTGGGCAGCACACAGTAATCCGCGGTCGGCACGTGGGTGTGGGTGCCGAGGACGGCGGTGACACGCCCGTCGAGATACCAGCCGAGCGCCTGCTTTTCCGACGTCGCCTCGGCGTGGACTTCCACGATGACAGCGTCCGCCTGGCCCTTCAGCCGCTGCAGCATCCGGTCCACGCAAAGGAACGGGCAGTCGGCCTTCGTGTTCATGAACGTCCGGCCGAGCACGGTGAACACCGCGACCTTGAAGCCGCGCGCCTCGATAATGACGTGATCCTCGCCCGGGTTCGAAGCCGGCAGGTTGGCCGGCCGGCACACGCGGTCCATTTGGGTGATCTCGGTCTCCCAGCCGCGCTGGTCCCAAACATGGTCGCCGAGCGTGATGGCATCCACGCCCGCGCCGAGAATGGACTTGGCGATGGTGCCCGTGATGCCCGCGCCGGCCGCGGCGTTCTCGCCGTTCGCTATCACAAAATCGATCTTGTGCTCGAGCCGGATCGCCCGGAGCCGCTCGTTGACGATGTCCCGGCCCGGCCGGCCGACGATGTCGCCGATAAATAGCAGTCGTACCATGCCGCCAAATTGCCCCCGCACCCCCCGGTCAGCCAACCGAAATCGTTATGACACGGTTAGGGAATATAGGGCGGGGTCTCCTCACCCCGCCTTACTCCGAGAATACTTGGCCGCGGATCACGCGGATTGACGCGGATCACTGGCATTTATCCGCGTTAATCCGCGCCATCCGCGGGGAGGGTTTTGCCACGGTTTGCCCGGGTCGGGAGACCCCCGCCCACGCCCAGATGCCAGCTTGCAACCTCGGCCCAAATTTGTGTTATCTCGCGGCCGCTTTTCCCGCTTTCCGCCATGAAAAAAGACCACACCTCCCCCGCCGCGTTTCCCAAGGCCGAGATCGGCCGCGAAATGAAGGGTTCCGACGCCGTCGTCGAGTGCCTCATCCGCGAGGGTGTTGATGTCATCTTTGCCTACCCGGGCGGCGCGTCGCAGGAGCTCCACCAGTCGCTCGCGCGCACCGACAAGATCCGCACCATCCTCCCCCGCCACGAACAGGGCGGCTCGTTCGCCGCGGAAGGTTACGCCCGCGCCACCGGCAAGGTCGGCGTCTGCATGGCCACCAGCGGCCCCGGCGCCACCAACCTCGTGTCGGCCATCGCCGACGCGTACATGGACTCCATCCCGCTCGTCGCCATCACCGGCCAGGTGTACTCGAAGTACATCGGCAAGATGGCGTTCCAGGAGACGGATTTCTACGGCATGACGCTGCCGATCGTGAAGCACTCCTACCTCGTGATGGATGTCCACGAGCTGCCGCGTGTGTTCAAGGAGGCCTTTTACCTCGCCCGCAGCGGCCGCCCCGGCCCGGTCATCATCGACCTGCCGAAGGACGTGCAGCAGGCGAAATTCCAGCCGGTGTTCCCGGCCACGGTCGAGTTCCGCAACCCTTACGCCACCGCGACGCAGACCGCCACCGACGAGCAGCTGAAGGAAGTCCTCGCGCTCATCGCCGACGCCAAGAAGCCCGTGCTTTACGCCGGCGGCGGCATCATCTCCTCCGACGCACATGCCGACCTCAAGGCCTTCGCCGAGAAGACCAACGTGCCCGTCGCCACCACGCTGATGGGTCTGGGTGGCTTCCCCGAGTCCCACCCGCTCTCGATGCAATGGTTCGGCATGCACGGCGCCGCCTACGGCAACTGGGCCGTGGACCAGTGCGACCTGCTCCTCTGCGTCGGCGCGCGCTTCGACGACCGCATCACCGGCGACACGAACAAATTCGCGGCGCACGCGAAAATCGTCCACATCGACATCGACGCCTCCGAGCACAACAAGAACAAGCGCGTCCTCCTGCCGATCGTCAGCGACATCAAGCCCGCGCTCTCCCGCCTCAACGAGCTCGCCACCGCGAACAAGTTCAAGGCCCCCGACACCACCGCCTGGCACGCCCAGATTGCGAAGTGGAAGAAGGAGCAGCCGTTCAAGTACGACGAGAGCAAGCACATCGTCCCGCAGGAGGCCGTCGCCACACTCTATGAACTCACGAAGGGTGACGCCATCATCGCCACCGGCGTGGGCCAGCACCAGATGTGGGCCGCGCAGTTCTACCGCTTCAACGAGCCCCGCCGCTACATCAGCTCGCTCGGCCTCGGCGCGATGGGCTTCGGCTATCCCGCCGCGCTCGGCGCGAAGGTCGCCTGCCCCGACAAGCAGGTCATCGATATCGACGGTGACGGCTCGTTCATGATGAACATCCAGGAGCTCGCCACCGCGCACATCGAGAAGATCGCCGCGAAGGCCATGATCCTGAACAACCAGCACCTTGGCATGGTCGTGCAGTGGGAGGACCGTTTCTACGGCAGCGTCCGCGGCAACACCATCCTCGGCGACGAGTCCAACGTCGGCAGCCCCGAGAACCTCGGCGGCCTCTATCCTGATTTCGTCAAGATCGCCGAGGGCTTCGGCGTGAAGGGCCGCCGCGTCCACAAGAAGAGCGAACTCAAGGCCGCCATCCAGGAGATGCTCGACCACGACGGCCCGTACGTCCTCGACGTCATCGTGCCCTACACCGAGCACGTGCTGCCGATGATCCCCGCCGGCAAGACGGTGAAGGACATGATCCTCAAGTAACGCGGGGATTCATTCCCCGTTACGTTCAAGCCCGGCCCAACGCCGGGCTTTTTTATGGTCGAAGGCAGGGCGGGTCTCTGACCCGCCCTTGCCGCACAAATTGCGGGACAGTTATCGCCCTCCTTTGATCCCGGCCGGGGCGACGACCCGCCTACTCCAAACGCGCGTCCGTTACTTCTGCTTCATCACGTACACGCCATTCCAGCCCGGTTCCGGCGGGTTTTCCCGCATGTACCGGCAGCGCGCAATCATGGTGAGGGAGGGATTGTTCTCCACGCCGGGGGTCACACCCGGGCGGTTGGGCTCGAGCACCGCACTTTCCCCGAACCGGCCCTCGGCGGAGTCCCAGTCCCGCGCCAGGTAGAGCGCCATGCCCTGCGCGAACAGGATCAGGCAGTCGTAGGTCTGGTCGGTGACGTCCTCCTTGAGCCCCACGATCTCGTAGATTGGCACGGGCCGGGTGCGGCCCTTGACCACGATCTTGTCGAGGTAGCGGAACACCACCCGGTCGCCGCCGTGCTGTTCGCAGGCCGCCTTGGTCGCATCGGCCACCATCGTGTACACGCCGTAGGCCTTGGCGCCGGACTCCATGCGCGCCGCGAGGTTCACATTGTCGCCCATCATCGTGTAGTTGAACCGCGCCTGGCTGCCCATGTTGCCCACGACGGTCGGGCCGCTGTTGAGCCCGATGCGGGACTGCATGTGCCACACAATTTCCGGCCACTTGTCGCCCTCGCTCTGCCATTTCGCCCGCAACTCCCGCAGCTTGCGGTGGACGAGCTGGGACGCCACGCAGGCGCGGAAGGCGTGGTCCTTCAGGGGCACCAGCCCGCCGAACATCGCCACCACGGCATCGCCGATGTATTTGTCCAGCGCCCCGCCCTGCGCGAGGATGATGTCGGTGCAGGCGGTCAGGTATTCGTTCATCAGCTCCACCAGCCGGTCCGGCGGGAGCTTTTCCGAGAAGGAGGAGAAGGCCTGGATGTCGCTGAAATACGGGGTGATGTCCGCCTCGTGGCCGCCCAGCTGCGGCTCCTGGCCGGAGTCCACCATGCTCTCGACCAGCTGCGGCGACACGTACGTGCCGAACATGCCCTTGATGCGGCCTTTCTGCCGCTCCTCCTCGATCAGCTGCCAGCCAATCGCCGCGAAGCTGGTGGTGAACACCGACCCCAGCGGCAGGACCAGCGGGAGCACCAATTCGTGGTACGCGAAAGCATAGTAATTCACGCCGAGATACGCCACGACCAGCAGGCCGGCGATGATTTTGAAAATGACGCCGCGCCGGCCGACCGTGGCGGCGAGACTGCTCACCAGCAGCGTGAGCAAGAAGGCGAACGCGTACTCCGTCCAGCGCGGGACATGATGGAGATAGCGCCCGGAGCTCATCGTCTTGATGAGGTTGCCGTGAAACCCGACTTGCGGCACCGGCACGTCGTCGAAGGCCGTGCGGGCCAGATCCTGCAACAGGTTGTCCACCGGGCCGATCAGGATGACTGCGTCCTGGAATTGCGCGAAAAACTCCCGGCCCCGCGCCTGTTTCACCGGGTCCTCACTCTCCAGCTGCGTGAGATAGTCACCGATGTCGGCCACGCTGAGGCGCGGATTTTTGGGCGAGAGCCAGCGGGAAAACCAATTTGCCTCCACCAACTGGCCGCGCCGGAGCGGGATGCTCGTCTGCAGGCTGCCGTCGGTCCGCCAGATCTCCAGGCGGTCGGGGAAACGGTGGATCGCATCCGTCCCCAGGCCCCAATTCATCAGGCAGAGTTGCAGCGACAACGGGTAAAACGTGGCGAGGGGCGTGTCGGCGAAGAATGGCGCCATGCGCGCTTCGCCCTCGTAGGTGTCGATCAGCCCGATGGTGCCCCAGGACGGGCCGATGACCGGGAAACCCGGCGCCTCCGGCACGTCGTTCTTCGCGGGATCGGTCGCACCTTCAAAGAGGAAGGGGAAATGCAGCTCATCCTTCAGCATGCCCGGGCCCGGCACGTAGTTGGCGGCGAGCACGACGTTCTTGTGCTTGCGGATGTGCAAATATTCGGTAATAGAACTATTGAACGTGGTTCGCGCAGCGGCGTCTCTCTCCTGTCAGCTACAACCCAAACCCCAAAACAGATATCATATGCAATACCTCGATACGATCATCACGGCTGTTAAGAAGATCACTGAACTGGCTGTCGCACTGCTGGCACTGGCGATTGTCCTGGGCGTTATCTTCGGCGACAAGGTCGCGTTTCTCCCCGGTAATGTCATCGGCAATGTGACCTCGATCATCGGCACGCTCGGTGCGAGCGGCCTCGTCGGTCTCGTGGCGGTCGGCGTGCTCTACGCCATTCTGGCCAAGAAATAATCTGTTCTCCTTCTGCAGCCAAGGCCGCCGGTTCGTCCGGCGGCCTTTTTGTTTGGCACCCGCCCGGCCCAACGGAGTGCCCCGGCGGTGAGTTCCGGAGTCCCTACTCCTACTCTCACCTTTCGTTTATATTATTCCACGTTCACCCTCGCGCGATCGAAGGCGTCGCACTTGGCGTAGATTTCCTTGGCCGAGCAACAACGATCCCTAGACGGGGCCGCCTTCCCTCTCCCCGCACACACTGACGGGCACCTTGCGCCGGTGCGCCTCGGGCACGATCTGCCGCAGCGTGCGGATGACCGCCGGGTGAGGCGCGAGCGCCAAGCTACTGATCCCGTCACCCTAGCGGGCGGACTGGCATCCTGGCACCAGGTCCGCCGTTTAGAGGTATTGGTTCTTCTTGGCCGGATCCTTCACATCCGCCACCGCCCGCTCCACCGCTTCGGTTTCCAGTCTATTGATGTCCGCCAACGCGCTGGACAGCGCGGCTTTCAAGATCCGCACCTGATCCATCCCGAGGAAAAGATTACCAAAGGGCGGATCGACCACCAGCAGCGGGACAGCGCCGATCATTTTGCACGTCATCACTTGCGAGGCCGCAAGGCTCCCTTCCTCCCCGTGAACCGGGCTGCTGCGGTCATCGCTGGTGCCGTTGCGCTCGGCTTGCGCCGCCCACTCCTCGGCGTGCCCCAATGTGCGGACAAGTCTCTCCAGCTCGTCTTTGGTGTAGTCCGCAATGACCACTCCTGCAGGATCGTTCCTGATGGGATCGACAATTTTCAGGCCATAACTATGCCGCGAAGGCAGATCCATCCGGACAATGGACCAGGCGGTATCCCGCCCGTGTCTGACATCCTTGAGGTGGCACAGTGAAATATCCTTCCAGAGCGCCGCCTCATATTTGCTTAACACCGTATCCAGCATCTGGTCCTGCTTTTGGGCCTCCTCCGCGCGGACCCGGGCCGCTTCAGCCCTGCTCTGCTCCGCACGCTCCCGCGCGAGTTGGGCCTTTTTGAGACTCTCGTTGACCAGCCGTTCCGCCGCCTGGCGGTCGAGTGCGCCCTTCCGCTCGCTCCGCCGGGCTTCATCATGCCGCGCGGCATCTTCCCCAGCCACCGTGGTGCGGTGCAGCACGCCGAGTGGAACAGCCAGGACCACAAAGGCCATTCCGCCAGCGACCAACCGCGGCCCAATGGCAGCGGAGATCGTGCCCGGTGCATGCTTTTGCGCGCCGCCCTTGGGGGATACGGCGCCATGGCCGGCCGATCCCCGCAGACTTGCGACCACTCTGCATGCCACCGCCCAGGCCCAGAACCAGTACAAGGCAGCGCAGAACATGCACAGCAGGCAGATCAGGACGTGGGAACGGAATATTTCATATAGGGCAAGTCCGGCAAAGGCGGCAGTAAACCAGCCACGGAAGTCGGCCTCGTCCCCGGCGGACATGTGTTTTGCCGTTTCTGGCTTTCTACGCTGTTTGAAGTGATTTTTGTTAACAATCAGTTTCATTTCTCTTCTTGAATGGAAATTCTCGGGGCGTTTTTGCAGGATAATGCTGCTTTACTGCCCGTGGTTAACGGCCGCGCCCGCCCCAACCTCGCCACCCCGCATCACCCGTGAATGGCTCTGTTTGACCGCGGCCGCGGGATAAGCAGGGGAACCTCCCACCAGAGCCGCCTTCTCCGCCGTAACCCCCTTAAAATGCCCGTTCAAAGCCGCGTTTTGCTGGTCGTGGGAGGACGAGCTGAAATCACTGTTACGGTTCATCTGCATCGGGAGCGAATAGGGCATATACCCTACTTCGTCTAGGTACTAATTCTGTAGTATTTTAAACAACTTATTTCTAGCCACATACATTTTTTTATATCGGATATTTGGCTGACAAATCAGGCCAAATTGATGTTCATTCCAGACCTTATCCCGAATAAAACGTAAGGTATATACCCTATGTCTGAACCTTGGATACCCCTTTTGCTGGATGTCTGGCAGGTGGGGGACGTTGGCTGCAGTATCACGCTGATGGATCAATCCCATTTGCCAGGATGACCGCGGAGGATCGGCTGGCCATGCCCAGCAATTCCATGCACCCCTGAAAAACAAAAGATCGAGGACGGAAAGTCCTCGATCTTGTGGTGCCAATCCTTCCGGGGAGCGGAAAGTTGGCGGGGGAAACAGCCTTTCGGCTGCGTTATATGAGACTTACGTGGTCGGCACGGTCTGGATCGTCTTGAGGATCCGGCCGGCGACCAGGTACGGGTCGGCGGCGGAGTTCGGACGGCGATCCTCGAGGTAGCCCTTGTAGCCGGCGTTGACGAAGCTGTGCGGCACGCGGATCGAGGCGCCGCGATCGGCGACACCGTAGCTGAACTTGTCGATCGACTGCGTCTCGTGCAGGCCGGTGAGGCGGAGGTGATTCTCCGGGCCATACACCGCGATATGCTCGCCGACGTACTGGTTGAAGGCCGCCATGAGCTTCTCGAAGTAGGCTTTGCCACCGGTTTCGCGCATGTACTTGGTCGAGAAGTTGGAGTGCATGCCGGAGCCGTTCCAGTCCAGCGGCTGCTGGAACGGAGCGAGGATCGGCTTGCAGCGCCACTCGATGTCGATGCCGTAGCTCTCCGTCAGGCGGGCGAGGATGTAGCGGGCGACCCACATCTGGTCAGCGGCGCTCTTGGAGCCCTTGCCGAAGATCTGGAACTCCCACTGGCCCTTGGCGACCTCGGCGTTGATGCCCTCGAGGTTGATCCCGGCATCGAGGCAGATGTCGATGTGCTTCTCGACAATCTCCCGGGCGACGCAACCGACGTTCTTGTAGCCGACGCCGGTGTAGTACGGGCCCTGCGGGGCGGGGAAACCGTCCTTGGGGAAACCGAGGGGCGCGCCGTCTTTCCACAGGAAATATTCCTGCTCAAAACCGAACCAGGTGTCCGGATCATCCGGGATCGTGGCGCGGGAATTGGAGGGATGCGCGGCACCCGTGTGCAGGTAGGTTTCGCACATCACGAGCACGCCGTTCTTGCGGGTCGTGTCGGGGAAAACCGCCACGGGCTTCAGGACAACGTCCGAGCTCTTGCCCTCGGCCTGCTGCGTCGAGCTGCCGTCAAAGCCCCAGGCGGGCAGTTCGGCGAGCTTCGGGAAGCTGGCAAATTCTTTGATCTGGGTTTTGCTGCGCAGGCTGGCCAGCGGCGTGTAGCCGTCGAGCCAGATGTATTCCAATTTGTATTTGGCCATGGTCGGTTGGGTTAGGGACAGGTTTAGGGTGAGTTCGTGGTGAGGTTGATCGAGTATGCTAGAGTCTGTGGGAGCACCAAAAACTCAGGGTAAAATTAGCACCTTATATGCCAGAGCCAGCCCGAACTGACCCGCGCGCGACAGATTAATCCATCAAATTCATTGCCAGCATCTTTCGTCATTCAGTCATCAGGCTTGCCAGCGCCAAAACACGCCCGAAACTCCGTCTAATTAATCATGCATGAGATGAAGGACACCGCCCGGGCGCTGGTGCGCATCGGCTACGACGGCCGGGTGCACAAGACCTTCCGCGGCCACCAGGCCCAGGAGCGCTTCGCGCATGAGGTGCGGGTGCTCCAGCATTTGGAGGCAAAGGGCTGCACGTTTGTGCCGCGGCTGCTGGAGGTGGATCCCGCGCAATTGAAGATCGTCACCACCAATTGCGGCACGCGGGTGGACCATTTGAGCGTCGAGCGCACGGCCGAGGTGTTCGCCGAACTCGAGCCATTCGGCGTGCGCCACGAGGACCGCGAACTCCGCAACATCACGTACCGGGTCGCCGACGGGCGCTTCTGCATCATCGATTTTGAGTTCGCCACCCTGCTCGACGGCGGACCCGGCACCGTGTCCCTGAAACCCACGGGCTGACCATGGACGCACCCAATCCGTCCGCCGCCCCGCAGTCGTCCAGCCTCCGCTGGTCGGGGATCACCGACCGCGGACGCTTCCGCCCGAACAACGAGGACGCCTTCCTCGGGCTGAGCTTCGACGGCCACGAGGTCCGCTACCTCGGCAAAACCGGCTCGGCCTCGCTCGCCGGCACGGACTTCGTCTTCGCCGTCAGCGACGGCATGGGCGGCGCCAAGTCCGGCGAATTCGCCAGCCGCATCGCCGTGGACCGCATCACCAAGCTGCTTCCCCGCGCCTTCCGCCTGTCGGCCGCCGGGATGAGCAGCGGGTTCACCGATGTGCTCTTCGAGCTGTTCACCTCCATCCACACTGACCTGCGCAATCTCGGATCCTCCTACGAGGAATGCGCCGGCATGGGGGCGACGCTCAGCCTGGGCTGGTTCACGCCCGAATGGATGTATTTCGCCCACGTCGGCGACAGCCGCATCTACTTTTTGCCACGTGCGGGCGGACTCACCCAAGTCACCCAGGACCACAGCCACGTCGGCTGGCTGCGCCGCCAGGGTCAGCTCAACGAACGCCAGGCCCGCGAACATCCGCTGCGCAATGCGCTCAACCAGGCCCTCGGCGCCAGCAACCAGTTCCTCGAGCCCCACATCGGCGCCGTGGGCCACCAGCCCGGCGACCGCTTCCTGATCTGCTCCGACGGCCTCGTTGACGGCCTGTGGGACCACCGGCTCGAGTCGCTGATCCGCACCCCGTCGCCCGAGGAGTCCGGTTCGACCCCCGCGCAGCGGCTCGTGAACGAAGCCGTGCAAAATTCCGGCCGGGACAACACCACCGCCCTCGTGATCGAGCTTCCGGCGTCATGAGCCTGATCTTTGTCTACGGCACGCTGAAACGCGGCGGCTGCAATTTCCACTTCATGGCCGGCCAGCAGTTCCTCGGCGAAGCCCGCACCCCGCCCGGCTACCGTCTCTATGAACTCGACGGTTACCCCGGCATGATCGTCAAACCCGACGACCGCGACGGCGTCACCGGTGAAGTCTGGTCCGTGGACGCCGCCGGCCTCACCCAACTCGACCTCCTCGAGGGCCTTGCCGAAGGCCTGTACCGCCGCGAGTCGATCAAACTTCTCCCGCCCTTTGCCGGGCAGTCCATTGAAACCTATCTCTGCGCCCGCAGCATCCATGGCCGGCGAGATCTCGGGTCGACTTGGCGGGAGTAGAAATGCGCAGATCGGAATTAAAACGGCGCTTTGCGTTCTTCCGACCTGAGCTCTCAACGCCTTCGCCGGCACTCGTCTCACGCCGGTAAACTTCGCCCGGAAGAGTTCATCAAGCACTTCGTGGGCTTCGGGGGGATGCGCTTTATCCAATTCGTTTCCCTAATGAAACCGGACGACTAGGACTCGTTAGGAAGAATAATTGGAACTATATCTGGGCTAATCTGGCAGAAATGCGGTGCAATCATTGCACGCAAAAGACGTGGCCCATGCTTAAGATACCTTTCAGTAGTAAGTACATGCAACGGCCCTTCGATTTGGCGCTCAAGTTCTCCCGCTCTTTGTTCGCTAGCGTGATTTTTTCCGGTGCCATCGCCGCTTCAGCTGCGACGATTGAGGAGACCTACGTCGTCCAAGCCCCCAAGAATTTTGAATTACATGGTTCCGCGGGGCTCCCCGAACTGGCGACGTTCGCGCTCCAGCGCGTGAGCACCATGGATGAGGCCAAAGCCCCGCTGGGCGAGCCGATCTGGTACAAGCTGGTATTGGCCGGCCCCGGCACAGACGGAGGGGACCCCCTTTGGCTCCGGATCCGTGCCTCCGCCCTTGGTCAGATCCAAGCCTATCTGCTGGTTGACGGCCGACCGATCGCGACCGCCGAGGCTGGATTCGCCCGGGTGAGGCACCGTGACAAGGACAGCCCGATAGATCTGGAGCTTCCTCTTGAGCAGCTGACTGGCGGACGGAGCGTGGCCTAAATCCGGAGTGTGCCGGCCCATCCCTACGGCCTGTTCCCGGTCATAATTTCCGGGCCTAAACTTGCGCTAGGGGCTAATCAGCGTGTCGGCGTCTTCTCCTTCTATTTCGGAGCCGTGATCATTATGGCTGCTTTGCAGATTCCGATTTGGTTCCAAACCCGCGATCGAGCCACACTCGTCTATGTCCTGTTTGCGATGGGAGGCCTTACTGCCACATTCATCCGGACGGGCTTTTTGAGCCATCTCACTCTGGGCGTACCAGGAGGATACCACTTGGGGCATGCCCTGCCGTTCGTGATGGCGCTTAACGCGCTGCTCGCCGTCTGGTGGTGCAGTGAGAGTTACGATTTGAAAGCGAACATGCCGTCGGCCCACCGCGCCCTGAAGTGGCTTGGTCTGCTCATCCTCGTCGCCCTCCTAGCGGCTCCCTTCGCAACTCCTGAGATTTTCTTTCGCTTGGTCGCCACTGCCCAGCTGGTTGTCTCGCTGAGTGCCATCGCCGTCAGTATTACCGCATTACGGCTCAGGCTGCACGCAGCACGAATCTGGTTCGTCAGCACCGTTCCCCTGATGCTGGCGGCAATGGTGAGCAGTATTATCAACCTCGGGCTTATGCCACATTGGGGCGCGATTTTATCGCTGCTCGTGGCCGCATTTTTGTGGGAGTTGCTCGCCAGCGCCTTCGGGCTCTCCTACCGGTTCAAGCGTGCGGAGGCACACCGCCACCAGGCCAAGCTGCGGGAGCAGGAACTGGAGGTCCAGGGGCGCTTCCTGCGGGTCCTCTGCCACGACATCCTCAATCCGCTGAACGTGATTGTCGGCCACGTGCAGCTATACCAGCGCGCCCGGAGCAGTCAGCGCGCCCTGGACCCCGACAAGTCATTTCTCCGGATCGCCTCGGCGGCCACGGCCATCGAGGAGATCATCGGCAATGTGCGGAATACCGAGATCCGGCGGGTGGCCGGGGACAAAAAACTCCCGCTTGTCCCGACCGACCTCGTGAAGATGGTGCATGGCTCCGTTGCGTTGTTTTCGGAGCAGCTGCAGAACAAAAATCTCTCGCTCGAGCGCCAGATCGATGCCGCCGAGGTCATGGTCCTGGCCGAGCCGGGCATGCTGCGCAGCACGGTCATCGGCAATGCGTTGTCGAACGCGATCAAGTTCAGCCACGAGGGGGGCCGGATCGAGATCTCCGTCACCCTGGAATCCGGCTGGGCCGTGCTGCGCATCCAGGATCGCGGCGTCGGGATTCCAGCCAAGCTGCTGCGGCAGTTCCAACAGTCGAAGACGATGGTCAGCCGCCCCGGCACCCAGAAGGAGCCGGGCACGGGATTTGGCCTGCAGCTGATGCACGACACGGTCTTGGCCATGGGCGGCACCCTGCAATTGAGCTCGGTGAGCGAGAAGGACGCGCCCGCAGCCCTGTACGGCACAACGATCGAAATCCGGCTCCAACATTTGTAGTTACAGCCTGAACCGGCAGTCGCCCCGGGAACTGCACGGTTCTCACCTCCCCTGCCTGGGTAAAAGCACTCAGCCCTTGAGCGCCTTCGCCGGCACTCGTCTCACGCCGGTAAACTTCGCCCGGAAAAGTTCATCCATCAGCTCACGCGTCTCGGGGGAGATTCGTTTTACCAAGTCCTCCAATGCAGGCAGGCCTTTGGTGTCCGTTTCCTCGGCGGCCTCGACCAACAGGCCCGCGGGCAGCTCCGGTTCGCCGCGTTCGCGGGTCTCGGCGCGGAACGCGGATTCGGCGGACTCGTCGGGCCAGTTGCTGGCCCCCGTTTCTCCCGCCATTTCCATCAGCCCTTCGTCCGGCGCTTCAGCCTCAGCCGGTTTGCCCGCCACATTTTCCGCGCCGGCACCAGGCAAAGTCGGGTCGCCCGCTTGCAGCGCCGCGCTGAGCCGCGCTTCCAGCCGGTCAATCAGTCCTTTTTTTTTTCGCTGTCGGCGCCCGCGGCGGCCGGGGATTCGTCGGCGAGGGACGCGAGTTCCTTGATCAGGCTGTCAATCGCCCGGGCGCGGCTGGCCTCGACGGCTTTCAGCAGCGTTACCTCAAAATTGATCTTTTCCGCCAGGCCGAGCTTCACCGCACCCTCGCCCTCGCGCAGGCCGTCGAGCATCCGGGTAATCTGCTCCGTTGTCATCGACTCGCCGCCTTGGCCTGAGCCGGTCGAATGGCCGAGAATGCTGCTCTTGCCGCCTTGCGCGATCGCATCGAGCAGCGCCGCGCGCACCAGCACCTGCAGATCGGTCAGCAGCCGCACGAGGTCCCGGCCGTCGGCGTCGCACTCATCCACGATCGCCACGATCTTCTTGTGGTCGCCGGCGGCCAGCGCCGCGGCCAGCGCGGTGATTTTCTCGGCGGACACGAGTCCGTACACATCCAGGACGTCCGGCTCCGAGATTTCCCCGCCGCAGAATGAAATCATCTGGTCGAGGATGGACTGCGCATCGCGCATGCCGCCGTCGGCGAGCCGGGCGATGCAAGCCAGGGCCTCGGGCGTGATCTTGATCTTCTCCGCCTTGGCGATTTTCGCCAGCCGCTCAACGATAAGCGCGGGCGGGATCGGGCGCAGGTCAAAGCGCTGGCAGCGCGACACGATCGTCGGCAGCACCTTCTGCGGCTCGGTCGTGGCAAAGACGAATTTCACGTGCTCCGGCGGCTCCTCGAGCGTCTTCAGCAGCGCGTTGAACGCCTGCACGGACAGCATGTGCACCTCATCAATGATGTAGACCTTGAACTTCCCCTGCGCCGGCGCGTAACGCACGGTGTCGCGGAGGTCGCGGACCTGGTCCACGCCGTTGTTCGACGCACCATCGATCTCGATCACGTCCAGGTGCGAGCCCTCGGCGATGGCGATGCAAGCCGGGTCGTTGACATCAAAATCGGCCTTCGGGCCGCCGGTGCAATTGAGCGCCTTGGCGAACAGCCGGGCGAGTGAGGTCTTGCCGGTGCCGCGCGGGCCAACGAACAGGTAGGCGTGGGCAATCCGGTTGCGGGTGATCGCGTTCTTCAGCGTCCGCACCACATGGTCCTGACCCACGACATCGTCGAAGGTCTGCGAACGCCACTTGCGCGCGATGACTTGGTAACCGTTGGACACTGCGCCAAGACCAAATCCGAAATCCCAAAGCGCAAATAAAAACGTCGGCCGCGGGGTTCATCCCCGCGCCCAAAGGCGCCGGGGGTGGCCGGTATTCGAAAATCGCCAATCGCGATTCGAAAATAAAGTGAAGGTGGCCAGGCACTCCACGGCACTGGTAGGACGTCGTTGCCGTTGCTGCCTTCCGGCCCTGGCGGAGTTCACGCGCCTGCCCATGCATGGCACCTGGCCGAGGCGGACCATGCCCCGCTTCCGACCTCGCGCAACATCAATTTGGGAGTCATCCGTACCGGTGCGGTAGGCCGCCTGATGGCAGACGCTTAGGGAAAGCGCCGACCAGCTCACCCCTAGGGAAAGCTTTCCCGCCCGACCGAACCCAATCCTTACGGCGGCGGAGCTTGGCGTTCCTTCTGCCGGCGCGCGCGCTCTTCCATGAAGTGGCGGATGCGCTCGCGGGTCTGGCCGACCTGGGTGTCAAACTTGGCCCTTTGCTCGGGCGTCAGCACCGCGCCGATGTCACCCTGCATGCGCACCAGCACCGCCGCGGAGGCCCGCTGCGTGGTCCGGCGCAATTGCTTCAGCTCCTCGGCCGCCGAGTCGATGATGGGTTTCACCTTTTCCTGCTGTGCCGGCGTGAGGTCGAGCTGGGTGACCAGCCGCTGCATCAGTTGCGGGCCGAACTGCTCGCCCATCGGCTGCCGCTGCGTGAAATTCTTGCCCCAGCGCAGGGTCACGAGCCCGCCCACCAGGAGGCCGGCGACAAAAATGCCGGTGAAGGCGAGGATGACTTTCCAGGGCTTGTCCATGGTCAGGAGGCGAGATCGACGATTTCCGCCACGGGATCATCCGCGTTGGCGGCCTCGTCGCGGAACAGGCTCGTTACGGTGGAAATATTCGCGGCGACGCAGACCAGCGCGAGCAGGCCGGCGAGGCCCAGCGCGCGCAGGGAGAACCGCTCGAGCAGGGAAACGGCCCGGCGCTCCTGCGCCATGGCCAGCGCGGCCACGCGCGTCGCGAAGCCGTAGGGCGCCGCGGTGTCGCGGGGGTCCCGGGCTGCGCGGGCGGCCGCGGTCAGACGCGACCATTTCTGATCAGAGGGGTTCATGGGCGGTCCTGTTGTTCTAGTTCCTGAAAGAGTTTCTGCAACTTCCGTCTCGCGCGAAAGGCCCGGACCTTCACCAGCGACTGGCTCCAGCCGGTGGTCGCGCTGATCTCGGCGATGGTCTTCTGCTCGAGGTCGAGGAGCTGAATGACGAGGCGGTCGTCGGGCTTGAGCTGGTCGAGGAGCTTGTGGACGAGCTCGCGGGCCGCGAGGGCGTCGCCCGCCGCGATGTCGTTCTCGTTGGTCATCACGGCGTCGAGCACGTCGGCCTCGTTCTCCGACAGGTCGGCCCAGCGGAACTCCGGCCGGCGCTTCTGCGCGCGCAGCTGGTCAATGCAGGTCGTCACGGCGATCCGGGAGACCCAGTGCGGAAACGGAACCGCGCCTTTGTATTGTTCGAGCCGGGTGAACATTTTCAGAAAGATATCCTGGGCCAGGTCTTCCTCGCTGACCCGGCGGGGCAGGTGCGCGCGGACAATGCGGATGACGAGTGGGTGGAGATGCTCGACGAGGGACCGCGCCGCGGCCTGATCGCGGTGGCGAACGAGCTCAAGGCACCCGGCCAGATCGAACGACTCGTCTTCAGACATAGGAGGATGTGGTCAAACTCATGCACAACAGGCAAGACGGGGCCGGCCACCCCCGGGTTACACCCCTGCCCACTTTTGCCCCGGCGGCGGGCCAGCCGGCTACTTGACACCCCGCCGGGCCCCTTCCTTACTGGCCCCCGCTTCATGCGAAACCGGTCCCAGGCGCTTCGACTTACTTCCACGCACGATCTTTGAATCGCCGCGTAGCGGTCGATCGTGCGTTTGCGCCGTTGGTTTTCCGCCGCTTTCGCGGCGTGCCGTCCAGTCCCCTTTCCCTTTTCCGTCCGTTTCGCCGTTATGCAACCCGCTCCCGTCACGAAATATCGCCCGTTTCCGCCCGTCGCCCTGCCCCACCGCCAGTGGCCCGGCCGCACCCTCTCCCATGCGCCCATCTGGTGCAGCGTGGACCTCCGCGATGGCAACCAGGCCCTCGCCCAGCCCATGAGCGTCGAGGAGAAGCTCGAGTACTTCGACCTGCTCGTGAAGATCGGCTTCAAGGAGATCGAGGTCGGGTTCCCGTCCGCCTCCCAGATCGAATTCGATTTCTGCCGCCGGCTCATTGAGGAAAAACGCATCCCGGCCGGCGTCACCATACAGATCCTTTGCCAGTGCCGCGAGGACCTCATCACCCGCTCGCTCGAGGCCCTGCGCGGCGCGAAGTCCGCGATCTTCCACCTTTATAACTCCACCTCGCCGAAGCAGCGCGAGTACGTGTTCAACGCCAGCCGCGCCGAGGTCGTGGGCATCGCCACGCACGCCGTCGCCTTCCTGAAAAAGCACATGGCCCCGCTGGTAGCGGAAGGCACCCAGCTGCGCCTGGAATACTCCCCCGAGAGCTTCACCAGCACCGAGTTGGATTTCGCCCTGGAAATTTGCGAGGCCGTCACCGACGTCTGGGCGCCGACCGTCGCGAACAAGATCATCCTCAACCTCCCGGCCACCGTGGAATACGCGATGCCCAACGTCCACGCCGACCAGATCGAGTGGATGGCGACCCACCTCACGCGCCGCGACCGCACCCTGATTTCACTGCACACGCACAACGACCGCGGCACCGGCGTGGCCGCCACCGAGCTCGCCCTGCTCGCCGGCGCCGACCGCGTCGAGGGCACGCTTTTCGGCAACGGCGAGCGCACCGGCAACGTGGACCTCGTGACCGTCTCCCAGAACCTCTACACCCACGGCATCCACCCGGGCCTCGATTTCTCCGACATCAACGGCATCCGCGAGGTCTACGAGCGCTGCACCAAGCTCGAGGTGCCCGTGCGCTCGCCCTACGCAGGCGAACTCGTCTTCACCGCGTTCAGCGGCTCGCACCAGGACGCCATCAAGAAGTCCTGGCCGCACCAGAAGCCCGACCGCCCCTGGGACGTCCTCTACATCCCGATCGATCCCGCCGACGTCGGCCGCAGCTACAAGGCCATCATCCGCATCAACAGCCAGTCCGGCAAGGGCGGCGTCGCCTACGTGCTGGAGAACACCTTCGGCTTCACGCTGCCGAAGCTCATGCACAAGGAGATCGGCAAGATCATCAACGACCTCGCCGACACAACCGGCCGCGAGCTCACCGCCGAGGAGATCAACGCCGCCTTCCAGCGCGAATACCTCGAGCGCACCGCGCCCCTCGCGCTCGAGCACTTCAAGACCTCCGAGCACGACAGCGCCGTCAAATGCGAGGCCCGGCTCACGCTCCACGGCGAGTCGCACAAGCTCACCGCCGCCGGCAACGGCCCGATCGACGCCTTCGTCCGCGCGCTCGGCACCACCTCCCTGCCCAAGTTCGAGGTCCTCAGCTACGCCGAGCACTCGCTCGGCAAGGGCGCTGAGGCCCGCGCGGTCAGCTACATCCAGATCACGACCGACCGCGGCACCTCCCTCTTTGGCGCCGGCATCGACACCAACATCGAGCTCGCCTCGATCAAGGCTCTCGTCAGCGCCCTCAACCGGGCGCTCGCGAAGCACTGACGCTATTTTCGATTTTCGAATCTCGATTTTCGATCTCCCAGCCCAGCCCGAGCCCAGTCCACCGTTTGCGATCAATCGAGATTCGAAAATTACCATGAAGTTCACGCCCGCAAAACCCGCGCTCACCGGTGAGACCCTCGACACGCTCACCGCGCGGCTGAAGGAAGCCGGCGAACCGGCATTCCGCGCGGGACAGATCATGACGTGGGTTTACAAGAAGCGCGTCACCTCGTGGGACGCCATGACCAACCTCTCGAAGCCGTTGCGCGCCTGGCTCGCCGACACCTTCGACTTCATGCCCGCCGAGCTCGTACTCAACAAGCACTCGGAGGACGTCACCGACAAACTGCTGCTCGAACTCCGCGACAAGTCCCTGATCGAGACCGTCATCATCCGCGCCCCGCAGGACGGCGTCGGGCTCGACCACTCGCGCAAGACCATCTGCATCTCCACCCAGGTCGGCTGTGCGATGGGCTGCGTGTTTTGCGCCAGCGGCCTTGCCGGCCTCAAGCGCGACCTCTCCGCCGGCGAGATCGTCGCCCAGCTCCTGCAGGTCTGTCGCAGCGAGGACGCCCGCACGCCCCGCGCCCGCATGGAACTCGCCTCCTTCGACAACATCGTGGTCATGGGCATGGGCGAGCCGCTCGCCAACTACGACGCCCTCATCCGCGCCCTCACCATCGTGAACGCCGAGTGGGGCCTCGGTTTCGGCGCCCGCCGCATCACGATCTCCACCAGCGGCCTCGTCCCCAAGATCCTCCAACTCGCCGAGGAACCGCTCGGCTTCCGCCTCGCCATCTCGCTCCACGGTGCGACCGATGCCGTGCGCGAGAAGATCATGCCCGTCAACAAAGCCTACCCGCTCGCGAAACTCCTCCCCGCGGTGAAGGCGTTCTCCGAGCAGCACGGCCGCATGGTGACGCTCGAGTTCATCCTCATCGAGGACATCAACGACTCGCTCGAGCAGGCCAAGCTCCTGCGCAACATCGCACTCGACCTGCACGCCCACGTGAACCTCATCCCGTACAACACGGTCGAGGGCCTGCCGTGGAAACGCCCGTCCATCACGCGCCAGGAACGCTTCGCCGACGTCCTCCGCGCCGCCAGCATTTCCGTCACGCTCCGCCGCGAAAAGGGCCACGACATCGACGCCGCCTGCGGCCAGCTGCGCCTCAAGACCGAAAAATCCCGCGAGCTGACGGTCGCGTAGCCGGCAAGTCTGCGCGGGACGCGCCCCGAGCCTCCCACCCCGGTCGCGTTTCACCCTTTACACGTATCAACATACCGTTATGCGTTGATATGTAGTGTCAACCGACCGCCCCATCGCCGAACTCTTCGCGCAGCAGCGCCCGCTGCGCTCGCTGGAATTCTTTCCCCCGCGGGACGAGGCCGGCTTGGTGGCCCTGCGCGCCACCGCCGTGGCGCTCGCCAGGATCAAGCCCGACTTCGTCTCGGTGACCTACGGCGCCGGCGGCAGCACCCAGGAGCGCAGCGCCCAGGTCAGCGACTTCCTCCGGGGCGAATGCGGCTTCACGGTGATGCCCCACCTCACCTGCGTGGGCCACTCACGCGCCGAGCTGGCCGACATCGCCGACCGCATCCATGCCGGCGGTTTCCGCAACATCATGACCCTCCGCGGCGATCCGCCGAGCGGCACCACCACCTTCGTGCCTTACCAGGACGGCCTGCGCTACGCCTCCGACCTCGTCGCACTGCTCAAGTCGCGTCACCCCGATTTCTGCCTGGGCGTCGGTGGCTACCCGGAAAAACACCCGGAGGCCCTCAGCGCCGAGGCCGATCTCGCCAACCTGAAGCGCAAGGTGGACGCCGGTGCGTCCTTCGTCACCACGCAGCTCTTCTTCGACAACGACCTGTACTACCGCTTCGTGGACAAATGCCGCGCCGCCGGCATCACGGTCCCGATCGTCCCCGGCCTCATGCCGGTGCTGTCGCTGAAGCAGATCCAGCGCTTCACCACGATGTGCGGCGCGAGCCTGCCGCAGAAACTCATCACGCGGCTGGAGCACGCCGACGAGCACCACGAGGTCGTCGAGAGCGTCGGCATTGACTGGGCCCTCACCCAGATCCGCGACCTCCTCGCGCAGGGCGCCCCCGGCTATCACCTCTACATCATGAACCGCGCGAAGAGCGCGCTGGCGCTTGCGGCTGGTCTCGCGGCCTGACGCCTGCTCCATTGGCCACGATGGCCCAGCCGGAACCTACCCTCGTCTTTCGCAACGCCCCCCTGGCCGTCGCCGCTGAGATCATGCGCGAGGCGGCGCGCTGGTCGCTCGAACGGGGCGAAAAGATGTGGGAACTCGAGAGCCTCACCGAGGCCCACCTCGCCCAGCGCTGCTCGCCCCACGAGGTCTTCGTTGGCGAACTCGCGGGCGAATCCGTGGTGACCGCCTTGATCCAGGACCGCGACCCGGACATCTGGCCCGACGACGGCACCGCACTGATCGTCCATAAGCTGGCCGTCCGCCGCGCCCATGCCGGCCGCGGCATGGCAAACCGCATGCTGGACTTTGCCGCGGAGCACGCCCGATCCCGGGGCAAGCAATGGCTGCGCCTCGACACGGATTCGAGCCGGCCAAAACTTCGTGCCTTCTACGAATCCGCCGGTTTCACGCACGTCGGCATCAAGCCCTTCCTCCACCTGCACGTGGCCCTGTACGAGAAGCGACTGTAGCCGGCTCAGCCTACCCGCCCGCAAACACCGGCCGGAATCCCGCCGCCGTCAAAATCTGCGCGATCTTCTCGCGCTGGTCGCCCTGGATCTCGATCGCCCCGTCCTTCACGGTCCCGCCACAGCCGCAGGCCCCGCGCATTTTCTTCGCCAGCTGCTCCTTTTCCGGCAGGCCGATCCCGACAAAGCCATCAATCACCGTCACGGTCTTCCCGCCGCGGTTGCCCGTCTCACGGCGAATGTCCACGCGGCCGCGATTCTTCTCCGCGGGTTTCGCCCCGCCAGCCTTGGCCGCCGCTTGTTCCAGGACGGACTTGGGCGCAACCGGCAGGCCCGCCGCGCTCAGCGCGCCAAACGGATTCTGCCCCAGTCCGCCGCCGCCATCGGTCGGAATCTTTCCGTCCGCGCCCATCTTCAGCCTTTCGTCGCCGGCTTCGGCTTCGCGTCACAACCCACCGCCGGGTTGGCCGGCCGCCCGGGGAATCCCTGGTTTTGCAGGGTTTCGCCCCCCAAATACTGCAGCGCCTTCGCGTAGCTGCGCTTCTCCAGGAAATGCTCCAGTTGCGGGTGCAGTACGCCCGCCGCCCGGCCGGTTTCCAGCAACCCATCCAGCCGCGCCATCTCGCCGGCGATGACCGGCCCATCCGAACGCTTGATGGCGTCCATCAACGAGATAAGTGATTCCTTGATTTGCGGCGGCATGGGGCGGATGAAGAAACTAATCCCGTCGTTACCCCACTTAAGCGCGATTGCAATCCCCGAGCCAAAACGCCCTCGGGCTTGTGTAAGCGACCTTCCCGTGCTGAATGTTCGAACAATTATTGCCCAATGGGTACCCTGTGGCGGCGGCTTCAAGCAGTCCACCCTGAGTCCCTCCGCCTCCTAATGAATTCCCTGAATGTACCCACCAGCGCCAATTCCGCCGTCATCGAGGCGGCGTACGAGGCGTGGCAACAGAATCCCGACTCCGTCGACCCGACGTGGCGCGCTTTCTTTCAGGGTTTTACGCTCGGCAGCAATGGCGCCACCCCCGCGGCTTCCGCCGCCGTCAACACCCCGATCATCGACAGCCTCAAGCAGTCGCACGTCCATTACCTGATCAACACCTACCGGGCCATCGGGCACATGGAGGCGCACCTCGACCCGCTCAGCGATCCCCCCGAGCCGCATCCCAAACTGTCGCTGGCGCAGTTCGACCTCGGCGAGGCGGACCTCGATACCGCCTTTGACGTCGGCACCTTCCTCGGCGGCGGCCAGATGAAACTGGCCGACGTGCTCATCGCCCTGCGCACGACCTACTGCGACCACATCGGCGTCGAGTACACCCACATCCAGGACGTGGACGTGCGCCGCTGGCTCCAGGAGCGCATGGAATCCACGCGCAACCAGCCCAATTTCACCCCCGCCGAGAAGATCCGCATCCTTCGCCGCGTCCACAAGGCCGAGCTCTTCGAGAAGTTCCTCCACACGAAATACGTCGGCCAGAAGCGCTTCTCCCTCGAGGGCGGCGAAACCATGATCGCCGCGCTCGACTCGATCATCGAGCACTGCCCGGCCGTCACCGTCGAGGAGGTCGTCCTCGGCATGGCCCACCGCGGCCGGCTTAACGTCCTCACGAGCGTGATGCGGAAAAACTTCGACCTGCTGTTCGAGCAGTTCTCGGAAAACTACATCCCCGACGCCGTCGGCGGCGACGGTGACGTGAAATACCACCTCGGCTACGAGGCCATCCTCGACACCGCCTCCGGCCAGAAGGTCGAGGTCCGCCTCGCCGCCAATCCGTCCCACCTCGAGATCGTGGACCCCGTCGTCGAGGGCAAGGCCCGCGCGCGGCAGCGCATCCGCGGTGACACCGAACGCAAGCGCGTGCTCCCGTTGCTCATCCACGGTGACGCCGCCTTTGCCGGCCAGGGCGTCGTCGCGGAAACCATGAATTTCTCCCAGCTGCCCGGCTACAAGACCGGCGGCACCCTGCACTTCATCGTCAACAACCAGATCGGCTTCACCACCGACCCGGAGGACGCCCGCTCCACGCGCTACTGCACCGACGTCGCCAAGATGATCGAGGCGCCGGTGTTCCATGTGAACGGCGACGACCCCGAGGCCGTCTGCATGGTCGCGCAGCTCGCCCTCGATTTCCGCGAGGAATGGCAGCGCGATGTCGTCATCGACATGTATTGCTACCGGAAGCACGGGCACAACGAGAGCGACGAGCCCGCGTTCACCCAGCCCCTCCTCTACCGCAAGATCGCCGCCCATCCGCAGGTTTCCGCCGTGCTCAGCCGCAAGCTCGTCGCCGAGGGCACCATCACCGAGGCCGAGTCCGACTCCATCAAGGCCGAGTACACCCTCGCCCTCGAGACCAACCTCGAAAAAGCCAAGGCCTCCGAGACCGCCAAGTCGGCCAAGCGCGCCGCCATCCTCGAGGCGAAGAAGTTCCAGGGTTCCACCGCGGTGTTTCAGCCCGACTACCACTTCAAGCCCGTGGCCACGGGCGTGGATGCCGCCCAGCTCGAAAAGATTGTCCGCGGCCTCACCAAGGTCCCCGCCGACTTCAAGCTGAACCCCAAGATCAAGCGCTTCCTCGAGACGCGCGCCCAGGCCTTCAAGGAGGGCGGGCCGATCGACTGGGGTTTTGGCGAGGCGCTCGCGTTCGGCAGCCTGCTGCTCGAGGGCACGCCCATCCGCCTCAGTGGCCAGGACACCCAGCGCGGCACGTTCAGCCACCGCCACGCGGTGCTGCACGACGCCGAGACGCTCGAGACCTACACCCCGCTGCTCAACCTCGACGAGAAGCAGGCGCGGTTCTGCGTCTACAACTCCCTGCTCTCCGAGGCCGCCGTGCTCGGCTTCGACTACGGCTACTCACTCGACTACCCCAGCATGCTCTGCATCTGGGAGGCCCAGTTCGGCGACTTCGCCAACGGCGCGCAGGTCGTCATCGACCAGTTCATCGCCAGCGGTGAATCCAAGTGGCAGCGTGCCAGCGGCATCGTCCTCCTCCTCCCGCACGGCTACGAGGGGCAGGGCCCCGAGCACTCCTCCGCCCGCCTCGAGCGTTTCCTCCAGAACTGCGCCGAGGACAACATGCAGGTCGTGAACATCACGACGCCAGCGAACTTCTTCCACGCCCTCCGCCGCCAGATGCGGCGCGACTTCCTCAAGCCGCTCATCGCGATGTCGCCGAAGTCCCTCCTGCGCCTGCCCGCCGCCACCTCGCGGCTCGAGGAATTCACCACCGGCTCGTTCAAGGAGATCATTGACGACCCCGTGTTCGCCACCACCGGCAGCGGCACCAAGGCCCCCTTCACCACCGCGGCCAAGGCGCCCGCCCGCGTCGTGTTCTGCTCCGGCAAGGTTTACTACGACCTCGTGGACTACCGGGAAAAAAACGGCCACACCGACACCGCCATCGTCCGGCTCGAGCAGCTCTACCCGCTGCACCTGAAGCGGCTCGCCGAGATCGCGAAGAAATATTCCGGCGCGCGCATCGTCTGGTGCCAGGAGGAATCCCAGAACATGGGCGCCTGGTCCTACATCGCCCCGCTGCTCACGCATACGTTCAACGGCTTTGTCCCGCTGTATGCCGGCCGCGACGCCTCCGCGTCCCCCGCCGTCGGTTCGCTGGCCTTGCACAAGCACGAACTCGGCAGCTTCCTCAAGGAAGCATTCACCATCTGATCCCTCCCACCCCTTTTCCCATGGCCCTTGAAGTAAAAATCCCCCCGATGGGTGAATCCATCAATTCCGGCGTGCTCGCCAAGTGGCACGTCAAGGACGGCGACACCGTCAAGAAAGACCAGCCGCTCTTCGAACTCGAGACCGACAAGATCACATCGGAGGGCACCGCCGAGGCCGCCGGAAAAATCTCGCTGAAGGTCGCCGCCGGCGCCGAGGTCAAGATCGGTCAGGTCGTCGCCGCGATCGACACGGCAGCCACGGCCGCTGCACTCGCGGCTCCCGCGCCGGCTGAGGCGGCGAAGACCGCTTCACCTGCGCCCGCTAAATCGGCTCCCGTGAAAATCGAAAATCCCAAATCGGAAACCGAAAATCCGCCGTCCCCCGCGGTTCGCCGTCTGGCCGCCGAAACCGGCATCGATCCCGCCGCCATCGCCGGCACGGGCAAAGCCGGCCGCGTGACCAAAGGGGACATGCTCGCGGCGGCTCCCGCGGCTCCGACTCCGGCCCCAGCACCCCTCACCCCTAACCCATCACCGGCCGCGAGCACCGGCGAGCGGCAGACCCGTCGCAAGATGACGCCGCTGCGCCAGAAGATCGCCCAGCGCCTCGTCGCCGCCCAGCACGAGGCCGCCATGCTCACCACCTTCAACGAGGTGGACATGTCCGGCGTCATGGCCCTCCGCGCCAAGTACCAGGACGATTTCGTCAAAAAGAACGGCGTGAAGCTCGGCTTCATGTCCTTCTTCGTGAAGGCCGTCGTCCACGCGCTCAAGGAGGTCCCCGCCGTCAACGCCCAAATCGACGGCGACACCATCATCGAGAACCATTACTACGACATCGGCGTGGCCGTTTCCACCGACCGCGGCCTCATGGTGCCCGTCGTGAAGAACTGCGACACCCTCCCGATGGCCGACGTCGAGAAGCAGATCGCCGCCGCCGCCGTGAAGGCCCGCGACGGCAAGATCACCCTCGCCGACCTCGAGGGCGGCGTGTTCACCATCACCAACGGCGGCACATTCGGCTCGCTGCTCTCCACGCCGATCATCAACCCGCCGCAGAGCGCCATCCTCGGCATGCATGCGATCAACGAGCGCCCCATGGCCGTCAACGGCCAGGTGGTCATCCGCCCGATGATGTATGTCGCGCTCAGCTACGACCACCGCCTCGTCGACGGCAAACAGGCCGTCACCTTCCTCGTGAAGGTGAAGCAGGCCCTCGAAGACCCGGCCCGTCTGGTCATAGGAATTTGAATTTGCTCACGCAGAGACGCCAAGCCGCAGAGCACAGCATTTCTCTCTCCGCGCCTCAGCGCCTCTGCGTGAACCTCTCCCATGCCTGAAACTTTCGATCTCATCATCATCGGCGCCGGTCCCGGCGGCTACGTCTGCGCCTTCCGCGCCGCGCAGCTGGGGCTCAAGGTCGCGCTCATTGACAAGCGCGCCACCCTCGGCGGCACCTGCCTCAATGTCGGCTGCATCCCGAGCAAGGCCCTCCTCCACTCCAGCGAGCAGTTCGCCTTCGCCAAGGGCCACGCCGCCGCCCACGGCATCAAGCTCGGCTCCGTCGAACTCGACCTCGCCACCTTCCTGAAGCGCAAGGACGAGGTCGTCGCCAAGAACGTCGGCGGCCTCGCCCTGCTCGCCAAGGCCCGCAAGGTCACCGTCCTCACCGGCACCGCCTCCTTCACCTCCGCCAGCACCCTGGCGGTCAAGGGCGAGAAGGAAACCACCACGGTCACCGCGAAGAACATCGTCATCGCCACCGGCTCCGCCCCCGTCGAGCTCCCGTTCATGAAGTTCGACGGGACGACCGTCGTCTCCAGCGACCAGGCCATCGCTTTCCCCGCGGTTCCGAAGAAACTCATCGTGGTCGGCGGCGGCGTCATCGGCGTCGAGCTGGGCTCCGTCTGGGCCCGCCTCGGGGCCGAGGTCACGGTCGTCGAGTTCCTGCCCAAGATCATCGCCACCTACGACGACGACATCGTCCGCAATTTCACCCGCATCATCGGCAAGCAGGGCATCAAGATCGAAACCGGCGCCAAGGTGACGGGCTTCGCCAACGGCGTCCTCACCGCCGAGCGCGCCGGCCAGAAGCTCGAGTTTCCCGCCGACAAGGTCCTCGTCGCCGTCGGCCGCCGCCCGTACACCGACCATCTCGGCCTCGAACAGGCCGGCGTGCAGCTCGATGAGAAAAAACGCGTCAAGGTCGACGCCCAGCTCAAAACCACCGCCCCCGGCGTGTGGGCCATCGGCGACGTCATCGCCGGCCCGATGCTCGCCCACAAGGCCGAGGAGGACGGTTACGCCGTCGCCGAGTGGATCGCCGGCAAGGCCGGCCACGTGAACTGGGACCTCGTTCCCGCCATCGTCTACACCGAGCCCGAGGTCGCGAGCGTCGGCCTCGGCGAGGACGCCGCCAAGGCCGCGAACCGCGCCATCAACGTCGGCAAGTTCAACTTCGCCGCCAACGGCCGCGCCATCGCGCAGGACGCCACCGACGGCTTCGTGAAGATCATCGCCGATGCCCAGACCGACAAAATCCTCGGCGCCCAGATCCTCGGCCATGGCGCCGGCGAGCTGATCAGCGAGGTCGTCACGCACATGGAATACGGCGGCAGCGCCGAGGACCTCGCCCGCACCATCCATGCGCATCCCACGATGAGCGAGGCGGTCAAGGAAGCCGGCCTCGCCGTCAGCAAGAGCGCCATCCACGCGCTGTAATCCGGGGCTTGCCCAACGCCGCGCCGCGCTTCACTGTTTTCCCATGTTCCCTTCCGTCAACCTCCGCCAACGCTCGCTCTGGCGCGTCCTTAAGACGTCGCGGCGTGCGTGCGTGGGAATCCGGAACTGACCTTCAACCAATCCGTCCTCCCCGCAACCGCGCCAGATCCGGCGCGGTTTTTTATTTCCCGCGCCGATCGGGCTTCTGCCGATCACCCATGACACCTCCCTCCTCCACCTCTGCCGTTCACGCCCGCGGCGTGAAGCTCATGCTGCTCTCCGCGGCCTTTTTCACCGCGAATGCGCTCATCATCCGTGCGCTCGGCACGGTGCAGGCGGTGGATGTGTGGCTGCTGGTCTGCGTGCGTTTCATCGTTGGCCTGGTTTTGATCCTGGCGGTGTTTCGCGTCGGCCCGGAAGCCTTCCAGCCGCACCACCTCTACCGCCACCGGCGCCTGGTCTGGCGCGGCGTGGCCGGGAGCATCGGGGTGTACACCTACTATCTCACCGTGGTGAAGCTGGGCGCCGGACGCGCCACGTTCATCAACAACACCTATTTCGTCATGGGCGCGGTCTTCGCCGTCGTGATGCTCGGCGAGCGCTTCCGGCCGGTCCTGGCCTTCAGCGGCCTGGCCGCCCTCGCCGGCCTGGCGTTGATCACCAATGTCATGGGCACCGGCGCCGGCGTGAGTGTCTACGACCTGATTGCCATCGGTTCCGCCATGGCCTCCGCCTATGTCGTGGTCACCATCCGGCAGCTGCACGCCGAGGGCGAACACACGTCCACCATCTTTGCCGCGCAATGCTGCTACGGTTTGCTGCTCTGCTTGGGGCCGGCCGTCCTTCACTGGGCGCCACCCTCCCTCCTCGCCTGGGTCCTGATGGTGGTCGCCGCCCTCTGCGCCGGCGGGGGTCAGATCCTGATGACCCGCGCCTTTCGCGACCTGCCCGTGGCCGAGGGCTCGCTGCTGCAGATGCTCGTGCCCCTCGGCGTCGCCGTGGGCGGCGCGGCGTTTTTCCGCGAGCACTTTGCGGTGCACGAGCTGGTCGGCGCCGCGCTCATTCTCGGCGGCAGCGCCCTGCCGGCACTCAGCAAAAAATAAGGCCCATGGGTCTGATGCGGCCCATTGGGCCCTTGCAAAATCAGGCCACCTTCGCCGCCGCCCGGGCCGCGGCCTGCCGCTCCTGCCACGGAAACTTCCGCGCCGTCGCCCGCGGGCGTTCGAACTGCGTGCCCACCGCGATGTAGGCGCGGCGGTAGTCGTCCGACTGGTTGGCCGGCGTGTAATGCAGCGTGCGATCGAGGTGAAACGTCGCCCCACCCGCCGGCAGTTCGCAGGCCACCGCCGCGCTGAAATCGAACGAGCCCGGCACCACTTCCAGGCCCGGGGTCAGCGGATTGTCGCCGATCGGCTGGTGCGGGATGACTTCGAAGTTGTGCGAGCCCGGCACGAAATACATGCAGCCGTTCAGCTTCGTCGCCGGCTGGAGCGGCACCCAGACGCTGAGGCCGCGGTATTCCTTCGCCGGGTTCCAGTACGCCTCGTCCTGGTGCCAGGGCGTCGCCTTGGCATTGTGCGGCGGCTTGTTGATCGCGTGGTCCCCCACCATCCGCGTCTCCGGCCCGAGCAGCTGCTGCATCATCGCCTTGAGGTTCGCCACCAGCTGCGTTTCCAGCAGCGCCGGGGCATACTTGCCCGGCTGGAGGATCTGCGCGATGTCCTCCTTCTTCCCCTTCTGCTTGTCCCCGGCGAGATTGTAGAGGTCGGCCTCGGTCTTGCTCCGGTCCTCGTTGAACAGCCGGTCGTAAATGCGGCGCACCTCGGGGATCTCCTCCAGCGGCATCACGTTGTCCACCGTCAGGTAGCCATGCTGCTGGAAGAACGCGACCTGTTCGGGCGTCAGCCGGCGCGTGGGCTTCAGCTTGGCGGGTGCGGCGTAGTCGGGGACGGGCAAGGGGGTGGTTGCATTCATCGCTCGACAGCTTAACCGCGGCGGCAAAGCGTGGCGTCCGACAATGTCGCGCAGTACAAAATCAAACATCCGGTCGGTCGTTCCCCCGGCGGAAATACCGCACGTCATGACGCCCGAGCAGCTGGCGCGGCGCTTCGAGCGGTTCGAGCGCCAGCTCGGCATCCCGGGGCTGGTGGAGATCGGCCGCTACCGCTACGCCTCCGCCTACGAGGGCCTGCGGCTCCGCGCCCATCCGGACGGGCTGGAGGTTTCCTTCCTCGCCCGCGGCCAGCAGACGTACCGCGTCAACGACCGCATCTACCGCCTGCGGGGCGGCGACCAGTATCTGGTCTTCCCCGGCGAACCCCACGACTCGGCCGGCATGCCCGAGGAGAAAGGCGTGCTCTACTGGATGTTTCTCCGCCTCCGGCCGGCGGGACGTCCCCTGCTCTTCCTCGACGCCGCGGCATCGCGCGAGCTGCGCCGCGCGCTGCTCGCCATGCCATCGCGCCACTTCGCCGCCGAGCCCGGCACGCGCGGGCTGCTGGAAGAAATCTTTACCGCGCTCGACCGCCCGCGCGCCAAAATCGAACGCCTCGCCGCCGCCGCGCTGGTGCTGCGCTACCTGTTCGCGACGCTCCGCGCCTCGCACCGCAACCGCCGGGCGGGTCCCTCCGCGCGCATCCAGCGCAGCCTGGCGCACATCGCGGCGCAGGTGGGCGAACTCCCCTCCGTGCCCCAACTCGCCCGCCTTGTCCGCCTGTCGCCGTCGCGCTTCAAGGCCCGCTTCCGCGAGGAGGTCGGCCTGCCGCCGCGCGAGCATGTGCTCCGGCAGAAACTCACCGTCGCGCAGGCCTGGCTCCGGCGCCCGGGCGCGACCGTCACGGGCGTGGCGCACGGGCTCGGCTTCTCGAGCTCCCAGTATTTCGCGACGGTCTTCCGCCGCTTCACCGGGCTGACCCCGAGCCAGTTTCAGGCGGCGGGGCCCGGCCGCTAGGCGCGGCTCAGCTTTTCTCGTTCTCGATCAGCACCACCTTGCCCTCGCGGAAGACGACGCGGAAATGCGTGTGCTCGTGCCGCGTGGGATACGCCAGGTAGTACGGGTAGAACGGATCGCTCAGCCCGTAATAATAACGGTGATAGTAGCCGGTGTAGAGGATCAGGCCGTCGTCGCCCTCGTACGTCACATAGCTCCAGACCTCGCTCGTACCGCTCGCGTCCGTGCGCTCGTGAATGCGGTCCGGGTCACCCAGCGCGAGTTTGACCATGGCGGCATCAAAGCCGAGGGAGACCTTGCCCTCCTTGATCAGTTGCTGCTGTTCCGGCGTGAGCCGGCCGAAGACCGCGGGGTTCTGGTTGATCCGCGACTGGGGCGTCGAACAACCGGCCAGGGCCAGGCCGGCGACGAGGATGAAAAACGACAGGAAGGTTTTCATGGGAGGGAAGTGAACCGATCGTCCTTGGAAAGTAACCCGACCGGACGGTTCCGCAAATGCGGAAGAATCTTGCGCCCGGCCCATCGCGGGCGGTTCATCGACCCTACCCCATGAAGACCCTGCTGCTCTGGGACATCGACGGCACGCTCACCCTCTCCGGTGGCGCGGGCATGCAGGCGCTGGAATCGGCCTTGCGGCGGGAATTTGACGTCGGCGCGCCGGCGCCCACCCAGGGCATCGACTTCGCGGGTCGCACCGACACCTGGATCATGCGGCAAATCTTCGCCAGCCTCGGCCTGCCGGACAGCGCGGACAATCTCGCCCGCCTGCTCCGGGCGTACCTGGCCGAGCTGCCGGAGGCGTTGAAAAACCCCGACACCCGGATCCTGCCCGGCGTCACCGCCGCCCTCGACCTACTGGCCGCCCGCGCGGACTACGCGCAGGCGCTGCTCACCGGCAACGTCGAGCGCGGCGCCCGCATCAAGCTCACCCACCTCGGCCTCTCGCACTATTTTGCGTTCGGCGCCTTCGCCGACGACAGCGAGTGGCGCAACGAGCTCGGCCCAGTCGCGCTGCGCCGCGCGCGGGCCCATCACGGCGTCGAGTTTGCGCCGGAGCGCGTCTTTGTGATCGGGGACACGCCGCATGACATCGCGTGCGGCAAGGTCATCGGCGCGCGGACCATCGCGGTGGCCACGGGCCGGTACTCCGTGGAAGAGTTGCGTGCCGAGTCGCCCACGGCGGTGTTCGACGACCTCAGTGACACCGCCGCGCTGCTGCGCGCGCTCGGCGCCGCGTAGGCTTCACTTTTTGCGCGTCTCGATCGCGACCACCTGGCCGCCCTCAAACACCACGCGCAGGTTCTCGTTCTCGCGGAAGGTATCGTCGCCCGTCCGCATCCCCACCCCGTAGGCCGAATTGCCGCTGGAGCCCCCGAGGCCGACCCCGATGGAAAACTTCGGCCCGTTGTCCAGGTAGACCCAGACCTCGGACGTGTCCTGCAGCGAGATGCGGGTGTACCGCCGGTCCGCCTCACCGAGCGCCACCTGCACCATCTCCGGGGTGAAGCCGACACCGACGCGACCGGCCCGGATTTCCTGCTGCACAGCGGCCGGCCAGGCATCAAAGGCGGCCTGATGATTCTGGATGCGCGACGCGGGCGTCGAACAGCCAGCTACCGCGATGAGCACCACCAGCACGGGCACGGAGCGGAGGATTTTATTCATGGGCTTCGGGCGGGATTTTGTTTGCTGGGCCCAGAGTGGACTCCGCAAATGGACAGCGCAATCCCTACCCCGGTTCACCCCTCATGAATAAGACTTTCTCGATCGCCATCGGCTCCGACCACGCCGGATTCGCCTACAAGGAGGCCATCAAGGCCATGCTGCTCGCCGCGGGCCACACCGTGCGAGATTTCGGCACCCACTCGACGGAGCGCTGCGACTATCCGGATTTTTGCTTCCCCGTCGCCCGCGCCGTCGCCGCCGGTGAAGTTGACCGGGGCATTGTCCTTGGCGGGTCCGGCAACGGCGAGGCCAACGCCGCCAACCGCGTGCGCGGCGTCCGCTGCGGCCTCTGCTGGAACGAGCAGGTCGCCATCTGGAGCCGGTCCCACAACGACGCCAACTGCCTCTCGCTCGGCGAGCGCACCATCACGCAAGACGAGGCGCTCAAGATCGTCCGCGTCTGGCTCGCCACGGAATTCGAGGGCGGCCGGCACATCCCGCGCATCCAGAAGCTCGACAGCATGGCGTGAGTCGGTGGGACACCCGCCGGTCACTTCGCCCCCGTCATGATCTTCCGCGAAATGACCCCGGCCGATGTGCCGATGACGTTTCTCGTTCGCACCGCCGCGAAGGAACATCCCTTCGCCCTCGAGGACCTGGCCAAGTACGGCATTACCGTCGAGTCGTGCATCCGCGCCATGGCGACCACGAACCAAGGTTGGGTCTGCGAGATCAATGGCATCGTGGTCGGATTTTCCGTGGGCATACGCAGCACGGGTGAGATGTGGGTGATTGCCGTGCTGCCCGAATATGAGGGACGCGGGATTGGCCGGAAGCTGCTCACGCTCGCGCAGGACTGGCTCTGGAGCCAGGGCTGCGAAACACTCTGGCTCACCACCAGCCCACGACCCACCCGGGCATTCCATCTCTATTCCAAACTCGGCTGGAGGGACTCCGGCAGGCGTGAAACCAACGGCGATATGCGGATGGAGTTGGCTAAGCCGTTGTAATACAGCGGGCCGTTAAACGCGTATCTAATGATTTGACATTAATCTAATTATTACTTCGATGTTCAATCGTTATGGCAAACCGCTATAAAGGCACCAAGACAGAAACCGACGCGCTTAACGCTTACATTAAGCTGATGCGCGCCGCTGAGTCCGTCACCACCCGCGCGCACACCGTGCTGCCGAAGGATGTCACGCTCTCCCAATTCGGCGTGCTCGAGGTGCTGCTGCACTGCGGACCGCTTTGCCAAACCGATCTCGCCGGCAAGCTGCTGAAGAGCGGCGGCAACATCACCCTCATTGTCGATAACCTCGAGAAAGCCGGCCATGTCGTGCGCGAACGCAGTGCCTCGGACCGTCGCTTCGTCACCGTTTCCCTCACCGATTCCGGCCGCGCCTTCATCGCCGATCTATTTCCCAAGGTCGCCGCCAGCATCACCCGCGAGCTCGGCTCCCTCTCCACCGCCGAGCAGTTCACCCTCGGGTGGCTCTGCAAAAAAGCCGGCCTGGGCGTCCCCACCCCCGCTGGCTCCTAAGCCTCGATTTGCTTTTCTTCCTTTACCCTATACTTTGAGTTCAAAGCGTCACCTATTTCCGATTTTACCACGTAAAACATAACACCTAACACCCTCCCTGCCATGAACCTCCACGGCCTTCATCACATCACCGCCATCTCGGGCGACATCCGCAAGAACGTGGATTTCTACACCCGCGTGCTAGGCCAGCGCTTCGTCAAGAAGTCCATCAATCAGGACGACCCGGGCACCTATCACCTCTACTACGGTGATTACAACGGTTCGCCCGGCACGATCCTCACGTTCTTCCCCTGGGCCGGCGTCCCGCGCGGCCGACCCGGCCATGGCCAGGCCTATGCCACCGCCTATT
>CAIOAO010000003.1 GCA_903855985.1 uncultured Opitutia bacterium | reverse complement strand
TGCGTCCGGGGCGTGTCGATGAAGTGGTTGAAGCCGGGGCTGTAGGTGTAGAACTGGGGATAATATTCCGACTGGACGGTATCCTCGAACGGCATGTGCGCCTGGAGGCCGTTGACCTCGAGGTGGGTAAAGCCGCTCTCGGCGAGCGTCGCGATGTACTGCTCGGGGTCGAAGTTGCGCGCGGTGCGCCAGTACTGCGTGAGGGCGGCGTCGGAGATCGGGCGGTTGAGGTCGAAGGCGGCCTTGATCAGCAGGCCGCGCTCGAGCTTGGCGCGGGAGACGTTGGTCAGGCCGTTGGCGAGCAGGCGGACGGCGGCGAACAGGTAGGCGGGCTCGCTGGCGACGATTTCACCGGCGCCGGCATCCGTGATGCGCAGCCAGAGCCAGGTGCCCGTGGCCGGGAGGCCTGGGATGCGGGCCCACTTGCGGGTCGCGAGCGCGACGTTCACGCCCTTGCCGGGACGGGTGGCGGCGGTCGCGAAGACGCCGGCAAAGCGGGCGAGCTCCTCGGCGGCGGTCTGCTCGACCGGCTGGCCGGCGGCGGGATAGGTCACGCTGCGGATGTTCAACGCAGCAACGGGGTGGGTGGCGGAACTCATGGAAAAGCGCCTAACGCGAAAGATGTTTTCACCCCAAAACACAAGCGCGACCCGTGTCGCGGGTGATTATTTACCAATCAGCGTGACCGGCGACCACCGGCGGGAGGGATGGGGTGGGTCAGCACGAAATCAACGAAACACACCAAGGGCGGCCCGGCGGATTTTGGCCCACGGAACACACGGAGGACACGGAATGATCTGAGAAAGCAGTCACCTGCTGGGCTATGTTTTTTATGTTTCCGTGTCCTCCGTGTGTTCCGTGGTCAATCCAACGGGAATCCGGCTTTCGTGCCGTTCGGGTGTTCCGTGGTGACCAACTCCCAGAAAAGGCCTGACGCCCGCGGGCTTTTCGCCGCAAGCTGCCAGTCCTCTCATGACCCCGCACCGACGCGATGCACTGATGGCGACCTACCGGGACGGCCTGACCCGGGACGTGCTACCGTTCTGGTTGAAAAATGGCTGGGACCGCGAGCACGGCGGCATCATTACCGGGCTAGGCCGCGACGGCGCAGTCATTGAGACCGACAAGTCCATCTGGTTCCAGGGCCGCGCGGCCTGGATGTATGCGACCGCCTACAACACGGTCGAACCGCGGCCGGAGTGGCTCGGGTTTGCGGGCTCATGCATCGATTTTCTCCGGCACCACGCCTACGGCCCGGGCGGCAAGATGTACTTCACCGTTACCCGCGAGGGCCGGCCGCTGCGGATGCGGCGCTACGTGTACAGCGAGACGTTTGCGGCCATCGGGTTTGCCGCCTACGCGAAGGCGACGGGTGAGGCGCGCGCCGCGGACGACGCCCGGCGGGCCTGGGAAACCTTCCTGCATTACAGTTACACCCCCGGCCTGATCGCGCCAAAGACGGACGCGTTGACGCGGCCGATGCAGGGCCTGGCTACGCGGATGATCACGATCGTCACCGCCCAGGAACTGCGCGCCCTGCTCGGCGACATCCGCGCTGGCGGCGCGACCTGCACGGAGTGGATCGACCGCGCCATCGGCGAGATCGAGCGCGATTTCCTGAAGCCGGACTTGCAGGCGCTGCTCGAGGTCACGGGGGCGGGCGGGGAATTTCTCGCGGACCACTTTGACGGCCGCCAGCTGAACCCCGGCCACGCCATCGAGGCAGCCTGGTTCATCCTCCACGAGGCGCGGCTGCGTCAGGGCGACGCCCGGCTGCAGCGGCTCGGCCTGACCATTCTCGACTGGATGTGGGCGCGCGGCTGGGACCGCGAACACGGCGGCATCCTCTACCACGCCGATGTCCTCGGCCGGCCGCAGCAGGAGTACTGGCACGACATGAAGTTCTGGTGGCCGCAAAACGAGGCGATCATCGCCACGCTCCTCGCCTGGCGAATGACCGGTGACGCGAAATACGCGGAGTGGCACACCCTCGCGCACGACTGGGCCCAGGCGCATTTTCCCGACCGGGAGCATGGCGAGTGGTACGGCTACCTGCACCGCGACGGGAGCGTGTCGTCGCAGCTCAAGGGCGGCACCTGGAAGGGCCCGTTCCACCTGCCGCGGATGCAATGGTACTGTGCGCGGCTGCTGGCGGAGCCGAAATGATCGGGCCGCGCGAATTTTCATGCGGCTTCGCCTTGCCTTCGCGAGCGGGGGCGGGCACCCCAGAAAACCTCCCATGCGCGTCCTGAATTACCCGGCCTTCGACCAACTGGAAATCCGCGAACAAGACGTCGCGTCGCCGAAGCCCGACGAGGTCCGGCTGAAGGTCGCGGCGTGCGGCGTGTGCGGGAGCGAACTCGAGTCGTTCAAGAACCACAGCCCGCGCCGTCCGCCGCCGCTGGTGATGGGTCATGAATTTTGCGGTACGGTCGCCGAGCTCGGGACGGACGTAACCAGCGTGAAAATAGGCGCGCGCGTCGTGAGCAACTCGCTCGTGCCCTGCGGCAAATGCGTGCGTTGCACGCGCGGCGACACGCATCTCTGTGCACACCGCCAGATCTTCGGCATGCACCGCCCGGGCGCGTTTGCGGAGTACGTCAACGTCCCCGCGCGCTGCCTGATCCCGTGGCCCGAGAATCTCCCCGCCGAGGCCGCCTCGCTGGCCGAGCCGCTCGCGAACGGCATCCACATCGTGAACCTCACGAAGAATTATCCGGCGGCGACGGTGCTCGTCATCGGCGCGGGCCCGATCGGGTTGTTTGCCCAGCAGGCGCTGCAGGTGCTGCGCGGCTCGAAGGTGTACGTCGCCGACCTCAGCCCCGAGCGGCTGGCCGTCGCGAAGAAACTCGGCGCCGCGGGCGTGATCAATTCCCGCGAGCAGGACCCGGCGAAGGTCCTGCAGGAGCTGACCGGCGGCGAGGGCGCGGACATCGTGGTGGACGCGGTCGGCGCGTCGGCCACGAAGAAAACCTCGCTCGAGGCGCTGCGCCCCGGCGGCGTGACCGTGTGGATCGGCCTGCACGAGAACACCGTCACCATCGATTCCTACAACGTCACGCTGCCCGAGAAACAGGTGCTCGGCACCTATGCGGCGAAGATCGAGGAGCTGGCCCACGCGCTGCAGCTGATGGCCTCGGGCCAGGTGGACGCGCTCTCGTGGGTGCAGCGTTTTCCCCTCGAGGAGGGCGTCACAGCCTTCCAGCGCATGCTCGCCGCCAAGGGCAACGACATCAAGGCGGTCATCTGTCCGTAAACCGGCGGGCCCAGCGGTCCCGCCCTGCCTCTCTTACCCCATGATCAAAAGCCCCACCCGCACCCCGATCCCGAACCGGTTCAAGGGCAAGGTCGCCCTCGTGACCGGTGGCACCAACGGCAACGGCCACGCCATCGCGCTCGAGCTCCTGCGCGAGGGCGCGTCCGTGGCCGTGACCGGCCTGCCGGCCGACGCCGAAGCCGGCCGCGCGGCGTTTGCCGCCGCCGGATTCTCCCCGCTCATCCTCGCCGGCGACATGGCGGACGAGAAATTCTGCCGGTCGCTCGTGGCCGACGTGCTCGCGAAGTTCGGGCGGATCGACTGCCTGGTGAACAACGCGTTTTCGTTCATCGCGAAGGGCCTTGAGGCGACGCGGGAGGACTTCGAGCGGTCGTTCAACGTCGGGCCGTTCGCCTTTGCGCTGCTCACGCAGCTGGTCGCCGAGCCGATGAAAAAGAACGGCGGCGGCGCCATCGTGAATGTTTCCAGCATCTCCGCCTGGATCGCCCAGCCGAACCGCTGGACGTACAACACCGCCAAGGGCGCGGTGGCCCAGCTCACGCGCTGCGCCGCCCTCGACCTCGTGCCGTACAAGGTGCGCGTCAACAGCGTCAGCCCCGGCTGGATCTGGACGCGCGAGGTGGACAAGGCCGCCAACAACGACCGCGCGACCTGGGATCCGATCTGGGGCCAGTTCCACATGCTCGCGCGCATGGGTCATCCCATCGAGATCGCCGGGCCCGTGCTGTTCCTGCTGAGCGACGACGCATCGTTCATCACCGGCACCGACCTGCCGGTGGACGGCGGTTACAACGGCCTCGGGCCCGAGGGGCTGGGGCAGACCGCGAAGATTGCGGGGACAAAATAATTAACAACGTTACCCATTCTGATGCTGTCCCATCGCCAACTAATGAACTCACGCAGAGACGCCGGGACGCAGAGGCCTGCATGTTTTGCCGGATCAGAACTTTGCCGTTTTTTCCAGGTTCTGCCTCGATCTCTGCGTCTCCGCGTCTCTGCGTCTCTGCGTGAAACTATGCTGATCCAACTTCGCGTTCTTTGCGTCCTTCGCGGTAAAAATTTTCCCCATGCCCAAACCTCGCGTCCTTGTCACTGATCACGGATTCCCGAATCTTCGCCACGAAGAGACGACCCTCGCCGCCGCCGGCGCCGAACTGGTGGTCGCCCAGTGCAAAACCGCGGACGAGGTGATCGCGGCCGCGAAGGACATGGATGCGCTCCTCGTGCAGTGGGCACCGATCACTGCGGCGGTCATCGCGACGCTGACGCGCTGCAAGGTGATCGTTCGGTACGGTATCGGTGTGGACAACGTCGACCTCGTGGCGGCGAAGGCCAAGGGCATCGCCGTCTGCAACATCCCGGATTACGGCGTGCGCGAAGTCGCCGAGCACGCGGTGTCGCTCGCGCTCGCGCTGGTCCGCCAGCTGCCGCAGATCGACTCGCGGCTCCGCAGCGGCACGTGGAAGATCACGCCAGACCGCCCGATGCCGGCGCTGCATGCGTCCACGTTCGCCACGGCGGGTTTCGGCCGGATCGCGCGCACGGCGCACGAGATGATGGCCGGTTTCGGCTGCCAGCGCATCGCCTACGACCCGTACGTCACCGCCGAGGTGATGAAGGCGGCGGGGGTGGAGAAGGTGGAAATGGACGCCCTCTTTGCGCGGGCGGACGTGCTTTCGCTGCACCTGCCGGCGACGGCGGAGACGAAGCATTTTGTCAGTGCAGAGCGGCTCACGCAGATGAAGAAGACCGCGATCGTGGTGAACACGGCGCGCGGCCCGCTGGTGGACACGGCCGCGGCCGCGGCGGCGCTGAAGGCCGGTACGATCGCCGGGCTGGGTGTCGACGTATACGAGAAGGAGCCGGTGGAGAAGGATCACCCGCTTTTCGCCGCCCCGAACGCGCTGCTCACCTCGCACGTCGCCTGGTACAGCGAGAGCAGCATCCCGCGCCTGCAGCAGCTTGCCGGCGAGGAAGTCGTCCGCGGCCTCCGCGGCGAGCCGTTCAAAAACCAAGTTAACAAGTAACAGATCTTGCCCGCGAATTACGCGAAACTGCGCGAATGCCGGACCCGGATTTAACCCCGATTGTCGGCTCGAAACATTCGCGTCGATTCGCGTAATTCGCGGGCAATCCGCCTGTAGAAATCCAAAATCGAAAATCCCATCCCCATGCCTTCCTTCCCCGTCGTTGATACCCACCTGCACATCTGGGACCTCAAGCGCCTGCGCTATCCGTGGCTGGCGAGCGTGCCGATGCTCAACAAGGACCACCTGATCGAGGATTACCGCAAGGCGTGCGGCCCGGTGGCGGTCGCGAAGATGGTGTTCCTGCAGTGCGAGGCGGACTTCGCGCTGTTTCAGGAGGAGGCGGACTGGGTGACGGAAGTGGCGAAGGTGGACCCGCGCCTCCGCGGCATCGTGCCGTGGGCGCCGCTGGAGAAAGGTGACGGCGCGGAGGAGGCGCTCGCCAAACTCGCGTCGAACCCGCTGATCAAGGGCATCCGCCGGATCATCCAGTTTGAGGCGGACCCGGAGTTCTGCCTGCAGCCGGGTTTTGTGCGCGGCGTGCAGTTGCTGCCGCGTCACGGGCTGAGCTTTGACCTCTGCGTGAACCACAAGCAGCTGGCGAACACGCTGAAACTCGTGCGGCAGTGCCCGAACGTGAAGTTCATCATGGACCACATCGCGAAGCCCGACATCAAGGCCGGGCTGCTCGACCCGTGGCGCGCGGAGCTGCGGGAACTGGCGAAGTTCCCGAACGTCTGGTGCAAGCTGTCGGGGCTCGTGACGGAGGCGGATTTCCAGAAGTGGACGCCCGCCGACCTGCAGCCGTACATTGACCATGTGATCGACTGCTTCGGCTTCGAACGCGTGATTTTCGGCGGCGACTGGCCGGTGAGCACGCAGGCGACGGATTACCCGCGCTGGGTGAACACGCTCGACGCCGCCATCAAGGGCGCGTCGCCCGACGAGCAGCACAAGCTCTACGTCCGCAACGCCGAGGCGTTTTACCGGGTCTGAGGGATCGTTAACCGCGAATCCGAACCACAGATGAGGTGGTGGACACCGAGGCTCGCTCGGTGCGCTCCGGGCCGCCTCCGTGATCTCTGTATTCCAAGGCTTGGTTGTCTGATCACGACTTCGGATTCGCCCATTCGGCGGGGAGGATCGAGGCGGGGCCGTGGATGTAGACCTGATAGTAGAGCCAGAAGATGACGAGGCCGAGGCCGCACATGAAGACGACCTCACCAAAGACGCCGGCGCTTTGCCGGCTGGTGCGATGGCCCCGGTTCACCACGGCCTGGATCGCGGGGGCGACGAGGAACGCGACGATGGAGGTGCCGCCGAGGATCATGGCCATGATGACGGCGACGCGGATGACGTGGTCGTAGATCATCGCCGCTTTGTACGAGAGGATGGAGTTCACCAGGTTCAGCAGCAGCAGGCAGCACGGCAGGATGAAGTAGTTGCGGACGATCTGCGGGTTTTTGGCCATGGTCGGAAGTGAAGTCGGCTTACCGCGACCAGCTGAGGATCGCTGGCAGGCGGACGGTTTCACCGACGGTGGCGTCGATCATCCAGAGGTCCTCGCCGGGGGAGATTTTCCCGGTCGGCGGGGCGGTGAGGGTGATTTCGCCGGTGTCCAGCGTCTCCTGCACGGTGGCGAGCGGCTGGTCAGCGCGGTTGCAGAGCGTGGTGCCGCGGTAAATCGCGAAGAGCCGCAGCGCGGTCTTGCTGTGGATGAGGTGGCCCTCGACGGAATCCACATGCACGAGCCCGACGCGGAGGTCGTCCTTCACCGTGAGCACGAGGTCGTCGCCGTCGCGGG
>CAIOAO010000002.1 GCA_903855985.1 uncultured Opitutia bacterium | reverse complement strand
TCCTCACTCGAGCTGGTAATCCTTGTGCGCGAGGTGGTAGTCGAGCGTCAGCTTGATCGCGGTCTTGAGGTTTACCTTCGGCGTCCAGCCGAGCTGCTTCTTCGCGTGGCTGATGGACGGCACCCGTTTCTGGATGTCCTGGTAATATTTGCCGAAGTACTTGCCCGAGGGCACGACCACGACCTTCGCCTTCTTCACGTGCTCGGCGTAGTCGGGGTAGTCCTTGAATGCCGTGATGATCAGCTTGGCCAGTTCGCCGACGCTCACGTCGTTCTTCGGATTGCCGATATTGAAGATCTGCCGTGAGGCGCAGCCGTTCTTGTTCTCGATGATGCGGAGCAGCGCGTCGATGCCGTCGTCGATGAACGTGAACGAGCGGCTCTGCTTGCCGCCGTCCACGAGCTGCAGCGGCTTCTGGAAGATCACGTTCGAGATGAACTGCGTGAAGAGGCGCGAGCTGCCCTCCTTCGGCTCAAACACGTCGTCCAGCTTCGGCCCGATCCAGTTGAACGGCCGGAAGAGCGTGTAATCCACGTTGTCGCGCACGCCGTACGCATAGATCACGCGGTCGAGCAGCTGCTTCGAGCAGGCGTAGATCCAGCGCTGGCGCTCGATCGGGCCGTACACGAGCGAGCTCGTGGCCTCGTCGAGTTCCTTGTCCGGGCACATGCCGTAGACCTCGGACGTGGACGGGAAGATGATGCGCTTCTTGTACTTCGCACACTGGCGCACGACGGCGAGGTTGGCCTCGAAATCGAGCTCGAAGACGCGCAGCGGGTCCTTGACGTACTGGATCGGGTTCGCGATCGCGACGAGCGGGATGATGGCGTCGCACTTCTTCACCTGGTACTCGATCCACTCGCGGTTGATGGTGACGTCACCCTCCATGAACTTGAAGCGCGGGTTGCCGAGGCTGTCCTCCAGCTTGTGGCTGCCGATGTCCATGCCGTACACCTCCCAGTCCTTCTGCTTGAGGATCGCGCGCGTGAGCGAGCTGCCGATGAAACCGTTGACGCCGAGGATGAGGACTTTGAGGGGCATGAGTGGAAAAGTTAAGGAAGAGGATTAACCACGAAAGACTCGAAAAGACACGAAAGATAAAAAGCCGCCCAACAGAATGAATTAACCGCAAATGGACGCGAAGTTACGCGAATTCAGAACAGATGCCTTGTCCGGTCCGGAATCGTGTTCATTCGCGTCCATTCGCGGTTGAAAATCAGATCACCTGCCCCACCCGCAGCCCCGCCGCAGGAGCCGGCCGCCACTCGGTCTTGGTTAACTCCAACGCGCCATCCTTGGTCGCAACCACCAGCGGGGAAACCGACAGCACCTCACCCGGGGCACCGCGTTTACCACGCGTCGCCGGCGAATCCGTCTCGGCCCACCACACCATGAGCCGGGCCGGGCCCACGTCGGTGAACGCCCCGGGATAGGGGTCCGTCACCGCGCGGATGAGGTTGAAGATCTGCTTCGACGTCTGGCTCCAGTTGATCCGGCCGTCCTCGGGCTTGCGTCCGCCAAAATACGTGACCTTCGACTCGTCCTGGGGCGTCTCCTTGGCCGTGCCGGCAAGGAGCGCATCGATTTGCCGCGCCAGCACCCGCCGCGCGCAGGGCAAGACCTTGCGGAACGCCTGCTCCGCTGTGTCCCGCGGCCCAAGGTCCACGCCTTCCTGGTCCACGATCGCGCCGGCGTCGGCCGACTTCACCATCCGGTGCAACGTCATGCCGATCCGCGGTTCGCCGTGCAGCACCGCCCAGTTGATCGGCGCGCGGCCGCGATAGCCGGGGAGCAGCGAGCCGTGCATGTTCCAGGCGCCCAGCGGGGGCAGCTCCAGGATTTTCGTCCCGATCATGTTCCGGTAGTACACCGAGAGAATCAGGTCCGGCTTCAGCGCCGCAATCTTCTCCCGCCACTCGGGATTGTTGACGCTCTCCGGCGTGAACACTGGCACGCCCTTTTCCTTGGCGGCGACCGCGGGCGTCTTGAACCAGATCTTCTCGTGCGGGTTGTCTTCGTGCGTGATCAGCCCGACGACGTTGTCCCCGCGCTCGAGCAGCAGAGACAGGCATTCAAAGCCCACTTCGCTGTAGCCGAAAAAAAGGATGCGCGGCGGTGAACTCACTCCTTCGTCTCCAGGATCTCCTTCACGAAATACCGCTGGCGCGCGCGGACGACCTGGTAGGTGCGGCCGACGTATTCGCCAATGATGCCGACGCCGACCATCGCCACGCTCAGCAGGAAAAACACGATGCCGAAGAGGGTGAAGACGCCATTGGTGTTGTCGTTCAGGAAAATGCGCATGTAGGCCAGTATCAGCACGAGCAAAAGGCTGCCCGCCGCGCACAGGCCGGCAAACATCGTGAAATATTGCAGCGGCGCGAGGGAGAAGCCGGTGATCAGGTCGAAGTTTAGCCGGATCAGCGCGTAGAATGAGTAGTTCGAGACGCCCGCGTGCCGCTCCTCGTGCTTCACGCCCACCTCGGCCGGATTGCTCGCGAAACTGTACGCCAGCGCGGGGATAAAGGTATTGATCGCGCCGCTCCGCACGATGGCGTCAATCACCTGCCGCGAATACGCGCGGAGCATGCAGCCCTGGTCCGTCATCTCGATGCTGGTCGTCTTCTCGCGGACAAAATTGATGAGCTTCGACGCGTATGTGCGGAAGAACGAATCCTGCCGGTTCAGCCGGTAGCCGCCCACGTAGTCATGCCCGCCGGCAATCTTCTCGAGGAGTTTCGGGATTTCCTCGGGCGGGTTCTGCAGGTCGGCGTCGAGCGTGATGATCACGTCGCCGCGCACCCGCTCAAACGCCGCCATGATCGCCATGTGCTGGCCGTAGTTGGCGTTGAAATCAATCACGCGGGTCACATCCGGCCGCGCGGCATACTGCGCCTTCAGCAGCTCGATCGACCGGTCGTGCGAGCCGTCGTTGGTAAAGATGATCTCGTACTTGCGGCCGAGCGCGTCGAGCACCGGGTAGAGCCGGGTGAAGAGCGTCGGCAGGTTCAGCTCCTCGTTGTAAACCGGGATGACAACCGAGAGCGGGAGGTTCGGTGCGGTGCTCATGATTTTTGGTGGGCCCGGAGGATGCCCGTCAGGGTCTCGACCACGCGGACGACATCGGTGCGGGTCATGGCGGGGAAAAGCGGGATCGTCAGGATGTTCCGGCCGGCGTATTCCGCGAGCGGATAGTCGCCGTCCTTCCAGCCCAGCCGGCGGTAGAGGGCGAAGAGGTGGATCGCCGGGTAATGCACCTGGCAGCCGATGCCGGCGGCCTGCAGCTGCGTCATCACCTCGGCCCGCTTGATCGTCAGTTTCTCCTCGGGCAGCACGACCTGGAACATGTGCCAGTTGGTTGTCGTGAAGTCCGCCACGGGCAGCCCGAGCCCAAGTGCGCGGTTGGCCGGCGTGTTCAGCAGCTCAAAATAGATCTTCACCAGCTCGGCGCGCTGGGCGTTGAACGCCTCGAGGTGCGGCAGCTGGCCAAGTCCTACCCTCGCCGCCACGTCGGTCAGGTTGAATTTCCCGCCGACCAGCTCGACTTCCATGCCGTCCTGGCCGGTGCGCACCACGCCTTGCAGGCGGTACTGCTCGGCGAGCTTGGCCTCGCGCTCGTCGTTCATCACCAGGCAGCCGCCCTCGATCGAGGTGACATTCTTGTTGGGGTGAAAGCTGAACGACACGAAATCGCCGAAGGAGCCGATGCGCCTGCCCTTCCACGTGCTGCCGAACGACTGCGCGGCGTCCTCGATCACGCGCAGCTGGTGCTTCTTCGCGATGGCGTGGAGCCGGTCGCGGTCCACCGGCAGGCCGGCGAGATCCACGGGGAGAATGGCCTTGGTCCGCGGCGTGATCGCGGCCTCGACGCGGTTGAGGTCAATGTTGCGCGTCACCGGGTCGATATCCACGTAGACCGGCCGCGCGCCGACCTCGAGGATGACATTGCTCGTGGCGACCCAGGACAGCGGCGTGGTGATGACCTCGTGGCCCGGGCCGATGCCGGCGATGCGCAGCGCGATCTCCATCGTGCACGTGCCGGAGTTGAACGCGCGCACCGGGCGTCCGCCGCAGAATTCGGAGAGTTTCGCCTCAAAGGCCTTCACCTGCGGGCCGGACGTGATCCAGCCCGAGCGCAGCACCTCGGCCACGCCGGCGATGGTCTCCTCGTCGATCGTCGGCCGCGTGAACGGCAGGAACGGCCGGGCGGGCTGGCCCGGGGCGGTCGGCGGGGTGGCGGCCCGTTCGACCGATTCGACGGGCTCACGGCGGACGGGCTCAGGGCGGGTGGCGGACATGTCAGGGCTGGTTGCTGAAGAGGTAATAGTCCTCGGTTTCGCCGAGCAAATGATAACGGAACGTCGCGTCGGCGAACAGCACCTTGACGTCCCGCTTCTTGGCCACGACCCACAGTCGCGTTGCTTGGTTCCATTGCCGGCGGAATTCCGCCTCGTTGATGAACCGCCCGCTCGCCCGCGCCGCGGCGTCTTCCTCAAGTTCCAGCTCGTCCTTGTAGTCCACCAGCCCCACCGCCCGCTGGGCGTAGAACGTAAAGTCGTGGAAGAACCCGTGGTAGTGATACACGCGGTCGCCCGGACGCGCCTGGGCCGTCACGATCTGCGCCAGCGGCTGCGTGCTGGGCTTGTTCAGCGTCGGCGCCGCGAACAGCAGCGTCCCGAAAAACAGCGTCATCATCACCGCCAGCGCGCCCATTGCTGCCGCCACGCCGCGCGTCCGCGCGAGCAGCGGGGCCATGACGCCGCCCACCACGAGGACGGCAGCCATCACGTAAGCCAGCGGTCGGAGCACCACCGCCTGCGCCGCGTCGAGTTTCACCAGTCGGGGTGCCAGCACCGCCGCGACCAGCGCGAACGCGAGCAGGCCGCACAGGAAGGTCACCACGCGCAGGCTGTTCCGCAGCCGCTGCCGGCCGTCCGGCGCCCGCATCGCGTCCGCCAGCCATGCGCCGATGATCACCGCCAGCGCGGGGAACACCGGCAGGATGTAGGGGACGAGCTTCGACTGGGACTTGGAGAAAAACAGGAAGATAAACGCCACCCACGTCACCAGGAACCACGCGTCCGCATTCCGGTCCCGCGCCGCCCAGACACTCGACGGGCTCGTGCCCCTGAGCTGGTCGGACGGGCCGCCGCGCAACCGGTCCCGCAGCGCCGGAAACAAGCAGGGCATCCACGGGATCAGGCCCCCCAGCAGGACCGGGATGTAATAATACCAGGCCCCCGGGCGCTTCGCCACCGGCGTGAAGAACCGCTCAAAATGCTCCACCACGAAGTAGCGGTGCGCCCACGTCTCGGCGCGCGCGGCCGCCAGCAGGTGCCACGGCAGGGCGATCGCGAGAAAGATGAGGATGCCCGACGGCAGGTGCAGCGGCCGCAGCCGCTTCCACTGGTTGAAGATCAGCAGCCACAGGAACATCACCGCACCCGCCACGAGGAAACCAATCAGCCCCTTCGTCAGCGTCGCCAGCGCCGCGCTCGCGTAGAGTCCGTAGAACAGCCAGCGGCGGCGCGTCCCGGGCGGCTCGCGCACCGCGAGCAGGAAGCAAAACAGCGTAGCGCTCATCAGCACCGTCAGACCCATGTCGAGCAGCGGCAACCGCCCGATTGCGAAATATAGCAGCGAGGTCCCGAGCACCACCGCCGACGCCACGCCCGCGTCCCGGCCGTGCAGCCGGCGGGCCGCCGCATACGTCAGCAGCACGCCACCCAGGGCCAGCATCGCCGGCACGAAGCGCACCGCCCAGGCGTTCAGGCCGAAGACGGACTCCGACATCGCCGTGAGCCAGTACATCAGCGGCGGTTTCTCGAAATAATAGACTTCGTTGAGCCGGGGAATCACCCAGTCGCCGCTGGCCAGCATCTCCCGCGGCACCTCGGCGTAACGGCCCTCGTCACCCGGCCCGAGCGGGTAGCTGCCCAGCCGGAAGCCGTAGAGCAGCGCGAAGGCCGCCACGAGCCACAGCAGGTCGCGGCGCCACGAGGGATTTTCCGGGGTTACCATGGGCAAAAACGGCCCCCAGCCTCACGGGTGGCCCCGGGCGTGGCGATTTTTTTCGTGCGCCCGGCGCCGCTTCCCGGCCATAACTCGGGTCCATGCCGGCGGACAAGAACTTCACCTTCATTTGCGGCGCCGACGACTTCCTCGTCGGCCGGCTGGGTCAGGCGCGCTTCACGGCACTGGCGGCGGAGACCGCGGACGAGTTTTCCCGCGAAGTGCTCAGCGGCTTTGCCGGCAACGTCGCCGAGGTCGAGTCCGCCCTCAACCGCTTCCGCGAAAGCGTGCAGACCGTCTCCATGTTCGGCGGCAAGCGCGTGCTCTGGCTGAAGGACGTCAATTTCCTCGCCGACACCGTCACCGGCCGCGCCGAGAGCACGCTCAAGCTCGTCGAGGACCTGCAGCAGATCCTCGAACAGGTGAACCCCGCCGACACCACCGTCCTCATCACCGCCGCCCCCGTGGACCGGCGCCGGTCGTTTCCGAAGTGGTGCGAGAAAAACGCCGACTTTACCCTGGTCGGCGGCGGCGAGGGCGACGGCGAGGCCCTCGAGGGCGTGATCCTCGCCGAGGCGAAGGCCGTGGGCGCCACGCTTTCCCCTGACGCTGCACGGCTGCTCCTCGCCAAGGTCGGCGCCAACACCCGGCTGCTCGTCGAGGAGGTCCGCAAGCTCGCCACCTACGTCAACGCCGGCGAGACGATCGAGGACACCCACGTCGCCGAGCTCACGCCCAACGTCGCCGAGGGCGATTTCTTCGAGGCGGCGGAATCGTTTTTCAGCGGCGACCTCAAGTGGACGCTCGCCGCGCTGCAGCGCCACTTCTTTACCGGCGGCGACGCCCGGCCCGTCATCTCCGCCCTGCAGAACCGCAACCGCATCCTCCTGCAGGTCCGCGCGCTCGTGGACGCCGGCGAGGTGCGCGTTGGCCCGCGCGGCCTCGACGGCCTGCCCCGCGCCGCGACCGTCCACGCCGCGAAGTTCACCGGCGCCGCCGAAAAGAGCTCGTACAACGTCTTCACGCAAAACCCCTGGTACCTCGGCAAGCTCGCCGGCAGCGCCAAGCTGCCCACGCTCCGCCGCCTGATCGACAACCAGCAGGAGTTCATCACCGCGTTCGAGGAAATCATCCAGCGCCCCCATGAGCAGGAGGAAGTCTTGCGGGAAATGACGGTGCGGTGCCTGGCAACCGCTTAAAGTCAGAAGGAAGAAGGCAGAGGGAAGAAATGCCGCCCAACGAATCCATTAATCACCTGAGAACCACGGCACGGAGCAGCCCGAGCCTGCACGTCCCGCCCGACGTTTTTTACTTCTTAATTCTTCCTTCCGCCTTCTGACTTTCATCCATGTCCTCTTTACCCCAGCAATTTCCCGGCGTGACCGTCGTGGCCAAGGCCAATGTTTACTTCGACGGCAAGGTCATCAGCCACACCCTCCTGTTTCCCGACGCGTCCAAAAAGACGCTGGGCGTGATTTATCCGGGCTCGTTCCACTTCAAAACCGGCCAGGCCGAGCGCATGGAAATCGTCGCGGGCAACTGCATCGTGACGCTCGACGGCGAGTCAGAGTCGGAGGACTACGCCGCCACCCAGCATTTTGACGTTCCCGCCAACTCCGGCTTCGGCATCGAGGTCAAGAAGGGGATCTGCGAGTACATCTGCTCGTTTCTCTGATTTCCGGAGCGGATTTTAACCACGAAACACACGAAATCCACGAAAGCCGGAAGATTCGGCTTGTGTGGATTTCGTGTGTTTCGTGGTGACCAACTCCGGGTTTGCCATTGGCAACCGGCGCCCCGCCTGCTTACTGAATCGCTTTCGCCGTGAACGACTCCCCCGCCGCCATCCCGAACGTCCTCGCCGAGCGCTATGCCTCGGCCGCGATGAAGGACATCTGGTCGCAACACGGCCGCGTGGCCCTCGAGCGCGATTTCTGGATCGCCGTGATGAAGGCCCAGCGCGACCTCGGCGTGCCGATCCCGGCCGACGCCATCAAGGATTACGAGCGGGTGAAGGACCAGATCGACCTCGCCGCCATCGCCAAGCGCGAGCGCGTCACGCTGCACGACGTGAAGGCGCGCATCGAGGAGTTCTCCGACCTCGCCAAGCGCCAGTTCATCCACCTCGGGCTCACCAGCCGCGACCTGACGGAAAACGTCGAGCAGCTGCAGATCCTCCGCGGGATGAAGGTCATCCAGTTCAAGGTCGCCGCCGCCCTCCTCGCGCTCGGACGCCAGGCCGAGGCGCACCGCGACCTGATGATCACCGGCCGCACGCACAACGTGCCGGCCCAGCCCACCACCTTCGGCAAGCGGCTCGCGATGTTCGGGCAGGAACTGCTCGTGGCCTTTGCCCGCCTCGAGGAACTCATCGCGCGATACCCGGTGCGCGGGCTCAAGGGCGCCGTTGGCACGCAGCTGGACCAGCTCACGCTCCTCGGCGGTGACGCCGCCAAGGTGGATCTGCTGGAATCGCGCGTCCTGAAGCACCTCGGGTTCCACGCCTCGCTCAGCGCCGTCGGCCAGGTTTACCCGCGCAGCCTCGATTTTGATGTCGTCACCGCGCTGCACCAGGTCGGCGCCGCCGCCGCGAGCTGCGCGACCACGCTGCGGCTGATGGCCGGCGCGGGCCTGCTCACCGAGGGTTTCCTCGAGGGCCAGGTCGGCTCATCCGCGATGCCGCACAAGGTCAACGCCCGCAACTGCGAGCGCATCTGCGGTTTCTCCACCATCCTCGGCGGCTACGTTACGATGACCGCCTCCCTTTCCGGCCACCAGTGGAACGAGGGCGACGTGTCCTGCTCCGTCGTGCGCCGCGTGGCCCTGCCCGACGCGTTCTTCGCGCTTGATGGCCTGATGGAGACGTATCTCACCATCCTGCGCCAGATGGAGGTGTTCCCCGCCGCCATCGCCGCGGAGAACGAGCGCAACCTCCCCTTCCTCGCCACGACCACGATCCTGATGGAAGCCGTGAAGCACGGCGCCGGCCGCGAAACCGCGCACGAAGCCATCAAGGAGCACGCGCTCGCCGCCGCGAAGGCGCTGCGTTCGGGCGGCGGGGACGCCGACCTGCTCGGCCGCATCGCCGGCGACCGCCGCGTGGGGCTCGGCAAAAAAGCGCTGCAGGCAATCCTCTCCGAAAACGCCCGCTTCGTCGGCGCCGCCCCGCACCAGGTGGACGCCTTCCTCGCCGAGGTGAAGCCGCTCGCGAAAAAGCACCGCGACGCCGCCGAGTACAAACCCGGCCGGCTGCTGTAGGTCGGCGGGGCTTCCGCCCTTCCCCGCTTGCGCGATCGGCCTTGGTCCCACCGGGTCGAAAATTGGGTTTGCATCCGCCGCGCGCGACCGGCTTTCTTTCCCGTTCACGTTGTTTCCAACCCTTTATAAATACTGTCATGGCTGAACTCGCAGGAAATGTCTTGGTGGCCCAGTCCGGTGGCCCCACCGCCGTCATCAACGCCAGTGTCGCAGGTCTCATCACCGAGTCCCTGAACAACGACTGCATTGAGGAGGTCTACGGTTCCCTCAATGGCATCCTCGGCATCCTCCAGGAGGATCTCGTGGACCTCGCCGCGGAGTCGCAGCAGCAGATCCGCGCCCTGAAGCACACGCCCGGCGCCGCCCTCGGCTCCTGCCGCTTCAAGCTCAAGAAGCCGGCCGACCTCGACCGCGTGCTCGAGGTGTTCAAGGCCCACAACATCCGCTACTTCTTCTACATCGGCGGCAACGACTCCCAGGACACCGCCGCGAAGATCTCCGCCCACGCCGTCGCCGCGGGCTACGAGCTCCGCGTCATCGGCGTGCCGAAGACGGTCGACAACGACCTGACCGGCACCGACCACTGCCCCGGTTTCGGCAGCGTCGCGAAGTATCTCGCCGCCAGCGTCCGTGAGCTCGCCGCCGACCATGAGTCGATGGGCCAGGGCGACCTCGTCTCCATCCTCGAGGTCATGGGCCGCAGCGCCGGCTGGATCGCCGCCAGCACCTCGCTCGCGAAACGCCGCGACCAGCCGCACGATTCGCCGCACCTCATCTATCTCCCCGAGATCCCGTTCAGCCAGGAAAAGTGCCTCGAGGACATCCGCCGCGTGCTCAAGCGTGAGAAGTTCTGCCAGATCGTCGTGGCCGAGGGCCTGACCGACGCCGATGGCAACTACGTCTCCGCCGACCCCGCGACCGACGCCTTCGGCCACGCCCAGCTCGGCGGCGCCGGTGAGTTCATCAAGTCCCTCGTCGAGGCCAACCTCCCCGGCGTGAAGACCCGTCTTTCCGTCCCCGGCCTCATGCAGCGCGCCGCCTCCCACTCCGCGTCGAAGACCGACGCCGATGAGGCGTTCCTCGTCGGCCAGGCCGCGGTCAAGGCCGCCGTCGACGGCGAGTCCGACAAGCTCGTCACGCTCGTGCGCGGCGACACCGACCATTACACCTGCGAAACCGGCCTCGCGCCGCTCGCCGACGTCGCCAACGCGGTCAAGAAACTGCCCCGCGAGTGGATCAACGAGGACGGCGTGAGCATGAACTTCCAGTTCATCCGCTACGCCCAGCCCCTCATCCAGGGCGAGGTCGTGGTGCCGCAGGACAACGGCGTGCCGGCGTTTGCCCGGCTCGACAAGGTGCGGGTCGACAAGACCCTCCCCGCCTACGTCGCCTGAGTCACCGACTCGGTTTAGTTTTCAGGCCGGTCCTTCGGGACCGGCCTTTTTGTTTTCCTCGTCCAAGGGTGGAACGCGTTGTCCCTAACGCGTTTGTTCGAAAAAGGGGATGCGGGGCCCTCGCTGCGTTCCAACATGGGTTGCCCGCCAGCGGGCAACCTACAACTCAATCGTCATCCGCACGCAGGGAATCGATCCACCCGGGCGAAACGGATGCATCCGCTGCTCCACGATCCGGCAACCCATCGCCTGATAGAAACCCACGCTGTTCAGCGATGCATCCAGCACCGCATCCTTGAATCCCCGGGCCTTGAGTGCGCCAGCCACCGCCTGGAACAGCGCGCGTCCGATGCCCTGTCGGCCAAAGTCAGGATCCACATACACGGCACAAATCTCGTTCGCGGTGACATGATAATCGCCCATGCCCACCACCCGGCCGGCGTGTTCGGCGACCACGAGTCGTTGGCCCCGGATAGGCTCCAGATAATGTGCCGCCAATTTCGGCCCGGCCCACGCTTGGATCTGCTCCGGCGTGTAGTCCCGGCTGCAAATTTCCCGGATCGCCCGGACGTGCAGTTCCAGGATGCGGTCGGCATCCGCTTCCGTGGCGGGGCGAATGTGCATGGCGCCTCCTACGCGCGGCCATCCCGCCGCTCGCCGTTGACGAGGAACGGCTCGGCGAACGCGGCCAGCTTGCCGTCGGGGCGCAGCAGCGGCTCAGCGGAATATTGCGGGAGGTACACGCGCCGCCAGTTCGGTGTGCGGTTGAAGCCGCTGCGGTGCAGGACCGTGCTCGAAAACACCGCGATGCTCCCCGCGGGCACGATCACCGGGTCGCCCGGGTCGCTGCCAAAGTAACCCTCGAGGTCGTTGCTCTCCGGGTTCTGCTTGTGGGGGAAAACCTCGCGGGAGCCGGCCCGCGAATACGGGAGCAGGTAAACCGTGCCGTTCGCCTCGCTCACGTCATCCAGCGTCACCCAGCAAGTGATGTACGGCCGGTGCGGCGTGCCGACATACGCGGAGTCCTGGTGCCAGCTGAACTTGGCCCCCTTCTCCGGGCCTTTCACGACGAACTGTTCCCAGAACAGATACGCATTGTCGCCGAGCGTCGCGCGGCAGATTTCCGCCATCAGGTCGCTGTAAATGAAATCGACGAGCCGCGTGCCCTTGTGGCGGAGCGCGATGAAATAGCGGCTGCCCTTGATGTTGATCCCCTGCTGCGTCTGGCCCGCCGCGTCCATTTCCGCGTCGTACGCGGCGATGAACTGGCCGCAGACCTCGCGCATCATCGCGAGGTGCGCCGGCGGCACGACGGCCGGGAGGACGAAGTAGCCCTCGTCGCGGAATTGCTGGCGGTCCTTGGCGGAGATCAGGCTGGAGAGAGTGGCGCTCATAATTTGTAAGGCAGGGTCACTGACCTCGCCAAAATGTCGCAAACTTTTCCGCGGATGACACGGATGAACGCGGATAAATTCTGGGCATCCGCGTCATCCGCGGGAAATTCTTCATCGTGCCGGCGACTGCACCGCCGCAACCGCCACATACGGCTCCTCATGCAGGTCGGCTGCCCGCTTGCCGGCCAGCAACTGCCACCAGACCCGGGCGCAGGTGAGCACGACCAGCGCGACGAGCACGAGGAACGTGCCGGTGACGGCAGCGTTGACGTGATTGTTGAACAACTGGTGCTGCCACGCCGTAATCTGTGCGGCGGGCACGCCGCCGTCGGCCGCCAGTTTCTTCTCCAGGTCCGCCGCAGCCGTGAGGAAGCCGAGCCGGGGATCAGCGCTGAAAATCTTCATCCAGCCCGCGGTCATCGTGACCGCCAGCAGCCACGCGAGGGGCAGGAGCGTCGTCCAGGCGTACCGGGCGCGGCCCATCTTGATCAGCACTGTCGTGCCGAGGGAAAGCGCCAGCACGGCCAGCAGCTGGTTCGCGATGCCGAAGATCGGCCAGAGCGAGTTGATGCCACCCAACGGATCCACCACGCCCTGATAGAGGAACCAGCCCCAGGCCCCGACAAAGAGGGCCGTGGCCAAGGTGTTGTTCGCCACCGACTGCGTGTTCGCCAGCGGCCGCCAGGCCATGCCCAGCAGGTCCTGCACGAGGTAACGCCCCACCCGCGTGCCGGCGTCGAGCGTCGTCAGGATGAACAGCGCCTCGAACATGATCGCAAAGTGATACCAGAGCGCGAGGGCGGCCTTACTGCCGACGACCCCCGCAAACATGTGCGCCATCCCGATCGCAAACGTCGGCGCCCCACCCGTCCGCCCGATCATGGTCTTCTCCCCCACGCTGGCGGCCAGCGCGGCCATGTCCGCGGACGTGACCGGAAAACCCAGCGCCGTGACCCGCGCCGTCGCCTCCGCCGCCGGCCCGCCCATGTTGATCGCGAAATACTGGCCCGGATCCATCGTGCACGCCGCGATGAGCGCCATGATGCCCACGCACATCTCCGTGATCATCGCGCCGTAGCCGATCACCCGGATGTCGCTCTCCCGCGTGATCAGCTTCGGCGTCGTGCCCGAGGAGATGAGCGAGTGGAAGCCCGAGACCGCGGCGCAGGCGATGGTGATGAAGCAGAACGGAAACACCGGCCCGGCAAACACGGGGCCCGTGCCGTCGATGAACTTCGTCACCGCCGGCATCCGGAGGTGCGGCGCGAGGATGACGATGGCCACGCCGAGCGCCGCCACCGTGCCGATCTTCATGAAGGTGCTGAGGTAGTCGCGCGGCGCGAGCAGCAGCCAGACCGGCAGGATCGAGGCCAGGAGGCCGTAACCCATGATCCACCAGGCGATCGTCGTGCCCTTGAGCGTGAAGACCGCCTCCCAACCCGAACCCGCGATGAATTTGCCGCCGTAAACCGCCGCCAGCAGCGCCACGACGCCAAACGCCGTGATCCAGCCGAGCTTGCCCGAGCCGTGCCCGGCATTGCGCATGCCCAGCCCCATCACGACCGCGATCGGCATGGTGGCCGCGATGGTGAACAGGCCCCACGGGCTTTCCGCCAGGGCCTTCACCACGACCAGGCCCAGCACGGCGAGCAGGATGATCATGATCGAAATGATGCTCACGAGCGCGAGGATGCCGGCAAAGGAACCGACCTCTTCCGTCACCATCTGCCCGAGGGATTTGCCCCGCCGGCGCACGGAACAGAACATGATCACGCTGTCGTGCACCGCCCCGCCCAGCGTGGCGCCGACGAGGATCCACAGCATGCCGGGCAGAAAGCCGAACTGGGCCGCCAGCACCGGGCCGACCAGCGGGCCGGGACCCGCGATCGCCGCAAAATGATGGCCGAAAACCACCCAGCGGTTCGTCTTCACGAAATCGCGTCCATCCTCGTGCACCACCGCCGGCGTCGCCCGCAGCTCGTCGAGCGTGAGCACCTTCGCCATCAGCCAGGCGGAGTGAAAACGGTAGGAGACCGCAAACACGCAGGCGGCGGCAATGACCATCCAAAGGGCGCTGACGGTCTCGCCGCGCGACCAGGCGAGCGTGGCGACCGAGCCGGCACCGAGCAGGCTGACGGCGCTCCAGCCGGCGAGGCGAATCCAGGGGGTACGGGTAGCGGCAGTATTCATGGGGCAATGAACCGGGGTTGCGCCGAACATGGGAAGTCACCGTCCCGGGGCAAGCCCGGGAATGGCCGGGGGCTCACTCCGGTGCCACGTAACCCTGCATGCCCCCGAGCGCCTGGAACCGCCGGTAAACCACCAGCGTCGAGCCCAGCGCCAGCAACGCGATCACCGCGCCCAGCCCGAAGGTGAAGCGGTAGTCGTGTCCCAGCAGGTCCAGAAACGACCCCAGCAGCAGGCCGAGCAGGATATTGCCGACCGCAATCAACACGGCCCCGGCCGAGGCAAATTCGGCGAATTTCAATTTCGGAAACAGCATGGGCCCCAGCGCCGCCGCGCCCGTGAAGTAACATCCCGACAACACCACGTGCAGCAGGAACACGACGCCGAAGCTCTTCGGCCCGACGATACCGAAATAACCCACCGCCATCACCGCCGCATACACGACCAGCGTTCCCACCGCCATCCGCAGCGGATGAAAGCGGTCCGCCATCCAGCCGAGCGGGTAAGCCAGCAGCAGTGAGCAGCAATAGGCCCCGTAGGTATACTTGCCGTAGGTCGCGAGCGACAGGCCGAAGCTCTCCCGGGCATAAATCGCGTACAGGTTGACCGGCCCGAAGGCCAGCAGCGCGAAACCCATCGCGGCGTAAACCCAGAGGTAGTACGGCTTGGAAAAACAGTCCCGGGCGTAGGTTTTGACCGCGATGATGAAACCGCGCCTTTCCCCCGGCACCGGGACCCGCGGCGCCGGGTACTCCCCTTCCTTCACCATCAGGCACATCACCGTGATGCCGACGCCAAACAGCAATCCCACCCCGACGAGGATCGGCACGTAATACGCCTCGGCGTGGCCAATCACCAGGCCGTTGAAAATGATTCCCGCCCCGAGGCTCACCACGCGGAACAGCCCGTAAAACCGCCCGATCAACGCTCGCGGCACCACATCGTTCACCAGCGCCCCAAACAACGCCGTCGCCACCACCGTCGCGAAGTCCAGCAGCGTCCAAAAAAAGCCGAGCACCAGGATCACTGTCAGGTTAAGCGCCTCCGGGCTCCACCCCATCCGGCCGTGCAGCCACGTGCCAATCATCGGGCTGAACGCCATGCCGCACATTGACAGCGTCGTGACCGGCGCCGTCGCCAGGAGGAACGGAATTCTCCGCCCCCACCGGCCACGGTGCCGGTCGCTGCGATAACTGATGATCGGGGTGAGGAAAATCCCGATCGCCGCCGGTAGCGCGAGCACCAGGAAACCCGTCAGCAGGTCCGACACCTTGAACTGCCGGAGCATCACCTGCACCACCGGCTGCGTCCCGCGCTCCTTCATCTGCCACGAGAAATCGCCGATCAGGAGCCACAGAAACAGCACGACCAGCGCCCCGGTGGTGTAAGTGAGTGTGCCGGCGCGCCAGGTCTTGCGCATGACTGACGGGGTGGACGAAGAGGTAACGCTCATGAGGTAAACGCGAAGAATCAGCATCAGTCCTGACCCCGTCGAAGCAAGCCCCGCGGAAAAAACCCGCCCCCGGTGCAGGATTGCCACGGTCCAAGCACCCGCAACACTCCCCCGCCAATCCCCATGGCCACCCCCAGCCCCTCGCCGAACTCCGCCAGGCCGGAACCGGACCTGACGCCCGCGTCAGCGTCCGGACCGTCGGCTTGGGCCCGGGAAACCTGGTTCCGGCTCCGGGAGTTCGCGGGTGACGCCGGAAATGCCACCTACCTGTGGCCGCGCTGGATCGTTCTGCGCGCCGTGGGCATCGTGTTTCTTTACGTCTTTGCCGGCATCCTCCGCGAGGGTCAGGCGCTGATCGGCCCGCATGGCATCGCCCCGCTGGGTGAATTCTTCACCCAGCTCCACCAGTCGTTTCCCCATGCCTTCGAGGCGTTCATCCGGGCGCCGAGTCTCTTCTGGCTCGGCACGAGCGCGGGGATGATCTGGTTCCTCGCCTGGGCCGGGTTCGTCGCGGCACTGGCGCTGGTCCTGAACCTGTGGCCGCGCCTGGCGCTCTTCGCCTGCTGGGCGATCTTCGTCTCGTTCGTTTCCACCTGGCGGGTGTTTTCCGCGGCGCAGCTCGACCGGCTGATGCTCGAGGCCGCGCTGCTGCTCATCCCGTTCGCACCGGCCGGGCTCCGCCCCGGGCTGGGGGCGTCATCACCCCCGCGGCCCATTGCCCTCCTCATGGTCCGCTGGCTGCTCTTCCGCGTCATGTTCGAGGCGGGCCTGGTGAAGCTCACGTCCGGCGACCCGCACTGGCGCAACTTCACGGCGATGGAGGTCATGTACGAGACCAGCCCGTTCCCGACCATCTTCGGCTACATCGACCACTCGCTGCCGCACGCGTACCACATCTTTGAAATCGTGCTCACGTTCGTCGCGGAGCTCCTGGCGCCGGTGCTGGCGGTGTTCGGCGGCCGGCGCGGGCGGTGGTTCGCCTTCTGGACCTGGTTCGCGCTGCAGGCCGGCATCCAGATCACGAGCAACTTCGGCTGGCTCAACGTCGCCGCCATCGGCATGGGCCTCCTGCTCTTCGACGACCAGATGCTGGTCGCCGCCGCGGCCCGGCTGCGGCTGCGGAAACTCGGCGCGCACCTCGCGGCGACGGCCTCCGCCTCGTCCGCCCGCGCGATCGGGGCCTTCCGGCTCCACGGGCTGCGCGTCGTGCTCTGGTTTCATTTTTACCTCACCCTGTTTTTCCTCGCGAAGGCCTGCGGCGTCGTGGTGGACAACCTCCCCTATGCGCTCACCTGGCCCGTGCACCAGCTCTGGGAATTCCGCAGCGCCAACGGTTATTTCCTCTACGCCAGCTTCGACCCCATCCGTTACCAGGTGGAATTCGAGGGCTCCAACGACGGCGGCCTGACCTGGCGCGCCTATCCGTTCCGCTACATCCCGCAGCGGGAGGACCGGGTCTCCCCGTTCATCGCGCCGTGGTACGCCCGCTTTGAGGCGACCGTCCAGATCCTCGGCTGGACCGGGAGAAAATCCCCGCTCATGCCCGCCGTAGCCGCGCACCTGCTCACCCGCAACCCGGACGTGATGCGCCTGTTTGAGAGCGATCCGTTTCCCGACCGGCCGCCAACGCTGATCCGGATGCGCGGCTACCGGCTCACGTTCACGGATCCCGCCGAGCACCGGCGCACCGGGATGTACTGGCACAAGGAGCCCGCGGGCACGTACCTGCCGATGCTGTACTTGGATGAGAACGGCCAGGTCACCCAGGCCGACCTCAGTCCCGCCGACGAGGCCCTGCGCGCGAAGGACTACCCGACGGCGTTCTCGGCGTACGAGCAACAGTACCAGATGGGCAACCTCGAGGCCGGCTTCCGGCTGGCGGAAATGTACCTCCGAGGTCTCGGCACCACGGCCGATGCAGCCCGATCCCACGCAATCAACGCCGACCTCGCCACTGCGGGCGAGGTGCAGGCCGAATACAACCTCGGCGTGGACCTGGAATACGGCCGCGGCGTGGCACCGGACTATACCCAGGCCCTGACCTGGTACCGGCGGGCCGCGCGCCATGGCTCGCTGGCCGCGCTGCTCAGCCTGGGGGTCATGCACATCAACGACCGCATTCTGCCACGGGACGATGTCGAAGGGCTGACCTTGCTGCTCGAGGCGGAGAATCGCGCGCTACTGGGCACCGACCCCGCCGCCGGCTTCATTCTCGAGCGCCAGCCCGCGGCGGCGAAGCGGCTGATGGAACGCATGAGCCCCGCCGACATCGCCAAGGCCAAGCGGCGCGCCGCCGACCGGTCCCGCACGCCGGTCCCGGCGGCCGAGCCGGAGTGAACCGGTCCGGCCGGGGCAAAAAAGGCCGGCGAGCTCCGCGTCGTGGGCTACTTTGGCTGCGGCACCGGCACGATTTTTGTGCGGTCGAAGCCCTGCTGCTCAATCAGGCCGAGAATATGCTCGTAGTCGGCGGCGGAGAGCTGCCGCTCGCGCGCGAGGATCCAGAGCAGCCCGCGGCCGGGCGTGCCGACCACCGCCCAGCGGTAATCAGGATCCAATTCCAGCACGAGATAGGTGCTGGTGACCGGCCAGATGAAGCCCACCTTCCACTCGGCATTGGTCACCAAGTTCGTCACCCGCGCCGTGCCGTGCCAGCTTTGCTCGGGCGCATCGAAGCCGCCTTTCCGAAAGGTGAAGATATTGTCCATCTTCCCGTCCGGGCGCTTCGCATAGGTGTCGTAGCTGGCGACCTTCCCGTTCTCGAGGAAGTACGGAATGTTCGCGATCACGTACCAGCGGCCGAGGTAGCGATCGAGGTCAACATGGGCGACGGTGCGCAGCGGCGGGGTGTTCATGGTGGAGCAGCCGGCGAGTGAAAACAGGACTACGAGACTCCACACGGCCATCGGCTGAAAGGGTTTCACCCCGCAGGCTACACGTTACCGGCAGAACCGCAACCGGCCGTTCCCTGCCCGTTTGCGTTGCCGGGAAAACCGGGGAAGACTGGTGCCAATGAATCGTGGTTTCACTGCGTTGCTCTGTTCGCCCCGGATCGGAGGCCCCCGTGCCTGACGAAATCTTCCGGCGGTCCGTTCGCATCGGGCGGCCTGCGGCCGAGGTGTTCGCGTGGCACGAGCGCCCTGGCGCCTTCGAGCGGCTGTGTCCGCCATGGGAAAAGGTCGAGGTCATCGCCCAGACCGGCGGGATCCGCGACGGCGCCCGGGTGTCGTTGCGGACGAAGATCGGTCCGATCTGGACGCGGTGGGAAATCATCCACCGCGACTACCTCGCCGGCCGGCAGTTCCGTGACGTGCTGCTGAGCGGCCCGTTCACGAAATGGGAACACCTCCACCGCATCGATCCGGACGGCGATCACGCGAGCGTGCTGACGGACGAAATTCACTACCGCCTCCCCTGCGGCTTCCTCGGCCGCTGGTTCGGCGCCGCCCTCGCGCGCCGCCAACTGGAGCGCATGTTCGCCTACCGCCACGCCATCACCAAGTCCGACGTGGAGTCCGGGTCGGTCCAGTAATTCGTTTGATCGCCAGGACGGGCTGGCCAGCCGTAGCCCGTTCCCCGGACTCAGCCCGCCTTCACCCGCTGGACGCGGGTTTCGTCGTGGCAGCCTTCGCCGCGCTGTCGCGCCGGGCGAAGGCTGGCGTCCCCACGGGGATTCGAACCCCGGTTCTCTCCGTGAAAGGGAGGCGTCCTGACCGGGCTAGACGATGGGGACTAACCGCGGAGCGCGCACCTTACGGCGCACCCCCGCCCGGGCAAGGTGAAAATACGAGGGGAAATACGGGGGAAAGTGAAACTCCGCCGCCCCCGCGGGTTCCGGTTCAGATCCCGCGCCCTCGATCCTCAGGCCGCCGCCACGCGGGCCGGCGCCGGGCCCACCGTTTGCACCACGCCAAGTTTGCCCACCATCTGGCCCACCAGGGCGAAGGCGGTCAGGTGCAGCACGGATCCGACGATAAACAGCGGGGTGAAGGAGTAGTTTTGCACCGTCCAGCCGGTGAGCTGTTGCGCGATGATGCCCGCGATGCCGCCCAGGCAGCCGGCGGCGCCGGTCACCGTGCCCACGACGTGCGACGGCAGCACTTCCGCCGGCAGCGCGATGTTCAGCCACACCGCATGAAAGAAAACCGCCACGCTGATGAGCCCCAGCACCACTCCCGCGCTGGGCACCTGCGTGAGCGACAGGCAGCAGATCGGGATCACTGTGGACGCGAGCCCGATCATCGTCTTGCGCGCGCGGTTGTAGCTCCAGCCCAGCTTCATCAGCTGCGCCGGCGCCGCCCCGCCCGTGAGATTGCCCAGCGCGAGCCCGACAAAGGGGATCCAGCTCAGCTTGCCGATGTCCGCCAGGCTGAAGCCGCGCTCCTGCTGCAGGTACTTCGGAATCCAAAACAGGACAAAATACGTGAAGGGATCCGTCACCGCCCGCACCAGCATGCAGCCCCACACCGTCTTCATCCCCAGCAGTTGCCGCAGGGAAACCTTCGCCGCCGGCGGCGCGCCGGCCGTGTCCGACTCGATCAGCGCCAGCTCCTTCGCGCCCAGCCGCGCATGGTCGCGCGGCCGCTGATAAACCAGCAGCCACGCCACGACCCAGACAAACCCGAGCAACCCGGCAAAAACAAACGCCGCGCGCCAGCCCCAGGTCAGCGCAATCCCCGCAACCACGGGAGCCGCCAGCGCCCCGCCCACCGACGTGCCGCCGTTGAAAATGCCCGTCGCGAGAATGCGCTCCCGCAGCGGGAACCACTCCGCGACCGCCTTCATCCCGGCGGGAAAGATCGCCGCCTCCATCGCCCCGAGCAGGAAACGATAGGCGGACAGCTGCGCCGCCGTGTGCGCCAACCCGTGGAGCATCGTCGCGACCGACCACCCCGTCACAAAAATCAGGAACGACCACCGCACCCCGATCGCGTCCACGATCCGCCCGGTCACCAGGTACATCACCGTGTAACTGACCAGGAACCACGAGGTGATGTCGGCGTACTGCACCGTGGTCAGGTGCAGGTCGTTTTGGATCGTCTGCGCCAGGACCGAGAGCGTCTGCCGGTCGAAATAGTTCAGCTCCGACGCCAGACAGAGCAGGCCGACGATGTACCAGCGCAGACCCTGGATCGGGGATTTTGTCGCGCGGGCCGGGGAGGAGGTTTCCATTCGGGAGGGGTGAGCAGGGTTCGAGCCGCGCAGGATGAGAGCAAGTCCCGCCCGCGGGCGAGCCCCGTCCGCCAACCCGCGCAAAAGATGCCTGTAAACCCGCGTCGCTTTTTGGCGGGCGCCTCTCTAGCTCAACAGCTCCTTCATGAAACTCGGACTCGGCCTCTACCGCCACATGCTCACCCGCGAGAACTTCCAGTTCGCGCGCCAGGCCGGCGCGACCCACCTCGTGGCGCACCTCGTGGACTACTTCAAAGGCGGGGCCCACGCGACGCGCGACGACCAGCCCACCGGCACCGACCTCGGCTGGGGCCTCGCCGGCGATCCGAACCAGCTCTGGACCACCGCCGAGCTCACCGCCATCCGCCAGGGCATCGAGGCCGAGGGGCTCAAGCTGGAGGCGATCGAGAATTTCGACCCTGCGCACTGGCATGACATCCTGCTCGATGGTCCGCGCCGCGCCGCGCACATCGAAAACGTGAAGACCATCCTCCGCCGGATGGGCGAGGCGGGCATCCCGGTGATGGGTTACAACTTCAGCCTCGCCGGCGTGGCCGGCCGGACCAAGGCCCCCTACGCCCGCGGCGGCGCGACATCTGTCGGCATGGAGGGCAGCTACGACCTGCCTGTGCCCAACGGCATGGTATGGAACATGGTCGTGGACCCCAATGCCCCCGCCGGCAACCTGCCCACGATCTCCTCCGACGAACTCTGGCGCCGGCTCGCGCGCTTCCTCGAGGAAGTGCTGCCCGTGGCGGAGGCGGCTGGCGTTGTGCTCGCGGCGCATCCAGACGATCCGCCGATGCCCACCGTGCGCGGCCAGCCGCGGCTGGTTTACCAGCCCAGCCACTACCAGCGGCTCATCGATCTCGCCCCGAGCCGCTCCAACCAGCTCGAGTTCTGCATCGGTTCGCTGGCGGAGATGACCGAGGGCGACATTTACGAGACCGTGGACACCTACAGCCGGCAGCAACGGCTGGGCTACGTGCACTTTCGCAACGTCACCGGCAAGGTCCCGCACTACCGCGAAACCTTCATCGACGACGGCGACGTGGATATGCTGCGCGTCCTCGCGATCCTGAAACGCAACGGCTTCACCGGGGTACTGATCCCCGACCACACCCCCCAGATGAACTGCGGCGCGCCCTGGCACGCGGGCATGGCCTACGCCATGGGCTACATGCGGGCCGCCTTCAAAACCCTCGGCCTGCCCTGAGCCGGCGCGTAGTTTCATCCACTTTCAGATTCCCATCCCCCCGCCCTTTCATTTTCCCTGTCACTCCCCACCCACCCCATGGATTTCGCCGAAATCTCCGCCGCCCTCCCGCAAACCGCGGTGACCTCCATTGACGGCCTGCCCTACCCGCGCATCGCGTCGGGCAAAGTCCGCGAGATCTTCGACCTCGGTGACGCCCTCCTGCTCGTGGCGACCGACCGGCTGTCGGCCTTCGACGTGATCCTGCCCGACGGCATCCCCGGCAAGGGCATCATCCTGACCCAGATGAGCAACTGGTGGTTCGCCCAGACCAGCCCGCTGATCCAGAACCACCTGCTCCCCGACCAGGCCGGCCTGCTCGCCCACAAGTACAAGCTCTCCCGCGACCTGCAGCTGCGCAGCATGGTCGTGCGCAAGCTGAAGCCGCTCACCATCGAGTGCGTCGCCCGCGGCTACCTCATCGGCAGCGGCTGGAGCTCGTATCAAAAAACCGGCGCGGTCTGCGGCATCAAGCTGCCCGCCGGCCTGCGTCAGGCCGACCGCCTCGCCGCCCCCATCTTCACGCCGACGACCAAGGCCCCCAAGGGCCAGCACGACGAGGCCATCAACGACGCGCAGGGCGCCGCCGCCATCGGCGCGAAGCTCTACGACCAGGTGAAGACCGTCAGCCTCGCGCTGTACCTGTTCGGCCACGAGCGCGCGAAGCAGGCCGGGATGATCCTGGCCGACACGAAGTTCGAGTTCGGCACCGACACCGCGGGCAACCTCTTCCTTATCGACGAGGTGCTCACCCCCGATTCGTCGCGTTACTGGCCCGCCGACAGCTACGCGCCGAACCAGTCACCGCCGAGCTACGACAAGCAGTTCGTCCGCGACCACCTGATCGCCCTCAAGTGGAACCAGACCCCGCCCGCCCCGCGCCTCCCGGCCGAGGTCATCTCGCGCACCCAGGAGAAATACCTCGCCGCCCTGAAGAACCTGCTCGGGTAAGGCCGGTCAGAACCGGGCGAAAAAAGGGAGCATGGAGCAGGGAGCAAGAAACCGATATTAGCACCCCCCTGCCCCCTGCCCCCTGCCCCCTGCCCCCTGCCCCCTGCCCCCTGCCCCCTG
>CAIOAO010000001.1 GCA_903855985.1 uncultured Opitutia bacterium | reverse complement strand
GATGTTCTGCTGAACGGCCGGAAAAACACATCACCCCAAAAATATGGAATCCAATACCCCGCCCGCGTCCGGCCAATCCAAGGGCCGCGTCCTCGCCGCCATCGCCCGCTACGTTCTCGGCCTCCCGCTCGTCGTCTTCGGGCTCAACCTGTTTTTCAATTTCATCCCGCAGCCCAAGACGCCCATCTCCGACGGCGCGATGGCGTTTGCCGGCGCGCTGTTCAAGAGCGGCTACATGATGCCGTTGATCGGGGCGACCCTGCTCGTCTCGGGAGTGCTGCTGGTGACGAATCGCTTCGTGCCGCTGGCCCTGGCGCTGTTTGCGCCCTTCATCCTCAACAGCATCCTGTTTCACGCCTGCCTCGAGCGCACGGGGCTGCCGATGGCCACGGTCTTCCTCGCCCTCGAGCTCTTCCTCGCATGGTCGTATCGCAGCGCGTACCGCCCGATGCTCGCCGCCCGCGTAACCGCGGGCTGAGCCCGGCTCAGCGCCGGCGGCGCAGGATCATCAACCCGCGCTGCCGGAAATCCAGCGGATCGCCGCCAAAGGTGGCCGCAACCTCGTAGCGGTCCCCCACCCAGTCGAGGATCTGGCCGCCCTGCTCCGGGCTTTCACCGTAGCGTTGCACCCCGTATTCGCGCAGGTCGCGGCTCACGAGCACGATCCAGTCCGGCGGTCTTTGCGCGAGGTCCCGCACGATCGCCGCCTCACGTCCGCCACTCGTCGCTGCGGAAAAAAAGAAAAACGGCGCCACCGGGCTCGGCCGCCGGGCGAGGTAGTTGATCATTTCACCCTCGGGCAGCACGAGCAGCGCCGCCGCCGCGCCACCGGGCGCGGCCCGCAGCCAGTCGCTGGCCGCGCCGACGAGTTCGCCGGTCGGGTCCGTCGTCGCCGGGTAGGCCAGGAATCGATCGCGGCCCTCCCCGATGGCGTGCGTCTTCAACTGCAGCAGCTGCCGCGACTGGCCCGCAAAATACCCGACCCCGGGTCCAAGCAGGGCGAGACAGCCCACGATGGCCATGCCCCGGCCCCACTTTCCCAGGCCGAGTCGTTCCGGCAATTCGCCGAGCAGCACCGCCGGCACGAGCAGCGCGGCCAGCGCCGCCTGGTAAAATCCGAACTGGTGGATGCGGCCGTTGAGCAGCATCCGGCTCAACAGGGCCGCCGCGAGCACCGCGAGCAGCAGGCGCAGCAGCGGCACCGGGGAACCGGCCCCGGCCTTGGGTGCACGCAGCACGGTGACCGCACTGACGACGGCATAAATCAGTGCGAGCCCAAGCAGGCAGCGCCCGGCAGAGACCCAGGGCAGCACCTTGACCGCGACGACCCCCAGCCCCACCGCCAGCCCGCCGAGCAGCAGCCACCGCCGGGCGGGGTCGGTCGCGCGATCCACCCGCCACGCGCCGGCCCCGATCACGGCGAGCAGCAACAGCGCCAGCAGCGTCGCCCCGGCATGCTCCAGCGCGTGCGGTCCGGGCGAGTCGAAACCGAGGAAGCCCGTCTGCACCGGGTCGCCGATGAAGCGGGTCGAGCTGGCCGCGTTCAGCCACGCGCGACAGGCGAATTGACCCGCCTCGGCCCAGGGCACCTTGGTCGAAAAATAGACCGCGAACCCCGCCGTCGGCAGCACCGCGCCCAGGAGCCAGGCTCCGATCGCCGGCCGACCCAGCGGACGCCGGAACCAGCGCTGCCCAATGAACGCGACACCGGTGACCAGCCCCGCCGCCAGCATGATCTCCGGCTTCAGCACCGCACTGAACCCGAACAACAGGCCGGCGACAAAACTCCGCCGCGGCGTCGCGTGTTCCACCCATGAAGCGAGCACCGCCACGAGCAGCAGGCACACCAGCAACCCGTGCGTGGCCTCATGCGCGTACGGGGTGGCGTAGTTGTAGTTGCCGATGCCCACGAGCTGGGAAAAACCGAAGACGGCGATGAAGACCGCCGCCGAAACCCACGCCGCGCCCGGACCCCATGCCCGGCGGAACAAGCGGTAAATCACCGCGAGGATCGCCGTGAAAACCACCAGATTGGCAGTCACGAGCACCATCAGGCCCGGGCCGAACAGCTTGAACAGCCCTGCGTTGAAATACTGCGACAGCGGCCCGTAGTAATCATCCACGTCGCGGTAAAGCACCGCCTCGTTGGCCAGCCGCCACGGCAGGTAGAGCTCGCGGCCAAAGTCGATCAGCGGGTCCGGCCATTTGCGCCACGACACCGCCAGAAAGTAAACCACCAGGCCCGCCAGCACCGCGAACCCCAGCCATTCCAGCGCCGCCACCGGCGAAGGCCGGGCCGCGGACGGGGGTGCGCTCGCTTTCTTCATGCCTCTTTCTGGAATCCGCCGTGGGGCAGTCAAGGCGCGGCTGATTTCCCGTTGACGGTCCGGACGCGGGAAACCCACCCTCCGCCGGTAGCGTCTCAGGAAACACCCCCACCTTTCATGAAACGCCTCCCTCCCCTGCTGCTCGCCGGCACCCTGTTGTTCACTTTCACCGTCCGGGCGCAGGACTCCAACACCACCCTGGACATCAACGTCCGCTCGGGCGTGAACTGGGATGAGCAACAGAAACGCGACCACGACCCGGCCGACGGGCCGGACGCCAAACGGGGCCGTAATTTTTACCTGGTGCGGGTGTCGGAGGAAAAAACCGGCGAGCGTCTGTTGCGCCCGATCGATGCGGGCGCCCTGGCCCAACAGGTGGCCGCGCAGCTCGAGGCCCACGGGTTTCACGCCATCCGGCCGGGCCAGAAGCCCGACATCGTGATCACGGTGAAATACGGCCGCGGCCTGCTGTCCAATCCCTACACCAACGCCGAGGATGACAAGGAGCACACCGGCCTCTCGGACACCGGCGGGATGCAGATCTGGCCCACGCACGCGCATTTCGTCGGCCTGAATGAAAAGCTCATCCGGATGAGCTACGAAAAGCTCTTCGTCCAGGTCCGCGCCTGGGCATATCCCCCGCCGGTGAACCCGAAGAAAAAGGAGAAGCTGTTGTGGATGACGACGATGTTCGTGGACGATCCCGACCACCGCGACCTGAACCAGATCGCCGGCAAGATGCTCGAGCAGGGCGCCCCGTATTTTGACCGTCACATCGGCCGGGAGCAGGAAGTCATCATCAACACCGCCGCCCCCACCGGCCACGTGAACGTCGGCCCGGTGGAGGTCGTGCAGGACCCGAAGAAGTAGGCCCCCGGTCACGGTGGAAATTTCGTCATGGACGGGCGGTTGACGCGCGGGGGGTGACCGGCATAACCGGGCCCGCTTCCGTCACCCCGCGCCCCGCATGACCCCGCCCCTCCCCGCCCCGACCCCGCCGGCCAATTCCCCGCGCCGCGTGCTGCTGGCCAGCCTGGCGGGGACCACCATCGAGTTTTTCGACTTCTACATCTTCGCGACGGCGGCGGTGCTGGTTTTCCCCAAGCAGTTTTTTCCCGCCACCGACCCCGCGGCGGCCACGCTGCAATCGCTCGCGACCTTTGCCCTCGCGTTTTTCGCCCGCCCAATCGGCTCGGTGCTGTTCGGGCATTTCGGCGACCGCATCGGACGCAAGGCCACGCTGGTCGCCGCGCTGCTCACGATGGGTGTCTCGACGGTGGCGATCGGTCTGCTCCCGACCTACGCCTCGATCGGCATGCTGGCGCCGGTGCTGCTCGCCGTTTGCCGCTTCGGCCAGGGCCTCGGGCTTGGTGGCGAATGGGGCGGCGCCGTGCTGCTCGCGACGGAAAACGCCCCTCCCGGGAAACGCGCGTGGTACGGGATGTTTCCGCAGCTCGGCGCCCCGCTCGGTTTCCTCGCGTCGGGCGGCATCTTCCTGCTGCTGTCATCCACGCTGACGGATGCGCAGTTCCTGAGCTTCGGCTGGCGCATCCCGTTTGTCGCCAGCAGCGTGCTGGTGCTCGTCGGGTTGTATGTGCGGCTGAAGATCACGGAGACGCCGGTGTTCCAGCAGACGGTGCAGCAGCACACCCGCGTGGCGGTGCCCTTCGTGGATGTGTGCCGGCACCACGCCCGGGCGGTCGTGCTCGGGACCGTGATGGCCCTCGCGACCTTCGTGCTGTTTTACCTGCTCACCGTGTTTTGCCTGAGCTGGGGCACCAGCAAACTGGGCTACACGCGCGGGCAGTTCCTCGTCTTCCAGATGACCGGCGTGCTGTTTTTCGCGCTGCTGATCCCGGTTTCCGCCGTGCTGGCCGACCGCCATGGCCGGCGGCGCACCCTGATGCTGGTCTCGGCCAGCATCATCCTGTTCGGGCTGGCCTTCGGCCCGCTGTTCAGCGCCGGGCCCAACGGCGTGCTGCTGACGCTCATCGTCGGCCTCGCCCTGATGGGTGCGACCTACGGTCCGCTGGGTACGGTCCTTTCTGAGCTCTTTCCCCCGGCGGTACGCTACACGGGGTCGTCCCTGTGCTTCAATCTCGCCGGCATCTTCGGCGCCTCGCTGGCACCCTACCTCGCCACCTGGCTGGCCCTGCACCATGGCCTGCCGGCGGTGGGCTGGTATCTCAGCGGCGCAGCCCTGCTGACCCTGCTGGCCCTCGCCCTGAGCCGGGAAACCCGCGACGCCGACTACACGGGGAAAGCGGCCTGACCCTCCGGTGATTCGGGTTGACGCGTTTCCCGCCAAAATTCCATTTTCCACGCAGCATGCCCCTTGGGAAAACCGCCCCGTGATGAAACCCCCGCTGTTGGCCTGGCTTGCCGCCGTGCTGCTTTTTTTCCCGCTGGTGCGAGCGCAGGAAAACACGACCGCATTGGATATCAGCGTGCGGTCCGGCATTGACGTGGATGAGCACCGCAAGCGGAAGCACGACCTCGCCTATGCCCGGGATATTTCCAAGCACCAGAACATCTACCTGCTCGCCTCGGTCTCGCCGCATCCGTCGGTCGCCGCGCTGATCAAGGAGGTCAATGCCATCGCCATCGCCCGGGAGCTGAACCGCCAGCTCGTGGCCCACGGGTTCAAGCCCGTGTCGCCGGACCAGCAGCCCCAGATCATCATCACCGTCGAGTATGGCCGGGGTTACCTGCCCAATCCCTACTCCGACGACGATATCGGCAAGGCGCACAACAACCTGACGAACAGTGACAAGTTCCACCCCTGGCCCGTGAATGAGATTTTCTTCTCCATCGGCGATGAGATGAAGCGCCAGCGGGCGGACGAGGAGAAACTCATCATCCAGGTCCGCGCCTGGCGCTACTCGCCGGACCCGGAGGCCAAGCCCGTGATGCTGTGGATGACGACCATGAACGTCGACGACCCCGATCACCGCGACCTGAACGAGATCTACGAAAAACTGCTCGCGGCCGGGGCGCCGCACTTCGACCAGCCGATCGACCACGACCATGAGTTGATCGTCCGGGACGAGGTGCCCGCGGGGCACGTGAAAGTCGGCCCACTCGAGGTGGTGAAGGACCCGAAGTCCAAGTAAGGCCGGCGGCCCGTCATCCCGCCGTCATTCGTCCGCCGTCAGTTGGTGGCAGCCGGCGCCTTCTTCGCCGCGTAGAACGGCAGCAGCGTCTTGAGGTGGCCCTGCACGATGGCGCCGATCGTCTCGGCGGGCAGCAGACCCTTGTGCAACTCGAAGACCGCCACGAGGAGCGCGAGTTCGATGTCCGTCTTTTTCGGACTCACGGCCTTCATCGCGGCGAGCAGCTCGAGCGCCTTTTTCTCGGCGTTTTTGTAATCCTGAAAATTCTGGTCGGAGGGCGTGGCCATGGTGGTGAGCTTTGAGCGTTCAGCTATCAGCATTCAGCTCTCAGCCGTCAACGGCGGACAAAGCGCGAAGCTGCTGGAAACAGCTGATCGCTGACCGCTCGCACTGCCTAGCTGCGCGCCGGCATCTCCAGCGGGATGATCGCGTGGCGGCGCAGCTCGACGCCACGCAGGAAAGTCACGATGGCGCGTTCGCCGATGCGGTCGCCCGTCAGCAGCTTGTGCAGCGCGTCCACCGCCGGCGTGGGCGCGTCGTCGAGTGCCAGCACGATGTCCCCCTCCAGCAAGCCGGCGCGGGCAGCCGGGCTGCCCGCCTCCAGCCCCGCAACCAGCACGCCCGTCTCCTGCCTGAGGTGATGGTAGCGCGCGACCTTGCGGATGAGCGGCACGTTCTGCCCGGCAAGGCCGATGAAGCTGCGGCGGATGCGACCGTCCTTGATGAGCCAGGCGAGGACCCAGCGGGCGGTGTTGCTCGCGATCGCAAAGCAGATGCCTTGGGCGGGCCGGATGATGGCGGTGTTCACGCCGATGACCTCGCCGCGGGTGTTGACGAGCGGGCCGCCGGAGTTGCCGGGGTTGAGCGCCGCGTCGGTCTGGATGACATTGTCAATCAGCCGCCCCGAGGCCCCGCGCAGCGAACGACCGAGTCCGCTGACGATGCCGGCGGTGACCGTCTGCTGGAATCCCATCGGCGAGCCGATCGCGATGGCGATCTGGCCGGGCCGCACCGCGGCGCTGTCCGCGAGGGTAAGGAAGGAGAGTTCGTCGGCACTCACGCGGAGCACGGCGAGATCGGTGTCGGGATCATCGCCGACGAGGTCGGCCGCGAGCTTGCGACCGTCGGCGAGGAACACCTTCAGTTCCTTCGCGCCATGGACGACATGGCTGTTGGTGAGCAGGTAGCCGTCCGGGGAGATGAAAAATCCGGAGCCGGTGCCACCGGCCCGTTCCGCCGCCGGCTGGGCGGAGGAGGAATCTTTGCCACCCACTTCGATGTGGACCACCGCCGGATGCGCGGCGGCCACGGCACCGGAGACCGCATGCGAGTACGCATCAATCAGGGACTCATCGGTGGACGAGGTGGCAGCGGCGGAGAGCAGGGCGACCATGATGTCGCGGAATGAGCGAAGGAACTCCGGTAATGCAAATCCGCCGCACTCGACGCCGCGGGAATTTTTCGTTCTCGTCGGCCATGCCCACCCCGTTGGATCTCACCCGCGCCTCCGCCTTTGCCCGGCTCGCGTTACACGGGATTGACCGCGAATACCCCAACAAGCCGGCGGAAGTGCTGCGCGGCCCGGTGGACATCATGAGTCCGTCGGCCATGCACCCGGCGTTTTATGGCTGCTTCGACTGGCACTCGGCGGTGCACGGGCACTGGCTGCTCGTCCGGCTGCTGCGGGTCTGCCCGGGGCTGCCGGAGGCCGCCGAGATCCGCGCCCGGCTGGGCGCCCACCTGACTGCAGCAAATCTCGCGGTGGAGGCCGCCTACTTCGAGCCGAGGGAAAACCGGGGCTTTGAACGGATGTACGGCTGGGCGTGGGCGCTGCGGCTCGCGACCGAACTCAAGACCTGGGCGGATCCGGACGCCCGCAGCTGGGCGAAAAACCTCGCGCCATTGGAGCAAAAACTGGTGGCCCTGGTCCGGGATTTCCTGCCGCGGCTCACGTATCCCGTGCGCACCGGGCTGCATCCCGACACCGCCTTCGCCCTGGGGCAGATCCTGGACTATGCCCGGGCGGTGGGCGACGCGGGGTTGGAACAGTTGGTCGTCACGCGGGCGCGGCATTACTTTCTCGCCGATCGCAATTACCCGCTGAACTACGAACCCTCGGGCGAGGATTTTTTCTCCGCCGGGCTGAACGTGGCGGATGTCATGCGGCGCGTGCTGCCGCCGGCGGAGTTCTCCGCCTGGCTGGACGGGTTCATCCCCGGACTCCGGACCGGCGAGTTGGGCGCATGGGGCCGGCCCGCGGAAGTCAGCGATCCCACCGACGGCCGCATCATCCACCTGGCCGGCCTGAACCTGAACCGGGCGTGGAACCTGCGCGGCGTCCTTGCCGCGCTGGCGGCCACCGACCCGCGACGGTCCGTCCTCGAATCATCGCTGCACACGCACGCCGCGGCGGGTTTGCAGTACGTGTTCAGCGGGCACTACGAGGGCGAACATTGGCTGGCGACCTTTGCCGTCTACCACGTTTCCCACGCCGGGCTGCAGCCCTAGCAAGGTGGGCCGTGGAAAATGCTTTGCACCAGCTGACATCGCCGGTTGGCTGCAAGGCGTGGCAACCCCACAGCCCAACGACCAACCGACCGCTCAACCCACGAGGGCATACTTGTGGGTGAAGCCCTTGGGCTACCTCGCCCTGGCCTGGGGAGTGACCCTGACGGCCATTTCCCTGCTCACCGGCAGCTGGCAGAGCACCCCGCCTAAGAACCGGCCGATCAAACAGCTGACGCCGGAATATACCTCGTCCGATTCCTGTCAGTCCTGCCATCCCGGCAATTACGCCAGCTGGCACGCGTCGTTCCACCGCACCATGACCCAGGTGGCGTCCATCGAGAACGTCGCCACAAACATGGATGGGCTCAACCTCAGTTTCAACGGGACGGATTATCGCGTCGAACGGAAGGGCCCCGCTTATTTTGTCCGGAGCAAGCCGACGGAAGCGCCGGAGGAGGCTTTCGGCCCACGGGTGCAGATCGTCCTGCTCACGGGCTCGCACAACCTGCAGATTTTCTGGACGGAGACGGGCGAGAACCGGACGCTCGGCCAACTCCCCTTCGCCTATGTCGTGGCCGAGAAAAAATGGGCGCCGATGGAGCACACCTTCCTCGTCCCGCCCGGGCCCGGCCAAGTTTACCAAAACGGCGACTGGAATGTGGCCTGTTACAACTGCCACGTGACGCAGGGACGCCAGCGGTTCGTGGCCAAGGACAAATACGACTCGCAGGTGAGCGATTTCGGCATCTCCTGCGAGGCCTGTCACAGCGGGGGGCGCGAGCACATCGAGAAGAACCGCAACCCTCTCCGCCGCTTCGCCCTGCACTGGTCGGAGGGCGAGGATAAGACCATCGCCAACCCGGGGCGCATGGACGGACCGACCTCCTCCCTCGTCTGCGGACAGTGTCACAGCATCTGGGCGTTTAAAAACCCGGCGGTAGAGATCCCCTGGAGCCGGGGCGGCGCCCAATATCGCCCGGGCGACAAGGAACTCGATTCACGCTGGGTGGTGCAGCCGACCACGACCGACCACCCGGAGGAACGCGAGGCGCTGCTCAAATCGGAACCACATTTTATGAACGAGCGCTTCTGGGGTGACGGCATGGTGCGCGTGACCGGCCGCGAGCTGAACGGCGTGCTCGCCTCGCCCTGCTACCAGGGCAAAAAGTTCTCCTGTCTGTCGTGTCACGAGATGCATCCGGCCCAGACCGACGCCGCCTCCCTGCACGACTGGGCGCGCTCACAGCAGATGAAGCCCGAGGTGACGACCAACCAGTCGTGCCTCCAGTGCCATCCCGCGTTGAAAACTCCGACCGCTCTCACGGCCCACACCCACCACCCGGCGGAGTCAACCGGCAGCACCTGCTACAACTGCCACATGCCGCACACGACCTACGGTCTCCTGCGCGCCATCCGCAGCCACCAGATTTCGAACCCGAGTGTGCGCGAAAGCATTGAGCTCGGCCGGCCCAACGCCTGCAACCTCTGCCATCTCGACCAGTCCCTGGCGTGGACGGCGGACCGGCTCACGGCGTGGTATGGACAGAAATCTCCGCCGCTCTCCGCCGACGATCACACGCTCTCGGCGGGCGTGCAGTGGCTGCTGAAGGGCGATGCCGAGCAGCGCCTGCTCGTGGCGTGGAGCATGGGCTGGGCGCCCGCGCAAAAGGCCTCGGGCCGCGACTGGCTCTATCCGTTCCTCGCGTTCGAACTCAACGACCCGTACGCCGCGGTGCGCTTCGCCTCCTGGAAATCGCTCCAGTCGCTGCCGGGATTTTCGGGCTATGACTTTGACTATACCGTCGGGGACCAGAAGCAGAAGGAGGCGGTGGCGCTGACCTACCGGAAATGGTGGTTCGAGCAGCGCAATCAGAACGGCGGCTACCGGCCCGAGACGATGCTCGAGAGGGACGGTTCGTTCCGCCAGGACCTGCTCGACCGGATGCTGCAGGAGCGCAACCACCGGAAAGTTTATCTCGCCGAATAACCCCTGAAACCCCGGGCCCAATCCCCTTTTCCCATGAACTCATCCGACCGACATCTCCGCTTTGGCTGGTGGTCCTTGTTTGCCTTCCTGACGCTCGGCGTGGTGCTCGAGGCGCTGCACGGCTTCAAGCTCAGCTGGTACCTCGATGTCGACGTCGAGATGCGCCGGCTGATGTTCACCCTCGCCCATGCGCACGGCACCTTGTTCGCCTTGGTCAACATCGCCGCCGGGGTGACCCTGCGCACCGTGAAGGGCTTTGAGCTCACCCGCCCGGCGTCGCTCGCCCTGCTCTGGGGCTCGGTGCTCCTCCCGATCGGATTTTTCCTCGGCGGCGTCGTGATCCACGACGGTGACCCGGGACTCGGTGTCATCCTCGTGCCGATCGGCGCCCTGTTGGTCGTTTACGGCGTGTTCTCCGCGGCCCGCACCCTGGGTAAAATCAAGTAAGCGCCGCCGCGGTGCGCTTGGCGAACCGGCGCGCCACCGCCCAGCCCAGCGTACCCAGCAGGACCAGGGCAAAGACCGCCTGTGAAAGGCGGTTCAGCAACGTCCAGGTCCGGTCCGGCTGCCAGACCGCACGGAATTCGTGCCGGCCGGCCGGCAGATAGACGGCCAGAAAATGCTCCGTCCGCGCCAGGCGGTCCCCGCTTAACCCCTGCTGGTCGCTTTCCAGCTTCAGCCAGGGAAAAACCACGGCATTCGTCCGGACCCAGCCGGCGCGGGATTGATCGACTTGAATCGCGCCCACTTCGCCAAAATTCACCCCGCTCGCGCCGACGGGAAATGAAACCACGGCGGCCCCGCGCCGTTCAGCGTCGGTCAGTTCCCGCACTGCAGCCGGCACGGTGTAGTCCGGGACCACTTCCCGCTGCCGCCGGGCGACGGACGCCGGTCGGTCGCCCTCCGCCGCAATGACCACCGACGCATGCTGCAATTTGATCCCCAGCCCGAGGATCGCCACCGTGAGGCAAACGCCCACGATCAGGGTGGTCTCACGCGAGTGTCGCCGGTATCCACCCTGCCGGGCCACCCACGCACCCGAGGCAAAAACGGCCACCAGCAACGCCGCGCTGCAGTGGCTCACGAGCCGGTAGGCATACTGAACATAGGGCGCCAAGCCCTGGAAAAAACCGGCGAACCAGGGGGACACGGAGAGCACACCCAAAAACAGAAACCAGCCGCAGGCCAAAACCAGGATCGTCTTGCCGGGACGGGACGCCGCCCCGGGGACCGTACCTTCCCCCCGGTTGCGGCGGCAAAGTTCGAGGTTCCAGAGCAGAAGCGCCAGCAACACGAGATTGATCGGTGCTTCCAGGTACGCGGTGCCCAACTCATTGATGCCGTCCTCCACGGCGGAGGCGTCGTACGGAAACGGCGCCAACCGCCCCCAGAGGGAGTCACATTTTTCCGGGATGAAAATGAAGGCGCTGCCACTCCGGACCAGGGAAAGTTTACTGGCGAACAGTCCGTTGGCGTAAACCCAGGGGGCGACGATGAGGGCCCCGGCAAAGAATCCAGCGGCGGCCAGCAGTGCCCCACGACCCGTGCACTGGCGGAAAGTTGCCCGCCCTCCGGCCAGCCCGCCGCCGATGGCCAGCAAGGCAACGAAGGCCGCGGCCAGGACCGCCGTCGGCGCATGCGTGCCGGCGGTGAGGAGCAGGAAAAATCCGGCAAGCCAACCTTGGAACCAGCGGGACGGACGGTCACCCGCCACGACGGCACCGGTCCCCCACGCGAGGGCGGTCACAAAAAACCCCGTGGCGAAATACTCCGCCAGGGCCCCGCGGCTGTAGAGGTTGGTGAGGGAATACGTGCCCCAAACCACCGAGACGGCCACGACATAGGCCAGGCGCGTCTCGCCGAAAATTTTCCGCCCGGTGGCAACCAGCGCGAAAAACTGTACCGCCAGCATCGCGAGGACGGTCACACGCACCGCCAGCGCCGCGCCGGTGACGGCGGCCAGAATCCCGAGCCAGGGATAAAACAACCACGCATAAAATACCGGCTGGGCCAGCCCCATGGCCGGTCCGGTGTTCATCACCGCGGGCAGGCTGCCGTGGGCGCGGAAATAGTCCCCGTAATAGCCGATCATCCAGAGGTGATTCGACCAGTCCTGCGGCAGGTTGGCGGACAGATCCGCCAGGAGCAGCAGCGGGGCCAAGACGGAGCCCACATAGCCGGCCCCGGTCAAAATTCGTCGCGCAGACTGGCCGATGGCGCTCATGCGGGCGGCGGGTCAGGCGCGGTTGCGCGGGTGGAACTTCGCGTGCTGGTCCAGCAGGCGCTTGGTCTCGACCGCGGTGTAGATCTGCGTGGTCGAGATGCTCGCATGCCCGAGCATTTCCTGGATGGCGCGGAGGTCCGCACCGCCGGTCAGGAGGTGCGTGGCAAACGAGTGCCGCAGGCCGTGGGGCTTCACGTTCTTCGTGATCCCGGCGCGCGCGGCATAGGTTTTCACCAGCTTCCAGAGCGTCACGCGCGACAGCGCCGACCCGCGGTTATTGAGGAACAGCTGGCTGCCGGTGCGCGCCTTGACGAGCTGCGGCCGGCCGGAAACAAGCCAGGTCGTGACCGCATCCGCCGCCCGGCCGCCGACCGGCACGACGCGCTCCTTCGAGCCCTTGCCAAACACACGGATAAAACCCTGCTCGAGGTCAATCTGCTGCAGCGTGAGATTCGAGAGCTCCGACACGCGCAGTCCGCTCGAGTAAAACAGCTCCAGCAGCGCCCGGTCCCGCAGCGCGCGGGCGTCGCCGCCCGTCGGCGCGGCCAGCAGGCGCGCGACTTCCTCCGGCGTGAGCGTGCCCGGGATGCGCCGCGAAAGTTTCGGCGCCGCGAGCAGCTGGGTGAAATCGTCGTCGCGGAGCTTCTCGCGGACGAGGAAGCGGGCGAGTCCGCGCAGCGCGGTGAGCTTGCGCGCCTGGCTGGCCGGTGAACCCACGCGGCCATTCAGCGAATGCACCCATTCCCCCGCCTGGACCCGCGTGACGCTGCGCCAGTCCTTCACCGCGCGCTTGGCCAGGAACGCGGCGCACTGGTCGAGATCGCTGCGATAGGCCGTGAGCGTGTTCTTGGCCAGGCCGCGCTCGAGGCCAAGAAAGCCGAGGAACGACTCGATGTCGTTCGCAAAGGCGGGGGCAGCCGGGCTGTGATCAACCCGCAGGGCGTGAAAAAGGACGCGGCGGCAAACAGCCGGCGGCGCTCAGAAGCGGCGGCGCGGCGGCGGACGGTAGGTGGAGTTCTGCTCCTTGACGCGAAACGTGATGCGCGCCTTCTCCAGGTCGTACGGGCTCATCTCCATCTTCACGGTGTCACCCGCGGCGATCTTGATGAAGTTCTTCCGGAGCTTGCCCGAGATGTGCGCGAGCACGACGTGCCCGTTGGACAGCTGCACCTTGAACCTCGTGCCCGGCAGGACCGTGACGACCTTGCCCTCCACGTCGATGGAATTGCTATCAGCCATGGTGGGAGGTGTGG